>CAKRJT010000016.1 GCA_934351925.1 uncultured Lachnospiraceae bacterium
ACCGGCGGCGGTGAGCATACTCACAGCTACGGCAGCGAGTGGAAGTACGATGCCGACAACCACTGGCATGAATGCTCCTGCGGCGATAAGAAAGATGTTGCAGCACACACCGCAAGCGACTGGATTATTGATACTCCGGCAACGGCTACCGCCGACGGTACGAAGCATAAGGAATGCACCGTCTGCGGTTATACGATGGCAACCGAAACCATTCCGGCAACCGGCGGCGGTGAGCATACTCACAGCTACGGCAGCGAGTGGAAGTACGATGCCGACAACCACTGGCATGAATGCTCTTGCGGAGATAAGGCCGATAAGGCGGCGCACGACTTCAAGTGGATTGTTGACAAGGAAGCGACCGCAACGCAAAATGGCTCCAAGCATGAAGAATGCAAGGTTTGCGGCTGCAAGAAGGCGGCAGTTGAGATTCCAGCTACCGGAACACCGACTGAGCCGGGCAAGCCGACTGATCCGGATTCTTCGCAGACCGGTGACAACAGCAATATGCTCCTCTGGATCGCACTGCTGTTTATCAGCGGCGGTGCTGTGATCGGCATCACCGTTTACAGCAAAAAGAAGAAAGAAAACGCTGAATAAATCAGCTGCGAACCTTTGAGCGAAGGGCGGTGACGGACATTGTCGTCATCGCCCTTTCGCTTGGACTGGAGAAGAACCACATGATGCGGTGCTATGGGGATATGGTCGTAAATCCGACAGGCGGTGAGGTGAGAATGAACTTCGGTTTTGCTCCGCTTGTGGCATACGCGGAGACGTTCAGGTTCAAGACTGAGCTAAACGGATATAAGCTGTGGGTTTATGTGAACGGAAGAGTAGTTACCCATGTGGAATGTATTTCCGGTGCGGATTATCTTGAGGATTTTTTTTAGAAAAAACACTTGACAATTTAACAAAAAAATGCGGCGAAGCCCTTTGAATATATTACATTTTAGGAGGTTTTGCTTATGCGATTTTCGGAAGAGGTAAAAAACATACTATGGAATTTAATTGATGACATGTCTCTAAAAGCATCATAATTCACGGTTCATCCAAACAAAAATTTTACAAGAAAGAAAAAATGGGATTTTGCAACAGTACTGAAATTTATTATTTCTATGGAGAGCCAGTCTTTGAAAAATGAACTACACAAATATTTCGGTTATACTGCAGATTGTCCCAGCACAGCATCATTTAATCAAAGAAGAGCGCAGATTCGTGCTGAAGCTTTTCAGTCACTTTTCGAACAATTTTCAGTGAAATATAATAACACTACAAAATTTTTTAAAGAGTACAGACTTATTGCTTGTGATGGTTCTGATATAAACATCGCACATAATCCTAATGATAAGGAATCATTTTTATACCCCTGCATACTGCAAGCATAGCTTGCAGTACTGCCACCAATAAGTTGTTTGAAAGTTTCACTTTCAAACTTTACTAATGGAAATGTACAAGGATTTAGCGCGGCTTATGGGACTTGATGTCAGTCCGGTGCTTCTGACAGGTGACAATGAGGCGGCAGCGGCACAGATTGCAGGTGAGGTAGGAATCATGGACGTGCATGCAAACTGTCTGCCGGAGGATAAGCTTAAATATATTGACGAGTATCAGGGCAAGTCCGAGCCTGTCTGCATGGTCGGCGACGGTGTGAACGATGCGCCAGCACTAAAGAAAGCGATGGTCGGAATTGCCATGGGCGGAGTGGGAAGTGATATCGCTGTCGACGCCGCAGACATTGCACTTGTGGACGACGATGTGAAGGAGCTTCCGCATCTGTTTGCGCTGTCAAAGAAGATGATGAGAAAGATTAAGTTCAATCTGTCTTTTTCGATGCTGCTTAATTTCGTCGCCACCGTCCTTGCCATAACCGGAATATTAAATCCCATCGTTGGTGCGCTCGTACATAACTGCGGCTCGGTGTTCGTGATTGTAAATTCGGCATTTCTGCTGACGTATTCGTATAGAAGTGACCGGTAAGAGTTTAGAGCGGGTAAGGGACTTATGGGGGGGTCATTTATTGGATTTTATAAATATTCAGGTGATTGCGAAGCGAAAATCGGATATCGTGGAAGGCGGTGGACAATTTCACGGACGAACGGCGGGGAGGCGCAGGGGTGTAAGATAGTTAATAATTTTGAGTCTGCGGAGAGGTTTACCGCCTGATAATGTGATGACGCCAGCCAGGCGGTAACGCAGTATAAAATTCGATAACTTGAAGCTGCATAACGTCAAATATTGACATGTAATCTGTTCTTGAGCGAAAACAAATTGCTTTGAGGGCAGGTGGGAAATCGTTTGAGCGAAATGCTCTTCGCCTCTTCTCGATAAATCGCTCAGAAAGAAGGATTAAAATGGTCGTAAAAATTATAGGATTGGTAATAGGAATTTTGATAGCGGCATTTGGAGGGTATTATTTTTCTAAGGAAAAGGACGATGCCGAGTCGAGAAAAATATATGGAATTGCTATGGCTGTTGGAGTGATTATTGCGGTTGCATGTGTAATATTTTTAATAGTTTAATCAGGTAATGTAGAGAATTGACAAGTAAACACTAATTCTAAAGAAGCAAAGCTTTCTCAAAGCAGGCGTGTGAAAGATGATAAATTCATTTTCACACGCTTTTTATTATGGAATTAGTGTATCAAAACATGATTTACAGCTTTAATTGTGTATATAAAGATGGGCTTGTCAGCGCCGGGTGTGACTATTCTGAACGCAAGCTTCTGCGCTGCTTTTGTGATGACAAAAAAGATAAGGCAGAACACGATGACGTATTCAAGCCACATTTCTTTTATGGCGAGCAGGAATACCTGCGATGTGAGCCCGCCCATTTTCAGGGCGATTGTGTAGCAGGTCATGCAAAAGACCATACAGAAAACCATGATTAATGTGAAAATAATATTTTGAAATTTTGTTTTTGGCATGATTAGCCTCCTTTGTCAGTTTTTTGCACAAAAAAAGACACCAAACAGGTTCCCGCCATCAGACATAAGCAGGAACGATATTTAGTGTCGTGTGATTTATATTTATTTGTGCTCGGAATATAATAGCACATTCGGGAAAAAAATGTAAGCATAAATTTTGCGGAATTTTATTCGGTTGCAAATTGAAATCGAGAAGGGGTATAATTATAGTATTATTTTGATGATGGAATGGGAAAGTTTTAGCAGGCTTAGTGCTGTAGGAAAGGAGGCATGAAAGACATGGCTTTGATGACGGTGTACCATGGAGGATATCAGGCGGTGGAAATGCCGGAAGTTCGTGTGGGTAGAAATACAAAAGATTTTGGAAATGGATTTTATTGTACGGTAATAAAGGAACAGGCACAGAGGTGGGCTAGGAGATATACGACAAAGATTGTTTCAATATATGATGTCTGCTTGAACTCACAGTTAGATGTAAAAGAGTTTGATGGCATGTCGGAGGAGTGGCTTGATTTTATCGTAGATTGCAGAAGTGGAAAAACACATAATTATGATGTAGTAATTGGTGCGATGGCAGACGACCAGATTTACAATTACATATCAGATTATATAGAGGGGACAATCACAAGAGAACAGTTCTGGGTACTTGCAAAGTTTAAATATCCGACTCACCAGATAGTTTTCTGCACTGAAGAAGCGTTAAAATGCCTGAAATATAGGGGCTGTGAGGTGTTACAATGATGGGAAATGGAAGAGAAAACAGTAAAGATAATGATTTATTTTATTTATGCAGTCTTATTGACTATATAGCTAGAAGGACTAAAAATGTCCGTTCAGATATAGTCAATAAACTTGGTAAGGAAAGATTGGAAAAGATATATGACCTCGCTGACGTCTATCATTGTGACAATATTGACAGGGTGAGCGAGGATTTTATAGAAGAATGTGATATCAAAAAAGGCACATTTGACAATGTAGGGGATTGTGGTTATGCAATCCCGTCGCATTGGGATATAGGGAAGGTTTATAAGCGACTTATCAAACAGGTGGCGCAGAGTGAAAATATTGATGTTATTGATGCTTTGATCAAGGTCTATAATTCATTTATCAGTGCAAAAATCGATGATTACAACAGCAGTGTGTATTATGAAAATCCTTCGTATTTGTTTGAGTCATATAGGGAGGGTAAGGTATTATAGTGAAAAACAAATTTTATGAGCATACAGCCCAATCCGTCACTGTTTCACATTGGACTTGCAACGCCGATGTCCTCGGCGCTGCAGCTTATCCTCTGCGTTGGGTTTATGCTGATATTAAATAAAAATGGTATGCTCAAAAAAGTAAAATTATGTGATTGTTATGCAGCATCTTTTCTTCATCTTGACAAACCTACGCGACAACAATCTCAACCTCATTCCTGTCCGTCGGAACACTTACTCTAATGCGGTACAGGCTGTGCTTCCAGCACTGCATAAGCCTTGGGTCGGTAATCGCAAGCTCTTCAATCTGCACGTTGCCGGACAAGTAACCGGAAGGAAGTGACAGGCTTGCGAGTTCACCGATGAGCAGCGTATCGGGCGCATCGGTTGACCTGGCCGGCTTATCGTATGTGATGAAGTTGAGTATAACGGAGTGGTTTTCGCTGTCATCGAAGCTCCAGGTATCGGTAATTTTAAGACCGAAATCGGAGAGAACAACGCTTCTTGTATACTTTTCGATATGTGCATCTGAAGGGTAAGCCTTGGCAATGTCCATCGAGATTTTTCCGCCGTCCTCGGTGAAGCTGTGAGAGACCTCGGTGGCGTGGTATTCGGCTCCGTTCATCTGCATGCTGCCATTTATGGTAGGCAGATTGTGATAGTCCGACTGCATTGTCCATATCTCGTAGCGCTGTGCGGAGAAGGTCTTTTTTGTGTAGCTCTCGACGCCGATATCGACGAGGAGAGGGCTGCCGTTTTTGTATAGTGTGATGCTTCCCGTGTCGTTGTGGTTGTGGCTGTCGTTGTTATCGCCACACTTGGCTGCTGCGGTGTAGCTGTCGTTTCTTGCAATCCACAGACCGACGCTTGAGTAAAAAACGGGTGGGTGGAAGATAGGCGTATCAGTGTCCACGCTAAGTATATCCCTGCGTGTAAATACTTCCTGAAGGCGGTAGTAGAGGTTGTTCTCCTCTGGCTGGAATTTGTCGGGGTTGCGCTTGTAGTCGAGTGCGGCAAATTTGGACAGGTTATTCAGCCCGCATGCCTTTCCGAAAAGGTACTCGCGCACTCCTGCGCGCCCGGCAACAGGGGAGCAGTCGGCAAAATTGATATAGTATTTGTCATTCACATGCACATTTAATATGTAGAGAGCGATGTTCTTGATTTTTTCATTGTCCCACAGAGCGTTAAAATATCCGTCCGTTATGCGGCAGAGAAGGTCGAGGGTCTGGAAAAGGCACAGCCCTGCATGGCGGTAGTACTGTGCACCCTCGTCGCAGCAGCCGTCGTCGCCGTAGTCCTTGAGGAAGAAATCCGTGCTCGCGCAGGATTTTTTGAATACTTTACATCTGGTATTATCCGAAAAAGGAAGCAAAAACGTGGACAGGAGGACATTCTGTGTGCACCATATTGTCCAGTTGCACATCTCCTCCCTGCCCTTGCCCATCCACCAGAAATGTTTCGTGGTGTAGGGAATTATGACACGTTTTTTTACCTCATCGACGATGCGGGAGCATATGAAAGGGCTGAATGCGTCGAGCTCGTCTCTAAGAAGATAGTGTGCGACGGCGAGTACTGATGCCGCCTCGCAGGAGAACAGCTCGATAACCGGGTTGGAGGTATCAGGAAGGATAAGCTGCGGCGCGTTCCGCACATAGGAATTGTGTGCGGGAAGCTGCCAGGCGGTCTCGTCGCATATCGCAAAAATACCGTTTATGATATCATCCATAAAGCGCCCCGAGTGTTCGGCACATTCAGCGAGCACAAGCGCGTCAAGTGCCTTCCTTTTTATAAAAAGCTTGTCCTCGTAGTGGACTCTGTTGCCCGTTCTGGAAAACTCGCAGAAATCAGTGGCTTTAAGATATGGATAGTCAAACCCGAGAAAAGCCTCGCCTCTCTTTATAAGCTCAGAACGTGTCTCAGTGTCAAGCCCCTCCCAGGCCTCGCGTTCACAGCCTTTTGGGTATGGAGTAAGCTTGGAAAATGCATGTCCGTCCTTCAAAAAAAACTCTCCAATTTCCTTAAACATCTTGAATAAATCCTCCTGATTTTTAATTTTTTTATGTCAATCCATCTTCTGGTTAATATACTCCTTCGGCGATATCCCTTCCTTCTTCTTGAACACTTTGCTGAAGTAGAAGGAGCTTTCGAACCCGAGTTTGTCGGATATCTCATATATTTTCATGGAGCCGTCAGCCATAAGGCGTTTGGCTTCGTTTATTTTACAGCTTGTGACATACTCATTAAAGCCCAGGTCGTTATGCTTTTTGAAGAGCTGGCTTAGGTAGTTTGGAGTTATGCTGAAGCTGTAGGCGACATCGTTCAATGTCAGCTTGTCACAGATATGCTCCGCTATGTAGCGCTTTACGAGGTTTACCGTGTGGTTGGTGTGGCTGCTCTTGCGGCTTACGAAATAGTCGCAGAGCTTGTTTTTAAAGAGGTCGAGCCACGCCGTAATCTGCTCCATGGACTGCATGTGGTATATCGAGCGGTAGCCGTCCGGGTAGTCGCTGAACATCTCTGCAACGGTCTGCTCACCGCCCGGAAGTGAGGAAATCGCCATGTACAGGATACTGCACGCGGCGTCAAGCGCTTGAAAATTGCGCTGCGGATACTCACTGAACATTGTTGTCAGTTCGTCAATGATCTGCGAGAGAATATCTTCGTCGAACTCCTCAAAGGCGGTCTGTAGCTGCTGTCTGAATAGGGACAGGTTAAAAATTCTGTGGTTATGATCGATGGTCTGACACTCATCTATCGAGAGAAAGGAGTGCCCATCGTCTATGAAGGAGTATGCCTGTCTCGCATACTGGTAGGACTCGGACAGCTTCGGCGGACTTGTCACGACGGAGCCGATACCGGCCTTCATCACAATGTTATAGTATTTTCTAAGTGATGCCTGCATCTGGCTGAGAGCCTCAATGATATGGGCTGTGTCAGGTGAGTTTTTACCGTCCGTCTGCCTTATTGTGGCGATCACGGCGCAGTGGTTCACATCAAGTGGAATGACCACCGCGGAAAAATATTTTATTATAAGTTCATGCAGCAGATTGTATGCGCTCGTGTAGAGGGAAAGCTGTTTCTCCTTCGACAGATTGTTGTTCGTGTGGTCAAAAAATTCTATATAGATGCCTTGGTAGGCGTCAGCATCAAGATGTATACCAAGATATTCGCTCTGTAACTTCAACTGCTCGGGGCTGTCAAACATATTCTGCAAAAGTCTTATGTAGAACTTCTCGTTGTAGTGAAGCTGTTCCATATCTGAAACATTGGATGCCGCAGACGGAGCATAGGGCTTCGCCGGTATGCGCTCAATAGCTCTTTTTATCGCTTCATCGAGCGCAGCAGGGGTGAGCTCTAACTTGATAAGGTAGTCGGAAGCCTGATAGGTGAGGGCTTCCTTAGCCATCGCGAACTCCTCGTAGCTGGTGAGAAATATAAAAACGGGTTTGTGGAAGCCGTAGCGTTCACAGCAGACCTTTATAAGCTCAAGTCCCGACATTATGGGCATCTTTATGTCGCAGATTACGATGTCCGGCGAGGTATTTTCTATCAGTTCAAGAGCAGCCTCGCCGTTTGCAGCCACGCCGCATATCTCAAGTCCGAGAGCCTGACAGTTGAGCATCGATTTTATGCCGACCTGAACGAGCGGTTCATCGTCAACAATTAATATTTTATACATATGCAAACCTCCGATAATTGCATGGTCAGTTTTTTTGTTCCGGGATACGCACAGACATTCTCGTGTATGAGCCCGGTTCACTTTCTATAAATATCCCGTAATGTTCGCCAAATTCATATTTTATGCGTTTGTGGATATTTATAAGTCCGATTTCCCTGAAAAACTGTGATTTGTCGGTGGCGTTTTCCGAGAATATCTTCTCAATCTGTTCGGCGGTCATGCCGACGCCGTCGTCCTCGACACTTATACATATATCATGGTCATTTTCATGTGACACATGTATTGTTATATGACCGGTCGACTGCTTTGGCTCTATGCCGTGAAAGATGGCGTTCTCAACAAGCGGCTGCAGCGTGAACTTGTTTATCAGGCAGTCGTTCAGTGCGTCGTCGTCAACGCTCACTTCCATGCTAATGGTTCCGCCGTATCGATACTGTTGTATCGTAAAATAATCATTTATGAGGGAAAGCTCATCTCGTATCGGTATGAGGTCGCGCGTGCCTTTAGAGATGCTTCGCAGGAGTCTTGACAGCGCGGTTGTCATCTCAGATATTCCGTCAGCTCCCTGCGTTACAGCCATCCATTTGATGGAGTTGAGTGTGTTGTAGATAAAATGAGGGTTTATCTGGCTTTGCAGCATCTTATATTCCAAATCTTTTTTGTCCTTCTCGTCCTGAATTTTGCTGTTTAACAGGGACTCTATGTTCTCCGAGAGATTGTTAATCCCGCGTCCGATATCGCCGAGCTCGTGGTTCCATTCTATGGAGGTGTCGCGGCTGAAATCGCCCTGTGAAATCTTTTCAAGGCGCTTCTGTATCCTTATGACCGGAACACTTATGTATTGGTAGAGTATCGTCGAGAGAAGAAAGCCTATAATTATTATAAGCGAGGTCACTGCGAGTATTATTATAAAATAGTATGGGACGTAGGATTTCATCTCCTTGTTCGATATTAGCTGAGTTATGTAGCAGCCGGGTACGGAAAGCGGTCTGCTTATGAGGCAGCCGTCCAAACCGTTGTTTTCAAAATGGAACACTCTGGCATCTGCCGACAGCTCGGGGTAGTGAAGTTCATCCGTTGAGATGTCTGACAGGTCAAGCTCGGTGAGGGTGTCGTCCTGCATAAGATAGACATGCTCGCCGAGAGTGAGGTAGAGACGGCTGTCGTCAGCCATGGAGTAGTAGTGTATCGGAGCCGTGAAAAAATCCTCGAGCAGCGATATTGCTACATAGCCGCCCTGCCTGAAGCTGTACTCGTAGGCTATCGGGCGGATAAGAATGAGAACGTTTCTGGAGGTTCTGTTTATGTACGGGTCGGGCATGAAACCGTTCGAGAAATCGAGAGCTTCAGAGTTAAGCTGTGTGTTATATAGGTCAAGTCCTCTTGTCATGGCGGCCACATTCTGCGAGGTCGAGTAGGTCGCGTCGACAAGCTGCAGATATTTATTGTAGCTGTTTCCTATTATAAGGCGGTGTATGTAGCTGCCTGCGGGACTTGAGCGGTACTCGTCGTTCAGTCTGTCGTATGCCTTGAGCGCCGCATTTGGTGATGCAGCTCCCGTGTAGTTCATAAAACGACTTATGTAGGAATGTGTCTGACAGAAGGATATGAGCCTGTTCAGATCTGAGATATTACCGTTTATCGAGTCGACCATGAAGGAGAGGTTGGCATCGGTGTTGTTAATGAGTGCGGTTTTTATGTTTTTATTATAGAAGGAAACCGACAGAAGAGACAGTACGGCACCTATAAATATGGTGAATATAAATGTTATCATGAGTATTGTCCCTTGAAGGGAACGGCGGTGTTTCTTCATGGCAGTGTATTCTCCCGATAGCTTGTACCAAAACTGTACTGTATTATTTGCATATTTTAACATAAATTTATAAAATTTTAAACTATGACGATAAATATTGCATTTTTTTATAGAATATTACATTATTTACATTCAGCAGATGTAAATTTTTTTCGAAAGAACCCAAAATAATTAATAAAAAATTAAATTTATCCATTCGATTTAAAGGGGGCTTCCGATATAATAAAGCCATAGTTAAGAGACGGACGTAATCAATCTCAAAATCATTTTAAATCAGGAGGAAAAGACTATGAGAAAAAAATTTTTATCGGTTCTTCTTTCAGCAGCGATGGTTACAACGCTTGTGACCGGCTGCTCAAGCTCGGCAGGAAATGACACGACGACATCGGGTTCCACACAGGGAACAACAGTGGAGTCGACTAAGGACACCACAACAGAGACAACCAAGGGAAATGACAGCAAGGCGGACAATGTGACACTCAAGTGGGCCATCTGGGATAAGGAGTCAACAGCCTACTGGCAGGCACTTGCAGATGGGTATGAGGCAGCACATGAGAATGTTAAGATTGATATGGTTGACCTCGGTTCTACAGATTACATGACAGTGCTTGCGACAGAGCTCTCGGGCTCAGGCTCGGAGTTCGACGTGGTGACAATAAAGGATGTTCCGGGATATGCGACACTCGTTCAGAAGAACGCAATCCGCTCCCTCGACGACTACATAAAGACGGACGGAGTTGATCTCACAAAGTATGCGGGTGTTACGGATCAGGTAACGGTTGATGGTTCACTCTACGAGCTTCCGTTCAGAAATGACTTCTGGGTACTCTTCTACAACAAGGATATTTTCGATGCTGAGGGCGTTGACTACCCGACCAACGATATGACTTTTGATGAGTATGATGCACTTGCAAGAAAGCTCACAAAGACTGATTTCGGCAGCCAGGTATACGGGGCTCACTATCATACATGGAGATCGGCAGTACAGCTCTTTGGCGTACTTGACGGAAAGCATACAATCCTTGACGGCGACTACGGTTTCTTCGCAAACTACTACAACATGGTTCTCAATCAGGAGAAGGACGGCGTATGCCGTAAGTACACCGATTTAAAGACTGAGGGCTTACACTATTCGGCAGCATTCTCCGGCGGAGATGTGGCTATGATGAACATGGGTTCCTGGTTTATCGCAACAATGATCACCAACCTTGCAAATGGAGAGTACGATTCAAGTCTCTGCGGCAACTGGGGCATTGTAAAATATCCTCATGCTGAGGGCGTTGAGCCGGGGTCAACTCTTGGTACAATCACAGGTCTTGCAGTCACAACAGCTACGGACACACCTGACGCAGCATGGGATTTCGTAAAGTGGGTAAGCGGTGAGGAAGGCGCTAAGGTTATGGCACAGACAGGTAACTTCCCTGCAATCATGACCTCTGAGGCTATGGACATCATAACAAGCCTTGACGGTTTTCCACAGGACGAGGCATCCAAGGAGGCACTTACTGTTTCTAACCTTTACCTTGAGGTTCCTTATGCCGAGAACGTATCCGAAATTAACAGCGCGCTCGACTCCTATCATGGTTCAATTATGAGCGGTGAGATGACGGTTGAGGAGGGCATCGCAGCCATGGAAGAGGCTGTAAAGGCAATCAAGAACAAGTAATATAATTTAGCTGTAGATGGTTGGGACTGCTGCCTTCGGGTGACAGTCCCATATTTAAAAAATCAATACAGGAGAGGATTGTATGGGTGAAAGAAAAGTGGCAGAAATCAACACACTGCAGGCGGAGCTCGATGAGCTTATCGCGAGGGTGTGCGGTGGAATAGAAAATAAAAAAGAAGAGAAAAAATGCTTATCCCGTATTGAAAAGCTCAGAAGAACTCTCTCAAAAAAGAGATCGGGAAGCAGGCTTAGCCGCGATTTTAAAAGAGACTTGGTTTCGTATTCATTCATCGCACCGAACTTTATCGGATTTGCGGTATTCACACTTATACCCATTGTGTTCGCGTTTGCGCTTGCCTTCTTAAAATGGGATGGCAGCAATGCAATCGAGTTCATGGGACTTAAGAATTTCAAGAGACTTGGAAGCGATGTATTTTTCAAGGCAGCCTTCAAAAATACCATCATCTATTGTATAGGAACAGTGCCGCTTACGATGATAGCGTCACTTGCGCTGGCAATCATACTAAATCAGAAGGTTCGAGGAAGAGCGGTATTCAGGACATTATCCTTCTTCCCTTATGTAGGCTCCCTGGTTGCGGTGACATCGGTGTGGAAGATGCTCTTTCATCCGTCAAAGGGACCTATAAATTCGATATTATACCATGTGTTCAATGTACCTGTCGACAAACTTCCACAGTGGTTCTCGGGAGGACTGGTGCTTCTGTCGTTAATTTTTTTCAGCGTGTGGAAGTACATGGGCTACTACATGGTAATCTATCTCGCAGGACTTCAGGGAATATCCGGGGAGCTCTATGAGGCCGGCTCATTAGACGGGGCCAACACCTGGCAGAAATTCAAGTACATAACCTGGCCTCAGCTAAGGTCAACCACCTTCTTCGTTGTGGTCATGCTCACAATAAACTGCTTCAAGGTATATGATATCGCGATAATGCTCGCGGGCGGCGGCTCGGGAGAGCTCACCACTTCGTCGACAGTGCTCGTGTACTACATTTACCAGAAGGCGTTCGTTGACTGGGATTTAGGCTATTCAAGTGCGGTTGCGATGGTTCTCTTTGCGATAGTGCTGCTTGTAACTGTAGTGCAGTTCGCATATCAGAAAAAGACAGCGGATTAAAGGAGGGACAACGATATGGCAAAGACGAAATCAAAGTCAAAACATGATCTGATTAAAAAAGTTGTACTCTATGTGATACTCATAATCATAGCGGCATTGATGGCAATTCCGTTTATCTGGATGCTCTCGGCGTCAATCAAATCCGACAGGGAAGTATTCCGGATGGATCCGTTTGTGCTCATTCCGAAAAATCCTAAGTGGAGCAACTATGTGCAGATATGGACCAAGATACCGATGCTGACCTTCGTTAAGAACACGGTTTTCCTGACCATCATAGTTACGCTTTTACAGCTCTTCACGAGCAGCTTCGCAGCTTACGCATTTGCAAAGCTGCAGTTTAAGTTCAGAAACGGACTTTTCCTCGCCTACATCGCCACGATAGCGATGCCTTGGCAGGTATACATGGTTCCTCAGTTCCTTATGATGAGAAGCTTCGGGCTCAACGACAAGCTGCTCGCAATCATATGTTTGCAGGCGTTTTCAGCCTTCGGTGTATTTATGATGAAGCAGTTCTACGAGGGAATACCGAATGAGCTGAGTGAGGCGGCGAGAATAGACGGAATGACGGAGTACCAGATATATTCACACATCATGCTTCCTCTTTCGAAGCCGGCGCTCTCGACACTCACGATATTTACATTTGTAAATACCTGGAACGATTACCTTGGACCGCTCATCTATTTGAAGTCCACAAGCAAAAAGACAATACAGCTCGGACTCAAGATGTTCATAAGCCAGTACTCATCGGACTACGGTCTTATCATGGCAGGCTCGGTTCTGTCACTCATACCTGTCATAATCGTGTTCATGTGCCTGCAGAAGTATTTTGTGGAAGGCGTTGCATCTACGGGGCTTAAGGGGTAAAATAAAGATACAAATGAGGGGCAAAATACCCTTTGGCTCTCATATCATTTATATTGATGAAGGGATTGGATCTGAGGCATGAAAAAATATTTTGATGATTATAAGAAAATCGACAGCAGTGACATACACGGCGGCATGGAGTTCGCGGTAAGGCAGATTCTACATGTACTTCCTGAGTTCACGGAGCATTTTGAGAAGGCATACAGTGAGGGCGGTTTTTACAAGCCGACAGAGAACGTGGATTGGACGACAGGTTTCTGGACGGGAGAGATATGGCTTGCCTATGAGTATGTGCTCGGCCACCCGGATATGTTCGAGGCGGGTGCAGCGGATAAGTTAAAGTCGGCGGCTCAGGTTCAGATGGAGTCCTTCCTTGACAGAATTGACAGAAAGATTGAGGTTGATCACCATGACATGGGCTTTCTGTATTCACCGTCATGCGTTGCGGGATATAAGCTCATCGGTTCGGGAGTGGGGCGGGAGGCTGCGATAAAGGCTGCTGACCAGCTTCTGACCAGATTTCACCCGGTTGGAGAGTTTTTGCAGGCTTGGGGACCTATGGATGCGCCGGAGAATTACAGACTTATCATCGACTGTCTCAACAATCTTCCGCTTCTGTACTGGGCGAGCGATGTGACCGGTGATAAGAAGTACCGTGATGTGGCAGATAAGCATATACATACGGCGATAAGCAATCTCATAAGGGAGGATTATTCCACCTGGCACACATTTTTCTTTGACCCTAAGACAGGAGCGCCTGACCATGGAGCAACCTGTCAGGGTTACAGGGACGGCTCTGCCTGGGCGAGAGGTCAGGCTTGGGGTGTGTACGGACTTGCGACGGCATACAAGTATACCAAGAGGGAGGAGTACATTCCTCTGTTCGAGAAGGTTACGGAGTATTTCCTTGACCATCTTCCTAAGGATCTGGTTCCTTACTGGGATCTGGAGTTCACGGACGGTGATGAACAGCCGCGCGATTCCTCGAGCGCATCGATAGCGGCATGCGGCATGCTCGAGATGAGCAGATATCTTGACACTGAGAGGGCTGCATATTACAGGGAGATAGCAGGAAAGATTATGAAGTCGGTGTACGATAACTATGCCGTAAAGAGCTTTGCCGAGTCTAACGGCATAGTGCTTCACAGCACCTACTCGAATCATTCGCCTTACAATACCTGCAATCACTATGGTGTTGACGAGTGCAATATATGGGGCGATTACTTCTACATGGAGGCACTCACAAGGCTGTCGAAGGACTGGAAGCAGTACTGGTAAAAGATTAAGTATAGTCATTATTTAAAGAAAGGAAGCAGGAGACATGAGCAGAATTCTGAGCATAGACAGCCCGCTGTGGGCGATACTCAACAAGCTGACGGATACCATCGTATTATCACTTTTGTTCATATTGACAAGTATTCCGATAGTGACGATGGGCTCGTCGCTGTGTGCGCTCTACTACATGATGTTCCGCATTGCGGACAACACGGAGGGGCATGTCGTGCGCGGGTATTTTAAGGCGTTTAAGGAGAATTTTAAAAAATCCACGCCTGTATGGCTTCTGTGCCTTTTCACGGGGCTGGTGCTCGCGGGGGACATATTCATATGCGTGAAGGCTCAGGTGCCGATGGCAGGCTTTATCCTCGCGGCTGCAGGAGTGCTCACGGTACTGTACATGATGCTTGTGCTGTATCTTTTTCCGCTGCTCGCCAAGTGCACGGGGGATATAAGACAGCTCGCATTCATGGCTTTTATGATGTCGATTAAGGAATGGTGGAGGACGATATTTATGCTGTTTATAACCTTCATCATGTTCGCCGTGGGCGTATTCGTGACGGCACCGTTCTTAATCGTGGCGCCGGGAGTGATTGCACTTTCCCATGTGTATATTTTCAAGACTATATTTGCAAAATATGGAATGAAAGAGGAAGAAAGGACATGTCAGAACTCTCTTTAAAGGTTATTGATAAATCGGGAAAGACGCGTTTTGCCGCGAGTGGGGAAAATGAGGCTGTGCTCGTGAATACCTCGGAGTATTTCGAAGGCGACAGGATAAGTCTTGAGACCGGGGAAAAGAATATATATGTGTGGTTTCAGGCGGACGATGCGCTCGGAGCCGCGCTTGTGTATATAACCGACAATATATCGTTTAATATACCTTTTGGCGAGAAGAGGATAAGCTATTCGCCGAAGGCATTTATGGGAAGCCGGCATTATCTGTATGCGAGGATTGCCCGTGAGGACGAGTTGAAAAGCTACAGAAATCTTGCACTCAACGTGTATGACCAGCACGGCGACACGCACTGCTATCCGCACGCTTTCGCCAACGTGGAGACGAGGGGCGAGGCTGTGTTCGCGGCGAGAAATGCGATAGACGGCGTGGTGGCGAACCTCTCACACGGCGAGTGGCCTTACGAGTCGTGGGGCATCAATCGAAATCCCGACGCCGAGATGACTGTCGATTTTGGCAGGGAGGTCATGGTGGACAGGGTTGTGCTCTACACGAGAGCGGATTTTCCGCACGATAGCTGGTGGACGAATGTCACATTGAAGTTCTCGGACGGAACGGAAGTTTCGTGGGATTTGGAGAAGAGCGTTAAGCCGCATGAGCTTAAGTTTCCACCTAAGAAGGTTACTTCGGTGACGCTGTGTAAGCTCATAAAAGCTGAGGATGATTCACCGTTCCCGGCGCTGTCGCAGATTGAAGTCTACGGATTTATAAATTGACAGGACTGCTGTTTGTCGAAGTGTGAAAGCGACAAACAGCAGTCTTTTTTTGCAGGGAAGGTAAACTGGTGCGGTCATTTTATACTTTTTTTATAATTTTATAAATATCATAGTAAAATATTTTATTATGTGCTACAATGCATACAAAATAATGAGTGCGATTACAGTAGATAACAGCGATTACACTTATGAGAAAATTGGAGGAACAATATGGATTACGATGAGAAAGAATTTCAGGCGCGGGCTAACAGGATTGCGCGTGGAATGTGGCTGGCAATGTTGCTGGTGTTGACGATGTCGTTTGGAATTAAAGTAGCAAAAGGACAGACATCTGCTATATATTATGTGCTTATGCTGTTATGCGGTTGGCTGCCGTTTGCCGGTGGAATGGTTTTGCTGAAGGTACAGGGAGGACATGCAAAGCGTTTTAAAGAAGTGCTTGCTTATGGGTACTGTCTGTTATATCTCTACATTATGGTGACATCTCCGGGGTCATTTGCATTTACATATATTTTTCCGGTTGCCAGTATGATTACCATATACAAAGATAAGAAGTTTTTCATGCGTTTTTCCACTATGAATTTGATAATAGTTATTATGAACATTATAGTGGGTTACTGGAGTGGTCTGAGAAGCGCAAGTGATATGACAAATTATCAGATGGAATTTGGAATTACCTTGTTGTGCTATTTCGGATACATTATGTCTATGAGCCATCAGATAAAATCAGATAATGCTCTTTTAGGTTCAGTCAAGGAGAATTTAAACCGTGTGGTAATGACCGTTCAGAAGGTAAAGGGAGCAAGCAATACGATAGTCGACGGCGTCACGGTTGTGCGTGAGCTGTCGGAGGAGAATAAGGAAGGCGCGAGTGCGGTTGTATTCAGAATGGAAAATCTTACTGAGAAGAATAATGTTCTCAGCGGAAAAATTGACTCCTCAATGGATATGACACAGGATATCAACGACCAGGTTGAGAATGTTGCAGGTCTTGTAGAGCATATCGTAGAGATAAGCGAGAAGTCGGCAGAACATGCGGGCACGAGCTCAAAACAGCTTGAGGAGGCTGTTGAGTCCACGAACACAATGGCTAAGCTCTCGGCTGAGGTTGAGAACATATTGAAGGATTTCCACAACCAGTTTGAGCGCGTTAAGGAGGAGACGAGTACCATCGAGGGCATTACCTCACAGACTAACCTTCTTGCACTCAATGCATCAATTGAGGCGGCAAGAGCGGGCGATGCCGGAAGAGGTTTTGCTGTTGTAGCCGATGAGATAAGAAATCTGAGTACGGGAACCAAGAATTCGTCGGGAAGCATTATGGAAGCACTCATGCTTCTTGAGAGTACCTCGGATAAGATGACTGAGTCCATCACGACCATACTTAAGCTTATATCCGAGACACTTGAGACGATGCAGGTTGTCAATAACAGCGTAGGAACCATAGCGGGCGACTCAAAGCAGCTCGGAGACGAGATACAGGTTGTCGATTCGGCAATGAAACATGTTGAGACTTCGAACCGGAGCATGGTTGAGAACATGAAGCAGGTTCGGGATATCATGGTGACGATAGTTGAGGGAGTTAAGGAGTCCGAGGAGACAACCAAGACCATGATGAGCAAGTATGAGGAGACAGCAAAGAATGTTGTCGACATAGAGAACGTCGTAGGTAAGCTGGTAGCAGAGCTTGGAGCCGGCGGATTTATGAGCACTGAGGATTTGAGACCGGGAATGAGTGTGTCTTTATTTGAGCAGGGCAGTGATATTGAATATCGCACCGAGATAGACTCAGTCAAGAATGGAAAGGTACTTATCAGATCGGCGCAGAGGTTGTCTAATTTCCTTGGCGAGTTTAGAAGAAAGAAATTTGAGATTCGTATTATCGTGGATAATGCCGTGTATATCTGGAAGGATACGCAGATTATTGCAGATAGGGAATTCCCGGGCTTCTATGAGCCTGTATTAGACGCAAGACCTCAGGTTATGAATAGAAGAAAGTATCCAAGACTGTCGATGAGTAATACCTGCGAGGCTGTTATTAAGGGTTCAGCTCATGCAGCAACAGGAAAGGTCGTCAATATAAGTGCCGGCGGTTTTGCATTTGAGGTTAAGAACCCAGAGTTTAAGAACGCTATAGGAAAGGAAGTAGAACTCAGGATAAATAACTTTGATTTGCTGAAGGATAAAAAGCTTGGCGGTATTATCATACGTTCTACGGACGACGACGGCACCTACATTGTAGGTTGTCGTATGCCGGAGGATAATGAGGAGATTATGAATTACGTCAACATGAGAATGAAGTAGTTTGTAAATAAAAAGAGCTGTCGTCCAAATCAGTTCCACTGCGTTTATGCAGGGAAATGATAGGCTGCAGCCCTTTTGTTTTATGATTTATTATTTTTTATGAATAAATTATTTGAGGCTGAGTCGTTCCTGTATATACGCCATAACCTGTCCTTTGGAGAGGTTGAGCGAGAAGGAAAACTCCTCGTTTACAAAGCGCTCGGTCTCCTTGAGTATCATCTCATCAGAGGAGGAAAGCTTCCTGCCGCAGGCGGCAAGCTCCTTCTTCTTCGCATAGATGCAGGTCGCGAGCATAAGCATGTCCTGCTGATTTTTGGCGGAAAGGATTCCCTTGAAACGCTCCATGCGGATCCGCCTGTCATCAGGCCATATAATATACTGTGTGCGTACATTGTCAAGAAGGGCATCAATCTCCTCCTTGGACATAATGCGACGCATTTTTCCGGTCAGCTTTTCATTGTCTACGGGGACATACACGAAGGAGCCGGGATTTCCTATTGGGCGCAGAACATAGCACAGGCGCTCGCTGTTCCAGTAATCGAATTTCTTCGCAGTGATATCTTCGATAAGACATACTCCGGCATTGTCGTAGACGATGTAATCAGATTTCTCAAAATTTGTCATCATTTCACCATATCCTTTATCGTTGAATAACACACATAGCTACTTATCTAATTATACATTATTTTTTTATAAAATGTAAGTGAAAAATTTGATTTTATAAGGTTTTTATGCCAAAAAATTGTTGTTTTGGTTGTGCGTATGACACAATATGTGCTACAATAAGTTATAAACGGCGTAAGGGTAAAGAGAGGGTGACGGACAGCGGAATTATTGGACTCGTTTCGTTACAAGAAGGAAATAATTGATGAGTGAAAAGGATAATAAAAACAGGATTGATATAAAGAAAATGAGCGGATCTGCGAGGGAGGTTCTGGGCGCTGTTGTGGGACTTGCAAAGACCTGTGGGAACAACCCGTACACGGACGATACGATAAGACTTATATGCGATACTCTGTTGGAGCTGAAGGTTAGGTGTGATGTTGGTGGTCAGACGGCAGAAGGCGGAACGGATTTGGCTGAGAATTGTGATGAGGCAGGGCTTATAGAGCAGCTTCACGCGGAGAAATACAGAATTTCCCCGGGGTGTGCAGTGTGCCAGTCGAGATGCGGCAACACGGACGACTACGATATCGCACTGATTTCAGACGAAGAACAGGAGAAGTTTCATATTAAGGAAGAGCTTATATATTATGCATTTGAGCTTGCAAAGGCGGCACAGAGGGACAATGCGCTGTATTCTGATGATGGCTACAGGTTGGTGCTCCTCGGTGTGCTCACGGTGCTGTCATATGACATGTCCGTCAAGGGGCTTGAAAATGCGTTGGAGCAGGCGAAAAGGCAGTTATGAGTGCGAAGTGCAGAGCTTCGGGACTATTTAATCACCGCTGGACGGTGACATGGAGGATTGATATGACTACTATACATTTGATAGGTGATTCGCTCGTCACGGCTTATGGAAGTGACGAGGAGAATATTATAGGGGGCTGGGGCGACCACCTCGGCTGTTTTTTTGATGAGAAGAAAGTTGTTGTGCGCGATTATGCACAGGCGGGCAGAAGCACGAGAAGCTTTTTGAACGAAGGACGCTTTCTCGATGATGAGAGATTTGGAACTGCGGATTTCCCTTATCTTGGACCTGTCTATCCGCAGATAAAGCCGGGCGATTTTGTTTTCATCGAGTTTGGACATAATGATGATGACAGCCGGGAGAAGGTGAACCTCTTTGACAGAATGACGCCGCTCGGAGAGCCGGATGCGGATGGAGTGTACCCGACGGTTGAGCCGAAGGAGTATATGAAGGTATCCAATAAGATAATACCAGAGAGTTACCCGAAGCTTATGAGAGAGTCCGGCATTGCGGAGGATGAGATTCCCGCTCTTATTAAAAAGGGCATGGAACTCATGCCGCGCTACGGTGCACTTTACTATTCCTACGACTGTGGTGCGACCTACAAGGGGTATCTTAAGTTCTATGTGGACGCGGTGCGCTACAAGGGTGCATATCCGGTTCTAGTCACACCGACGAGCAGACTCAAGATGGAGGATGGGAAGATAATCCCTTTTGCGGGGCATCACGGAAACATGGACGCCTTTGGAGCTTTTCCGCGTATCAGGGCGGTGTGGCAGCTCGCAGAGGAGCTTGCTGTTCCGGTTATAGACTTGTTCGGCTACAGCAGGAGTGTGTTCGAGTATCTGGGCTATGACAAGGCAACCTATCTGCAGAGCATAACGGACGAGGACGGTGTGCTTATCGGCGGTGTGAGAATGGGAAAGCCGGGAAGCTGGCCTGTGGATTATAACGAGAGAAGAGAGAGCGGAAGCTTCGGAGGTTTTGACGACACGCATCAGAACCGTTTTGGCTCGTACCTTTTTGCAGGATTTATTGCAAAAAATACGGCAGGGCTTGAGCATTTTCCTAAGGATGCGCTTCTTGACGTGCCGACGAAGGTTACGGTGTGTCCCGACGGGTTAAAAAATGAGCGCGGAGCATTATTCGGACTGGAGGATAACTATGGCAGCTACGAACTGTGATATGTGCAGTTATTATGTATATGACGAGGAGTCGGAGTGTTATGTGTGCGACATGGACTTGGACGAGGACGACCTCGTGAAATTTTTGCAGGGAACGAATGACAGATGTGCGTACTTTTCGATGAACGATGAGTATGCGGTTGTAAGAAAGCAGATGTAAGCTTAAAAGGCTTACCATCTATAAATGTATTCAATAAAAGATGAGGTAATTTATGTTTCGTATAATTTCAGATGGTTCCTGTGACTTAGGCACGGAGCGCGCAAAAAAATATGATATAGATGTCGTTCCTTTTTATGTCTCTTTCGACGAGAAGCAGTACGACAGGGAGATTGTCGATATAGGAATACGGGATTTCTATGAGAGAATGGTGAGGGACAAGGGCGTGTACCCTAAATCGTCCATGCCGTCTGTGGATGACTATGTGAAGTCATTCATGCCTTATGTGGAAAAAGGCGAGGAGATTTTGTGTCTGTGCATCACTACCAAGTTCTCGGGCTCCTACAACTCGGCTATGAACGCGAAAAACATGATTCTTGAGGATTATCCTGACGCAGTCATCGAGGTCATGGACACGCAGGTAGACACGGTGCTGCAGGGAATATTCACACTCGAGGCTGCAAGGATGCGCGATGCGGGCTGGAGCCTTTCCGATACGGTAAAGAGACTTAACGAGATGATACCTCATTCGAGAATACTGTTCACGGTCGGCTCAATGGACTATCTTGTGCATGGCGGAAGAGCCGGAAGGACAGCGGGAATAATCGCGGGAACGCTCGGACTCAAGCCTATGATAATATTGAAGGACGGAGAGATTTTCTCAGGAGGAATAGCGCATGGAAGAAAGAAGTCCATGCTCAAGGTCATCGACCTCATGCACAAGTACTTTGCGGAGACGGGTGAGAACATTGACGATTATGTGATTGTCGTCGGCTTCGGCTACGATGAGGAGGAGGCGGTACGCTTCCGCGATATGGTTCAGGCTGACACCGGAAGAAACGATATCGACATATTTCAGATAGGTGCGACCATAGCGGTTCACACGGGACCTTATCCGCTCGGAGTGGGAATACTCAGGAAAGCATTCTAAAGGATGCGGTTTTTACCTTATAAAATGAAAGGGGGATGGAAAACGTATGAGTGAAAAGAAATTAGCTGCATTAACCTTTGACGACGGTCCGGCGGAGGGCGTTACCGATAAGGTACTTGATGTTCTTGAGGAAAATAAAATTGTGGCAAGCTTTTTTCTTATCGGGAACAATATCACCGATGATACGGCTCATTTGGTAAAGCGCGCCTACAGCATGGGCTGTTCAATCGAGAATCATTCGAGAACACATAGTGCCATGCCCGATTTGGGTGATCAGGAGATTCTTGATGAGATAAGCTACACCTCGGATGTTATTGAGAAGATAACAGGCGATAAGCCTCAGTTTTTCAGACCGCCGTATATTGCGCTCGATAAGCGGATGTACGACCTCATTGACCTCACCTTTATATGCGGCTGTGGCTGTGAGGACTGGTTGGACGAGGTGACGGCACGGTGCGGCTCCTGACAGTTGGTTCAGCCATCTCGCCGTCGAGGTTCCGGGCGAGGACGGCTCGAACGAGTGGTGTGAGCCTGTATCCGATGAGGAATACGGTAAGCTCAAATTTTAACACATTTCAAAAAAGTGAATAAAAAGCATTATCTCTCCCTATATTCCGAAGGTCTAACCCCCTCACAATCACGAAAACAAGTACAAAATCTGCTTTCGTCGGCGAAACCGCTGGCAAAGCAGATTTCTTTTATTGTGAGGCTGGTGTTCTTTAAAAGGTATTTGGCGTGATTTAAGCGGGTGTTTATGAGGTATTCGTGTGGCGTACAGCCCGTGCGCTTTTTAAAGAGGCGTATAAAATAAAAGCGGCTCAGGCTTGCGAGCGCTGCGAGGTCATCCACGGACAGCTCCTCCGCAAAATGTGAGTTGATGTAGCTTGTGACAGCCGATATTGAATCCTTGTAATTGATGGAAGATAGAGAAATGTCTTTATTGTCAGCGCTTTTATCGGCAGCTCCGCGCGAAAAATCAGCGAGCATTTCCGTTATAGTCATGGACATGGATGCCTCGGCAGGAATTTTTCCGCACGAAAATGCAGCTATGAGAGAGGCAAGACCTGTTGGTTCTCCGCAAAAAACAGGGGCGGCACTGTCGTATATTCTGCTCAGATATTCGTAGTATTTCACGGCGGCGGCTCCGTCAATGTGAATCCAGTCAGCCTCCCAGCCCTCGCTGCTCTCATAACCGTGAGGTTCATAGCAATTTATCAAAACCGCTTGCCCTGATGTCACTTTGACGTCACTTCCCGAAGAGTGCACCGTGCAGCTCCCGGAGCGCACATACATAATAAGGATGCTGTCGTAGCTGTTCCTGTTAAGCGTATAGCCGGCACAATACACAAAATGTCCGATACACACAGGATAAACAAATGACGACACAGCCTCCTGGGTCGGAGTGTAGATAAAATATTCAGATGTGTATTTTACCAGTTCTTCGCTTGTTTTCATGTGGAATCTCCATTCATGTTCGCGCTAAAATTTATTATTTGTGTTAGATTCAGGTGTAAAAACATGCAGCTTTGCTTTTTATATGTATGTCATGTTTTTACATCTGAATCCATATAGCGTATTAATGCAAGTATAAGAGCAATTTTTATAAATATAACAGCAAATGACAGCAATGTCAACTTGGCACCAAAGTGCTATTATATGTCGTGAAAAAGAAATTTATTGTATGCGAGCTATATATTTTGCTACTTAACAGTTATGGCAATTTCTATATTGCAAGCCGGGTGCTTTACAACCGTCGGCGTTTGGCGGTTGTATTTTAACCGCCTATGCGCCGCTATGTGTTGTAACGCAGCGAGAGCGTGCCCGGCGGGAATATAGAAATTGCCATAACGTCAGGACTTGATTATATATACTCGCGGACGCATGTGGAGGTGCTTACATGAACAGAGTACATGTCTGGGAAGAAAAGGTCATAATCCCAACCTACGAGGCTGGCAAGCCTGACAGGAACCCGATGTTCCTTGAGAAGAGAGTGTATCAGGGAAGCTCGGGAAGAATATACCCGCACACGGTGATAGAGAAGATAAGCGATACGAAGGTCGACAAGGAGTACACGGCACTTTACCTTGAGAATGACTACATCAAGGTTATGATGCTCCCCGAGCTCGGCGGAAGAATACAGAGAGCCTATGACAAGACCAATGGATATGATTTTATATACTATAATCATGTGATTAAGCCTGCGCTTGTGGGACTTGCGGGACCGTGGATTTCGGGAGGGATTGAGTTTAACTGGCCGCAGCACCACAGACCGAGCACATTCGATGCGGTCGAGTATTCCTATGCGGAGAATGAGGATGGAAGTGCGACAGTCTGGATGGGCGAGATTGAGAATATGTTCAGGACGGAGGGCGTGCTCGGCGTGACGCTCTACCCTGACAAGGCATACATCGAGCTGTCGGCAAAGCTCTATAACAGAACGAATGTGCCGCAGACCTTCCTCTGGTGGGCGAACCCTGCGGTTGCGGTAAATGATGACACAATCTCCGTATTCCCCGAGGATGTCAACGCGGTGTATGACCACGGCAAGAGGGATGTCATAAGCTTCCCTTACGCGGATGGCACCTACTATAAGCACAAATATGACCATGTAAACATAGCGCAGTACAAAAACATTCCGGTGCCGACCTCATACATGGCGTACAGATCCGATTACAACTTTATCGGAGAGTATGATTACGGAAAGTATGCGGGACTTCTGCACGTCGCCGACCATCATATTGCGCCGGGCAAGAAGCAGTGGACATGGGGCTGCGGCGACTTCGGAAAGGCGTGGGACAGGGCACTCACGGACAAGGACGGTCCCTACATCGAGCTTATGACGGGCTGTTACACGGACAACCAGCCTGATTTTACATGGATGCTTCCGCAGGAGACGAAGAATTTCAAGCAGTATTTTATGCCGTATAAAAACATCGGTTACATAAAGAATGCGACTATTGACGCGGCGGTTAACGCGGCCTTTGATGAGACTGAAAAGAAGCTCAACATTTTTGCATACACGACGGCAGAGCAGAAGGGCGCGGTCGTAAAGGCGGAAAAGGACGGAAGGGTGCTTTTTTCTGAGCAGGCCGATTTGTCACCTGCAAAGACCTACGAGGCACACATTTCCTTGGAGGATTTATCTGAAAAAAACGATAATACGTCAAATAAAGACGAGGATGCTATATTCGGAATCAGGGTGAGCGTTAATGACGCCGACGGAAGAGAGCTGGTTTCCTACACCTTCACTAAGAAGCAGGAGACACCGATTCCCGAGCCTGCCAAGGCTGCACCGCTTCCGAAGGACTGCGAGACAACGGAGGATTTGTTCCTCTATGGCAGACATATCGAGCAGTACCGCCATGCGACGTACCACGCGGAGGACTACTACCTCGAGGGCTTGAGGCGTGATGCGACTGACATAAGGCTCAACAATGCTTACGGACTCTGCCTGCTCAGAAAATGTGATTTTGCGGGGGCGCAGAAGTACTTTAAGAGCGCGGTTGACAAATCCATCCGCTCAAATCCTAACCCTTACGACCTTGAACCGTACTACAATCTCGGTCTTTCACTCAAATATCAGGGCAGGGATGATGAGGCTTACGACGCATTCTACAAATCAATATGGGGCGGAAGCTTTCAGGCACCCGGCTTTTACGAGCTCTCCTGCATAGACGTGAAGCGCGGCGATTTGAGAACGGCACTAGAGCACATTGACGAGTCGATTTTCAGGCAGTATCACTGCATGAAGGCGAGGGCGTTAAAGGAAAATATATTGAGACTTCTCGGAAAAGCTGCGGAGGCGGATGCACTCCGCGCGGAGAGCATAAGCATAGACCATTTATACGACAGAAAGCCTGAAAAAATTAATCACAATACGCTCATTGAGCTTGTGAACGACTGCTACGAGGCAGGGCTTTACAGACAGGGAATTGATTTGGCGCTCGAGTGGGTTGAGGTGCAGAAAAATAAGGGCGTTGATGAGAAAAATATTTATCCGCTTGTGCATTATTACATCGCCTATGGATACATGATGCTTGATAATGAGAAAAAAACAAGTGCCGGAAATGAAAATCCGGAAGATTTTTGCAGTATGGCAGAAAAATATTCACGGCTCGCCGAAAATGCCGTTGCGGACGGCTGTTTCCCGCACAGAATGGAGGACTATATTGTACTTTCATCGCTTGCGGAGAGGTTCGGGCTTGGAATGGCACGCTTTTATCTCGGATGTCTTTTATATGATAAGAGAGTTTACGATGAGGCTGTTGCCGACTACGAGCTTGCGAGGGAAAAATGTCCTGATTTTCCTACGGTTCACAGAAATCTCACGCTGGCTTATTACAATGTCTATAATGAGCCGCAGAAGGCTTATGCTGAGCTTTTAAAGGCATTTGAACTTGATGAGAGCGATTCGAGGGTTTACATGGAGCTTGACCAGCTTAGGAGAAGAATGAATTTTCCGCTTGAGGAGCGTCTTGCTGACATGGAGAAGCACATTGAGCTTGTGCGTGACAGGGACGATATGTACCTTGAGTATGTGACCGTGTTAAATACGCTCGGCAGAAACAAGGAGGCGCTTGAGCTTATAGAGAAACGTCATTTCCACCAGTGGGAGGGCGGCGAAGGCAAGGCTGCGGCGCAATATTTGACATCGCTTTACATGCTCGCTAAAAAGGCAATAGCCGACGGTGATTACGCGGAGGCGAAGAAGCTTCTCACACAGGCTGTTGGCGATTATCCGCACAATCTCGGCGAGGGCAAGCTCGAGTCGGCACAGGAGAACAATCTCTACTATCTTCTCGGCGTTGTATGTGATAAACTTGGGGAGAAGGAGTACGCGCAGGAGTGTCTTTTGAAGGCTGAAAAGGGACTCAGTGAGCCTGTCGGAATGATGTATTACAACGACCAGCCGCCTGAGATGATTTACTATCAGGGACTTGCGTTTGCTAAGCTTGGCGACACGGAGCAGGCGCAGGTGAGATTTAACAAGCTTGTCGATTACGGAAAAAAGCATATCGACGACGATGTAAGGACTGATTATTTTGCGGTATCGCTCCCTGACCTCTTAATTTTTGAGGAAAATTTAAACGAGAGAAACAAAAAACACTGTCTGTTCATGATGAGCTTAGGCTTCAAGGGGCTCGGAATGACGGAAAAATATAATGAATGTGCCGAAAAGCTGCTTGCCATGGACAATGCACACCAGGGAATAAGGGTACACGGCGGAAAGTAAATTTTATTTTGAATACGGAGGATGTTATGCACTCATACAGCTACAATGAAAATTATCTGACATGTGACGGCAAGCCGGTTCTGCCTGTCATGGGCGAGTTCCATTTTTCAAGGTATCCGAAGGAGGAGTGGGAGTCGGCTCTCCTCAACATGAAGCGCGGCGGAGTGGAGATTGTGGCGACCTATGTGTTCTGGATACACCATGAGGAGGCGCAGGACGAGTGGAATTTTGAAGGGAACAGAAGTCTGCGGGATTTTCTTGCCTGCTGTGAAAAGTCCGGTATGAAGGTGTGGCTCCGCATCGGACCTTGGGCTCACGGCGAGTGCAGGAACGGCGGATTCCCCGACTGGCTCGTGGCTATGGAAAAGGAGGGCGCGGTCAAGCTTCGCGAGAACGATGAAAAATATCTCGCCCTCGTCGATGAATTTTATTCAAGGATTGGTGAGCAGGCGGCGGGCTTCATGTACAAGGACGGCGGACCTGTCATCGGAATCCAGATTGAGAACGAGTACGGCCACTGCTGTGGAGGACCATCTGAACAGTCGGACAGAATGGCGCATATGTGTACACTCAGAGACATGGCACAGGATAAAGGACTTGTAACTCCTTATTATTCTGCCACAGGCTGGGGAGGTGCGTGTGTGCCTGAAGGATTCCTTGCCGTTCTCGGCGGTTATGTCGATGCACCTTGGGCTGAGCACACGCATGAGCTTGAGGCGAGCGAGAACTTCCTTTTCAAGCCTTTTCATGACGACACCAACATTGGTTCTGACTTGGCAAATGGCGGTTCATCATTTACTTTTGACATTAATAAGGTTCCGTATCTGACGGCGGAGCTCGGCGGCGGGCTTCAGGTGACGGCGCACAGGCGCACCTATCCGTATGCGAAGGACATCGAGGCGCAGACGGTCTGCATGCTCGGTGCGGGTGCGAACCTTATCGGCTACTATATGTATCACGGCGGCGTGAATCCCGACGGAAAATACTCCACGCTTCAGGAGTCCAAGGCGACGGGCTACAACAACGACCTTCCCGTAAAAAGCTATGATTTCCAGACATGTTTAAGGGAAAACGGACTCCCGTCGGAGAGCTTTTATAAGCTCAGAAAATATCATACCTTTATAAAGTCGGCTGAGAATATTCTCGCCCCCGCAAAGGTTTATCTTCCATCGAACATTCCCGAGCCCAATGGTGCGGAGGACATGGAGACGCTTAGAGCGTGCTTAAGATACAATGAGGAGCTCGACTGCGGATTTCTGTTTATAAATAATCACCAGAGAAAGCGCCACATGACCAAGAAACGCGTTACGGCTGATAAGCCGCTTGAATTCTGCGTCAGACGAAGGGATGACAATTATTGTGGCAATAAAGTATGTGCTTCGGCCAATCAAAATGTGACAGAGCAGGGTGCTGATATCGTATTTGACAATATCAATATAGCTTCCGACGCGGTTCTTGTGATACCGTACAATCTCCCCGTAAAGACGGGCGCTGCAGAGCTTCGGCTTACGCGTACCAACGCGTCCTATCTCGGCTGCTTCGGAGAAAAATATTATTTTTATTCCGATGAGCCGGAGAGCGATGTGTATTTTGAGTGGAGCGACAATGCCGACCACTCTGACATTGTGAGACTTCTCACAACACATGATGCGGAGCATTTTATCGTAAATGACGACGGCACTGTGGGGATGCTTCCGGACATTCATTTTGAGAAGGCGGGGGAGGTGAGTGTAACTGAAAAAGGCCATGTTCGTAAGTGTATAAGCGGTGACGACAATGTGGATGGCAAGCCTGAAAAATCCGCTGCTTGTGTATATAATACAAAAAATAAGCCAAAAGAATATGAGTTAAACCTTGAATATGATGATAAAAACCTCTCGCCGAGTGACATTTTCCTCGAGCTTGATTTCGGCGGTGATAGGGCTGAGCTGTATGCTGACGGAAAGCTCATCGACGACTGGTTCTCGAACGGCGAGCTGTGGCGGGTTGCACTAAAACGATATGGTTATCCTGAAAAGCTTGTCTTGAAGCTGTACCCGTTCGACGATAAGGTCTACTATGACCTCGAACCTAAGAAGGAGTGCAGGCTTAATGAGACAAGGTTGGTGCATGTCCGTTGTGATTCTGAGAGTTCGAAGAACGGGGAAATCACATCTATGATATAATGAGCGCAAGAGAGTCAGAGGGAGCTTGCTCACTCTTGATGAGCGGCGAAATTATTGAGTGAGCTGTGCTCACGATATAACAAGTGTAAGTGAGCTGTGCTCACGACATAAATAAAGGAGGGCGTATACTGATGACATTCGAAATAAGGGACAACAGCATATACTTTTGCAGGGCAGGTGAGACAGGGCGGCTGAGTGCGTGCGGTGATAACAGCATACGATTTCAAGCTAGCGCGTCGGTAAAGCTTGTGGAGCAGAACTGGACACTTATGCCAAGAAAGGCTGCCGCGAGGGCATGGCTTGAGGAGAACGGCAATACTAAGGAGGCATTTATCGAGGTCGGTAATCTAAGGGCAAGGCTTGAGGAGTGCGGACGCGTAACATATTTTCGTGATGGAGAGGAGATACTTCGCGAGCAGCCGGAGCTCACCTTTAATATGGGCTATCGCCATTACAAGAGCAAGGAAAGTAACTTGTGGAGTATTCGTGTCACTTTTGAGGCACGCGAGGATGAGGAATTTTACGGGCTCGGACATGAGAGAATGAATGTGTTCAGCAAGAAGGGCTGTACGGTTGATTTGCGTCACCTGAACACAAAAGCCTCCATACCGTATGTGTACTCCTCGCTCGGCTACGGTTTTATATGGAATATGCCATCGACCGGAACAGTTGAATTGGGACGCAACAGAACGAGGTGGAATAGCGATTGCGCGAAGGGCATGGATTATGTTGTGATTGGCGGAAACCCGAGACAGGTTACGGCAGAGCTTGCCGACATCACGGGACATGCGCCGAATATGCCGGAGTGGGCACTCGGCTTCTGGCAGAGCAGACTGCGCTACGAGGACGAGGAGACTGTCCTTAAAGTGGCAGAAAGATACAAACAGTTGGGAATTCCGCTGTCTGTCATCGTTATCGACTATTTTCACTGGACTGAGCAGGGCGACTATAAATTTGATCCTAAATATTGGAAGAACCCTAAGGTTATGGCTGACAGGCTGCATGAGATGGGGACAAGGCTCATGGTGTCCATGTGGCCTACAATAAATGAGAATAGTGAGAACTATGCACACATGCTGGACAACAATATGTTGATACGAACCACAAGGGGTGCTAACCGCGTGTTTGAATTTTACGGTGCGCAGGCTGAAATCGACCCAATGAATCCACAGACGAGGGAGTATGTTTGGAGCAGGCTGAAGGAGAACTACTTTGACAATGGAGTTGACTGCATGTGGTTTGATGAGGCTGAGCCTGAGATACATCCGCAGGATTTTGACAATCTGGTATTCTATGAGGGGACGGGCGACGAGGTTGCACTTCTGTATCCGTATTATTACGAGAAGATGGTCTATGACGGCATGAAGTCCGAAGGAATGGACGACGTGGTCACTCTGTCGCGCTGTGCATATCTTGGCTCACAGAAGTTCGGAGCTGTAGTCTGGTCGGGTGACGTGGCATCCACCTTTGAGAGCCTTACTGAGCAGGTGAAATCAGGACTTAACATGGCAATGTGCGGTATTCAATGGTGGAACACGGATATAGGCGGCTTCTACGGTGGTGATATTACATCGGATTATTTTAAGGAGCTTATAGTGAGATGGTTTCAGTACGGAGTATTTTGTCCTGTCATGCGGCTTCACGGAAGCAGACTTGGTGCTGACAGAAGCAGGGACATCAAGGAGCCTACGGGTGGCGACAATGAGATATGGAGCTTTGGCGAGGATAATCTGCATATACTTTCAGACCTTGTAAAACTCAGATACCGTCTTGTGCCGTATATTAAGAAGCATATAGACATAGCCTCTGAGACGGGAGCTCCGATTATGCGACCACTGTTTTTTGACTATCCGGACGATAAAAAATGCTATGTGACGGGCGATGAGTATTTATTCGGAAGCGATATACTGTTTGCACCTATCACGAAGCAGGGACAGACGGTAAGAAAGGTGTACCTTCCGGTTGGAAGCTGGATATTGACTAAGGATGGCAGCAGGTATGCCGGAGGACGGGAGTACGAGGTGACGGCTCAGATAAGTGAGTTTATCGCGTTTGTCAGGGATGGCAGCGAGGTGCTTGATGCTTTTAACATTTCCACAAAGCGGTGACGGACAAGGACAATGAGGCGATAATAGTATGGCTTAAATAGCTCTGTGATTATGAGAGAACAGTGTAAGAAAAAGGGACGGTGTTTTGGGAAAGCACCGTCCCTTTAGCATTGTGGCAGTTAAAAATATTGCACATCCTCACTAAAATCATTCTACAAAAGATAAGCCGGATGTGGTATACTAAATGCAAATGTATTAATATTTTTGTGAATAAAAACATGGAGGGCTGGTTTTATGGAACTTATGGATTTGATGAGAACTAACAGGACATATCGCCGTTTCAAGCAGACAGCAGTAGCTGATGAGATAATCGCGGAGGTACTGGAGGCGGCGCGCAATGCGGCGAGTGCGGCGAACAGGCAGCCGCTCAGCTATGTTGTTGTGAAATCGCAGAAGAAGGTTGAAGAGGTCTTTGCGCTCACCAAGTGGGCGGGCTATCTTCCGCCTGAGCAGGGACAGCCAAAAAAGGGTGAGGAGCCTGTACTGTTCATCGGAGTTGTGGAAAATACGGACATTAACAAGAATTGTGACACGGATGCAGGGCTTGCCATCGCGAACATGAGACTTGCGGCATGGGCGCATGGAGTTGGAAGCTGCATTATAGGCGCATGCAATAAGCCTGAGCTTTCACGGATGTTCGGGCTTACACAGAATCAGGTGCTTCACACGGTTATCGCTTTCGGATATCCGTCACATGCAAGCAGCATTGAGGACATGAAGAATGACGATGTGAAATATTATCTTGACGGGAACCGCGACTATGTTGTGCCTAAGCGCAGGATAGACGATGTGGTGAGGGAAATGTAATTTATAAAATTTGCGAATTATCGTTTATATATGGGCAGGAAACGAAGTGGCTTGCGGATATTTTTGATTGCTGCAGAGCGTACGGAGGACATTGTCCGGACTACTGGATTTAGAGGAGGATGTACAATGAAATATAATCTTCCTGAAAGAGTTGAGCGGGAGATTGTTATGTTTGCCGGAAAACATTCGGTTACGAAGGTTGTGCTGTTTGGTTCGAGGGCAAGAGGGAGCAATACTGAGAGAAGTGATGTGGATATTGCCGTGTATGGTGGGGATTTTGATGAATTTTATTGGGACATCAAGGAAAACGTACATTCGCTATTGATGTTTGATGTGATTGATATGGATTCAGGGATATCGGAAGAATTGAAAAAAGAGATTGAGAGGGATGGTGTTGTCATATATGAAAAAGCTTGATAATTTTTCCAATTGCCTTGCTGTCTTGAGAAAAGCGGATTTTGAATTTGCAGATGAAAATGAAATATACAGGACAGGCATAATCGGACAGTTTAATTTGACATTCGAGCTTGCGTGGAAGGCGTTGCAGGAGATATTAAAGCTTCATGGAGCGGTGGAGGCAGAGACAGGTTCGCCCCGCGAGATACTGCAGCTCGGATATAAAATGGGCTTTCTGGATGATTCAGCCGTGTGGCTGTCAATGTTGAAAAAGCGCAATACATCCGTTCATATATACAATGAAGATGAGGCAGATGAACTGCTTCTTCTTATAAGGGACAGCTTCATACCGGCTTTTTCCGTGCTTGAAAATACGCTGATGAATAAGGCAAATGAAGCGGGAGAAAACTGGTAAGTCCGGCTTACAGATGTTGAACCCAAATACATTTTAAATAGTTAAAACAGGGGGAAATGTAAAAGATGAAATATATGACCTTCAATTCATCCTGCTCATTTGCCGGTGTCGCCAATATGCTTGAGAGCAAGGGACTTGACTTTCAGGATTATGAGGTCGCATTGGGAATGGAGCTTCCGTATATAGTGGCGAAGTGTGACGGCGGCTATATGGCAGGTTCAATGCTGCAGGAAAAGAGGTATTTTGATATTTTTCTTAAGAAAAATGGTTATGAGCTGGTTGAAAATTACGTTGACAGGCAGGATGTCATAGCTACCTTAAATGAGATGGACTGCGCAATGCTCGGTATAAGAATTGACGAAAGACACAAGCATGCAGTTGTGTATAAGGGTGTGAACACTGCCGGCAATACATTGGTGTTCATAAATAATAAGCATGAGGAATCGGACGAACCCGCCAGGCTGGAGCTTACCAAAGATGAATTGCTGCAGCGGCTTGACGATAAGGTAATGGTTGCCTCGCTCAAGGAGTACAGCGGTAAGGCGGACAGTCCGGTTCCGTTTATGGAGGCTTCGATTTCATGTCTTGATGAGCTGCATTGCGATATTGTCCGGTTCTGCGCTGATTTTCAACCGCATGAGAGTGTGGAGCGGACAAGGGACACATTGTTCCGTCCGGTTTTATTAGATTCGGTGGCGATGATGGAGCTGTTAGGCGAGAAAGCCATGGCAGAGAACATAAAAAAACTTCAGAGAGCCTACATGGATGCGGCTTTTAAGAGTGGCGCAGAGCAGGTACAACTCTGCAGGCATATAGATATGCTTTTGCTGGAGCGGGTGATTGAGGGCTGGAAAGGGCTTATTGGGACAGGGGTCAGACCCCATGTCCCATACACAAAGCGGTGACGGACAAGGACAATGAGGCGATAGTTGTATGGCTTAAATATCTCTGCGATTATGAGAAAACAGTGTAAGAAAAAGGGACGGTGTCTCGGGTAAAGCACCGTCCTTTATCTGTGTAATGGTTACAGGCACAGCTTAATAATACTGCACATCCTCACTCCGAAGCGCGGCGTCCGCCCATGCAGGCATTTCATCGGAGTCCGCAAGCTCTCCCGAGTGAACCTTTCTTTTGCCGAAAACATAGTTTCCGTCAGCATCAAACAAAAGCTCAATCCAGCCGTTGTCCGTGACCGTTCCGCCGACGAAAATTACGCTTTTGCTGCCATCGGAGTTTGCAAGCTCATATCTGAAATATGTGCTTTCGCTGCAAAGGTCAGTGATGTCATCACGCACATCGCCGAGCACAAAATAGAGCCGTCCGTCGGAAATCTCCGTGTACCCGGTGTCGGATATTTCAAAGGAAAACTTTACCATATTGTCGGTTTCCTCATAGATTATCTCGGCTCCGTCGGCACCATGAAAAATGCGCGTCAGGTATTCGGCGGCATTGACGATAGCCGCTCTGGTTGTTGGAATCATAAAAAGCACGGCGATGAATGTGGCGGCGCAGGCGGCGTAACGCATCCAAGTGTAATTCCGCTTTCGTGCATGCAGAAGATTATTTTTGATTGTCATTTTTGCTTCGGAATCCATCTCAAGCTTATCAAATGTGGTTTTAATTAAATTTTCCATAATCATTCCTCCAATCTTTTTTTCAATTCATCCTTGCCCCTGCTTATACGCATTGCGACGGCAGATTCGGATATTTGCAGAATTTTTGCAATTTCCTTATAGGTGTAACCTTCGTAAAAATGAAGATACACGGGGACTCGCTGAATGTCGGGAAGCTGCATGAGCTCATCATAGAGCTGCCGTTCGTCGTCGGTAAACGAGTCTGAAGTGCTCATGCCTTCCATGACCTCGTCATAGTCATCCGTATTTTTTGCGCGCTTGGATTTTAAATAATCTTTGCATAGGTTGGCGGTCATTTTAAAAAGGTATGATTTTTCGGAGCTGCTGTTTATCGCTATGTTTTTTGACAACAATTTCAAAAAGACATCCTGAACAATATCCTCCGCCTCTTGCTTTGAGCCCGTGTACGAGACGGCAAATCGGTACAGGTCGTCCGCATACGAATCAAACAGGGTTAGTATTCTGTCGGTTTTCACTCACGCTCCTCCTTGGTTTTTGGTATATTTTGCATTTATGAGCACTCATGAGTTTTTTGCTGCTCATATATATAACGATTCAGGAATAGGATTTCTCACAAATCATTCTACAAAAGATAATCCGGATGTGATATACTAAATGCAAATGTATCATATTTTGTGAATAAATATAACATGGAGGGCTGGTTTTATGGAACTTATGGATTTGATGAGAACTAACAGGACATATCGCCGTTTTAAGCAGACAGCGGTTTCGGATGAGATAATCGGCGAGATTATGGAGGCGGCACGCAACGCGTCAAGCGCGGCTAACAGGCAGCCTCTTGGCTATGTGGTGGTGAAATCCCCGGAAAAGGTCGCGGAGGTGTTCGCGCTTACCAAGTGGGCAGGCTATCTTCCACCTGAGCAGGGACAGCCAAAGGCAGGCGAGGAGCCTGTGCTTTTCATCGGTGTTGTCGAGAATACCGATATCAACAAGAACTGTGATACTGACGCGGGACTTGCCATTGCCAATATGAGACTTGCGGCGTGGGTGCACGGAGTCGGAAGCTGTATCATAGGCGCGTGCGACAGGCAGAAAATTTCCGAGATATTCGGACTCACCGACAATCAGGCGTTACACACGGTCATAGCCTTTGGATACCCGTCGCACACAAGCCGCATTGAGGATATGAAGGACGGCGACGTGAAGTATTATCTTGATGGTAACAGGGATTATGTCGTGCCGAAGCGAAGAGTGTGCGATGTGGTGAAGGAAATTTGAGAACATTAAATTTAGGACGGTTTTAAATGAAATACATGACCTTTAACTCATCCTGCTCATTTGCCGGTATCGCTAATATGCTTGAGCGCATGGGGCATGATTACGAAGATTATCAAGTTGCCGCAGGCATGGAACTTCCGTATATTGTTGCGCGGGACAATGGCGGCTACATAGCGGGTGCGATGCTGCAGGAGAAAAAATATTTTGACATTTTTTTAAAGAAAACCGGTTATGAGCTTACAGAGGAAAAGCTAAGCAGGCAGAAGGTTTTTTCGTATTTGAAGGAAACAAAGAGCTGTGCCATGCTGGGAATAAAAATCGATGAGAAGCACAAGCATGCCGTTGTTTACACAGGTAATGACGGTGATGTACTGCTGTTCATCAACAATAAACACAGGGAATCGGATGAGCCGTGTGAGATAAGGCTTGATGAAGGGAAACTGCTGCAACGCCTGGATGAGGTGACAGCCGTCGCATCGTTAAAGCCTTATGAGGGCGGGGCGGTTAATCCACTCCATTATATGCAGGAATCGCTTGAATGTCTGGACGAGCTGTGCTCAAAAACAGAACAATTTTCGTCAGAGTATCAATCAAGGGAAAATGTTTTAAATACGGTGGATACATTGTTCCGTCCGCTGCTTCTTGATTCCGCTGCGATGATGGAGCTTGCAGGTGCCTCGTCGGTGGCGGAGAGCATCAGGGCACAGCAGAAAAAATATATTGCTGTGGTGTTCAAGGGGCAGGCAGAGCGCATAAGGCTGTGCGATTATATTGATATGGCACAGATAAAAAATATAGTTGATGAGTGGAAAAGGCTGACAGAGGAAAGAATCGATAAATTAAAAAGGACAGTTTATTCATGAAAAACGGCACTCCATTTATGAAAAAAGAAGAGATAATAAAGCTGATAAAGTATGTTGCCGGTTCTGTGGCGGCAGTGCTGTTATCCGCGGCGGCCGGGCTTCAATTTGCTTACGCGGCAGGAATCATAACACTTCTGACCATTCAGGATACCAAGCGGGAGACGGTGAGAATTGCCGTTAAGAGGGTTGTTATTTTTTTCATAATGACGGTTCTCTCGGCAGCGATATTTCCGCTCGCCGGGTATCATGTGTGGGCGTTTGGAATTGTGCTGATTCCGTATCTTGCCTGCTGTATCGTGCTTGATATGAAGGAGGCGATAGCTCCGATAGCGGTGCTCTGCACGCACTATATCTCGGCGGCAAGCTGTTCGACATCGATGATACTCAACGAGTTCCTTATTCTTGTGATAGGTGCGGGAGTTGGAATTCTGCTTAACCTTTTCATGCCGGACAGCAGGAGGAGGCTTGTCGAATACCGCCGTATGGTTGACGATAAGATGGTGCATATTCTAAAGAGAATGTCGCTGTACATGGAGCGCGAGAACAAGTCCGACTACACGGGAGAGTGCTTTGACGAGCTTGACAGGCTGCTTGACGACCTGAAAAAAGAGGCACTGTACTATATGAACAACCATTTTCTCGGCGAAAATGATTACTATTATGAGTACATGCAGATGCGCGCGAGACAGTGCGGCATCTTAAAGAGGGTGTATTCGGACATAGTGAGGCTTACGACGACACCGCAGCAGACTAAGGCATTGTCCGAATTTGTGGGAAGGATTGCCGATGAGTTCGATGAGGCGAACGATGTGCAAGAGCTTCTGGCGGGGCTCGAGGCGCTTCGCGAAGCTTACACCGCATCCGAGCTCCCGAAAAGCAGGGAGGAGTTCGAGAACAGGGCGATGCTCTATCATATCATGGAGGATATGAGGGTGTTTTTGGAGATAAAAAGAGATTTCTTAAAATGAGGAGAGGATAGGGAGGTGAAGCATGATTGATATAAATATTTTGAGAAAATATTACGATGAGGATAATGTGTTGATTTCCGAACATGCCGTGATGAGATTTAAGCAGCGCGACATAAAAATGAAGGATATAAGATATGCTATAAATAATGGGGAGATAATTGAACAGTATCCTGACGATTATCCGTATCCAAGCTGTCTTATACTTGGAAAAACGAAATCGGATGAATACATTCATATTGTAATGAGCGATGAGGGAACAATGAGCAGGATAATTACAGCATATTATCCTGATGCTGACAAATGGTCACAGGATTTTAGAACCAGAAAGGAGTAAAAAGTATGAAGTGTTTAAGCTGTAAAATGGAAGAAATGTATGAATCCACCAATTCATATTTTGTAAAGTTGGAAAATTGTTATGTCATTATAGAAAATGTTCCGTGCTATAAGTGCAAACAATGCGGAGAAGTATATTACAAGGCTTCGGTTCTCGAAAAAATTGACGATATTCTTGAGAAGATAGAAAATATTGCAAGCAAAATTTTTATTATGGACTATAGAAAGTCGGCTTAAATTGCGTCGTCCAAAAGAGGTAAAGCTTGTAAAAGAAAAGAAATATCAGTATAATACACATGACTTTATGAAAAATAAATTGTACCTTTTAGGAAACAAAAAAGGCTTCAATTATAATTTACAAGGAGGAGAAAAATGGAAGCTAAAGAAGAAAAAATATTCTGTCAGAGCATGACGGACGAGGAGAGGCGTAATCTTTTCGGTGAGGGTTATTTTGCCTATCTCGCGAAGGCATCTAAGAAGAAGGGCGCGATGTTCGGCTACATAGTGGCGTTTTTGATGGTTGGTGTGTTGTGCAACATTCCGGGCTGGGGCTTTAGGATTGATATGGACCTTATCATGGAAGGCACGCATCAGGTTTCCGTGGTGACGGTTGTGCTTGGAGTGTTAGGCGTTTTGTGGTTTGCGGCATCGACACTTTTTATCCGCATGGGAAAAAAGAGGGCTGACAGAACGGCGGATGACTGGATAAAGCAGGCTGCCGATGGAAGCGGAGTGCCTGAGAGCGCAGTCCGTGATTTTGACAATCAGGTAAAAGCCGGAAACGCAAGCTTTCTGATACTTAAGGGAAAAAAGACGAAGCCGCTTCCTGCTGTTATCACAGAGGATTATATAGCTGAGGGCACGATGGCATTTGTTAATGTGCACCCGATACAGGACATCATAGGCGCATGCTACACGCAGAGAGTCAATCCGAACAACAAGTTAATAAAGTATCAGTATATAGGTCTTGTAAAGAAAAATGGCAACACCATAATTGAGGCCGATGAGAAGTACGGCGATCCGTTCCTTGCATATTTGAAGGAGAGAATCCCTTCGCTTGAGGTGATTGGCGATGTGATGATAACGGAGAGCGACTACTTCGACTGGGTTAAGAAGCTTCAGAAAAATGCACAATAGTGTGAAAAAAACGAGGGCTTGGTATGAAAAAGGAAGAAGAAAAGACAAATGTAATGCGTATACTTGACCAGAAGAAGGTGAAGTACACGCCGCACAGCTATGACCCGGAGCAGGCGGTAAGCGGAGTTGAGGTCGCAACCGTGCTTGGACAGGATGTTGAAAGAGTATTTAAGACGCTTGTCACAACGGGAAAGACGGGAAATCACTATGTTTTCGTCATTCCGGCTGCGGAGGAGCTTGATTTAAAGAAGGCGGCAAAGGCAGTAGGGGAAAAGTCGATTGAGATGTTAAAGTCGAAGGATTTACTGCCTCTCACAGGCTATATCCACGGCGGCTGTTCACCGATAGGCATGAAGAAATTTTTCAGGACGGTGTTTCATGTTCCATCGCAGGAGGCGCAGAGTGCGGGCAAAAAGACAGCCTACGACTATGACACGATCTTTTTCAGTGCGGGAAAGCTTGGCTATCAGGTTGAGATGCCGCTTAAGGAGCTTGACAAGGTGATAAGATTCGAGACCGCCGACATCATAGTGTAAAGCATGCTTGGGACAGGGGTATGACACCAGTGTCCCAGATTAGAAAATTGATGTTTTTTAACATGGATTGGGTTGCAATACATTAAAATAGGTATACTTTATACGCTAAAAAGTTAATGATGTATCTTGACGCAGTAGAAACATGGGGGTATTATTTAAACATAGCCGCGCTGCGGCAATTGTTTTATCACTGGGAAAATCCTCTGCCGTAAGGCACGCGTTTTCCTTAAAAAACAAGGAGAAAAATTCACTACATGCACGCACATAAGCACAGCGTTTAATATGTATCAGAATTTTTGCTTCGCAAAAACAAGGAGGCAGAATCCGCTCCTCGCATGAGCTCTGATTTTTGCTTCGCAAAAACAAGGAGGATTTGTTATATGGAAAAGAAGAATATCGACTGGGCAAATATCGGCTTCGGTTATATCAAGACCGATAAGAGATTTGTCTCTAATTATAAGGAAGGTGCATGGGATGATGGTGTGCTTACAGAGGATGATAAGGTAGTCATCAGTGAGTGTGCAGGCGTTCTCCAGTATGCACAGACATGCTTTGAGGGACTCAAGGCATATACAACTGAGCAGGGTAAGATTGTTACATTCCGTCCGGATCTTAATGGTGAGAGAATGGAGAATTCATGTAAGAAGCTCATGATGCCTGTTTTCCCTAAGGAGAAGTTCGTTGATGCTGTTTTAAAGACAGTTGAGGCTAATGCAGCATATGTTCCACCTTACGGAAGCGGTGCAACACTTTATATCAGACCATATATGTTCGGAAGCAATCCTGTAATCGGTGTTAAGCCTGCCACAGAGTATCAGTTCAGAATATTCACAACACCTGTTGGCCCTTATTTCAAGGGCGGTGCCAAGCCACTCACAATCAGAGTATCTGATGTGGACAGAGCAGCTCCTCACGGAACAGGTGATATCAAGGCGGGTCTTAACTACGCAATGAGCCTTTTCAACATTGTAGATGCACATGAGCATGGCTATGATGAGAATATGTACCTTGATCCGGCTACAAGAACATACGTTGAGGAGACAGGTGGTGCTAACTTCATCTTTGTAACCAAGGACGGCAAGGTTGTAACACCTAAGTCCGGAAGTATTCTTCCGTCAATCACAAGACGTTCACTCCTCACAGTTGCCAAGGATTATCTTGGACTTGAGGTTGAGGAAAGACCTGTTGCAAAGGCAGAGCTTAAGGATATGGCAGAGTGTGGGCTTTGTGGAACGGCAGCAGTTATCTCACCTGTAGGTAAGATTGTTGACCATGGTACGGAAATCTGCCTTCCAAGCGGCATGGGCGATATGGGTCCTGTGACAAAGAAGCTGTATGACACACTTACAGGTATCCAGATGGGTCGTATTGAAGCACCTAAGGGCTGGATTTACGAGATTATGTAATTGCCTCGGGGCATTTTAAATATGCCTGTTCCGGGCAGTTAAATTAAGTCACTATAAAAAGAAAGAGGAGTTTCGCATTGCGGGGCTCCTCTTATTTACGCGGGTGTCCCACGAAAAGAAAGGAAGCGTATGCAGGAATTTAAGTTTTTATGGAAATATATATCGCGGCATAAGTGGCGGTATATCGGCGGTATAGCTACATTGTTTGTGGTGGATTTTTTAAATATATATGTGCCTAGGTTTACGGGAGAAGCAACCGATGGACTCACCGCACATACACTCAGCTTTAATGGGCTGTTAAGGATTATTGCGGCAATACTGATTGCCGGAGCACTTATAGCTGTCGGACGTTTCTTGTGGAGATTTTTCCTGTTCGGTGCGGCGAGAAAAATTCAGTATGAGATAAGAAACGATATGTTCATGCATCTTGAGCAGATGTCGGTTGAGTACTATAACGAGCACAAGACAGGAGACCTGATGTCAAGGTTTATCAATGACCTCAACTCCATCCGTATGGCTATAGGTATGGCTGTCATATCAGCGTTTGATGCTACGGTAATGGCTGTTATGGTTATATGCCAGATGATATTCTATGTCGATTTGAAGCTCACACTGCTTGCAATTATACCTATGATATTCATTTTTGCAGGTGAGTTCTACTATGGTGCCATTATGGAAAAGCGCTTCAAGGAGAAGCAGGAGGCTCTGTCCGATCTGACCGATATGGTTCAGGAGAGCTTTTCGGGAGTGCGTGTCATAAAGGCTTTTGTTCAGGAGAGAGCGGAGCTTAAGGCATTTTTAAAGTATAATGACAGTACAAGAGATAAGAATATGAGCGTCGCAAAGCTTCAGGCGGTGGTTATGCCGATTCTTGATGTCATCATTGGTGTGAGCAGCCTTATAACCCTTCTCTACGGTGGTTATCTTGCACTTGTGGGAGATATAACACTTGGACGCTTTGTCGCGTTTAACCAGTATGTGACTATGCTTGTATGGCCTATGCTTGCGGCTGGCGAGAGCATTACCTCAATATCACAGGGACTTGCCTCGGCTAAGCGTGTGAAGGAGGTCTTAGATGAGAAGCCGGAGATATTTGATGCTCCGGAGGCGGATAAGGTCGAGAGGATTGAAGGACACATAACCTTTAACCACCTTACATTTATACACAATGGGCATACTGAACCGACACTCAACGATGTGTGTCTTGATGTGCCGGCAGGTACAACTCTTGCTGTAATCGGAAGAACAGGTAACGGAAAGAGTACGCTGGTAAACCTCCTGCTGCATCTGTACAACACGAAGCCGGGGATGATACTTATAGACGGAAGAGACATAAATAAGATTCCGTTAAATGTACTGAGAGCCAATATCGCGTATGTTCCACAGGATAATTTCCTGTTCTCAGACAGCCTCAGAAACAATATCGCCTTCGGTGCGGATGGCGATGACATGGGCGAAGTTATAAAGGCAACCAAGGCGGCATGCATACATGACAATATTGTGGCTTTCCCGGATGGCTATGAGACGATAGTCGGCGAGAGAGGAGTGACTCTCTCCGGCGGTCAGAAGCAGCGAAGCTCAATTGCGAGGGCACTGATGAAGGATGCGCCTATACTCATCCTTGACGATGCACTTTCGGCTGTCGATACCGACACGGAGGAGCATATCCTAAGCAATCTGAAGGAGAACAGAAAGGGAAGGACAACCATAATCATCGCACACAGAATTTCTACAATTCAGAATGCGGATGTGATTATGGTGCTTGATGACGGAAAGGCTGCCGAGATAGGAAATCACAATGAACTCATGGCTAAAAACGGAATCTATAAGAGCATGTTCGACAAGCAGCAGCTTGAAGCGGCAAAAGGACAGACGAGCGGGGAGGTGGCTGAATAATGAAAAGACTTCTAAAATATCTTAAGCCACATGTGCTTACAATGGTTATTGTGTCCGTCATGGTGCTTCTCATAACTGTGGTTGAGCTTTACAAGCCTATCATAATCGGTAACGCCATAGACTACTATATAAACGGTTACTACAATCCTTATGCCATCGTCGATGAGGATGCGGCAGGAGCTATACGCTACGGCGATGTATATATCAGCAAAAATTATGACGCAGCTTCCTATGATGGACCATTCTACCAGATGTTTCTGTACAATGACCGCTACTACATGGCGGAGAACATAACTACGGATGAATGTGAGATTCTAAAGGAGGCAGGACCGGAGGTGCTTTCGAGCTATGTCGACGGCGCGCGGTGCCTTTCAAGGGATGAGCTGAAGGATTTGAGGCATTTTGATTTTACCGGGATATGCCACGCCGCGCTCCTGTATCTTGGTGCACTGCTTGCCGGATTCGTGCTGAATGCATTGCAGACATATCTGTTACAGAAGCTTGGACAGGATATAATCTATAAGATGAGGGAGGAGCTGTTTGCACATATTCACAGCCTTTCACTCAGCTTTTTCAACACACAGCCTGTCGGCAAGCTGGTGACGAGAGTTACGAATGATACCGAGGCGGTAAATGAGATGTTCTCCGGTGTGCTTGTAAGACTTTTTAAGAATATTGTAAAGATTATCGGTTATGCGGTGGTCATGCTCTCAATCAATGTAAAGCTTGCGGGCTATTCATTTTTACTCCTGCCGGTAATAGGCGTGCTCACATTCGTGTTCAGACATCTGTCGAGGCAGGCGTACAGAATAACAAGAAATAAGATTACGGATATAAATACATTCCTCTCGGAAAATATATCGGGCATGAAGCTTATCCAGATATTCACGCGGGAGAAGGAAAAATATGACCAGTTCGAGGAGAAGAGCATGGGACTTTTCAAGGCAGGCTTCAGGGAGGTAATGATATTTGCCATTTTCAGACCTGTCATCTACTTCCTGTCGATTGTGGCGCTTGTCATAATCATCGGACGCGGAGGAAGCCTTGTGCTCGGAGGTGCGATCTCAATAGGTACACTTTATATTTTCATAAACTATATAAGCTCCTTCTTCGACCCGATTCAGGAGCTTGCAGAGCAGTTCGGAACACTCCAGTCATCACTTGCTTCGGCTGAGAAGATGTTCCAGATTCTCGATGTGAAGCCTGAAATTGTCAATCCTTCACACCCTGTCGATGTCAAGGTTGACGGCAAAATCGAGTTCAAGAATGTATGGTTTGCCTATGAGAAGGATGAGTACATCCTAAAGGATGTAAGCTTCACGATCAATCCGGGTGAGAAGGTTGCCTTTGTCGGTGCAACCGGTGCGGGAAAGAGCTCGATTCTCAACCTTATCGGACGCTATTTTGACATTCAGAAGGGTGAAATCCTTATCGACGGTGTGAACATAAAGGACATTGATACCGATGTGCTCCGTGGTGCGATAGGTCAGGTACAGCAGGATGTATTCCTCTTCACCGGAGACATAAAGAGCAATATCTCGCTCAGAAACGAGAATATAACTCTTGACGAGATTAAGGCTGCGGCAAAATATGTCAATGCGGACAGCTTTATAAGCAAAATGCCGGGCGGCTATGATGAGCCGGTTACGGAGAGAGGTTCAACTCTCTCGGCAGGACAGAGGCAGCTCATATCCTTTGCAAGAACACTTGCGTACAAGCCTTCGATTCTTGTGCTTGATGAGGCTACAGCCAACATTGACACCGAGACAGAGAGTCTGATAACGGAGGCTATGGAGAAGCTGATGACCGGAAGAACCACCATCATGGTTGCCCACAGACTTTCGACAATCCAGCATGCCGATAAGATTATGGTCATGGATAAGGGAAGAATCGTTGAATCAGGAAATCATCAGGAGCTTCTTATGCAGAACGGTGTGTACAGAAAGCTTTATGACTTACAGCTTGCGGCAGAGGTGACACGGTAGGAAAAAATAACCTTCGGGAATGTTTCTTAGGGTGACGCGGCAGCAAATAAGACCTTGAATGAAATGCAGGAAATAACTGTATTCATTCAAGGTCTTATTTTTAATTGGCAGGTTTATTTTCAATAAACTAAATTCTATAATCATATCTCCGGCTTCGAGGGCTTTCTGCCGAAACCGGATTGGCGTCACGCTTTTGATTATTTCCCGGTTATCAGCGGAAGGAGCCTGGACTTTATAAGTGAGCCGAATGACATTACTATCATTGCGATAAGCTCGATATAAAAACCGATGCTAGGATATACCTTTATCGCATCCGAAAAATATTCCAAACCGCCAAGCACATCTGAAATATCACTCTTGATACCTATTAATGTGATGAGGAAGAATGCCAGAGCGACATAAGATGTAATTCTTGCAAAAAGCTTCTTGCCGAATAAATTGGCTGCTATGTATACGAGAAGCACAATGGTGATAAATACGGCATTGCTTGTTGTTCCGGAAAAGAAGTTGACGGACTGCTTTGCCTTCTCACCAAAAAATTCTACCTTACATGTAAGATAAGGTAAGAAAAGAGCGATAAATGCAACTACAGCGGCTATGAGCCCTGAAAAGTAAATGTTCTCCTTTACAATTGAAAAATCCATGTTTCCGATTTTAAAGGATACGAGCGGTCTGCCCGGTGCAGCAGGGGCAGAAGCAGCAGATGAAGTGGCAGCAGTCTGAGCCGGAGCGGCTATTCTGGCTCCGCAGCTGCCGCAGAATAATGCGCCATCTTCAAGTTGTGTTCCACAATTTGGACAAAACATAATAAATCCTCCTGTTAAATTTATAAAAAATTAATATTTTCTATTACATTAACACAATAAAGTGTACGTGGCAATACCTAAATGCTATGATGTTGGGGGGCATATTGAAAGGATGTATTATGCCAGCCGGAGGTGTGACAGAATTTCAACAAATTATAGAAAATAAAATGTATATATGTTATAATAACAAAGCTGTCAAAACAACGAAATTATTATTTGATGGAAAAATAAGGATAGGAATAAAGATTATGGAATTAAAAAGTAAAGTGGGACAGACTGTGCTTGAGTATCTGATGCTTACTCTTGCCACCCTTGTTCTGGTAATCGGTGTGTATGTTTTCAAATTCCCGAACAATTTTTCATTCGGAGGAGTAACGGGTATCTCAGTTATTTTAGGTGCTGTACTGCCGTTTTCACCTGCGTGGTTCACATTTGTCATTAACATGGTTCTGCTTGTGGTGGGATTTATCTTTCTTGGAAAAAGCTTCGGAATTAAGACGGTGTATGTCAGTGTGCTCACCTCGGTGGGGCTTAGCGTGTGCGAGAAGCTGTTCCCGATGGACGGGCCACTCACAAACCAGCCCGTGCTCGAGCTCATATTCGCAATAGTGCTCCCTGCGGTCAGCGCGGCTATGATGTTTAATATGAATGCGTCGGGCGGCGGCACGGATATCATCGCGATGATATTGAAAAAATACACCAGCTTTAACATAGGCGTCGCACTTTTTATCGTCGATTTAGCGATAACGGTGGCGGCATGTATGGTATTTGATATCGAGACGGGACTTTTCTCATTTGTAGGACTTATGGCTAAGACGCTCGTAATCGATGGCACGATTGAGAATGTAAATCTGTGCAAATATTTTACAATCATAACTGACTCACCGGACGATATTGTTATGTTCATTCACAATGAGCTCGGAAAGGGGGCAACCACCTTCAAGGCTGAGGGCTCCTTTACACACAGGCAGAAGTATGTTATTCTCACTGTCCTAAAGAGAGGACAGGCTGTCGAGCTTCGAAACTATATCAAGCTTAACCATGGCAAGGATACCTTCATTATGATAACGAACAGTAGTGAGATTATCGGCAAGGGCTTTAGAGGTTTAAACTGAAACAGATTGACTAAAGCAAAGAATAGGGATATATTTACTAATAAGATTCGTGTGTCAAAACATGCCAATTTAATGTATGAGTGTATAACGTATTATATTTATGCATATCAGCTCCATTGTCCGAAGCAAGATGTTCTAAGAACTCTGATAAAGACCTTCTATATTTACGCCACCGAAGCAAAGCATATATCCGTGTATGCATTGCTTCTAAAGCAGCCTCCATGCTGCTTTTGGCTGGGGACTTAGCAGAGTTCTAAGAACATCTAAGCTTCTCCCAAAAGTCGTGATACGCATAAATACAATACGTTATACACAGCTAAGTATATATAGCATGTTTTGACATACGAATCCTGCTAAGTATTTTATAGAAAATGTATAGTGCATGCGGCATGGATATGCGCCTGCAGGACGGAGGAGAATTTATGGGAAAGATTATTTTAACGGGTGACAGACCTACAGGAAGACTTCATATAGGTCATTATGTGGGCTCTCTTAAAAGAAGAGTGGAGCTTCAGAATTCAGGGGAATATGATAAGATTTTCATAATGATAGCCGATGCACAGGCACTTACGGACAATGCGGACAATCCTGAGAAGGTAAGACAGAACATAATCGAGGTTGCACTTGACTATCTCTCTGTCGGACTTGACCCTTCTAAGTCGACACTGTTCATTCAGTCGCAGATATCGGAACTTACGGAGCTCACCTTCTATTACAGCAATCTTGTAACAGTGTCAAGACTTCAGCGCAACCCTACAGTTAAGGCTGAGATACAGATGAGAGGCTTTGAGACAAGTATTCCGGTCGGATTTTTCACATATCCAATAAGCCAGGCTGCCGACATTACGGCTTTTAAGGCGACGACGGTTCCTGTTGGAGAGGATCAGCTTCCTATGCTCGAGCAGACGAAGGAGATTGTACGAAGCTTCAACAGAATATACGGCGATACGCTGGTTGAGCCGGAGATACTTCTCCCTGACAACAAGGCGTGCCTAAGACTTCCGGGCATCGACGGAAAGGCTAAGATGAGCAAGTCGCTTGGCAACTGCATCTACCTTGCAGAGTCCGAGGCTGACGTCAAGGAAAAGATTATGAGAAATATGTTCACCGACCCTAACCATATCAGGGTTGAGGACCCGGGACAGATTGAGGGCAACATGGTATTCACATACCTCGATGCTTTCTGCAAGCCGGAGCATTTTGCAGAGTATCTTCCGGATTATGCTGATCTTGATGAGCTTAAGGCTCATTACAGACGCGGCGGACTCGGTGATGTTAAGGTAAAGAAGTTCCTCATAAATGTAATGAACGAGGAGCTCAATCCTATTCGTGCCAGAAGAAAAGAGTACGAGAAGGACATCGCGTATGTGTACGAGGTTCTAAGGAAGGGAAGCGAGGCTGCGAGGGAGGTTGCGGCTAAGACACTTGACGATGTAAAAAATTCGATGAAGATTAATTATTTTGCAGATCAGGCACTTATTGACGAGCATATCAGAAAGTATCAGGGTCAGTAAAAATATATTTTTGCCGTCGACAAAAGGCGGCGGAATGGAGATTTATATGGAAATCATTTCATTGGCGGACAAGAGATTTAGAAAGTACGGAAAGGTTATCAAAAACATTGATTTTGGATCACTCGTTGAGGATATGAAAAAGACGGAGCTTCCGGAGGGCGTTGTGTATGAGCCGTCGGTGGAGAGCCTTGAGAGTCTGGCTGTTGCGAGGGAGATTAAGGATAAGTTCTATGGAGAACTTCCTATACAGATAGGTTACTGCAACGGACACAACCAGCTCCTCAATGCGGCTGAGTATCACAGAAGCTCAGAGATAAATGTGGCAGCGACGGATGCTGTTCTCATTCTTGGAAATCTGTGGGATGTGGAGGATGATTTCACATATGACACATCGAAGATGGAGGCATTTCTCGTCCCTGCGGGAACGGCGGTTGAGTTATATGCGACCACGCTCCATTATGCACCGTGCGGAGCGGACAATAAGGGCTTTCAGGTGGCTGTAGTGCTCCCGAAGGGAACGAACTATGAGCTTGCCACAGAGCATGCGAAGTGTCCTGTATGCGGCGGTGAGGATGCGCTCATCACAGCGACGAACAAGTGGCTCATCGGACATGAGGAAGGCGGACTTCCTAAGGGAAGCTTCATCGGACTCAAGGGAAAAAATCTCAACATTGCGGAATAAGAGGTGGCGTATAGATGCGTACCATGCAGTTTAAGATGGAGAGACCCGGTCAGGTGGAGGTGGGGCAGATGGTGGATATCACGGAGGGGAAGCTTCCGTCGAGTTTCTACTATACGATAGAGCCTGCGGCAGCGATGTCGGGCAATTACCGTCTCGCCGAGAGACTTATGGCAAGGAAGGGCAAAGTTACGGACGTAGAGGAGACACCGAGAGGCTTCTTTGTGACATGTGAATTTGATGAATAGAAAATGCGGCAGATGCAGGAAAATAATTATCCTGTATCTGCCGTTTGATTTTACATGGAATATACTCGGAATATTGGTGTTTTAGCTTGACATGGCGGCGATATCATGTATAATAGTGCTTGGTTTAGCGTCGCTAAACTTTTTGTTTAATTATTTGCATCGCATGACGGGAGGTATCCACATTGCAGATTGGCAGTAAGATAAAGGAACTTAGAGTTTTAAAAGGACTAACGCAGGAGGAGCTCGCGGACAGGGCAGAGTTGTCGAAGGGCTTCATATCACAGCTTGAGAGGGATCTTACGTCACCGTCCATAGCGACGCTTGTTGATATTTTGCAGTGTCTTGGCACTGACCTTAAGACCTTCTTTGACGATACGCAGGACGACCGCGTTGTGTTCAAGAAGGAAGATTATTTTGAAAAGACGGACATGGAGCTTCATAACAAGATAGAGTGGATAATTCCTAATGCACAGAAGAACATTATGGAGCCCATAAGACTGACACTTGAGCCGGGAGGCTCGACCTATCCTGATAATCCGCATGAGGGTGAGGAGTTCGGATATGTGCTGTCGGGTGCCATCAGTATTATATTGGGAAATAAGAGATACAAGGCGAAGAAGGGGGAGTCATTCTACTTTGAGCCGAAGTACAAGCACTATATAGAGTCGAAGAGCGGAGCAGTTATCATATGGGTTAGCTCGCCGCCAAGCTTCTAGCAGAATGTGAAGGAGAATAATTATGAGCAACAAGATAATTGAATTAAAGGGATTGACCAAGAACTTTGATGACCAGCAGGTACTTAAAGGAATTGACCTAAATATATACGAGAATGAGTTTCTCACGCTGTTAGGGCCGAGCGGCTGCGGCAAGACGACTATACTCAGGATAATAGCGGGCTTTGAGGAGCCGAGCAAGGGAGAGCTTCTTTTTAACGGAATTGACATCTCCAAGGTTCCGCCTTACAAGAGGGAGATTAACACGGTTTTCCAGAAATATGCGCTTTTTCCGTTCATGAATGTTCATGACAATGTGGCATTCGGGCTTAATTTAAAGAAGGTTGACAAGTCGGTCGTGGATCAGAAAGTCAGCCGTATGTTAAAGCTTGTCGGACTCGAAGGCTTTGAAAAGAGAGATGTTACACTTCTGTCAGGAGGACAGCAGCAGAGAGTTGCGATTGCGAGAGCGCTTGTAAATGAGCCGAAGGTGCTTCTCTTAGATGAACCGCTCGGGGCGCTCGATGCGAAGCTTCGAAAGGAGATGCAGTTCGAGCTTAAGAAAATCCAGAAGGAAGTCGGAATTACCTTCATTTTCGTGACACATGACCAGGAGGAGGCGCTCTCAATGTCGGATACCGTGGTTGTAATGAACAATGGTATTATTCAGCAGATTGGCTCTCCTGAGGATATATACAATGAGCCGGAGAACAGATTTGTTGCGAACTTTATCGGTGACTCGAATATCATAGAGGGAAATATGATAAGGGACTGTCTCGTGTGCTTCGACGGAATAGAGTTCCCTTGTGTGGACAAGGGCTTTAAGGAGAATGAGGAAGTCGAGGTGGTGCTCCGGCCTGAGGATATAGATATCGTTGAGCCTGAGAAGAGCAAGCTTAAGGGTACGGTTGCTTCTATAGTGTTTAAGGGTGTTCACTATGAGATTATAGTGAAAACCGACCGCCGCGATTACAAAATTCACACGACGGACTACCATGAGGTCGGAAAGGCTGTGGGACTTAGCTTCACCGACGAGGATATTCATGTAATGTACACAATGGAAAACTAAGGACGGTTTCAAATACTGTTAAAGTCACTGCAAAGTGGTGACATGGAGGAATAGAAAATATTATGAAGCAGTTTAAAAATCTGGTAAGACCATATCTTATCTGGTCATTCATATTGATTGTCGTGCCGCTGTTTCTCATTGTGCTTTATTCGGTGACAACGGGCGGCAACAGCCTTGTAAATATTCAGTTCACAGGTGAGAATTTTAAGAAAATATTCGAACCCGTATACATGAATGTATTTATACGTTCATTTAAGCTGGGAGCCATAACGACGTGTGTGTGTCTGGTGGTCGGCTATATGCTGGCATATGTCATCTCGAGCTACAGTGAGAAGGTGCAGAACATACTTATCCTTGCGGTCACCATTCCGACATGGATCAACATGCTTCTGCGTACCTATGCGTGGATAAGCCTCTTATCTGACAACGGAATCATCAATTCGCTGCTCACAGTGCTCGGACTTGACCCGGTGACGATGATGTACACGGATTTTTCCGTCATAATCGGTCTCGTGTGTGACCTTCTTCCGTTTATGGTAATACCTATTCACACATCGCTAGCCAAGATGGATCATTCGCTTATCGAGGCTGCGTATGACCTCGGAGCCAAGCCGCTCACGGCGTTCTGGAAGGTGACCTTCAAGCTCTCCATTCCGGGCGTTGTAAACGGAACCATCATGGTGTTCCTGCTCTCGATATCGAGCTTCGTTATTCCTAAGCTTCTCGGAGGCGGACAGTATGTGCTCATAGGAAATCTTATCGAGGAGCAGTTCATCTCAGTTGGTGACTGGAACTTCGGAAGTGCCATCTCGATGCTTCTTGCATTGGCAATTCTTATAATGATAAGAATTATGAAGAAAATAGATCCTGATGAGAACGGAGGTGCGTGAGCTTGAAGAAACATGGAAAAATCGGTTCAATAATATATATAGCCATATGCTTTGCCTTCTTTTATATACCGATTATAGTGACGATGGTGTTCTCTTTCAATTCATCTAAGTCACTCACAAGGTTCACAGGTTTCAGCTTCAGATGGTATCAGGCGCTTGTTGAGGACAGGGATATCATGAGTGCCGTCGGCGTATCGCTCAGCATAGCTGTCATCGCAACTGCCGTGGCGACGGTTCTCGGAACTATAACAGCTATCGGTCTTTCGAGGAACCGCAAGGTAGTGAAGGAATGGCTTATAAATGTGAACAATATTCCGATTATGAACCCGGAGATAGTTACGGCAATCGGACTTATGATACTTTTCTCGTCAATGAAAATTCAGAGAGGCTATGTGACGATGCTTCTCGCACATATATGTTTCTGTACGCCTTATGTGATTACAAGTGTGTATCCTAAGGTGCGGAGCCTTGACCCGAACCTCGCCAACGCTGCGATGGACTTAGGGGCTACACCGTTTCAGGCGCTTACGAAAGTAATTGTGCCGATGATTAAGCCGGGAATATATGCGGGAATATTACTCTCATTCACGATGTCGCTCGACGATTTCGTTATCTCGTACTTTGTAACGGGAAACGGTGTGGCGAATATCTCAATCGTGGTATACAATATGACAAAGCGAACCAACCCGACAATCAATGCGCTGTCGGCGATAGTCATAGTGATAATCATTGTAACACTTCTCATTGTAAATCTTGTGCCGGAAGCGGTGAAGAAGAGACAGGAGAAACGTGTTGAGAAGAATAAAAGACTGATGCAGGAAAATATGGACAGCAGGAATTTTGATTGAAAAATAATAATTTGGAGGAATGGAGATTAAAATGAAAAAGAAAATAGCAGCTTTAATATTATGTATATGTATGGCAGCACTTGCGCTCAGCGGGTGCAGCTCATCAGGTAAGAAAACACTTAGAGTGTATAATGCAGGAGAGTATATTGACAAGACCCTTCTCACAAAGTTTGAGAAGGAATATAACTGCAAGGTGGTATATGAGACCTTTGACTCTAACGAGTCGCTCTACACGAAGGTTATGAGCGGAAGCAAGTATGATATACTCATTCCTTCCGATTACATGATTGAGAGACTTATAAAAGAGAATTTCCTTCAGCCTGTCGACTGGAGCCTTATTACCAATAAGGATAATATTATCTCCGACTTATACGGAAGAAGCTTTGACCCTGAGAACACATACTCGGTTCCTTACTTCTGGGGCTCTGTCGGTATTCTCTATGACAAGACTGTTGTATCCGAGGAGGACGCAAAGGCGGGCTGGAACCTTCTGTTAAATGAGAAGTACAAGGGAGATTTATATATGTACGACTCAGAGAGAGACTCATTTATGATAGCATTGAAAGCGCTTGGCTATTCAATGAACACAACGGATTATGCACAGCTTGACGAGGCATATCAGTGGCTCTGCAACCAGAGAGATACTATGGAGCCTGTATATGTGGGTGACGACGTTATCGACAATATGATTTCCGGAAATAAGTCAATCGCGGTTGTATATTCAGGCGATGCGGCATATATAATGTCTGAGAATGAGAATCTTGCATACATTGAGCCTGAGCAGGGGACTAATATCTGGTGTGACTGCATGGTTATCACAAAGGACTGCACAGACACTGAGCTTGCCCATCAGTTTATGAACTTCATGCTTGATGAGGAAAACGCTCTTGCAAATACCGAGGAGGTTGGGTATTCTTCACCGGTTAAGTCTGCATTCGAGGCTATGCAGGAGAATGCTTACAAGGGCATAAGCGCTTATGTTACAAGAGTCGGATATGATAAGGATGAGGTATTTGCATATCAGGAGACAGAAATTAAGTCATACTGTGCAGACCTTTGGACGAAGGTTAAAGCTCATTAATTATCTGAGAATAAAAAATATAGAAGGAGAACGTGCTGGCTGTGGTGTGTTCTCCTTTATAATTTATCAATAAAAAATGAAAGTTGGTCAATTTTTGTTGAAAAAAATTAATTAAGCAGTATAATGGGTATATACATAAAATATATGTATATACGGAACGTGTGGGAGAACGCCGCACTTACATTATTTAAGGTGAAGGGAGAGCTAGTATGAATAAGACGTACAATATTTCGGTAGACTGTATCAATTGTGCAAATACTATGGAGGATATTGCCAATAACACACCGGGAGTCATGGATGCAACGGTCAGCTTTATGACGCAGAAGCTGGAGGTCGAGTTTGAGGATGGACAGGATGATAAAAAGGTAATGGCAGAGGTGCTGAAGGCCTGCAGGGAGGTTGAGCCGGACTGTAAGATTGAATTTTAATAAATCCGGGACAGGGGCAGGCTTTGTTTAAGCTGTCTGCCCCTATAAATATGTGAAGGAGTGCTATGCATACAGAAAAATCAATTACAATAGTATCCAACAGAAGGAAAAGGACACTTTCAGTCAATCATATACTTTATATTCACATGCGCAGAAAACATGCAGATGTACACATGGATAACGGAGAGGTCATCGAGACAAGAACAACTTATAAAGAATTCTGTGATATGCTCGGGGATGCTTTCATTGAGGAATGTATATCGTGCTTATAAAGGTTATACGGTGGTTGAAGTTGTGTACGATAGAATTCCGCATACATTTACCGTGAAGCTTGATAATGGCGAGGAAGATATTGATTGGACGCAGCTATCCGGAATAGGTTTGATGGGGAATATTCCTTCTGCACCTTCTAAGGAAGGATATGAATTTGCCGGATGGGATTATAAGATACCGGAGTATATGCCGGAACATGATGTAACTCTGACAGCGAAGTACATGGCGACAGACAGGCTTGCTGTTACTGTCAAGTATTACATGGAGAACCTTGATGGAACCTACAATGCGACACCGGAATCGACAGCAGTTATATATGGACAGACAGGTACAGCTATAACACCTGCACCGGAAGTATTTGCAGGCTTTAAGACACCGGAGGCTAAGAGTGTGACTGTTCTTGATGACGGAAGTGCGGTATGTGAGTACAGGTATGAGAGAGCGGAATACACAATTACATGGGATGCCGGCGAGGGAGAATTGACAGGAACAGATTATTCAACCGGAAAGGTAAAGTATGGCCAGACTATTACTGCACCGGGGCTTAACAGACCGGGCTATACAGGAACATGGAAGAATCTTATTGATACCATGCCTGCTAATGATGTGACCTTCACGGCTGACTATGCGGCACAGGATGTATTCTACAGTGTGGCATATCGTAGGATGGATGCGAACGGTGCATATACGCTTATGTATAGTCAGAACAGGACAGCTAAAGCCGGCTCGATAGTTCAGGAGCCATGCGAGGTTTCAGCTGAGTATGCATCACAGGTGGCAGAGGGTTATATCAAGCCTCTTGTACAGACTGTGGAGATTGCCGGAGATGGAAGTACTGTAATATATTATGATTACAGACTTATAAAGAGCCATTTAGGCTATGATTTGTCCGGCGGAACAGCTACAACCTCCAACTATGCACAGTCAGGTGATTACTATTATGGAAAAACATTGCAGATACCGGTTCTTAGTCAGGTTAAGAGGACGGGCTATGCAGCCAAGGGCTGGTATGATGCAAGCGACCCTTCTAAGAAGCTGGTTGATGGAAATAATATTACGATAGGTGCTAAGGATGTGACCTACAAGCTTCTCTGGGAGCCTGTGACCTACACTATCACCTACGACCTTGTACTTGATGGAGCACAGAGTCTCAACAATCCATCACAGTACCGCACAGGCTTGGATTTTAACATATCTGCACCAAAATGCGATGATATGTCATTCGTAAGATGGGAGTGGGCAGGCGATGGAGCTATGCCGGCAGAGGTTAAAATACTCGATAACGGACTTGGCCATGTTACGCAAAGTGCTCAGGGAGATTTAAGGTTCAGAGCTGTATGGAGTGAGGATAAGCTTGTATTCTCTGCAACACTGTACGATGGCTCACCGGAAACGTATATTTATTATTATCCTGCTGCGGGCAGTGAAAAGATAACACTCGCACAGATAGCAGTGCCGGTAAGAGAAGGATATGTATTCTCGTACTGGACAAAGAAGATACCTAAGAGTACTTATGGATATTATGATGTAGTGCTTCGCGATGACACCATGGTATCGACACTTAATTTCAACACAGACTTCGTGACAGCCAACTGGATGCCGCTTGTAACCACGGATGGCTTTGACGGCTATCAGATATGTGTATCAAGTGAGAAGGAGTTAGAGCTTGCTATTGAATACATAAAGTCTGATTCAAGGTATACAGGTATTGCGCTTAGCAATGATATCACAATCAATGAGCTTTCAAAGCCGTTATTTGAGATATTTGATGATGGTTATGTACTTCTGGGTAATAATCATAAGCTTACGCTAAAACGTGCAGCCGCACCGTTATTCGGAGAAAATTATGGCGAGATTCGTGAGCTGGGAATTGTCGGAAACGTAAATAACAGTGTGGACAGCGCAAAGGCAGAGGAGACCAGCTTTGGTGTGATTGCCGGTGTAAATAAGGGCATTATAAAGGGCTGCTTTATTGAGGGGGTAAGCACTGATGATGGAGTCACAAGAAATACAATAACAAGTAATGCAACATATTTTGGAGGACTTGTCGGTATTAACGAGGGAACCATTACAGAGTGCCGTATAAGCGATACAAATGTTATCTGGGATAATACCGCTGCGGCATTGGCTTCGAATTATATCGGAGGTTTTGCCGGAATGAATAATAATGACGGTGCAATCACGAATTGCAGCATGACCTCTGCTACGGTATCCGTTAAGTCCGGATATGACATAAATACAAGTCATAAGCTCTACATTGGCGGTTATGCCGGTATGAATCAGGGTATGATAAGCGACAGCACTGTTGCAGGCAGCAGAATAGGAAATCAGTATCTTGTAAGCTCTGACAACGTGGCATACATGAGAGCAGGAGGCTTTGCAGGAATTGACGCAGTTAGTGGAAGTGCTGCAGATGTGCGCGGAATCAGCGGGGTAACTATTTCTGATACTGAAATAAGAAGTGAGTCTGTAGCAGGTGGTATAATCGGTGAGAACAACTATGCTCTTATCGAGAAGGCTTCCCTGACCAATGTATATGTATACGGCGGACGAGAGTATGCAGGACAGCTTGCAGGTATCAACAGAAGTACTGCGGATTCAGAGGGCTACTGTTATTATACTAATGCCAGAACAGAGACAAAGACAGGTACGGCAGGAGTCATAGCAGGTCTTTGTGAAAAACCGGCGGCTTATAAAGGAATGAATTCCATAATTGCAGTTCGTACAAATGACAATAAGACAACTGTAATTAATGGAGATGAGTTTACCAATTACGGCAAGGGCGCGTTCTTCTATGAATTTAGAAATGACAAGGTATGGATTCAGTTTTATGACATAAAGAATCTTGCCGAAAAGTGGTAATTTCATACATAATAGCTGCAAAGTAAAAATCAACCACTTCCAAACCTTTTAATGTTTTGGGGTGGTTGATTTTTTGCTGACTTGTACTTTGCCTAAAAGCTGCCTGGCTCTGAACTGATACAAAAAATTCATTAAAGTTAACAGATTAAATTTACAAAAAATTATGAAAATAGTCAAATGAACTTAATAAAAAGGTTAGCAGTTGTTCAGAACATTTCCCGTGGATGGCATTGAAGCACACAGCGGATTGCGAATGTCCGCTTTACAAATACACGAAGAAGAGGAAAAACTATGATTGAATATAGCAAACTACAGGCAGGGTGCATGCTTATCTTATTGTATGTGGCATATATTTATTGTCGTGAACGGTATGCATACAAGGTAAAAAAGAAGGAGCGGATATTTGAATTACTGCTCAGCATGGGAATGGTAAGTATCGCCTTTGATGGGATAACAGCTTACACGGTAAATCATCTGGATACGATACCCGTGATTGTAAATAACATTTTGCATGCATGTTTTTTGTGTGGTCTGGATGCGATGGTGTTCCTTATCTTTATGTATATTCTTGATATAACAAGGGGAATACCTGAAAGTGGTAAGGTAAAGGCGTGGATATTGCTGCCGTTTGTTGTAAATATTGCAGTGGTAATCATTTTTATACCGGAATTAAATTACAGGCATGGTGAGATTACGAACTATTCTATGGGAATATCAGCATACACCTGTTTTATAATGGTGGCGGTATATATGCTGGGAACAGTTGTACTTCTTATTACCGGCAGGAAAAATATGGGGCATAATAGACTGAGTGCGGTTGCTACATGTATTGTCGCAGCTATAGCGGTTACCATATACCAGATGATACAGCCGCAGGCATTGATTACATGTCTGGTTCCGACTTTTGTTATACTCGGAGCCTATCTTAATATGGAAAATCCTTTGTTTTTAAAAAATCATAGAGGGAACTTTCAAGACCATAGGTGATGATGAGTACAGCAGGATTGCTTATCAGGTAGCCCGATATCACCATGAGAGATGGAACGGAAGAGGCTACCCGGATGGATTGCTGCGTAAAGAAATTCCATTAAGTGCAAGAATTATGGCAGTCGCAGATGTGTTTGATGCTGTATCAGCCAAAAGATGCTATCGGGATGCAATGCCGTTAGAGAAGTGCTTTTAAATCATAGAAAATGGAAGCGGGGAGGATTTTGATCCGATGATTGCGGAGGTGTTTCAGGATATGAGAGATGAAATCGCTGCGATAGTGAATAATCAGTGAGACAGGGAAGCATGAAGCACAGATAATAATTTGTTAATAATTTCTTTATAATTTTATTAGCACTCACCTCTTGACATTGCTAATAAAAAGATGTATAACGTGTTCAGAACAAAGGAAAGGAACAAAGAAAGGTAAATAAAAGAATTGAAGCTGCCTTGAGGTTCCTGAAACATCCCGGTTCTAAAAATAAAATAACCAAGAAAACAGGGTATGAAAATTAGGTTTGTTTTTATGAAAAGGAGAGATGACTTATGTTAATGCCTAGTATTTTTGGAGAGAACTTATTTAATGATGACTGGATGGACTTTGGATTCCCGGAGATTGACAAGGCTCTGTATGGTAAGCATGCAGGACATGTGATGAAGACAGATGTGAAGGAGACTGATGCAGGCTACGAGGTAGATATTGACCTCCCTGGATTTAAGAAGGATGAGATAAACGCAAAGCTTGAGAATGGTTATCTTACAATCAGTGCCGCCAAGGGACTTGATAAGGACGAGCAGGACAAGAACGGCAAGTATATCAGAAAAGAGCGTTACGCAGGTTCAATGAGCCGTAGCTTCTATGTAGGCGAGGGCGTTACACAGGATGACATCAAGGCTAAATACGAGGATGGTATTTTAAGACTTGTGGTTCCTAAGAAGGATAACAAGGCAGTTGAAGCTGACAGATACATCTCTATCGAGGGATAATTAATGACTGAAAAAGTCGATTCTTAGTGGCTTTTGGGGCACCGTGGCAGGGATTGCTACGGTGCCCCTTTTGGTATGAAATAATAAATTACGGTGTCGGTTACATGAAACAAAACTTTTTGCATAAAATACAGTCAAAAAAATATAATAATACTAATGTTGTATTAAAATCGGAATAAAAAATGTCAAAATCAAAAATATATTTGATAAAAAACATAATTTATGATATTGTTAATAATGTGATTTCCTATAATGTGGAGGTGTAGTACGAAAATAAGCTTAGTAGTTTATTTTTTACACATGTAATTTGTTTCCGGGCGAAAACAGATTGCTTTTGATGTCAGAATCTTCGCGACAAATCGCTCAGAAATGGGGATTATTATGACAGATTACGTTGTACGTCTAGCATCTTTGACATTAAAAAATATAAAAAATGTAAAAAACGGGACTATTTTTATGCCGTTTGCAAATAATAGAAGCCTTGACTGGGGTGGGGCTGAAGTATTAGGCATATATGGTCAGAATGGTTCGGGTAAAACAGCAATAGTTGATGCACTTTATTTCGTGCAGCATATTATGATTGGTGAAGAATTGAATCAAACATTACTCGATTATATTGATATGGCTGCTTGTGGAGCTGAAGTAAATGTAGAATTTAAGATATATGGCAAAGATGTTTTATATGAAGTGGGGTATAATATTTTTCTTGATAAGGGTGAGAGTGGAATTATCATAAAAAGAGAATTTTTGAATTGTGCTGTAAACCAAAATGGAAACAGATCCAGTAAGAATATATTCATGGACTATCAGAGAGCAGAGACGGAGTCCATTTTCAAACCGCAGAGAAGATTTGACGAACTGGTTGGCAGAGATAAAGAAATTAAAATGGATCTCATAGTCGCAAGAAAAATAGCGGAAAAGAGCAACTGCTCTTATATTTTTGGAGAAGCAAGCAGAGAGATATTCTGTAAGGAAATGGATAATGAATTTAGAAATTACGCAGAAGTAATTAATGCGTTATTTAACTTTGCACTCAAGGACTTATTTGTTATAAGAAGTACACATTCAGGAATGATTTCAGCTAATTTTGTGTTGCCTATGGCTTTTCGCATTGAAAAAGAAAGAGTGGGTATGAAAGGTGATTTTGCAGTTCCATTGATGGAACCGATTGTTTTAGACACTGAACAAAGAAATCTGTTGAATGAAATCGTGGATCAAATTAATATTGTGTTATGCACAATAATCCCTGGAATGAGTATTGCAGTAAAAGATTATGGAAAACAGGCTATGGACTCAGGAGAAGATGGCTGGAAGGTTGAACTTATGTCAATCAGAGGGGATATGAAGCCTATTCCAATCAGGATGGAGTCAGAAGGAATTATTAAGATTGTCTCCATATTGAATGCACTTATACAAGCATTTGGAAATCCGTCAGTTTGTCTTGTAATAGATGAATTAGATGCAGGAGTATTTGAATATATGTTGGGTGAATTGTTGGATATATTCAATAAGAGCGCTAAGGGACAGTTGATATTTACTTCTCATAATCTTCGTGCACTTGAAATGCTTGGTAAGGAAAGTATCATGTTTTCAACAACCAATCCTGATAACAGATATATTCATATGAAAAATATAAAGGGAACGAATAATCTCAGGAGTATGTATATTAGAAGCATTACTCTTGGAGGGCAGGATGAAAATATATATGAAGAGACGGACAGCTTGAAGATTGCCAGAGCATTCAGAAAAGCAGGAAGGAGACTGCAGGGTGAATGAAAAGAAGGTAGTTGCGGTTATCGTTGAAGGTCCTAGTGATGAGACTGCTATAGGTGGTATTTTAAAGGAATATTTTTCGTCAGCGGAGGTTCAGTTTGCTGTTGTTCATGGGGACATTACTTCGGATTACAGCACGTCAGTTGATAATGTGATCAATAAAATTAACGATTTAATTTTTGGAATTATGACAAAATATGGATATAATTGGAGTGATTTTATTCGAATTATACATATAGCAGACACAGATGGTGCTTTCGCTAAAGGCTGTATAAAGAAAACAGATGTTGCATCAATTCAGTATCATGAAGATTATATTGAGACAAATGATGTCGATGCAGTTGAACAAAGAAATACACATAAGTCGGAGATATTGTTTAAGCTGTGTTCGACGGGGAGTGTTCACAATATTTGGTATAGAGTGTATTTTAATTCATGCAATCTTGAACATGTTTTATATAATGAGTTGAAGGACTTTTCAAAGCAAGACAAAGAAGAACTATCAGACGAATTTGCAGAGAAATACGAAGGCAAGGTCGGAGAATTTATAGAATTTATCTCCAATGAGGCTGTAGCAGTTCCGGGGAGCTATAAGGAGACATGGAAATACATACAAAATGATAAAAATTCGCTTCAGAGACACTCTAATATGCGTTTGATTTTTGAATAGCCAATAAAAGGAATTTGACACCAAAGTTTGTTAATCAATTCTTAATACATTTTTTATAATTTTATTAGCACTCACCTCTTGACATTGCTAATAAAAAGATGTATAACGTGTTCAGAACAAAGGAAAGGAACAAAGAAAGGTAAATAAAAGAATTGAAGCTGCCTTGATGTTCCTGAAACATCCCGGTTCTAAAAATAAAATAACCAAGAAAACAGGGTAATGAAAATTAGGTTTGTTTTTATGAAAAGGAGAGATGACTTATGTTAATGCCTAGTATTTTTGGAGAAAACTTATTTAATGATGACTGGATGGACTTTGGATTCCCTGAGATTGACAAGGCTCTGTATGGTAAGCATGCAGGACATGTAATGAAGACAGATGTGAAGGAGACTGATGCAGGCTACGAGGTAGACATTGACCTTCCTGGATTTAAGAAAGATGAGATAAACGCAAAGCTTGAGAATGGTTATCTTACAATCAGTGCCGCTAAGGGACTTGATAAGGATGAGCAGGACAAGAACGGCAAGTATATCAGAAAAGAGCGTTACGCAGGTTCAATGAGCCGTAGCTTCTATGTAGGCGA
>CAKRJT010000017.1 GCA_934351925.1 uncultured Lachnospiraceae bacterium
CAATGGCCCATTGCTATCCTTCGCTACACAACGCCACACAATTGGCACTCCCCCATAAGTACCCATCTGAATGTAGTTACCAATTTCGATGGTTGGCTTGTTATCTGCCTCGATGGTTGGCTTGTTATCTGCCGCCCTAACCTGCAAAGGGCATAGCACCAAAATTACCGCAAGCAGCAGAGATACCGTTCGTTTGCCATATTTATGTTTGATAATATTCATAAAGTCCTCCTTTTGTCATTCTCTCCTGAGCGTCATTCACGGTCAGTAGGCTTCTACCCCCCATTTTTGACATATGTCAATTTATACAATTGCTGCATCATCGATATTCACCTCATTTCTACTTGAGTTATTGCAAAAAATAGGTCTTTCTGCGATAACCCCTTGTGCCAAATGCTGAAACACCTTCATAAAGATGTAATAGCTTATTTATTTTAGAAAAGTATCCGACAAAAAACTCTACACTTCCGACAAAGCATTTTCTTTTCCCGCAAATAACCCAATTACAATCGTATTGCATTTACCATATCTTTTCTTTTTCTTGTCAACGATTCCCTTATATTTCTCTGCCTGTGAACTAATCGGAATCATCCAATATAATTTTGGATTCTTTTTATCCTGAATTGCATAATAATGAGGACGATAATTTCCCTGTTCCTTATTGCTCATCAAGTATTTGTCCTGAACTAAGTTAAAAAATTCATCCTTGATATGATAAGAATATCCCTGTCGTATCTCCATAAGCAACCTTTCTGTTGTGATAAAATTCCCCATCAGCATTCACTGATGGGGAACATTTACGAACTGAATTATTTATATCCCGCACCATCAGCAAGCGGCAAACATTTACTTCTAACTTTAGTATATACAGTATCTTTAAAATAATCAACCTGTTTTTTCAAGTTTAAAATATTTTTTACTATATCATGGCTCACCATTTGTCGTAACTCTGTCGTAAAATACATGCATTTACTTTCTTAATACAGCTTTGCACCTGCCGGGATATGGTTATCAACCATCAGAAGATGAAGTTTTTCTTCTCCCTCTTCCTCATGGATTGCACTGAGGAGCATTCCACAGGATTCAATTCCCATCATAGCTCTCGGTGGCAGGTTAGTGATCGCAATTAAAGTCTTTCCAACCAGTTCTTCCGGCTCGTAATAAGCGTGAATACCGCTTAAAATCGTACGATCTGTGCCTGTTCCGTCATCCAGAGTGAACTGTAACAGCTTCTTGGATTTCTTAACAGCTTCACAAGCTTTTACTTTTACAGCTCTGAAATCAGACTTGCTGAAAGTATCGAAATCAACAAATTCTTCAAATAAAGGCTCTACCTTTACCTTGGAGAAGTCGATAACTTCTTCTTTCTCCGGTGCTGCTGTAGAAGTGCTGTTTTCTGACTTCGCAGATTTCTTGTCAGCGTCCAAGGACTTCATCGTAGGGAAGAGAAGCACATCCCTGATTGCAGGGCTGTTGGTCATCATCATTACCATTCTGTCGATACCGAAGCCTATTCCGCCCGTAGGTGGCATACCGATGCTGAGGGCATTTAAGAAGTCCTCATCCGTGTGGTTAGCCTCGTCATCTCCTGCAGCGAAGAGCTCCTCCTGTGCTGCAAAACGTGCTCTCTGGTCGATAGGGTCATTGAGCTCGGAGTAGGCATTAGCCATCTCCCAGCCGTTCATGAAGAACTCAAAGCGCTCAACATACTCAGGATTCTCAGGCTTTTTCTTGGTGAGCGGAGAAATCTCAATCGGATGATCCATAACGAAGGTAGGCTGGATTAAGTGCTCCTCAACGAACTCCTCGAAGAAGAGGTTGAGAATATCGCCCTTCTTATGGCGCTCCTCGAATACCACGTTCTTTTCCTTGGCAGCCGCCCTTGCCTCCTCAAGAGTATGAATCTCGTTAAAGTCAACGCCTGAATACTTCTTTACGGCGTCAACCATTGTTATTCTCTCAAAAGGCTTGGATAAATCCATCACATTCTCACCGTAGGTAAGAAGCTCTGAACCTGTAACCTCCTTAGCCACATAGCGGTAGAGATTCTCTGTAAGATCCATCATGCCGTGGTAATCTGTGTATGCCTGATATAACTCCATGAGTGTGAACTCAGGGTTATGTCTTGTATCAAGTCCCTCGTTACGGAATACACGTCCAATCTCGTAAACGCGCTCCATTCCGCCGACAATAAGTCTCTTTAAGTATAACTCAAGTGAAATACGAAGCTTTAAGTCCTCGTCAAGTGCATTAAAATGTGTCTCAAACGGTCTTGCTGCGGCACCACCTGCGTTGGAGACAAGCATAGGTGTCTCAACCTCCATGAAGCCCTGTGCGTCAAGATAACGGCGTACTGTGCTGATTACCTTAGAACGCTTTACAAATGTATCCTTGACATCCGGATTCATTATAAGGTCAACGTATCTCTGGCGGTATCTTGTATCAGTGTCAGTAATTCCATGGAACTTCTCCGGAAGCACCTGAAGTGACTTGGACAGAAGTGTGATTTCCTCTGCATGTATGGAAATCTCATCTGTCTTTGTTCTGAAAACATATCCCTTAACACCGTAGATATCGCCGATATCGGACTTCTTAAAATCAGCGTAAGTCTCTTCGCCGACGGCATCCTTTGCAACATATACCTGAATATTTCCCTTCAAGTCTGCAATGTTACAGAATGAAGCCTTACCCATAACACGCTTGAACATCATACGACCGGCGATAGACACCTCAATAGGACTTGCATCCATGATTGCTCTTCTCTCGTTGTAATCTTCATTGATTACATCCTTTGCCTGCTGCTCATCAAGTCCTTCAGTTGACGGTCTTACTCTGCCGGCAAGAAGCTTAGCTTCATGGTCATTGTAAATATTCTTAACCTCATCAGTGTGATGAGTCTGATTGTACTTAGTTATCTTAAAAGGATCCTTTCCCGCCTCCTGTAAAGCGGCAAGCTTTTCCTTTCTTACTCTTATAAGTTCGTTAACATTCTGGCTGGAGACCTTCTCCTGAGCCTGTGTATTATTCTGTTCTGCCACCTTGTATCCTCCTTGCAGAAAATATGCCTTAGTTGCTCTCTGATCTTCTGATTGACAAAATCTTGTAATCTACATCTCCCGAAGGAGCTGCAACTGTTATTGTCTGACCAACCTTAGCGCCGATAAGTGCCTTTCCAAGAGGTGACTCGTTGGAAATGTAACCGCTGAGGCTGCTTGCCTCTGTTGAACCAACAATCTTATACTCCAATGTCTCGTCATACTCAACATCAAGTATCTCAACCGTACATCCTATGCTTATCTTATCTATATCAACGTCATCGCTTACAACAACTTCTACATTTTTAAGAATTGCCTCTAATTCATCTATTCTTGCCTCGATATCGCGCTGCTCATCCTTCGCTGCATCGTACTCAGCATTCTCGGATAAGTCACCCTGCTCTCTTGCTTCCTGAAGCTTCTTCGCAACATCTTTACGTCTATCAACCTTTAAACTCTGTAACTCGTCCTGAAGCTTTTTCATTCCTTCGTAGGTCATGACTATCTTCTTTGCCATAATAAAACACCTATACCTTCCCATTTTTATATAACAAATGCCGCTAAACGCGGCTATTTTAGGGTATAATCCCCCATTCAACGCACCGTATTATAATATAATCAAATTAAAATGTCAACCAATTAATTTTTCATCCAGCAGTGCAAAAAGTTCTTCCATGCTCTCAGTAAGATTGACCTCGTTTCTAAGTGCCGCTGAGTCCTTCAGTCCCGTCGTGTACCATGCAACATGCTTTCTCATCTCGCGTATGCCAAGATACTCGCCCTTGTACTTTAGCTGGAGCTGTGCATGTCTTTTTATCATTCGGTTAATCTCCTCAACATCAGGCTTAGGAGGAAGCACCCCCGTGCGGCGGTACTCATTTATCCTTGAAAAAATCCATGGGTTTCCTCTCGCACCCCGCCCTATCATCACAGCATCACAGCCCGTCTGCTCCTCCATGGCGATAACATCCTCTGCGCTGCACACATCACCATTTCCAATGACCGGAATATTGACGCGCTCCACAACCTGCCTGATGATGTCCCAGTCGGCTTTTCCCGAGTAAAACTGCTCCCTCGTTCTCCCGTGGACAGCGACCGCCGCACCGCCCGACTCCTCGATAATATGTGCAATCTCGGGAGCATTTACCATGTCATCGTTAAAGCCTTTACGGATTTTTACCGTGACGGGTTTCTTTACAGCCTTAGCCATCGCCTCGACAATCCGCCCCACAAGAATCGGATTTTTCATAAGCGCCGAGCCCTCACCGTTATTTACAATCTTCGGCACCGGACAGCCCATATTCACGTCGAATATGTCAAAAGGTCTTTCCTCAAGCCTTTTTGCCATGTCCGCCATAATCTGTGGGTCGGAGCCAAAGAGCTGCAGTGATATTGGGTTTTCCCCCTGCTCGACCTGCAGCAGTGCCTCCGTATTCTTATTGTTATACAGAATAGCCTTCGCGCTCACCATCTCCGTGTAGAGAAGTCCGCAGCCCTGCTCCTTGCATAAAATGCGAAATGGCAGGTCAGTTACCCCCGCCATCGGTGCAAGCACAAGATTATTCTCAATATTTACATTTCCTATCTTCATGTTTATCCCTCTGCATACTGCAAGCATTGCTTGCAGCACTGCCACCAATAAGTAGTTTGAAAGTTTCACTTTCAAACTTTCTTCTAATCACCTGTTCTTCGCGTAAATGAGCTGCAGCCCCTTCAGTGTCAGCTCACTGTCATATATCTGTATGCTGTCCGTATTCTCCGCTATCAGTCTGCCGTAGCCGCCCGTAGCGACCGTCTTGATATTCTCTATGCCTGACTCTTCCCTTATCTTCTTTATTATATACTCCGTCTGCCCGATATATCCGTAAACAAGCCCCGCCTGCATGCTCGTCACTGTGTTCTTGGCAAGAATACTCTTCGGCTTGGCAATCTCTATTTCCGGCAGCTTGGCTGCATCACTCCACAGTGAACGAGCACTCGTCGCAAGCCCCGGCGATGTTATCCCTGCAGTGAACACACCTTCCTCAAGTATGAGGTCATAGGTGGTCGCCGTCCCGAAATCCATGACTATAACCGGTCCGCCGTACAGCTCATAGGCGCCGACAGCATCCACTATTCTGTCCGGTCCTATCTCGCGCGGGTTGTCGCAGGAGAGGCGTATTCCCGTCTTTATTCCCGGTCCGACGATTATCGGCTGCCTGTTAAAATATTTTATCATGGCATTCACGACCGAGTGCATCACATTCGGAACGACCGAACTTATGATGACGTTCTCGATATCCGACGGACTGAGTCCTCTCGTCCTGATAAGCTCAATGAACACGATGCCGTACTCGTCCGATGTTCTCTGAAGCTTAGTGGTTATTCTGAATGTCGCCAAAAGTTCCTTCTCCCTGAACACGCCAACCGTAAAGTTGGTATTGCCTATATCAATAGCTAATAACATGTCCCCTCCTAAACGTCCTCATCAAGAAAAAACACCTTAAAATAGAGCTCCAATGCCTGTAAAAGGTCTGCCTTCTCATTTCTTATCTGCTTAATCTTGAGCGCGGCACCTATCTCGTCATAGAGAATATCCTCCTGTGCTGCCTCCGTCTTAATCTGCAGCGTCCCGTTCTCGTCATATTCAAGCGACATTATTCCGCCCACGTCCTCCGTAAAGAGAACGCACATGATCTTGAGCTCCTTCTTGATATGATCCGGAAGCCCGTCAAAATCCGGGTTCATATAGTATTTCTTCTCGTATGAATTAGAAACGCACAGTACGATATTATCCTCGTAATACATATAAATATTTCCTTTCTGTCCCTATATCAGCATTTTCTGTCTTATCTTACACATATCCATACAGCCCACGCACCGACACTTCCCCGGAGCGTATCTCCGACATTTCTCCCTTGTCGTCCTTCACCACAAGCCCGCCCTGCGGATTTATTCCTATCGCAGTGTAAATCTGTTCAGAGTCATTGGTGATTATCCTTACCTGTTTTCCGGCATTTGCAAGCATCTCATTGTACTCATCCATAATTGTTGACAGGTCTCCCGCCTTGACAAACTCAGCGTAATACTTCTCGAAATATCTCGCTACAGCCTCTATGACTGCCGCCCTCTTTACCGGCCTGCCCGACTCAATATAAAGTGAGCTTGCTGTCTCTTTGATATCCTCCGGAAACTCCTTCATGTTCGCGTTTATACCTATTCCTATGACAACGTAATTGATGCAGGACATCTCTGCCGACAGCTCAGTGAGCATGCCGCACACCTTCTTTTTGTTGACCACAATGTCATTTGGCCACTTTATCTGCGACTCAAGCCCCGTGATCTCCTTTATCGCCCTCGACACTGCCATGGCAGCCACGAGTGTGAGCATTGATGCCTTGTCAGGCGTAATGTCCGGCTTTAGAAGAACTGAGAACCATATGCCTGTTCCGGGCGGAGACACCCATGTATGCCCTCTTCTTCCCCTGCCTGCAGTCTGCTCCTCGGCAACCGCAAGGAGTCCGTGATGCACTCCGCTCTCAGCCTGCCTTTTTAGCTCATTATTAGTTGAGTCAATCGAGTCAAAATACAGTATCCTGCTTCCGAGCCACTCGGTATGAAACAGGCTCCTAAGCTCCTGTTCCGAGATGACATCGGGTGCCTCACCGAGCCTGTAGCCCTTATTGTTCACCGCCTCTATGCCGTAGCCCTCGTCCCGAAGCTGCTTAATCGCCTTCCACACCGCCGTTCTCGACACCGAAAGCCTGTTACATATCTCCTGCCCCGAGATAAAGCCGTCCGTCTCCCTTAAAATCTGCAATACCTTATCTTTCATATCAATCCTCATTTCCGCCGTGAGGCAAAATACTATTATCTCAATAAAGTGTAATTCTTCCACTGTCCCGTATCAATCCAACACGGCTAAAAATTCGCGCCCACTATCCTTGTGCAAAACAGCCCGGCTGCCACCAGCACAGCCGCGAACACGAACACCGCCACGCCCTGTAGTCTCTTATCTGATATCATATGTTTTATCCCTGTTATGGCATTTATTATTGCCCCGAGATAAAATATATTCGGAAAAATATACATTCTGTTATGCGCGTCAAGAAATGTATAAACTGTAACCGCCATAACCGCAACGCTAAGTATGACATTGACTACGTCAATTAAAATCCTTATGCGCCTTAACACCTTATTTTTTTTTGAAGCCATACCTCTCTCCCTCTTTCTGACCTGCCTTACAAAAATATGGCACCGCAAGTGATATCTTTCATAATACCATTCACGATGCCATAATTCAAGTGTCCCTTTATTTCCAATATCCGAAAAAGCTTTAGGATAACCTTATTTTTCCGGTAAAACTGCTACACGGTCGCGTCCATTACCGCCTTTATGGTGTGCATGCGGTTCTCCGCCTCGTCAAACACAATAGACTGCGCCGACTCAAATACCTCGTCGGTCACTTCCATCTCATCGAGCCCGAACTTGTCATGTATCTGCGCTCCGACTGTCGTTTTTAAGTCGTGGAAAGCCGGCAGACAGTGCATAAATACAGCCTGTGATCCTGCGTTATCCATCGCCTTTTTGTTGACCTGATACGGAAGAAGGTCATGTATGCGTTCCTCCCACACCTCTGACGGTTCTCCCATGGATACCCACACATCAGTATAAATGACATCTGCGCCCTTCGTTCCGGCATCAACGTCCTCCGTGAGCGTTATCGTGGAACCCGACTCAGCAGCATATCCCTCGCAGAGCTTTACAAGCTCCTCATTAGGAAAATACTTCTTATTCGTGCACGCCGTAAAGTTGAGTCCGAGCTTTGCACAGGCAATCATAAGTGAATTTCCCATGTTGTAGCGCGCGTCGCCCATATATGTAAAATTGATGCCCTCAAGCTTTCCGAAATGCTCCCTGATTGTCAGCATATCCGCAAGCATCTGTGTAGGGTGGTACTCGTTGGTGAGTCCGTTCCACACAGGAACATCTGAATACTTCGCAAGCTCCTCGACAATATTCTGACCGAAACCGCGGTACTCTATGCCATCATACATGCGGCTTAATACTCTGGCCGTGTCAGCGATGCTCTCCTTCTTGCCTATCTGTGAGCCCGAAGGGTCAAGATATGTCGTTCCCATTCCGAGATCATGTGCCGCCACCTCGAAGGAACAGCGCGTTCTTGTGCTGGTCTTTTCGAATATGAGGGCAACATTCTTCCCCCTGTGATGGTCAACAGGTATGCCCTTCTTCTTCTTGTCCTTTAAGTCTGCCGCAAGGTCAATAAGATAGATAATCTCCTCCTTCGTAAAATCCTTCAGTGTCAAAAAATCGCGTCCCTTTAAATTCATGGCGAACCTCCTTCTTTTACAGCTTTATCCTGCGCTTTTTTACAGAATACACCTTCCCGCTTTATATGTCAATGAATAATAATACATTTTATTCAATTTATTTGTATATTTATTCACCGTATGCTTTATTGCAGGTTTAATAATTACAACCGCGTCATTTACGATTAATTTATCAACAGCTTCAGCACCACAAGCACCAGCATATGCACAGGATAATACACATAGAAGAACCATTTTGCGCCATTTTTTCCACCGAGGCTTCCGTTATATGCACCAATAAGCGGAACGGCGAGCACCATTCCGAACTGGAACAGCCCGATATAAGGACAGTTCATGTTCCCTAACGCGCCATCCAGAGCGAGTAAAGCTGCCGACAGTACCGCTGTGCAGGAAAGAAGCCTAAGCTGCTCCCGTCTTTCCTCCCTGTAGACATACAATACAAATGTCCACGCCACGGCTAAGCCTGCCCAGTCCCCCATAAACGACAGCAGGAACAGTATAAAAATAACCACACTCTTTTTAATCCCCACAACAGCCCGGCTGTCATACACCCGCAGGACAAGCAGTGAAAGAAAAAGTGTATAAATCATGCCAAATGACGGCACCCCGCCAACAGCCATGCCCGCACAGCTCTCAAAAAAATAAAAAGGAAGGGCGGATACGACTGCAAATATCCCGAGTCTGACTGTGTATCTTCTGATGTCGTGGGTATGAGTATACCCTTCCACCAGAAGATAGCACATTACCGGTGCCGTAATCCGCCCAATTATGTGCATGACCTGTCCCAAAAGCGATGCCGTCGGAACCCACATCCATGCTATATGGTCAATGGTCATCGCCACAATGGCGATGACCTTAAGCTGATATGCCGAAAGACCTTTTTTACAATCCATAATATTCCCTAGCCGTGAAGCCCTCTCGCCTGTCTGTCCATATCCTCCACAACGATATCATATATCTCGCCGAGTGTCCTGCAATACTCGAGAACCTTCCAAGGCTCGTTAGTATGGAAATGTATTTTGATAAGCTCCTCATCTCCAACTGCAAGGAGACAGTCCCCCTTAAAATTCTCGGTAAAATACTCGTTTATCACATCTTCGTCGAGGTTCTCTCCCTCGATAAGAAGCTGTGTGTCATATCTGAACTCGATTGGTTCGCTCATCTTTTTTCTCCTTTTAGCTATTCTGCTTCCTTCACAACCTCGACAACGGACTTTGCAAGCCCCGCCATTCCCTGAATTTCGGATGGAATGATAATCTTAGTAGCCTTGCCGTCGGCAGCCTTCTCAAATGCCTCTAAGCTCTTAAGTCTCAGCACCGCCTCGTCAGCGCCTGCCTCCTTGATCATCTTGAGACCCTCTGCGTTAGCCATCTGAACGACTCTGATAGCTTCAGCCTGACCTTCTGCCTCCTTGACCATCTTCTGCTTCTGAGCCTCTGCGCGGAGAATAGCTGACTCCTTCTCAGCCTCGGCATCAAGAATCATGGAGCGCTTCTTGCCTTCTGCCACGAGAACCGCGGACTGCTTCTGTCCCTCTGAACGTGTAACTGCCTCAATCTTCTCAAGTTCTGCCCTCTTCTGCTTCTCCATCGCATCCTGAATTGCAGCAGGAGGGATAATATTCTTAACCTCGACTCTGTTTACCTTGATGCCCCATGGGTCTGTAGCCACATCGAGTGATACTCTCATCTTGGAGTTAATGACCTCACGGGAAGTGAGTGTCTGATCGAATGCCAGCTCACCGATGATATTTCTGAGTGTTGTTGCTGTGAGATTCTCAATAGCCATAATCGGATTCTCAACGCCGTATGCAAAGAGCTTAGGGTCTGTAATCTGGAAAAAGATAACAGTATCGATTCTCATTGTAACATTATCCTTCGTAATAACAGGCTGTGGCGGGAAATCCGCTACCTGCTCTTTAAGTACAACTCTTTTCGCCATCTTATCGATGAAAGGAACCTTAAAGTGAATACCTACATTCCAAGTCTCCTTGTAAGCTCCCAGACGTTCAAGAACCACCGCCTGAGCCTGAGGCACAATCTTGATACATGATGCCAAAATCACAAGAATAATAACTGCAACAATAATAACTCCAACGATACCCTGCATTTTCTAAATCCTCCCTGAAAATATTTTTATTTTATTTCTTCTGAACCTATATGTTTCTTCAGAATACATGCGTTCCTTCAGGATACATGCTTTCCTTCCGAACGCAGCACTAATTCTTAGCGCATGGTTCAACTATAACCTTAACGCCCTCTATCGCCTTGACCGTGACCATCGTGTCAACCTCTATCACGCCCGCGTCAACCGATCTCGCCGCCCACTCAAGACCATTGACTACCACATAACCTGAGGCCTGGGCATTATCAATCTGTGCAATAACACGCCCTGTCTGTCCTATAATACTGTCAATATTTGTCTTTTGGGTATGTCTGTTGATATATCTCACGGCAAACGGTCTCGTAAAAATCAACATTATAAGTGATACCACAATGAAAAGTATGAACTGAAGCCACCAGGTAACATGGAACAGCGAGGCAAAAAAAGCTGCAAGCGAACCCGCTGCAAACCATATCGTCGTGAGCCCCATGGTCGCTATCTCAAACACAACCAGCACAACAAACAAAATCAGCCATATCATTGCATTCATTATGCTTCCCCTCCTTATTTTTATTTTAGTTAGCTTATTACTTATAATACACTAATATAGCATGTTTTACAACCGATATTTCCCTTTATCAGACTATATTCCTATTCCTATTTTATTGCTATTATACAAAAAAGCTCCGCAATACCACAAAGCCCATATGACTTCATCGTATTGCGAAGCTTCTAATTCTTCTTTCTTCTTAAATCAATATACGTAGAAGCAGTGATTGTTAAGCACGGTATACTGCGAATATCTTGCGTAATTAGCCTTCTTCACGCTGATGAAGAATAGATAATCGCCGATATTATTCACACCCGCAAGCGCTTCACCTGCTGCCGTGTATGACTCCTGATGTGAAGGTCCGTTCGCAAGCAGGGCTGCAAAACGCTCTGACACATTTCCATTGCCATCGAGGACTCCGGTAAACTGTCCCGGCGCATATATTACATCTGTGATGGAGTTCTGTTTAAATCTCGAGCTTCTCACTCTGTTGAGAACCACGTTGGCAACTGCAAGCTTACCCTCATAAGGTTCCCAGCCTGCCTCCCATTCTACTATACATGCGAGAAGATATACTTCCGAATCGCTTGCACTCATGGCAGCATTGGTCGTTCTTCCTATACTCGTGCTCTGAGCCATGGCAGCCTTCGCAGCGGCAACGCGCTCAGCCTCTCTTCTCTCCGCTTCTATTCTTGCCTGCTCGGCAAGATATGCGTTCTCCTCATCTATAGTCCACGCTGTGGCAAGATCGTAAGTTGAACTTACCCCGCTGTCCTCAACATAACCATAACCGCTCTCGCACTCAACAAGAACCCAGTTTCCAATCTCCTCGTAGGCATTTATCGTCTCGCCTGAATAGAAGGTGGCTATCACAGCGCTGTCTGCGTCCGCTGAAGCATACACAGGCAGTTCCTCTGCATCGACAACCGTTGTCTTGTCACCGATAAACGGTGCCACCTTGTCTGCCTCCCCACCAAACAGAAGATAGGTATTCTTCGCATATCCGACAACAGCTCCTGATGAAATCTTAGTCCATATCTCACCCTTCTCCAGGATGTCAGCCTGTGAGCGCGAATACATACAGCCAACAACCTCCGAGGTATCATCAGGCTCGGAATAAATATTAATTCTGTCCTCACAGTAAGAGATAACCTTATTCTCAAAATCACTCTTACCGGCATCTCTTGTCAGATCATCTACAATCTCACCGTTAGCCGTAAGTGTGCTGTTGTACACAATCTTAGGTTCAACCTTCGCCTCCTCGGCAGCCTTAAGCGTATCTGTCATATCCGCCGACAAAGCCGTCACATTGGTATCCTGTGATAAATTATCTGAATTGTAAAGGGCTACAGTGCTGTCTGCCTGTGAGTCAGGCGCTCCGGCTGCAGATGTCTTAACGGCTGCCTCCACATCCGTACCTGCAAGTGCCTTACCTGAAAACGCAAGCTGTGCAATGAGTACTACAAAGAGCATCATGTACACATAAAACTTCTTGTTCCTTCTCATCTTCAACTCTCCATTAAATAATTGTTACAAAATTGTTAAGAAATGTTACGCCTTATTGTAACAATTTATGTAAGAATTGTCAACCCCTTCTCTGTCTGGCAGCCTCATACATGAGAAGCGCCGCACTTACAGCCGCATTTAAGGACTCTAAGCTGCCCTTCATCGGGATAATTATTTTCCTGTCGGCAAGCCCCGTCGCCTCGTCAGTCAGTCCGTTTCCCTCATTCCCTATAAAAAAAGCTGTCCCCTTCCCGTAATCACAGGTCACATAGTCAACTGCGCCTTTAAGATGTGCCGCATATGTCGTAATTCCCCTGCTTTTTAAAAGTCCTACGGCCGCACCAAGGTTGTCCGTGTAGGCGAATTTCATTCTGTACATCGCCCCCATCGTGGAACGTATAACCTTCGGATTATATATATCCACGGTTCCGGACGTCATTATTATTCCATCAACCCCCGCACCCTCGGCAGTCCTTATTACCGTACCGAGGTTTCCCGGATCCTGAAGATTTTCAAGTATCACTATGAGCGGATTTTCGCCCTGTATCATATCCTCGACAGAGAACTGCCGCATCTTCACAAGCGCCATAATTCCCTGCGGAGTCTTAGTATCCGACATATGCGAGAAAATCTCGTCCGACACAGTCTCATAGTCATATCCCGACAGGCTGCCCCTGTTCTCCTTTTCATAGCTCTCAGAGACAAAGAGACTGTGAATACGCTCCCTTGGTGTCTCCTCGAACATTCTCTTCCCCTCAACAACAAAAAGTCCTTGGGCCTTGCGGTCCTTAGACTTTTTGATGAGGTTAATTACATTCTTAATCTGTGTATTTGATGTGCTTGTAATCATTACCTGTTCCTATCCTGTTATTCCTGTTACCGTATCAATCCATCTTCAAAATGCTGCATGACAACATTATCTTGCAAGATTCTTGCTTATGGTGTACTGGTACTCGTCAATATCCTTCTTCATCGCAAGCGCCTCATCGATATCGAAATCGACAAACTCACCGTGTGCGTGAGCAACAACTCTCTTGCTCTTTCCTGCAATCAGGCAGTCAACTGCGTATGCTCCCATGATTGACGCATACATTCTGTCCTTACAGGTAGGGCTTCCGCCTCGCTGCATATGACCAAGTATGGTCGCTCTCGTCTCAATGCCTGTCGCAGCCTCGATTCGCCTTGCCATGCTGCTCGAATGTCCAATGCCCTCGGCATTGATGATAATATGGTGTCTCTTTCCCTTCTTGCGGTTGTTGATGATGCTGTTGATGAGAGTCTGCTCATCGTTGTTGTAGCGCTCAGGCAGAAGTATGTCCTCAGCTCCGTTTGCGATACCGCACCATAATGCTATATAGCCGGCGTTACGTCCCATGACCTCAATGATACTGCAGCGCTCATGGGATGTCGAAGTATCTCTTATCTTGTCAATAGCTTCCATCGCAGTGTTGATTGCCGTATCAAATCCAATCGTGTAGTCGGTACATGCAATATCAAGGTCGATGGTTCCCGGCACACCAATCGTGTTAATTCCAAGTGCAGCAAGCTTCTGTGCACCGCGGAAGGAACCGTCGCCTCCGATAACTATAAGTCCGTCTATGCCATGCTTCTTACATATATCGGCAGCCTTCTGCTGGCCCTCAGGAGTGATGAACTCGAGACATCTTGCGGTATAGAGAATTGTACCGCCTCTGTGGATAATATCAGCAACACTGAGAGCATCCATGTCAATGATTTCCTCATTGAGAAGACCATTATAACCCTTAAGAATACCCTTAACCTTGAGTCCCTTTGCTATAGCTGTACGAACAACTGCGCGAATAGCAGCATTCATTCCCGGCGCATCGCCGCCGCTTGTGAGCACACCGATTGTCTTAATTTCCTTAGCCATAATATCCTCCGTTCTACCGATGTTTAAATGTTTTTTAAACAGTGAAAAATTTAACAAAGTCAGTTTTTCTTATAATACCCCTAAATCAGAATATTTTCAATAGTATAATTTAATTTTATTGTAAACTTATACCACCTTTACATTTTCCTCACCAAACCTGTCGATAAGTGTCCTCAGTGTATCACCCTGTGCCATTATCGTCCGGCTCTTTGGCAGAACCTTGCGCTGTTTTTCCTCACGGCAGTATATCGTCACCGTGTCGTTCCCGTCGGAGGCGGCAATTATCCTGTCAAGCTCAGGCTGTGCTGCAAGATACTCCCCTTTATTGGCAAACTGTATCCAGCACACTCTCGGTATCTCATCAAAAGCCACAACGCCTGAGCACACCAGCTTTCCGTTCTCCTCCTCGTTGATGCTCACGCGGCCCTCGATGAATACCTTATTATCCTCCACCAGCTTGTCGCGGTACTTCTCATAGTCTCTTGGAAACACCATAACCTCAACCGCGCCAAACACATCCTCAAGGGTGATGTACGCCATGAGCTTGCCCGTCCTGGTGTTTTTCACGCTCTTTCCGGTAATTATGCCGCCGACAGTCACTTTCTCGCCCTCGTTTACCTTAGGCGGATTGTCATCCTCATTGAGAAAATCCGAGCTTACATTCGTTATATGCTTACGCCACAGCGCGTCATAGTCATCCATCGGATGTCCACTTACATAAACTCCCAGGATTTCCTTCTCGTAGGCTAAGAGCTGCTCCTTGTCATATTCAGGGACGTTGGGCATATTCACCTTATCATGCTTCTCCTCAAACATATCAAACAAAGACATCTGCCCTTCGATATTGTTCTTTCGGTCACTGCTCACGTTGTCGATTATGTCCGAATACACCAGCATCATCTGATGCCTGTTCGCTCCGAAGCAGTCAAAAGCTCCTGATTTTATGAAACTCTCGAGTGACCTCTTATTGACCTCTCTGCCTGAGAGCCTGCTTATGAAATCCTCAAGCCCGGTAAATTTTCCGTTTTTCTCACGCTCCTCGATAATCGCATCTATAACAGGCTTTCCGATGCTCTTTAGCGCCGACATGCCGTACATTATTCCATTTCCGTTTACAGAGAAGTCTCCCTCCCCTTCATTTATATTCGGTGGAAGAATATCTATCCCCATCTGCCTGCATGTGTAAGCATATGCTGCCACCTTGGCATTGTTGGCGAGCACGCTCGTCATAAGCGCAGCAAAAAACTCCTTCGGATAGTAGCATTTCAGATACGCTGTCTGATATGATACCACCGCATAACACGCTGCATGTGACTTGTTGAAGGCGTACTTGGCAAAATCCGTCATATTATCATATATTATCTTTGCAGTCTCCTCGGGTATTCCGTTGGCAATACAGCCCGGAACGCCCTCCTCCTTGTTGCCGTATATGAAATTCTGACGTTCCTTCTCCATCACGGCAGCCTTCTTCTTCGACATGGCTCTTCGCACAAGGTCGCTTCTGCCAAGCGTATAGCCTGCAAGGTCACGCACTATCTGCATAACCTGCTCCTGGTACACGATACAGCCGTATGTAGTGCTGAGTATGCTCTCAAGCTGAGGACATTCATATACAATCTCCTCCGGATTATTTTTACCCTTGATATATTTAGGAATGAAATCCATAGGACCCGGACGGTAGAGCGATATTCCTGCCGTGATATCCTCAAGGCTCCTCGGTTTTAGTTCTTTCATGAAGTTCTTCATTCCGGAACTCTCAAGCTGGAATATTCCCTCTGTATGCCCTGAGCCGATGAGCTCCATTACATTCCGGTCATCATAATCAATCTTATCTATATCAAGAGTCCCGGGATTCGCCTTGTTTACCAGCTTCACGGCGTCCTGTATTACCGTGAGGGTTCTAAGCCCGAGGAAATCCATCTTTAAAAGTCCTAACTCCTCGAGCGTAGTCATCGTGTACTGCGTCGTGATGGTACCGTCGCCACCCCTTGAGAGCGGCACGAACTCATCAGCCGCCTTCTGGCAGATGACAACACCCGCTGCGTGCATCGAAGTGTTTCTAGGCAGCCCCTCAAGTCTCCCCGCCATATCCACGAGGTGCTTCACGGCAGGGTCAGACTCATACAGTGCCCTGAAATCCTGACTTGTGGCAAGCGCCTTGTCAAGCGTAATCCCGAGCTCATTTGGTATAAGCTTTGCCACCTTGTCGACATCGGCATAAGTCATGTCTAGGACTCTTCCAACGTCCCTTATAACCGCCTTGGCTGCAAGTGTACCGAACGTGACAATCTGTACAACCTTGTCCTTTCCATATTTTCTTACAACATAGTCGATTACCTCCTGGCGGCGTTCGTAACAGAAATCAACGTCGATATCCGGCATCGAAACACGCTCAGGATTTAGAAATCTCTCGAAGAGCAGATTATATCTTATAGGGTCAATATCAGTTATTGCAAGTGAATAGGCTACAATGCTTCCTGCTCCTGAACCTCTTCCCGGTCCCACGGCTATCCCGTTCTGCTTCGCGTAATTGATAAAATCCCATACAATCAGGAAGTAATCGACATAGCCCATCGTCCTTATTACTCCAAGTTCATAGTCGAGCCGCTCCCTGTGAAGCCCCGCCTCGTCCCCGTAGCGCTTTACAAGCCCCTCATTGCACAGATGAAGCAGGTAGGTCCACGAGTCATACCCCTCAGGCACCTCGTACTTAGGGAGCTTCGTGTGCCCGAACTCTATCTCCACATTGCATCTGTCCGCAATCTTATGTGTATTCTCAAGCGCCTGCGGCGCGTAAGGAAAGAGCTGTGCCATCTCCTCGGGCGATTTGCAGTAGTACTGCCCGCCCTCATATCTCATTCTGTCCTCGTCCGTCACCTTTTTGCCCGTCTGCAGACACAGCAGAAGGTCGTGTGCTTCGGCATCGTCAGCAAAGGTATAATGTATATCATTGGTGCAGACAAGCTCAATGCCTGTCTCCCTGCTCATTCTCATAAGCTCCTGATTGACAAGTCTCTGTGCCGGTATGCCATGATCCTGAAGCTCAAGAAAAAAATTGCCCTCGCCGAAAATCTCCTGATAATGCAGAGCAGCCTTCTTTGCCTCCTCATAGTTATTTCTGGTGATATCCCTCGCCACCTCACCTGCAAGGCAGGCGCTCAGGGCAATTATACCCTCGTGATATTTTGTGAGCACCTCATAGTCCACTCTTGGTTTATAGTAGAAGCCCTCAGTGAAGCCTCTCGACACTATCTTCATAAGGTTGGCGTATCCCGCATTATTCTCTGCAAGCAGCACCAGATGGTAGTATCTGTCATCTCCCTGCCCAATCGGTTCCTTGTCAAATCTCGACCCGGGTGCCACATATACCTCGCAGCCGATAATCGGCTTTATCCCCACCGCCCTGCATGCACGGTAGAAATCTATGACACCGTACATTACGCCGTGGTCTGTTATCGCAAGGCTGTCCATTCCCAGCTCCTTAGCCCTCGCCGGAAGCTCCTTTATTTTGCTTGAGCCGTCAAGCAGACTGTATTCCGTATGCACATGTAAATGTGTAAATTCCATAAGTAACTTCCTCCACCCGCAGGTATATATAACGCAAAAACTCCTCAGACAGAGCCGGGGAGCTTTTTTTAATAAATATAATCTTATTATTTAGTGGATGTGATGAATTCCTCAATACCCTTTATGGCTTCCTCTTCATCCTTGCCATCAGCAATCACCTTAATCTCTTCGTCAGCCTCGAGACCTAACGCCATCATGCCCATAATACTCTTGGCATTTACCTTCTTCGTTCCCGACTCAATGAAAATTGAGCTCTCGTACTTGCTGGCAATCTGAACTAAAACAGCTACAGGTCTTGCCTCCAACCCGGTTGGAATCTGAATTTTGATGTTCTTCTGAACCATAATAAATTTTCTCCATATCTTTTTATATTTTGTGCTGTCTCAGCTCATCAGCAATTTCGCTTATCTTTCTGAGACGGTGATTAACTCCCGACTTTCCAACAGGCGGTGACAGCATCTCCCCCAATTCCTTGAGTGAAACCTCCGTATTCTCCGCCCTCAGAACCGCTATCTCCATCAGTCCCTCACTGAGACTGTCAAGACCTACGGTCTCCTTGATGTAATTGATATCCTCTATCTGTTTCACAGCCGCCGAGACGGTTCTGTTAAGATTTGCAGTCTCGCAGTTGACCTGACGATTTATAGAGTTTCGTACTTCTTTGAGAATTCTCACATTCTCCAGATTTAACAGTGAACGATGTGCCATCATTATATTGAGTAAATCGACTATCTGCTCACCTTCTTTTATATAGACAACGTAATATCTTTTACGCCGGACTATACGGGCATCAAACGTAAATCCTACGAGTATCGTCTGAATGAACTCCGCCTTTCGCTCTGTAGAACATACGATTTCAAAATGATAGAACTTCTCCGGGTCGCTCATACTTCCCGCCGTGAGGAATGCGCCTCTTATAAATGCCCTCTTACAGCAGTCATTCCTGACTGCCATATTATTCTTCGGCATCAGGTCATCAGACGGCTCATCATCGGCAGTCATAAGCTTTGTCGCCATGAGTATCTGCTCCGCCACACCTGTATCCTCAACTCTTATGGTGTATATGTGATTTTTTCCCGCGTGCCCCGAACACCTCACGGTTATCTGCGGCGTATACTTAAAGCCATTGCCTATGTATACCGCAAGCTTACGGGCAGCCGCTATATTCTCTGTGGAAGATACAATCTCATATCCGCCCGTCTTTTTCCTGATTTTGGCACTCATGCTGAGCATGGCAGACAGTTCCGCTATCAGGCAATGTCTGGCTTCCGTTATATACTCAGCCAATTCCGCTTTAACATCACTTGAAAATGACATCGGCACCCATCCCATCCGCCTATGTTCTTATTTTCGTAAAAATATTATTTTAGGCTTATTTTTTGCGGAGCGAATCCAGCATAATATCACGGTGCTCAATCCTGACACCGTAATCCTTGTCTGAAAGCCTCCTATGCAATTCGTTGGCAAGTGTCACTGAGCGGTGCTTTCCACCCGTGCAGCCTATCGCTATGACAAGACTGTTCTTGCCCTCCAAAATATAATTAGGTATTAAAAAATTGATCATGTCCTCCAGCTTATCCATAAACTCTGCCGCCTGTGGACAGCCCATGACATAATCCTGTATCGGCTTATCATTGCCTGTGAGTGGCTTGAGCTCCTCAACATAGTACGGGTTAGGCAGAAATCTCACATCAAAGACGAGATCCGCATCCGCCGGAATGCCATACTTAAAGCCAAACGAGAGAATTGTCACAAAAAGATTGTTGTACTTCTCATCCTGCACAAATATTCTCTCTATCTCCTGTCTGAGGTCTCTTGTCAAAAGAGAACTTGTATCTATAATATAATTCGATTTTCTCTTTAAAAAAGCCAGAGCCTCACGTTCAAGTGCAATTCCCTTGTCAACTCTGTCACCGACAGCAAGAGGGTGGCTGCGCCTCGTCTCCTTATAGCGCTTCACCAGCACGGCATCCGTACAATCGAGAAACAGTATCTCATACTTCACACCGGAATTACTAAGACGTTCTAAGACATCCTCAAAGCCTCCAAACGCCTGTCCGCTTCTTATGTCAACACCGAGTGCAATATTCTTCAGATCCGAATTTCCCGCAACAGCGAGCTCGACAAACTTCTCAACAAGCGCAACCGGCATATTGTCGACGCAGTAATAACCTATATCCTCAAACATCTTGAGCACAGTAGTCTTACCTGCTCCGGACATTCCCGTAACAATAACTATTCTCATTCTACCCGCCTCCTTGATAACATATAAGCCTTACAAGGGTAAAATTCCATACCTATCTAGGTTACATCTACACAGCGGATATGTCAACAGAAAAATCTTTCAGCACTTGACAGTACTTGACACAAAAAATCTTTCAGTGCGTTAAAGTGCCAGTTTCAACATCAATACTCTGTTCCAATTATTCTGACCTCGGGCTCGAGAACAACCCCGAACTTCTCCCTGACAGTATCGGATACCTCGTGCATAAGCGTGCACACATCCTTCGCAGTGGCAGCTCCCTTATTGATCACAAAGCCACAGTGTTTCTCGGAAACACATGCATCGCCGACCGAGAAGCCTCTCAGCCCCGCATCCATTATAAGCTTGCCCGCAAAGCATCCTTCAGGACGCTTGAATGTGCTTCCTGCACTCGGAAACTCAAGCGGCTGTTTTTCTTTCCTTCTTGCGGCCAGATCCTTCATGGCAGCCTCTATCTCACTCTGTCTGCCCTTTTTTAACTGTATTCCCGCCTCAAGAACAATAAGCCCCTCCTTTGCAAAGCGGCTGTTTCTATACTCAAGCCCCATCTCATGAGGCTCATATTCCCGTATATTTCCGTTTTTATCCATAGCTGTGACGCTAAGAAGAATATCCTTCATCTCCCCGCCGTATGCTCCCGCATTCATTATGCAGGCGCCGCCAAGTGTGCCCGGAATCCCGCAGGCAAACTCGAAACCGGAAAGCGAAGCCCGCAGTGCCGCAGCACCAATACCCGAAAGTCTCGCTCCAGCCTGAGCCGTGATGACATCCCCCTCAACCCGTATGCGCCCATAGTTGTCTAACAGCACTATGACTACGCCTCTTATACCATCATCCGAAACAAGCACATTGCTGCCGTTTCCAAGAATGATATACGGAACACCCTCTTTTTTACATTCCTCACACAGCCTCTTTATCTGCTCAATATCGGACGGCTTCACGAGAATGTCGGCAGGACCGCCTATCCGGAAGGTAGTGTGCTTTTTCATGGGCTCATCGATAAATATACGTTCACCCGGTATAAATCCCCTGATTACCGACTCTATTTTATTCACTATATCCTCCATGCCACTGCCTGCAGTGACCCAAATCTTCAAATGTACGGTGTATCTGTCTATTATATTATATTATATTATATTGTATTATAATATAATGTTGATATCGAATTGCTCCGCACTACATACTCCCACAATTCTCATAATATGTCATAACACCCCGTATTATTCCAATCCCTTATTCAGGTTCTGCTGCACTCTGTTGTAGAGCTCCTGTGCTGCGTTGTAGCCCATCTTCCTCTGCCTCCAGTTGACTGCCGCCGTCTCGACGATGACTGCCAGGTTACGTCCCGGGCGGATAGGAATGTTGTGGCTTACCACCTTATTTCCAAGTATCTCCGTGTAGGTCTCCTCGAGTCCGAGACGGTCATACTCCTTGTCCTTGTCCCAGTCCTCAAGCTTGATGACCATGTCGATGCCCTGTGTCTCCTTGATGCTCTCTACTCCGAAAAGACTCTTCACATCAATGATACCGATGCCTCGAAGTTCAATGAAATGTCTGGTTATGTCCGGAGCCGTTCCGATGAGTGTCTCGTCGCTGACCTTCCTAATCTCGACAACATCATCTGTAACGAGACGATGTCCTCTCTTGATGAGCTCAAGAGCGGCCTCACTCTTACCGATACCACTCTCACCCATGATGAGAACGCCCTCACCGAATACATCAACCAGTACGCCGTGGATTGATATGGTCGGTGCAAGCTGAACCTTGAGCCAGCGGATAATCTCCGCCATAAAGGATGACGTGGACGCATCGGAGCTCAAAAGAGGTATCTCATACTTGAGCGCTATCTCGAGCATATCCTGATCCGGCTGCTGCGAACGGCAGAAAATAAGACAAGGGATATTGCTCTCCATGAGCTGGCGATATCTCTGTACCCTGGTTGCCCTGTCAAGTGTCTCAATATATGCTTCCTCTACATATCCTATAATCTGAACTCGTTCATTGTCAAAATGATCATAAAAACCCGCGAGCTGAAGCGCCGGTCTGTTGACGTCCGGCTGTGTAACGTATTTCGTGTCTGTATCAATCTGTGGTGTGAGATTGGTAAGTCCCATCTTCTCAACAATCTTTGTAAGCTGTACCTCGTTATTACCTAACTTCATGTCCGCCTCCTGAAAAATTTATTACTTTGAATTATAACACATAAGACATGCAAAAAAAAGTTCTTTATCATTTCTGTCCATGGAAAAAATTGTACACCGATTCAGCCGCCTTCATATTCATTCCATCGACCTGTGCAAGTTCTTCCTCACCTGCCTCCTTTATATGCTCCACATCCTTAAAATGATGAAGCAGCGCTTTTCTTCTGGCCGGACCTATACCCTCTATGTCATCAAGTATGGATTTCACCTGGTTGACGCTTCTAAGGCTTCTGTGGTATTCGATGGCAAAACGATGCGCCTCGTCCTGTATTCTCGTTATAAGCTTAAATGCCTCACTGTCCCTGCTTATAGGTATCTCTTCATTATTAAAATAGAGTCCCCTCGTCCTGTGGTTGTCATCCTTGACCATGCCGCACACCTTGATGTCAAGACCGAGTTTTTCGAGTACTCCAAGGCATATATTGACCTGTCCGCGTCCACCGTCCATCATAATAAGATCAGGCACTGCGTCAAAGCTCGCGTCATTCCCATGTGTAAATCTTCTCGTGAGTACTTCCTCCATGCTGGCATAATCGTTCGGTCCCACAACGGTCTTTATTCTGAATTTACGGTAATCGTTTTTCTTCGGTCTGCCGTCCTGGTACACTACCATCGAACCTACCGATTGTGCACCGCTGATATTGGATATATCATACGCCTCCATGCGGTATGCACTCTCAATGCCTAAGAGCTCCTCTATCTCCTTCACGGCTCCCGTGGTTCTTCTCTTCTCCCTCTGCAGCTTGTCTATGTCCTGTGCGAGCACCATCTCCGCGTTTCTCTGCGCGAGCTCCACAAGCTTCTCCTTCTGTCCCTTCTTAGGTGCTACGATGTCGACCTTCGAGCCTCTTTTTATGCTCAGCCACTCCTCAAGCAGCTTCGCATCAGGCAGCTCCTCCTGCACCATTATCTGTCTCGGCACAAAAGGTATTCCCCCATAGAACTGCTTTATAAAGTCAGTTATAACCTCCGCTCTCGTGTCAGTCGCGGCAAGCTCCATATTATACTTATCCCTTCCGATAAGCCTGCCCTCCCTGACAAAGAATGCCTGAACCACACAGGTATTTCCGTCTATTGCCGCCGCGATAATGTCCTTGTCGAGCATGTCGCTGTTGGTTATCTTCTGCTTCTGGGCAACAGCCTGTACGCTCGCTAAGAGATCTCGGTACACTGCCGCCTCCTCAAACTCCAGATTTTCTGACGCGTTTTCCATCTTCTCCTTCAGAGAATTAATCACGCTGCCGTAATTTCCGTTCAAAAATTCCAGAGTTCTGTTTATATTCTCTCTGTACTCCTCCTTGGAGATATAGCCCTGACACGGCGCATCGCACTGCTTGATATGGTAGTTAAGGCAAGGGCGCTCCTTTCCTATATCCCTTGGCAGGCATCTGTTGCAGGTTCTTATCTTATAGAGCTTCCTCAACAGCTCAATCGTATCCTTCACGGCACCCGCACTTGTATAAGGACCAAAATACTTCGCCTTGTCCTTCTTTAGCTCACGCGAAAAGAGGACTCTCGGAAAGTCCTCATTAACAGTAACCTTTATATACGGATATGTCTTATCGTCCTTGAGCATCGTGTTGTATTTAGGCCGGTGCTCCTTGATAAGATTGTTCTCGAGCACAAGCGCCTCGAGCTCCGAATCGGTTATGATATATTCAAAATAGCTCACATGGCTGACCATCCGGCGTATCTTCTCCGTGTGGTTTCTCGACGACTGGAAATACTGCCTGACCCTGTTTTTCAGGCTTATCGCCTTACCAACATAGATGATATTGTCATGGTCATCATGCATTATATAAACTCCCGGTTTCCCCGGGAGCTTCTTCAATTCCTCTTCAATTACAAACATACCTCTTCTCCAACTTCACAGCTTGTTATACACAACAAGCTCATTCTGCGGCATCACAGCTTATTGCCTCAACAAGCTCATTCTACGGCATTACAGCTTATTGCCTCAACAAGCTCATTCTACGGCATCACAGCTTATTGCCTCAACAAGCTCATTCTACGGCATCACAGCTTATTGTCCACAACAAGTTCATTTTACGGCATCACAGCTTATTGCCTCAACAAGCCCCTTATCCGGCATCACAGCTTATTGTCCACAACAAGTCCCTTCACGTCCTCCGCCGAGAGCTGAAGCTGTGCTACCATAAGTCCCATCGACTTCTCAGGGCTCTTAGCCGTGTCGCCTGAACCTATCTTGTTCACATCATCGAGTGCATTGTCAATCTCATACATAAGTTCTTCGTTACTGTCGTCCTTATGCTCCTCTCCCTTAGCCTTCTCGATACGCTGTTCAAGTTCCTTCTGCTCCTGCTTCTTCTCGAGCGCGTCCTCCTTTTCCTTCTCCATATCTTCATCAATATTGTCGACAGCGTCCTGCATCACCTGTCCGATAATCTCCTTTGAAGCCGCCTCGACAATCTGCTCTCCCTGTTTCTTCGCATCAAGCATGTCATGCGACTTGAGACGTTCTATGGAAAGGTTTCTGTTGAAGGCATAATCCTTGACGATATCCTTCATGTTGTCCGATATCTTATCTCTGTATATTTTCTCATCACTGTCAAGCGACAACATCCTCTGATGATAGTCGGAAAGGCCGTTCGCATACAGCTCCTTATATCTTGCATACTCCTCCTCGCTTAAAACAGCCTGAGGGTTTCCCATCGAGTCCCTTCCTCTTCTCAGGATATCGAGATCCTTGGCCTCCCCGCTGTCATCAGTCACTCCGTACAGCTCGTTGGTGTTCTCCTTCTCCTTCTGAATATCGGATATCATGCTCGCGGCTTCCTCGTTCTCCGCATAGAGCTTCTTGGCATGTGCACTCTTCTCCTTAGCCGTGTCATCTAACTTCTTATCACTGTTATACACATCTAACATAAGCTCCATTGCAAGGCTTTTCGCCTTCTTTCTCTTCTCCTCAACCAAATCCTCACCGAGATTGAGCCGGCTGCCGTTGATTGTCAGACCGCTTCCCGTCTCAGTGGTCTTGCTGCTGTCGGTCTTGGAGTCCTGCTTCCCGGCGATCTTTGAAGCTGTCGAAGAAACTGCTCCTCTAGTATCATCCGCAATATTCGAATTATTATCAATTCTCATTGGTGTGCACCTCTTCCTTATTTTCTATATACCGCCTCATGGCTCAATCTTCATATTGCGGCGGTAAAAAATCTTCAATTTCTTGATGTTTTTATGAAACTTTACCGCCTGTTCAACTCATTTACAACTACAGGCGGTATATTTTTTTATAATCAGCTCTTTGTGGGCTTATAAATTTCAAATTTTACCGCTTGAAATAGGAACTATCAACCATAAGCGGTAATAACAGATATATTTTCTTACTTATATAAAAAGCCGATACAACCTGTTATAGATTATATCGGCTTTCTGCCACCCTATCTTAATATAAGACGGCTATAATTAAATTTTGTCAGCTATTTAATTCTTGTTCCCACCTGACATGCTTCCATTTCCGGCTTCAATCTGAACCGTCTCCGTGCCTTCCGGCTGTGCCGCATTTTCCTGTTGTGCTGCATCTTCGACATCAACCTGAACCACCGTCTCCGTGCCATCTCCCGGCGCCGCCTCAGTATCCCCGGCACCATTCTGCACTGTCACGGCATTCTCCGCACCAGCCGCATCTGTCGCGTTCCCGGCATCACCCTGCACCGTCGCCGCTTCTTCAGTATCACCCTCAGCCGCGGCCGCACTATCATTATCCGTCTCCGCGCCCTCCGGCTTGATACCTTTCACCTCGTTGAATATCTCCATGAACTCTTTGCCTGTAATGGTCTCCTTCTCAATCAGGAAGTCAGCCACCTTGTCGAGCACGTCCCGGTTCTGCGCGAGCATATCCTTGACCTTCACATAGGCGTCCTTCAAGACATTCTTCACCTCATCATCCACATCGGCGGCTGTCCTGTCAGAACAGTTTAACACGGTTCTTCCGTCGAGGTACTGGTTCTCCACGGTCTCAAGCCCCATAAGACCAAATCTGTCCGACATTCCGTAGAGTGTGATCATGTTGCGGACAAGCTTCGTTGCCCTCTCGATATCATTCGAGGCGCCGGTCGTGACTGAGTTGAACACTATCTCCTCCGCCGCACGTCCTCCGAGAAGAGTGTATATTCTTGTCATGAGCTCTTCCTTGCTCATGAGGTACTTCTCCTCCTCAGGAACCTGCATCGTGTAACCGAGCGAACCCATGGTTCTCGGAACTATCGTAATCTTCTGAACCGGCTCCGCGTTCTTGCTTAGAGCGGTCACAAGCGCATGACCGACCTCGTGATAGGATACAATCTTCTTCTCCTGCGGGCTTAGAAGTCTGTCCTTCTTCTCCTTACCTGCGATTACAACCTCAACCGACTCAAACAAATCCTTCTGGCTGACAACGCCCCTGCCGTTCTTTACGGCATTGATTGCCGCCTCGTTAATCATATTGGCAAGGTCTGAACCCACAGCGCCCGCCGTCGCAAGGGCTATAGCCTCCAAATCGACGGTATCGTCCATGCGAACATCCTTCGAATGTACCTTCAATATGTTGACTCTTCCCTTCAAATCAGGCTTGTCAACAATAATTCTTCTGTCAAAACGTCCCGGTCTTAACAGTGCCTTATCGAGCACGTCCGGTCTGTTCGTCGCCGCGAGTATAAATACGCCCTTAGAAGGGTCAAATCCGTCCATCTCCGCGAGAAGCTGGTTAAGCGTCTGCTCTCTCTCGTCATTTCCACCGCCGTATCTCGAATCACGGCTCTTTCCAATGGCATCAATCTCATCGATAAATATGATACATGGCGCCGACTGCTGAGCCTGCTTAAAGAGGTCACGCACTCTCGATGCACCGACACCTACGAACATCTCCACGAAGTCTGAGCCTGAAAGCGAGAAGAACGGAACTCCTGCCTCACCCGCTACAGCCTTCGCAAGGAGCGTTTTACCGGTTCCGGGAGGTCCCACTAAGAGGGCTCCCTTAGGAAGCTTCGCTCCGATATGTGTGTACTTGGCAGGATTGTGAAGAAAATCAACTATCTCCGTCAACGACTCCTTAGCCTCGTCCTGACCCGCAACGTCCTTAAAGGTAACACCTGTTGCCTTTTCCATTCCATACATCTTGGCATTGGACTTGCCAACGCCCATCATTCCGCCACCGCCCGACATTCTCTTGAACACGAAGCTGAATATGAAGTATATGAGCACCCACGGAACTATATACACGAGCACGAAATCGAGTATCGATGAGCTCTTGTCCTGTATCTTCACATTGTACTCGATATTGTTATCCTTCATGTACTGGATAACATCCTCATCATAGATATAGCCAGTATAGTAGGTTAATTTAAGTCCCTCTATAGGCTGTGTTTTAGGAGTAATATGAATGACATCCTGATCATACACGACCTTTGACACATTACCGTTATCAAGCATTTTAAGGAAGTCCGTATAGCTTATCTCCTGACTGGTGCTGTTGTGAAGGAATGTATTCACGCAGCTTATTCCCAGTACCGTGATGACTCCCGCTATCAGTAGTATCAATATGGTCTGATTAAAACGGTTTCCCTTATTACCGTCCTTGTTATTCCGGTTCTGATTTTTACTGTTTTTCTCGTCCACGAATCAATCTCCCAACTTTTTGGCATTTTTATTTTGCTTTATAATAGGAAAGCGATGCCTTTACATATAATACCATTATCTACCATGATAAATCAATACGATTATTGTGAAAAAAATGTTAAAATATTCTCCGTAACATTATACCCACAAGTGCCCTAAAATATAGTAGTCATACCGATCTATATTCACAAAAAATAAAATGAGATTGAATTTAATAATATTTTTTTCTATAATGAATTTGATTTAAAAAATTAAGAAATGAGGTTTCCCAATGAAAATGACAGGCTTCGATAATGATGCTTATGTAAAAATGCAGTCCGAGAAGATTTCCGAGAGAATTGCCAAGTTCGGCGGTAAGCTGTATCTCGAGTTCGGTGGCAAGCTTTTTGACGACTTTCACGCATCCCGTGTGCTTCCGGGCTTCAAACCGGACAGTAAGATTGTTATGCTCTCCAAGTTAAAAGACAAGGCTGAGATAGTTATAGCAATCAATTCCAGTGATATTGAAAAAAATAAGGTCAGGGCTGACCTTGGCATCACATATGACATGGATGTTCTGCGCCTTATCGATGCATTCCACGACTACGGTCTATATGTAGGCAGTGTCGTCCTCACCCGCTTCTGCAGCCAGCCCAGCGTTATCGCATACCAGAAGAAGCTCGAGGCGCTCGGCATCAAGGTGTACCGCCACTATCCTATCGAGGGCTACCCTTCAAACATTCCCTTTATCGTCAGCGACGAGGGCTATGGAAGGAACGACTACATCGAGACAAGCCGCTCCCTCATCGTCGTAACCGCACCGGGACCGGGCAGCGGCAAGATGGCTACCTGCCTATCACAGCTCTACCACGACAACAAGCGAGGAATTTCCTCAGGCTATGCAAAGTTCGAGACTTTCCCTATCTGGAATCTCCCGCTTGACCACCCTGTCAATCTCGCCTATGAAGCAGCAACAGCCGACTTAAACGATGTCAACATGATTGACTCCTTCCATCTCGCCGCTTACGGCGAAACCACCGTCAACTACAATCGTGATATAGAGATATTCCCGGTTCTCAACACAATGTTTGAGCGCATATTGGGGTCATCACCGTACAAATCACCTACGGACATGGGTGTAAATATGGCAGGCTGCTGCATAGTCGATGACGAGGCCGTACGCGCCGCCGCCAATGAGGAGATACTGCGCCGTTATCACAATCTTCTATGCCAGAAGCGCCAGGGAACCATCGGCAACGAGCCGATCTACAAGCTTGAGCTTCTCATGTCAAAGGCAGGCATCAAGCCGTCAGACCGCCCACTCGTCCCTGCCGCTCTTGAGCTTGCACAGCGCACCGGCAGCCCTGCCGCCTCGATAGAGCTTCCTGACGGGACAGTCATAACAGGCAAGACCGGATTCCTTCTCGGAGCTTCGTCCGCGATGCTCCTCAATGCCCTTAAGACTTTGGCAGGAATACCTGATGACATAGACCTCATCTCCCCTAAGGTTATCGAGCCTATACAGAAGCTCAAGGTAGACTATCTCGGCAACCACAACCCTCGCCTGCACACGGACGAGGTGCTCATCGCGCTCTCCATATGTGCAGCCGAGGACGACAACGCGCGCCGGGCATTTGACCAGCTCGCAAAACTTGAAGGCTGTGACGTGCACTCCACTGTCATACTCTCCTCAGTTGACCGCGACATATTCAGAAAGCTCGGCGTGAACTTGACCTGCGAGCCTGAATACCAGACAAACAAGCTCTACCACCGATAAAAATACAGCTCCTAATTTTGTTATGTTTTACCATGAAATAAACGAATAATCTAAAGTCAAAAGTGGCAAAATGATAATTCCATTCAACGTGATTTTGTAGTAGAATGTAGAATATTGTTTTTATAATAAAAACATTTCGGGCAGACCCAGTCCTGAAAACACAACTTAAAATATACGGAGGTTCGTCATGGTAAAGTACGTTTTTGTAACAGGCGGTGTAGTATCCGGTCTCGGCAAGGGTATCACCGCAGCATCACTCGGCCGTCTTTTGAAGGCAAGAGGCTATTCGGTAACAATGCAGAAGTTCGACCCTTATATCAACATTGACCCGGGCACAATGAATCCTATTCAGCATGGAGAGGTCTTTGTTACGGACGATGGAGCTGAGACTGACCTTGACCTCGGACATTATGAACGTTTTATCGACGAGAGTCTCGGCAAGAATTCCAATGTCACCTCCGGCAAGGTATACTGGTCGGTTCTCTCGAAGGAGCGCCGCGGCGACTTCGGCGGAGGAACCGTTCAGGTTATTCCTCACATAACGAATGAGATTAAGAGCAGACTTTTCCGCGATTTCACGAGCGAAGAGACGAAGATTGCGATTGTCGAGGTCGGCGGCACGGTCGGAGACATCGAGAGCCAGCCGTTTCTCGAGGCTCTCCGCCAGTTTCAGCACGAGGTCGGCAAGGAGAACGCCATCTTCCTGCACGTCACACTCATTCCTTATCTCAAGTCCTCGGGCGAGATGAAAACGAAGCCTACACAGGCGAGCGTAAAGGAGCTTCAGGGAATGGGAATACAGCCCGACATCATCGTATGCCGCTCCGAGTACCCTCTCGACAAGGGCATAAAGGACAAGATTGCCCTCTTTTGTAACGTGCCTAGCTCACATGTACTCCAGAATCTCGATGTAGAATATCTCTACGAGGCACCTCTTGCAATGGAGGAGGAGCACCTCGCACAGGTTGCCTGTGAATGTCTCAATCTTGCGTGTCCTGAGCCTGACCTCACTGACTGGAAGGCAATGTGCACCGCGCTCAAGCATCCTCACGGCGTGGTATCCGTCGCACTCGTCGGCAAATACACACAGCTCCACGATGCATATATCAGTGTTGTAGAGGCTCTAAAGCACGGCGGAATCGCAAACGGCGTGTCCGTCAGCATAAAGTGGGTTGACTCGGAGAAGGTTACCGCGGAGAATGCGGCAGAATTTTTCGGCGACGTATCAGGAATTATCGTTCCCGGCGGCTTCGGCGACAGAGGTATTGAGGGAATGATTCAGGCTATACGCTACGCAAGGGAGAACAAGCTCCCGTTCCTTGGGCTCTGCCTTGGCATGCAGCTCACCATCGTGGAATTTACAAGAGATGTCATCGGCTTCAACGATGCTCACAGCGTCGAGTTTCTTCCGGGAACCACCCACCCTGTCATTCACCTTATGCCTGACCAGGAGGGCATCGACGACATAGGTGGAACACTCAGACTCGGCTCATATCCATGTATCCTTGATGAGACATCGAAGGCATACGCTCTCTACGGCGAAAAGGAGATTCACGAAAGACACCGCCACAGATACGAGGTCAACAACGATTTCAGGAACGTGCTCACCGAGAACGGCATGATGCTCTCGGGAATGTCACCTGACGGAAGAATTGTCGAGATGGTAGAGCTAAAAGACCACCCTTGGTTCATCGGAACCCAGGCTCACCCTGAGTTCAAGTCCCGCCCTAACAGACCGCACCCGTTATTCCGCGGTTTTATTGAGGCGGCGCTCAAGGAGCAGGAGAACAGATAAACAATATAGTAATTAACTATTACCCTTATGAAAAAATACAGCACCCGGCAGGGCGCTGTATTTTTGCTCTTATGAATCAATTATATTTTCAGTAACCATACAACGGTAATCACAGTACTCCCTAACCGCATAGGCATCAAAATACTGCTCCTCCCTCGGTATCCACTTTTCCTTAAACATCTGCAGACGCTGCTCACCGACACGCTTTTGTATGCGCTCTAACTGTATGTCACTGTCTATGTCGAGAAATAGAGTTACCACATTTACGTCCGGGGCGCTCTCATAGATTGGGTGCAGTCTCGGATGGCAGGAATATGTACCTTCTATGATATTTATTTTTGCAGCCCTGAACAGTGTGGCTTCCATATAGCTCTGGCTGCTGCAAGCAAAAGGTCTGCAAATAATATCACGTCCCTGCATGAGCGGCAATGCCACCTCAGCAGCAAATCTTTCAAAGTCAATATTTCCGCCCGGCTCTGCAAGCCTCTCCTCTGTCTGCTGCACTGTCGGCAGATAATAGTCATCCATGTGAAACACATTGCACCGGCAGCGGCAGCCAAACTCCTGTGCAAGAGTGGTTTTACCCGAGCCGCACCTTCCGTCAATCACAAGCAGAAGGCGCCCGCCATTTAACATTGCAGCTTCTAACCGCGCTAATATTTCCCTTAATATATCGTCCATATTTTCTTACCACTACTTACCTGAAACCTGTCCTGACATTGTGGCTTTGCTCTCTGTTCCAATGCTCAGAGGCACGACCTTGGCTCGCTTTAAAGCCACCATAATCAACGGAATAAGCACAAGCTGTACAATAATTCCCGGAACAGCATTAAGAAGTGCACCCGATATAAACATCTTCCAGGTGAATGCATTTCCGCCTATTCCAAGCAGAATAACCTCAGCCAGAGCCCATACTACTCTTCCGGCTATCATCGCCGTGATAAGTGATATGTAGAGCATCTTTGTACACTGCCACTTAGCATGGCTGTACAGATATCCGCTGACGAAGCCGTACATAGCCATCTCGAATGCCATCGCAAGCGCTGTTGGATATATCGGCGGCATTCCAAAGAGAAGGCTTCTGACAATAGGCAGCAGAAAACCTATCGCGGCTCCGTACTGCCAGCCTACGATAAAACCGCAGAGCAGCACCGGAATGTGCATCGGCAGAAGCATCCTTCCTATCGACGGTATCTGCCCCGTGAGAAAAGGCAGAACAATTCCCACAGCGAACAACATAGCCGTCACGGCAAGCTTTTTTACTTTGTTCATCACTATATTCCTCCTAAAAAAATTTGACCCTTACCCCCGGTGATAAATATACACCTAAAGCTGGGTTTAGGGTCAATAGTTTTATACTATGTTCTTCATAATTAATAGTGTGTTTTCTTCGAGAAGTAGAACACTGTCAACAAATCGGATACACCATTATATATAAGTGCAATACCGATTATTCTGAATAGAAACTCCGCTGTGCTGAACGGATTTATCAGAATAAGGACACCTAACAAAAGGCTCAGTACCGCGATGATAAGCACTGCCACACTTCCGTCAGCCTTGTACTTCATCATGTCAAGAGCCTCCTGAAGTTTCACAATTCCACTTATAACGATTAATATTCCGAGTATAAAAGGCACTATGGAAATAATAAAACCTGCTCCAAAATAAAGCAGCGCCGCTATGACAAAATATACAATTCCTTTTGTGACACCGCCATTTCCGACACTGTATTTATCCCTAAAATACGAAACAAGCGACACAACGCCCATAACCGCTGCAACAATTGCAAGAATATGGACTATTGTTACAAGTGCCATCCCCGGCCTGATTAGAAGTACAAATCCAAGTATGAGATACGCTATTGACGACCACACTACATCCTTACGGATTTTTTCGAATAAATTCATGGTTCCCTCCACTTCCGTGAACACCTGTGTACTCCATGCATTTTTCCGGCACACTGTCCACAAATATTTTTTCTATTGTTTTCTACAAGTATACCATTATTTTCTGAAAATAACCATTATATTTTAATAAAATTATTTAAAATATATGGCAAATTCAATATGTTCATGCCTCACTCTACAGCCATCTTCTAGTCGGCAGCACTCTTCGCGTTGGGATAAATTTTCTCCATTTTGGCATCATCGTAGTGCTCATCCATCCACACCTGCCATTTATCCGATGCCTCTATATTCTTTTCCCTCTCGTCATATCTTATGAGTGCAAGTCCCGACACAGCCATATTGCACAGCATGAACACGATAAGCAGCCAGGTCGCTATCTTTCCGGCAGGAACAGGTATCTTCTCGATGAGTGCCGATGCCCTCGGATAGAGAAGCTTGAACCACACGACCGCCGCTATTCCCCAGAAAAAGCAATAGAGAAGGTTAATTCTTCCACCGAGGTTGAACGGTATCTTGCTGTAGTCCCAGAACACCTTGCCAAAAACAATCTCCGTGAACACGCTGCACAGGTACTCGTAGGCACCTCCAAGGAGCGTTCCCGTCCAGAAGAGGAAGCTGTCGCTCTTGTTTCTGTACTTGTAGAGCATCGCCGTTGCCGCTGCGATTGCAAGTCCCCAGACTATGCTGAACGGTCCCCACACGACACTGCTTCTGCTCATCCACACGCCCGCCGTTATGCGGCAGAATATCGTCTCCGTTATGTCACCTAAAAATGCACCGATGAAGAACAGCATGACCACCTTGTAGAAGTCACAGCCCTGTGCAAACACTTTCTTGTCCCTAGACGCTGCAGCGACCTTGGCGGCCTTCGGGTATGCCCTGTGTATACGCCTGTCCATAGTACGGTTGATTGCCCTTGCAAGCCTGACGCCCACGGACGCTATCGCATCGTTTGCCTCCTCCCATCTTTCAGGGTGCCTGCTCTTTCCCTTGGCAAGAATGTACGACGCAAGAACATCCACAATAAGCACGGCTGCGAGCACAATCAACATGATATGTAAAAGAAGCTGCGGAATTACGCCAATTATATTTAACAGAAGCCTGTTGGCAAACCTCACCACCACATAGCCAAGCGCACCCTTTATAAGTGAGAATGGGACACAGATATATCCATCAAGATTCCACTTGATGTTGCTGTAATTCCACCATCTCTCATGGTATATCCTCTCTATGAGTTTTCCTGCTGCAAGCTCGATGGCAGCCGCGTACACCGTCGCGAACAAAAACAACCAGAAGCCGCTAAGCTCATGTAAACCCACCGTCATAAGCACAGCACCGATACCGTACACAATACACAGCGGTCCGCTAACCAGTCCCCTGTTCACAAAATGCTTCTGCCTTATAGCCGCATAGGCAGTCTCAAAAAGCCACCCTATAAAGGAATATATGAAGAACAGCCACAGAAGCCCGTATATAGAAATATTATCCATCGCCCGTTTCCTTTCATGCTTTCATAAGTTATTTTATCAATTTAGGACAACACCGTCACCTTTTCGCCCTCCGTGCTCCTGCATGTAAAGTACAGTATCTGTGCGTCCTCAGCATACTCCTTGAGATATCTGAGTGCATTCCCTGCCCTCTCATCATCATATTGCAGCAAAACGTCGTCGAGCATGAGCGGAAGTCTCTCTCCCCCATCCGTTATGAGCTCCGTCATCGCAAGTCTCAGCGAGAGATATGCCTGATCCGTCGTGCCGTTGCTGAGATACTTCCACTCGTGATAGCCGCCGTCCTTAGGCTTAGCCTGTATGGAGTACTCCTTATCGACCATGACCTTCTCATATCTTCCACCTGTCAGCTTCTCAAAAATCCGGGCCGTCTTTTCATTGAGTACCGGTCCAAAGCTCCTGCTTACATCGTCGACTGCTGCCTGCATGTTCTCCTGCGCCAGCACAAGTGCGTCGTAGAGCTCCTTCTTGCGCTCATACTCACCCGTCAGCTCGGCTGACATTCTCCTAAGTTCGCTCTCGTCGTGCTCAGGACTTCTAAGCATCAGCGCCAGCTCTCCAAGCTGTCCCCTTATGTCCTCCATGATGGACTCATTGTCCTCTATTGCAGTATTTATCGTCTGCAAGTCAAGCTCTGACACATCGCAGGACATATCCTTAACCAGCTCCTGCAGCTGCGCCCTCAGCTCACCGCAGCTTTTGTCATTGGCTTCAAGCTGCCCATCAAGCCCGGCTATAACTCCTTCAAGCTCCCTGTAGGACTGCACATTTCCAGCCTGAGCCCTAAGTTTTCCGTCAAACACTGCTGCCTTCTCCCTCAAACTGTTGTACCCGGTACGCACCCTCTCCGGGTCATCATCTCCGACAAAGCTTCTGTACTCCTTCTCTGCCTCGGCAAGCTCAGCCACTGCCGCATCGTACAGGCTCTTGTTGACCGTCGCCTCCTCATTCTCCTGCGCCAGCCTCTCAAGCTCAGACAACGTGGCAACACCGTACTTTGCATATATGCCATCAAGTGTCCTGCGGCACTCTGCAAGTTGTCTGCTCGTTATCGCGTCAAAATCACAGCCTGTGTCCGGATAGAGTCCATCTCCCTTGTCAAACAGTCTTCCCTTCTCACGCTCAAAACTGTTGTTTGCATCCGCTCTCTCCTGTGCGAGCTTTTTTATAAGCTGCTCCGTATCATTCAGACGGCGTGCATGCTCCTCCGACTGCCTCCTGTAAACCGAGAAAATAACCGCACCTATTCCCGCAAAGACAAAAGCTCCTATAAGACAGAATATTGACACCGTAAATGTCAGCACTGCAGCCACAACCGCAGCGAGCATAAAAGCAGCGCTCACTATAAGTCTCGTCTTTTTTACCTCCGGTATCTTCTCAATCAGTTCCCTCGCGTCGGTCTCCTTTCTCTTTGCTTCCAGCTTTCTTGCGAGCGCCGGTCTGTAGCTGTCGCTTATCCTCTCGCTCAGGTAACACAGTTTTTCCTTGTTCGACTCCTGCGTCCTCGCGAGCAGCACGTCCTCCCTGCTCACCGCAGCTCCCGAGATTTTTCTTGCCCCGAGCTCGTCCACCTGCGCCTGCTTAGCCGACATGCCATGTCTGAGCTCATCTGCGCGCCTCATATATTCCGTGACCGTGTTGTAGTTATAATTCTGTCCTTTGAATGAATCTGCCTCCTCCTCAAGCCGTCTGCCCTCCGCCATAAGCTCGTTAAGCTGTCCACGCCTTTTTTCGAGAATATCTTTCTCTGCCGCGCACTGCTCCAGGGTCTCATTTAACCTGAAAAGCTGCTCCTCCCGTTTCAAGCTGCTCCTTTTCCTGCCACATTCGTCCAGCTCAGCCTCCAGGCGTGACCTTCTCTCCATATACTGTGCCTGCTGCCTCACAAGCTCCTCGTTCTTTAAAAGCTCCGCCTGCACACTTCCAAGCTCCTCTGTAAGCTGCACAAGCCTTCCCTTACTGCCGCTCTTTGACAGCAGAAGCTCTTTCGCCCTTGTAAGCCTTTGAAGCACTGTCGACTGTGAAACCTCCTCATCCATCGTGGTCACAAGGTTGGACAGTCTGACAGCTATATCCTCGTTCGTCTGCCCACTGCCCGTAAAGCCGCCAAAGCCGCTTATATACACGCTCTTTTCAAAGCTTCCGACATCTATTCCGAAAAAGCGGTGTCCTATCTCCTCATCTCTCCCCAGCTCAAGCTCCCCGCCCGTCTGCGAGTCATACAGCCTCACGATATCCGTCTTTATGGTCTTTTTGAACACCTTGCGTATTCTGTACTGCCGTCCCGCATAGGTAAATTCCAGTTCCCCACACATCGCAGAGCCGTCCCACGGCGCATATTTTTTTCTGAGACTCTTGCCTATATCCGAGCTCTTCTCCTGTGCCGTCCTTCCGTAGAACATCATCTCAATAAATGCCATTATGGTCGATTTACCCGCCTCATTGTCACCGTAAATAATGTTCATTCCATCGTGAAAGTCAAGCCTGTAATTCTTGAACTTTCCGAAACTTTCTATATAAATACCGTCAATTCTCATCTACTCCCACCTCCCCGTCAAATGCCCTTATTCCAAGCTCGAGCGCCTTTCGGTAAAGACCTGCCCCCTTCTCATTGCCTGCCTGCTCCTGCGCCCTTATGCCATCTAACATTCTCGCCGTGTACATGCCCTTTAATGAGTTTTCCTTCGCAAGCTCCTCGTAATCAAGCAGAAGCCTTGTATTATCCCGCAATTTTATATAGAAGAATTTTCCGGAAAGCTGTGCCGACAGCTCCTCCACGGAGACTGCCGCATCCTCACCTATATCTCCGGTCAGCGTTATCTTGTAGAGATTATCCTCCACCCTGTTCTCCGACAAGAGCACGGTGAAAGCATCGTCCTCCGTCACGCTCTGCGCCGCTCTGCATATCCGGCCGACAACCTCAGCCCTGTCCGTGGCTCCTGATACATCGACATCCACATGATAGTAGCGCCTCCTCGATGTACTGACATACTCGGTTATCAGCTCGTGCCTGCCAAGCAGGAGTTTCGAAAGCTCTCCCGTGTAAAACCCCTTTATGCCGTCCTCGTCAAAGCCCTGCCCCTCTATGGTTCCCGAATATGCGTACAATGTATCACCAATCTTGTTAACCTTCGTCTGCCTATGGACATGTCCGAGTGCCAGATAATCTATGCCGCTCTTTTCGATATCCTCATCCGTTATCGCGTTGTACTCACTTTTTCCGCTCTTTCCGACAAGCTGTCCATGGAGTATTCCGATATTTATAAGCTCGTCCTTTGGCAGCCTCACGCCCATCAAAAGCCTGTCCGTCACATAGCAGCTCTCAAAACCGCAGCCCCATATGCGGTAGCCCTTCTCCCTGTTTTCAATGACCCTTGGCGTACTGCCGAATATCGTCACATTGCAGCTCCAACCGCTCTGCCTGTACGGCGATGTTATGGTATAAGGGTCGTGATTACCCGGAGCTATATAGACATCCGTCGCCGGAATGGTGGAAAACGCAGCCTTAATCTGCTGAATAACCGCCTCCTCCACATTCTCGCTGTCAAACAGATCCCCTGCAATCAGCAGTATATCCACCTCCTCATCGCGGCAATACTCCACAATGCGGAGAAAGCTCTGCAAAACTTCCGCCTTTCTCTGCCTGCTCCTTAACCTGTTGAGTGCAAATTCCATGCCGATATGCACATCGGCGCAATGAACAAATTTCATACTTCCTCCCTGTTTTATTTATACATGAAAAACTAAGATTGCCAAATTACACATAAAAGCGTATATTATATTTACATTTGGAAAAATAATACATAAGGTAATTGATAAGGAGTCCTCTTATGTCTGAGAACCGGAAAACCAATTTTATACGCCAGGGCACCATTCTTGCCATGGCATCGATAATTGTACGAATGATAGGCATTGTATACCGCATACCGGTCGCCAACATAATCGGCGATGAAGGAAATGGCATCTACGGCGCTGCCTATGAGATATACAACCTGGCGCTTATCCTTTCCTCCTACAGCCTGCCCCTTGCCGTATCGAAGCTTCTGTCGGCACAGCTTACAAAGGGCTGTTACAGAACCGGAAAGAAGATCTTCACCGCTGCACTCATATTCTCCTGCATATCAGGCGGTCTGATGGCTCTGCTCATCTTCTTCGGAGCCGGATTTATAGAGAAGCATTTCTACAGCAATTTTACGGGAATTGCCGTCCCATTAAAGGTACTTGCAGTGACAATTTTCGTCGTTGCACTGCTTGGAACCCTGAGAGGCTTCTTTCAGGCCAGAAAGACCATGATACCTACAGCGATATCGCAGGTGCTTGAGCAGATTGTCAACGCCGCGGGAAGCATATTCTTCGCATGGTCCTTCATACGCAGACATGCCGACTCCGGGATTGCCGCAGGCTGGGGTGCCGCAGGCTCCACAATGGGAACCCTGCTCGGTGCCGCCACGGGACTCTTCTTCCTGGTATTTGTTTACATTATATATCATCCTATTGTAAAAAAACAGATACAACATGACCGCAGCATCGACGATACAACATATCTTGAAATATACAAGCTGCTGATTGCAACCATCATTCCCGTCATTCTCGGTCAGACCGTGTACCAGCTAAGCGGGGTAATCGACAGCATGATGTTCTCGGGGCTCGCTGCCGGTGACAATGTATCAACGCTGTACGGCGTGTACAGCACCAAGTACAAGCTCCTCGTGAACGTGCCTATCGCCATTGCCTCTGCTATGGCATCGTCGCTCATACCGACATTGGTTGCCGCCTTCACCAAGGGTGACAAAAAGGGCATGAAGCAGAAGATAGCCGTATCGATAAAGGTGAATATGATTGTCGCATTTCCATGTGCTTTCGGTCTGACCTTCCTCGGAGGTCCGATTGTGCGTATGCTGTTCCCGTCCTCAGATTATAAGCTTGGCGGCTGGCTGTTGGCAGCCGGAAGTACCGCCGTCATATTCTATGCGTTGTCGACAGTTACCAACGCCGCACTCCAGGGAATAAACCTCATGCGTATGCCGGTAAAGCATGCCGCGATATCCCTCGGAATACATGTGGCGCTCGTGTTTATGCTTCTTAGGTTTACCAAGCTTGGAATATACACTCTCGTAATCGGAAACGTGACTTACCCGCTCGTGGTGTGTATTCTCAATTCCATCTGCTTAAAAAGGCGTCTGCACTACAGACAGGAATATAAAACAACCTTCATAATTCCTGCCATATCGAGCGCCGTGATGGGAGCCTGCGCGTACCTTATATATCGTCTGGGCTGCGCTGCCATACACTCTAACACGGTCTCCTGCCTCATCGCGGTTATAACCGCGGTTATTATCTATTTTGTACTTATATTACTTCTGGGTGGATTAAATGAAAGCGACCTGCCCGACTTCCCTATGGGAATACGTATCGGACGCGTCGCCAAGAAGCTTCATCTTATGTAATGATTGTTGATTATTGATAGAATTTAATCTGTACCTTCCACTGGCAGCAGGACTACACTTCCCTGCTGTCAGTTTTTTTATTCTCAAAATACACGAAGCTGTCTATGGCATCTAAGATATCCTTAAAGGTATCACGCTCTGCCTCCTCAATATATCTGTTGAGTATTGCCCTCTCGCGCTCACCCTTGTAGCGCCCATAGAAGATATCATACAGATTATGTCCCCTGACATATATTCGTATATTCTCCATATTTTCTATGATATCCTCGCGGCTCTCTATCCTTATGCCGAGCCGTTCACACATACTTTTCATGCTCTTTAACTTAAAAAGATATTCCCTATACTTCGCATAGAGTATGTCGTAGAACTGATCAACACTCTCCACCACGCCGATTTTCGTCATTATCTCCGGGTCAAGAAAATAGTTCTCAAAAGAATAATACCTGAGTATGAGCACATTCTTCTCCGTAACGCGCGGAAGATTTCCCTTGTCAGCCTTCCCTCTGTCCCTGTAGTAGCCGCAGAGCTGTCTTTTCAGCTCGTCGGCGTCCTTCGCATCGCCGTCGCGTATCATAAGGAACTGGTCTTTTATATAGAGCTTATTTATGTATTTTAAGTTTGCGTAGGTCTTGATATTAGTACAACTGTTCGTCGCTATAATTGCAACTCTCCTAAGCTGACCGTCCTCATCATAGGTTTCACTGTAATACTTTCTAAGAAGCAGCGGAAGTCTGTTCTCATCCTGCTTTCCCTCGACGAAGAAAACGAAGCTGACGTTCATAAGGTCGTTCGCCGAATAGCCGAGGTCGTTTAATATCCGGTCAATGTCCGGCTTCTCCCTAATCTGAGTGTAGCCCTCTTCATCCCTGTACACCTGTTTAATCTGTCTTGAATTAAAGTTAAATATCATGTTCGGCGAATGAGTTGAGAAAATAACCTGATTCTTCTTCGAGAGCTTATACAAAATCTCACCCGCGTTCTTCTGTAGCTGCGGATGCAGATAACTCTCCGGGTCCTCAATCATAATGATGCACGGAACCTTATCCTCGTCCTCCGCGTAGGTCTCAAGGAGCGACAGAATATACATGCTCTTAAGTCCCTCCCCCATCTCGGATATCGTGTTAGTAAAGCCCTGCGTCACATTCTCGACGTACACCTGCGGTATCGCGTTACGCATCAGCGCATCGTCAACCTTGAGCTTTAACGTGTCGCGCCCTCCGTTCTTGATGAAATTGCTGTTGAGCCTCTCAAGGAAATCCTGCATGTCAAGCCTTGTGAGCTTATACTGAAAAAGCCTTGCCGACTCAAAAAGACTGAGCTCCGATGCCTTCTTGTTCTCAATCATGCCTATGCACTGAAAACAGTTCTCGCATCTTTTTCCTTCATCGAACATACAGTTTCCGTCAGACAGAAGTTTTAACTCCCTGTCCCCAAGGAAAATATCCCTCTGCAGCGCCTCAAGTTCCCTGTCATGGGATATGAAATGAAGCGTCGGGAACACCTCAGGGATGTGCCTGTTGTCCTTCTTAACACCGTCGAAATAGCGGATTTTTCCCTCCGCGTTTGCGATAAAAGTAAAAGACAGCACTCCCTCACTGTCCTGCGCCTCCTTCACATAGGACGGCAGCTTCGCCCTGAAATCCTTCTCCCACGCTGAATACCTCTTGTAGTGGCTCACCACACCATACCTGTTAAGCAGCACAAGGTCAGCCTGCGTAAGCTCAAGCCTCACCCCTATCTCAATATTGCTCCCCGCAGTGTTGAAGTCCTCCCTGCGTATCGCATACTGCCCCGCGACAGCCCTTATCGCGTCCAGTATAACCGTCTTACCCACACTGTTCTTCCCAACGATGATGAACGCACTCTCGATGTCGCTTATCTCAATGCTCCTTATGGACTTAAAATTTCTGATTGATAACGAAACAATTCTCATTCCGCATGCTCCCCCTCTATATTAATTAATGTGTGCTCTCCTTCCCGCTGTCAAACTTGTACTTCGAGCCGGTGAAGGTCTGCTCACTGTACAGCCCGTAGTATCCGCTCATAAGGTAGCCTACCGCGTTGCACACAAGGAAAAACGGTGCAGCCTCGTACCCAAAGAGTTCAAAAGCAATCAGCACAGAAGCCACCGGACAGTTCGTCACACAGCAGAACATTCCTATCATTCCCACAGCCGCCGCGCACGACGCAGGAAGCCCGATAAGCTGGCCTGCCACGCAGCCAAGCGTCGCCCCCACAAAGAAAGTCGGGACAATCTCTCCTCCCTTAAAGCCGCAGCCTATGGCAAGCGCCGTCAAAATCATCTTAAACAGAAATGCCGTATACGCTGCATCGCCCTCTATCGCGCGCTCTATGACATTCATTCCCGCACCCATATAGTCATCTGTTCCAAGCACCACCGTTATAAGAATTATAATTGCACTTCCGGCAATTATTCTCAGATATTGATTTTTGATATATCTCTTAAAGTATTTACCTGCATTGTGAAGCATCATGCAGAAGATGACGCTCACACCCGCACAGATTATTGCAAGAAGCACCGTTCTTCCCATGTTCAGAACGGTAATCTTCGGAATCTCTTTTATCATAAAAGCCTCAGGGTTAATTCCCATGCTCGCCGAGAAATTGCTCGCCACAAGCGCCGCAAAAATACATGGCACAAGTGCCGCATAGTACATGATTCCGACCTGCACAACCTCTATCGCGAATATGGCTGCCGCCATCGGAGTCCCGAACAGTGCCGCAAATGCCGCGCTCATTCCGCACATTATCATGACCTTTCTGTCCTTCTCGTCGAGGCGGATTATTCTCCCAACCAGACTTCCGAGGCTTCCGCCAAGCTGCAGCGCTGCCCCCTCGCGCCCTACCGACGCACCGAAGAAGTGGCTCACCACCGTCGAAAATATGATAAGCGGTGCAACCCTCGACGGTACATCTCCGCCCTTGTGTATCTGTGCAAGTATGAGATTCGTACCCCTGTCGTTCTCGTTGTGCAAAAGCTTATACGCCGTCACGATGATAATTCCGCCCACCGGCAGAAGCAGTATCAGCCACGGGTGTGCCATTCTAAACGTCGTCACAAAAGTCATCGCCTTGGCAAACAGCGTGCTCACGCCGCCCGCCACAAACCCCACAAGCACAGCAAGCGCCAGCCACTTTAACAATATAAGCAGATTCCTCCCTATCGGTTTTAATGTCTTTACAGCATATTCTATTCGTTCACGCATCTTTTTTCTCCATTTCGGGCAATAAATCACCCAATCAATACTTTTTTCCCTTCAAAGGCAAACCCGTATTTGCGGATATGCTCAGCCGGGATTCCCTTAGCAGTCAGAGCTGCCTCATACTGCTTCTCTTCTATCTGTTCAAGTGCAGACTGCACCGTTTCTTTAAGTGAAGCTTCGTCCTCACTGTCATGTACCTTAAATTCCAGAATAATTGCATCATGTTTCCCCGGCTCCTTCGGCTCTATGACCACGTCATATCGCCCAAAACCGCTCTCCCTGTTGGAAGTAATGAGGTATTCCTCCGCCAAATCCACAATAAGCCCCAGAACAAAACCATGATAAAACCTCTCCGGCTCATCGTAAGAAGGGTGCTTTCCCGTGTCAAAATAGCTGAACGTCTGCAAGGCAACACGGTTCATGTAGACATTCATCGCCTTTTTGTCGCCGATAAGCAGGGCTTTTACAAAATTGTTATAGTCTGTCTTGGTTCTGTCAAACCAACTTCTGACCATGGCATAAAACATATCCTTTACTTCTTCGTTAGTAAGACAAAGCTCATATAACGTTTCCTGTCCCGCCGTTCTTTTTTCCTCATAACTTAGCACCTTCAAATAACCGCTTGCAAGCAAAAGGCTGAAAATGGCATCATCATTATAGTCCAACTGATTATACACAATCTGCTCATCTATAGGACAATGAATACTTTTTCCTTCAAGCAGGTCCCCAAAATAATTTTTCACATACTCGTTTCCTTCACGGACAAGCTTGTTGATAAGTCCATTTCCGCTGGTGTTTGCCCAGTAAGTGTCTATTTTACCCTTAGCGAGAAAATTTAGTATTGACCATGGATTGTATATATCTCGTTTACTTCCGAAAATAAATCCATCATACCAGCGTTTTACTTCATCCTTTTTATCCACATATCCGCACTCTGTAAGCGCATCAAATACCTCTTTTTCAGTAAAGCCAAAGGCTGCTGAATATTTATTTGAGGTCGTCGTAACCACTTCAAGATTATTCAAATCAGAAAAAATGGACTCCTTGCTGACCCTTGTAATTCCCGTCATAATTCCACGCTCCATATACGGATTGGTCTTAAATGTGGAATTAAATAAGCTGCGTGTAAAGCAGACCAGCTTATCCCAGAACCTGTGAACATAAGCTTCCTGCATCGGTGTATCATACTCGTCTAAAAGAATTATCGCTTTCCTGCCGTAATAACGGGACAAATAATCTGATAACTGATACAGTGCAAATGTTATGTCGCTATCTCCCACATCAACAGACAAAATCCGGTCATAATAAGCCCTGTCAGCATCTGTCAGCACATCACTTTCCTTTAAGAATATATACTTGATATACAGATTTCGTATAACCTGACAAATTTTTTCCCTTGTCACTACATAGTCTGCTTCCTTTATGCTTGCAAATGAAAGGCTGATCACAGGATAGGTTCCCTGAAGCTTTCTATATCTGCCTTCTCCCCAAATACAAAGTCCGTCAAACAAATCTCCCCTGTCTGCATAATTTACAGAGAAAAACTGTTCCACCATACTCAGATTCAAGGTTTTTCCAAACCTCCTCGGACGTGTGATAAGCGTCACATCATCCCCACTATCCCACCATTCTTTTATGAACGCTGTCTTATCAATATAAAAATAGTTTTCTTCTCTTATCTTGTCAAAACTCTGTATCCCTATCGCTACATTCCTTGCCATGCTCCCCCTCCTGACACTTTAATCTGAGCAGATAATTCCAATACAAGCACGAACCGGCTCATTACACGCACATAACAAAAATCCGTTATACCTATATCTTAGTATAACGGATTTCTGCGTTATTTACAATTATGTTTTATAATTCAAACCTTGCGTATCTTAGTACACACCCTGTGCCAGCATAGCATCAACAACCTTCTCGAAGCCTGCGATATTAGCGCCTGCAACATAGTCTGTCTGTCCGCCTGCTGTTGCATTGTATCTCTTAGCAGCATCACTGATGTTAGCGTAGATTGTCTCCATTATACCCTTGAGCTTGCCGTCAACCTCCTCGAAGGTCCAGGAAAGTCTCTCAGAGTTCTGGCTCATCTCCAATGCGGATGTCGCAACACCGCCTGCGTTGGCAGCCTTGCCGCCTACGAACAGTACGCCGTTAGCCTGTAAGTACTTGGTAGCCTCAAGAGTTGTAGGCATGTTAGCGCCTTCTGTAACAGATGTTACACCGTTAGCCACGAGCATCTTAGCGTCCTCGATGTCAAGCTCGTTCTGTGTTGCACATGGAAGAGCTAAATCTACCTTGTACTGCCATACACCGTGCTCACCGTTCTTCTTCTCATGGTACTCTGCCGATGGACGCGCTGCCGCATACTCTGTAAGACGGGCACGCTTAACTTCCTTAACCTCCTTAAGAAGTGCAACGTCAATTCCCTCAGGATCATAAACCCAGCCTGTTGAATCTGAGCAGGTAACAACCTTAGCGCCAAGCTGGTGTGCCTTCTCAATAGCGTAGATTGCAACATTACCTGAACCTGATACAGCACAGGTCTTGCCTGCGATGTCGATGCCGTGATCCTTAAGAAGTGCGTTTGTCAAATATAAAAGACCATAACCTGTAGCCTGTGTACGCGCGAGTGAACCGCCGTAGGAAAGTCCCTTACCTGTGAGCACACCCTCGTAGCAGCCACGGATTCTCTTATACTGACCAAACATAAATCCAATCTCTCTTGCGCCTGTACCGATATCACCTGCCGGTACATCAACATCTGCACCGATATACTTATAAAGCTCTGTCATGAAGCTCTGGCAGAATGCCATAATCTCTCTGTCTGACTTTCCCTTAGGGTCGAAATCAGAACCACCCTTACCGCCGCCTATAGGAAGTGTTGTGAGCGAGTTCTTAAATACCTGCTCAAAACCAAGGAACTTGATAATACCTAAGTTAACAGATGGATGAAGTCTCAAACCGCCCTTGTATGGTCCAATGGCATTATTAAACTGTACACGGAAGCCTCTGTTGACCTGAACCTGTCCCTTATCATCTACCCAAGGTACACGGAACATAACCTGGCGATCAGGCTCAGTAATTCTCTCGAGGATTGCATTCCTTCTGTAGAGTTCCTCATTCGCATCGATAACAGGTCTGAGTGAATCAAGCACCTCTGTTACAGCCTGAAGAAACTCCGGCTCTGATGCATTCTTCTCTTTAACTTTTGCGAGTACTTCATCAACGTATGACATAAAATTATACCTCCTAAAAGTAATATTAGCACAAGCTAATTCACGACAAAGCTCTCTTCACTTTGCTCTGTTAATGCATTATACAATAAAAGTAAATCATCCGCAATAAAAAAATTTATATTATAAAATAAAATGCACCTTTTTGTTTACCGCTTCATTTTATTAAGTTTTTGACGCCATGCGCTTTCATCCATTCTGTCCACAGCTTATAATATTCAGCTTTCAGATGAATCCCGTCATAACTATAGTCGCCTATAACACCCCCGCTGCCGTCATCCACACACTCATTCATGTCAAGATAAAACACATCCTCACCATTCGCAATTGCCGCTGCTGCATTGTTTCTCGCATCTATATTGTCGTTATTAAAGACATCACTCGCATTGGAGTACTGGGTCGTAACATGCATCATACCTATTATAAAGATGACGGCATCCGGCTGGAGCTGCCTTATCGTCGCAATATCCTGCCCATAAGCCTTCGCATACTCCTCAGCATTCTTGTCCCCAAGCTCATTTACACCTACCATCATGTATATGTGCGAATACTGTTTTTTCGCCAGCCCGCTCTTCAGGTCATATGCTCCGGCACTGTCACCATTAAATGAAAGCTTTCTGTCCATTATATCATACACTGTGGCTCCCGGCTTGTAGTAAAAATCAGCCTCCCTCAGGTCTCCGTAAAAATACAGCCCCTCCATGCGCGAGTCGCCTATAAAGCAGGCATCAGAAAAATAGTCATTGTCAACCTGCACATATTCAAGGTCTGAGGTGAGCGCCAGCGTGTCAAAATCGCTATAATAGCCTGACCTTGCATGCCTCATACCGGTTGTCACATACTCCACCTTCCCTGAAAATTCCGAAACGGCTTCTTCAGATTCCGAAGGCTCCTCTGCTGTCATCGCGCCGGTATCTTCCATTCCTGCACCGTCCGCACCGCTCCCGGAAATATCAGTCTTAACCACAGCCTCCGTCATCTTCTCGGACGTTACCTCCGGCTTCATCTCCTCCGTCGCTTCCACCACTTCATCATCAACGGCATTGCCATTTCCTGCATAGTTGTAATCATGGGTAAAAAGCGACACGAAAATCGGCCGTGCCCAGGATACATCATTTTTAAGCCTGCCGCTTCTCACTCCGACAAAACTAATTATATATATTACAACGGCTGACAAAAGCAGCATCCATGTAAAAGAACATTGTCTTATAAATTTCACTGCCATAGCCCATACCCCCTTTGTATACTTTAAAATCTGAAATATAAAAACGGATTGCTCTTCTGTATTGTAATCTGATAGACGCATAGCCAGAACAGCACAACCAGCATAAGCTTTAAAAGCACATTGCGCCTGTATTTTCTTATGAGCTTCATCGGAAGCGGTGTCGAGCAGATAACGCAGATGAGAAGGAGCCACCAATAACTTCCCAGCAGACTCATGAACTTATCCGCACCTCCAATTGAGCCCCCCAGCGATGCCGCACCCCCGAACATTCTGTGCAGGTACAGCTTTAATTCACCCAAATCGGTGATGTTAAAAATCACCCACGACACCGGAATTATAAGGAGCATATATATATGCCCTACGATTCGGTGTTTTTTCAGAAAATCCAGATAAAAAAGTTTCTCTGACACTATCAGCACGAAGAAAAACATTCCCCATATTATAAAATTCCACGCTGCACCGTGCCACAATCCCGTGAGGAGCCAGACAATGAAGATGTTGAGAACCATTCTTGCCCTTCCCCTTTTGCTTCCCCCAAGTGGTATATAGACATATTCGCGGAACCATCTTCCGAGGGTTATATGCCATCTTCGCCAAAACTCCGTCACCGACACGGCGCAGTACGGGTTGGAAAAATTCTCGGGAAATCTGAAGCCAAGCATATAGCCAAGCCCCATAGCCATGAGCGAGTACCCGAAAAAATCAAAATATATCTGCATTGTGTAGCCCCATGCCCCAAGCCAGGCAGCAGCGGTATCTATTCCCATCACCCCCGCCACCATCACATCGTTCCACAGGGAGGCAATCCTGTTTGCGAGCATGACCTTGTATACGAGTCCTATTACAAACAGCATCATGCCCCATTCTATATCGGCAAACCGTACTCTCCTGCTTTTTAACTGAGGCCTGACCTCGTCGAAGCTGACAATCGGTCCCGCTATGAGCTGCGGAAACATGCTGATATACGCGGCGACCTCTATCACATTTCTGCATGCATTGTATTTTTTTCTGTATACATCTATTATGTAGGACATAATCTGGAAAGTATAAAAACTTATTCCCAGAGGCAGTACAAGGTCTATTTCCAAAGCCTCCGCACCCACCAGCCTGCATATATTTTCCATAAAGAAGTTCAGGTATTTAAAAAAGAAAAGCACGCCCAGGTCAATTCCCACCGCCAGCGTTAAAAAAAATACTGCGCCCCGTTTTCCCCGGCTGTCTGATATTTTTAGTGCAAGAAAGTAGTTTATCAGTATGGACGCTATCATAAGAAACACATATATGGGTTCTCCGACTGCATAGAATACAAGACTTCCGACCACCAGCACATAATTCCTGTAACGCGACGGAGTTGCAAAATATGCCAGAAAAAAAATAGGTAAAAAACGAAATATAAACTCAAGACCGGAAAAAACCATGTTTCATAATGCCCCTTTATCCTCTGCTCTCAACCGAGCTTTCTTACTCTAAGTTATTGTATCACAAATTAACAAATAATATGTTACATTTGTTTTAAACTTTGTTACATTAAAGTTAATAATTGTTACTTTTTTGTTAAGTATGTTACATTATCGCTTAACAAATTATAATAGGAATTTTAACGAAATTTCTTAACAATTAAAAAATACCCGGTATCTCCATTCATCTGCTCTGAGTGCTGAAAATACCGGGGTATATCATAATATTCATCCTGACTATTTATACACTGTCATCAACAGTTCTCTGTGTCAGGTTTCTTCTTCTCAAGTTCCTGCATCATGCTTCTCGCACAGGGTGTCACGGCAAGTCCTCCGCTTCCCGTCTCCTTGATGCATGCTGGCATCGCAATTCCGATACTTCTCATCGCATCAATAACCTCGTCAGGCACAATTCTGCTGTATACACCTGCAAGCGCCATGTCCGCCGCAGTGAGTGCCCCGACTGCACCGATTGTATTTCTCTTTACGCACGGAACCTCGACAAGCCCTCCAACCGGGTCGCAGGCAAGTCCAAGAAGATTTTTGAGTGCTATCGCGGCCGCCTGAATAATCTGCTGCCCGTCAGCTCCCCTAAGACACGCTGCCGCGCCCGCCGCCATAGCCGATGCCGAGCCTATCTCAGCCTGACAGCCTCCCGCTGCCCCTGCGAGGAATGCCCTCTGCGCTATGACACCGCCTATTCCCGCTGCCGCTATAAGTCCCTTGGTTATATCATCCTCCGAATAACCGAACTCTTCCTCCATTGAAATCAATACCGCCGGAATAACACCGCAGGAGCCCGCCGTCGGTGCTGCCACAATACGCTTCATGCACGCATTCGATTCGCCCATCTTGACAGCCTTCTCGAGAACCTTCATTATAAAATCGCCGCATATGCTTGTCCCGGACTTTCTCGCCCTCTCAAGCTTTCCACCGTCCGTCCCGACCATTCCACTTGCTGAGCACAGCTCATCGTCGTATACCTCGTCCGCATGTTTCATCGCAAGATACATGCCCTTCATCTGTGCAAAACCCTCGTCAAAGGTAATACCCTGTTCCTTTATGTCATCCTCGAGAACCACCTGCCAGAAGCTCTTTCCCGACATCTTCTCCGCCTCAACAATCTCTGCCAATGATTTATACATCACAGTCCTCCATACCTATTTTGCTCAAATATGTCACCTTTATAATCCCTTCCTGCCGTCCGAGCCAGTCTATCGCCTCCTGCGGTATCTCCTGGTCGCACTCCACTACCATTACCGCATAGCCTCCCCTCGCGTCCCTGAAAAGCTGCATCGTGGCAATGTTGATTGACCTGTGTGCAAGAAGTGTCGTGACACTCATCACATGTCCCGGCTGATCCTGATTGTGCACGACAAGCGTAGGATAATTTCCGGCAAAATTGGCTGTGAGCCCGTCTATCTCACATATCTGTATCTGTCCGCCGCCGACGGAGGCTGCGACTATCTCAAGCTGTTTTCCCGTAACCCCCGTGAGCCTTAGCTTCACCGAATTAGGATGTGCATCGACAAGCTCTATCGTGTGAAAGGAAAAATCCATGTTCCTGTCTGCAGCATATTTAAAACTGTACGGAATACGCTCATCGTCAACCTTCATTCCCAGAAGCCCTGCCACAAGTGCTCTGTCGGTTCCATGCCCTTTTCCCGTGGCTGCAAAAGAACCATGCATATATATTACCGCCTCCGCAACAGGCTCTCCGAGAAGCCTCCTCGAGATAAGCCCAATTCTCACCGCACCTGCCGTATGCGAGCTCGACGGTCCCACCATAACCGGACCAACAATATCTATAAGAGTCATACCTGCCTCCATTCTTAATTTTTAATTTCATATTTTATATGAACTTCAAATATAATTATTAGAATTGCGGGAGCACATAGTGCGAAGCAATTCGATATCACATAATTGTCTTAATAATAACACCACGGTGCACCACCGCACAAGCTTTTTATTAACCTTCATGCTGTCTATTTTCTTCACTGTATAATATTCCTCCTTCAATTTTTTTATTTATAATGGACTTTTTTTCGATGATAATCTATAATATAATCATTTAGTATTTTTGCATGAGGATAAGTTTGGAGGCAGTACTGCAAGCATTGCCTGCAGTATGCAGGGGGATAAGTTTGAAAGAAAAACTTTCAAACTATTTATTGGTGGCAGTACTGCAAGCATTGCTTGCAGTATGCAGGGGGATAAAAAAAATGGGTATAAAATTTTCAATTTCACAGGCAGCGAAGATTCTCGGCATCACGACGGATGCCATACGCCTCTACGAAAAGGAAGGTCTTATTCATCCAAAGAGAGATGAACAGAACTATTACAGATATTACGATTGGGAGCAGCTCCGCCTGCTCATGTTCATAGCCTTCTACAGGAAACTGGATGTAAGTATTCCTGAGACGAAGAGGCTTTTAACTTCGTCCACATTCGATGACATCAGTAATACCTTTAACAGCCTTATAGAGCACAACCGCAGACAGATAGACCTGATTCAGACCAGAATAGAAAGACTGGCATTTTTTAGCAATACTCTAAAAGAACTCTCCGGAAGCATAGGAATTTTCTCACTTGGTATGATGCCCCGCGGCTACAAAATGTTTGAACAAGTCAATGCAGACACTGAACATAAGAAGATGAAAGAACTGCTCTCCTCTCCACTGCTCTCCTTTGGAAATATCAGCTATATGAATTATTTTAATGAACATGGACCTACACAAAGATATTTATTCTATATTATATGGGAAGACTTAATCAATGTTGCTCCCCTTGAAAAACCTGTCTCCGAATATCCTGTGCTTGAAAGCTGTGAATGTATATGCACTTCGACAACCGGATCAGAAAACGGCATCGTCGATATCGACATGAAGAAGCTCAACGACTTCTGCCATGCCAACAACTGTGAGCATCAGGGCTATTATTACACCTTCTATGCGTACTCCGTACCTGATGGGGACAAAATCATCGACTACCACAAGGTATATTTCCCCATAAAAATGTGAAAAAAGTACTTGACTTTGGTTCTACACCAACCTTTATAATAAATATCAACTTGATGAAACAGATTATCTTTATCTGTCCGCTGTCCATCGTACAACGAACAATTTGAACATATATACAGCCCACTTTCATCCTTCATACTTTTTATTTAACAGAACGCATCCCCCAGGATGCGTTTTGTATTCAATTTTATATCTCACAGCTTGAACTTAAAAAAATACAATTTTTATATTGACAATATGTAAATACGGTAGTGTATTCGTAAAAAACAAAATGATGTTTGGTCATTTATCATATTATTGTTAAGTTTGGTGCAATGGGGTACTGGTTTTTATCGGTGCCTTTTTTTACAAAGACATTGCTTTAGCGCAATAAAGTTACACATTGGCGCAGTTCTGTTGTGTTAACCTTCCAAACTCGACAAGTATGCTAAAATGTCCTGATTTCAGATTAACAGGAGTGATACAAAGTGGCAAGGTACATATTTAAAAGAGTTTTATTGGCAATCGTTTCCATCATCATTGTAAGTGCGATATCGTTCTTTGCAATGAACCTCATTCCCGGCGGTCCTTTTAATAAGGAAAAAGCCGGCTCCCCTGCAATACAGAAAGTCCTGGAGGAAAGATATAATCTTGACAAGCCTGTCGGACAACAGTATCTCATATATATGAACAAGCTGTTCCACGGTGACTGGGGTGTTTCTCTCAAGAACGGACGTGATATCTGGACAGATATCTGGTCAAAGTTCCAGGTATCGGCAAAGCTGGGCGGAACCGCCGCAATAGTTGCAATAATCCTCGGAATTATACTCGGAAGTATCGCCGGACTTACCAGAAACAGATGGCCTGACAGACTTATAGTGTTCTTCACAACACTTGGAACCGCCATTCCGTCATTCGTGTTAGCTTCTCTTTTACTCCTTGTATTCTGTCTGAAGCTTGCATGGTTCCCGGTATGGTCATCATCATCACATAATTATGTGCTTCCTGTTATCGCTCTTGCGATATATCCTATGGCATACATAACAAGGCTTACAAAGACGAGTATGCTTGATGCACTCAATCAGGACTATATCCGCACAGCCAAGGCAAAGGGAGTTGCACAGTACAAAATAATATGATACTTGGGCAGTAATCCCAATCTATTACTACAATGATGTATATCTTCAGAAGCCGGATGTTGACGGTATCTTCTCAACAGTATTTGGCATGAAGTTCTTTATGTTCTCAACAAATGCAGCCAATCCGGGAAGTCTTAAGATTAACATTGCTTCCGAGCCTGACTACCTTGACCCTGCTCTCACAAGCTCTGTCGATGGCGGCTGTCTTGCAGTCAACACATTTGCAGGTCTTAACACCTACAACTCAGACGGTGAGCTCGTTCCTGCCGTAGCAGAGAACTATGATGTATCGGAGGACGGCACAGAGTATACCTTCCATTTAAGAGAGTCTAAGTGGAGCAACGGTGAGGAAGTAACAGCTAACGATTTCGTATATAGCTGGAACAGAGTTGTCGCAGATGAGACAGCAGCAGATTACAGCTACCTCTTCGACGTTGTCGACCGCAATGCCGACGGCTCACTCGCAGTTGAAGCAACAGACGACTATACGCTCACAGTTAAGCTTGTTGCTCCATGTGCATACTTCATTGACTTAACAGCCTTCCCTACCTTCTACCCTGTATATCAGGCTGGTGTTGAGGAAGCTAACCCAGACGGAACCAACCCTGGTGCCTGGGCTCAGGAAGCAGGCTTCGTATCTAACGGTGCTTATACCCTTCAGACATGGAACCACAACGAGAGCATGATCTATGTAAAGAATGACAACTACTATGATGCAGACAAGGTTACAATGGATACTCTTGAATTCATGCTTTCAGATGACGATACAGCCATCTATGCAGCATATAACAGCGGTGACCTTGATTTCGCCGACACAGTTCCTAACGATGAGATTCAGTCACTCCTTAACAATCCTGAGTTCCACATTGTTGACAACCTTGGTACATACTACGCTGGTTTCAATGTAAACTCTGATATGTTCGCAGGCAAGACAGTTCAGCAGGCAGCAGACATGCGCCACGCAATCAGCTTACTCATTGACCGTCAGTACATTGTTGATACAGTAGGTCAGACAGGCCAGCAGCTTGCAGATGCTTTCGTACCTATCGGAATGGCAGACGGCAACGGCGGTGAGTTCCACAACAAGTCCTACTATGATGCAGCAAAGACAGGTGCAGATATGGTTGAGGAGGCTAAGGCTCTTCTTGAGGGTGCCGGCTACACATTCACAGAGAATGGTGATGGTTCTTATGCTATCAGCCCGGCTCTTGGCTTCGAGTACCTTACAAACACATCCACAAGCCACGTTGCAATTGCTGAGTCAATCCAGGCAGACCTCTCAATCCTTGGTATCGAGGTTACAATAAAGCAGGAGGACTGGAATGTATTCCTTGCAGACCGTAAGTCAGGTAACTACTCCGGTATGTGCCGTGAGGGTTGGTTAGCAGATTACAATGACCCTATCAACATGCTTGAGATTTTCACATCTGATTCAGGTAACAACGATATGCAGCTCGGAAAGTAATATATTAAACATTTTAGATATTTGAAAAATATATCCGGAGCTAATTAAAAAACATCCCATTGCCATAAGCTGTATGCTTATCGGTAATGGGATGTTTTTATGTCTTACATAACCGGCAGTTAAACTATAATCTCTCTGATATATATTCCTTCATTATCCTGTTAACTTCCTTCATCTTCCTCTGTGTATCCGGGTTATCGGATTCAAAGGCAAGCATCTTGTCAAGATACCCCTGCTTCACAGCCTGTCTGAGGCTCTCATCATATACAAGCTCAAATACCAACGAGATATGCCCCGGCACATTGTCGACAGCCGTCTTTTTAAGTGACCTTAGTATCGTATGTCTCTCTGAGAACGCCTCAAGAACTGCGTCGGTTATCTCTCCGTTCCTTATCTCCTGAGTTGTGGCATTATATATCTCCTCAAGCGGAAAATCACAGTTGACCTTCAATATATCAACCTTATCCGCATCGCGCAGTATGTTACAGTACATCGTGGTCCGCTCATCAAAAGCCTGCGGTATGCGGTAGTCGCTGTGATGGTATATCGCCCTCCTTATAAGCTCATCCTCACTGTCATCGTCAAGATAATCTCTTATCCTTCCCTCCTCAAACAGTATCTCACAGCCAAGATGTGCGTGATTGACCGACTTGTCATCATAGAACGTGTTGTATCGTCTCAACTGCTCGAATCTTCCGACATCGTGGAGCATTCCTGTAAGCCACGCGATGTCAAGGTCTGCACCCTCAAGCCCTATGGACTGTCCTATGAGCCGGCACAGCCCTGCCACACGGTAGGTGTGTTCAATCTTTAACTTAACCTTGGTGTCCTCGCTGTTGTAATTCTTAACGTATGCCGCAAATGCGTCAATCACCCTCTGCCTGTCTATCTTAATATTGGAAGCTGTCATTTTGTGTACTCCTCTATAATACATTCATGTTCTTTTGTCTTTAAACTATAGTTAATACCAACAAGTAAAATATTGCCCCTGTATTCATCAAGAGATTTACAGTACTCCTTGTTCTTTATCTGTTCAATCGCTCCGCGCGCGTCCTTATCCCACTTTAGCTCTACCACAAGTGCCGGCTTATCGCTGAACTTTTTCCTTGGAATATAAACCATATCGGCAAAGCCCTTTCCACCCGGAAGCTCTCTGTATACCGTGTAAAAATTTCTTGCGGCATAAAGTGCCAGCGATATGGTATAGCTCAACGCATTTTCATCATTGTACTGTATATGCGATGTCTCAAAGTGAGCCTCCTTTATTCCATCAGCAACACGCTGTTCCCTTCTCTGCCATATTGCATTCAATATATCCGCTGAATTTTTAAGTGCCCTTGAGACCTCTCCCCATTCGGAAACCGATACCGCATTGACATACTCAGCGCGGATTTCATTATTTGGTATAAAAACGCACTTATTCTCGTAATCATATCCAAGATACCCCAGATGTATCAGCAGCGTGAGCACGTCATCCTCCGTTCTGAAGGTTGACATATCATTGGTAAAGCTTCCTGTATTGACCGCAGCTTTTTCGCCTGCCATCATACTAAGAATATCATCCCTCAGTCCCGAAAAATTCATATCAATATAGCACTTAAGTGCCTCAAATGTCTCTGTCTGATTCCAGTAATTTCCAATCCTTCCGAACCTCATGCAGCTTACCACCGAACGCGGACTGTACACACTGATATCCGGTTCAAAAAAATATCCGTCATACCAGCTCTTCACCTCCTCCATGTCCATGCCGTAGCGTCCACACAGTTCTGACACCTCTTCCCCGGTAAAACCCACATACTTTGCCAATGGACCCGGGTCAATCATGGAAAACTCATCGAACATGTTGAGTGCCGAATGTGTACCATATTTTTTTATAGGAAGTATCCCTGTCATGTACGCAAGATGTATATATACCTTATCCTTCAAAAAGCTTCTCAAAAAGTCAAGGTACTTTTCCTGTGCAGCCTTATCCGTCTTGTACTCCCTGAAAATACAGTCCCACTCATCGATAATAACGACAAACGGACATTTCTTTTCCGTATAGATATCCTGCATAGACCGCGCAAGATTCGTGTTGTCAAAATAGCGGACATCACTATATACATCCAGTAATTCCCAGAGAACACTTCTTTCCAGAAGCTTTATCATATCATTAATGCAGGTACACTGGCTTAAAAACTCCTGCATATTGACTGATATTACATTGTATTTGTTAAGATATCTGTCAAAGCTTTCACAATGTGCTATCTCGAACTTTGAAAAAAGTTCACTTGAATCACAAGCACTGCTGTAATATGCCGCAAGCATTCCTGCCGCCATGGACTTACCAAAACGACGCGGACGGCTGACACATATATATTGCTGCATTGTATTGATAACCTTGTTCGTGTAGTCAATCAGCCCCGTTTTGTCAACATATATATCTGAATTAACCATTTTCCTGAAGCTATCATTACCAGGATTCAAATAAACTCCCATTATATATGCCCCTCCTGAATATATTCATCACACTATATAAATTCTACATTTGTCTGATATATTTGATGTTGGGGTCAAAACATGTGCTGTAAAATTAGCGTGTATAACGTATTATATTTATGCATATCACGACTTTTGGAAGAAGCTTAGATGTTCTTAGAACTCTGTTCA
>CAKRJT010000018.1 GCA_934351925.1 uncultured Lachnospiraceae bacterium
ACATGTTCCCGGAGGTTTGTCAACAGCTTTTTGAAGAATTTTTTCTTTTTTCTAAAAACTGTTTACAATTCATCGCGCCGGTCTTGTATCCGTGCGATGCCTTTTGTTTCAAGGCTTGTTTATACTATCATATTGTTTTGGATTTGTAAAGGGGTAATTTATAATAAGTTTTCTTACACTTTTTCGGGTAAATTGTTGGAATTTTCTGATTTTAGAGAAAATACTTTTCCTACATTTTCTACCGCTTCTTGTCATATATCTTGTTTTTTTTGAGGCTTTTTACCTCTCCTTGCACTTTTATACCGCTCTATGTCATATATTTTTGGTTTTTTAAGGCTTTTTACCTCTCCTTGCACTTTTCTACCGCTTCTTGTCATATATTTTGGGTTTTTTAAGGCTTTTTCCTTTTCCTTGCACTTTTATACCGCTCCATATCATATATTTTGGGTTTTTTGAGGCTTTTTCCTTTTCCTTGCACTATTCTACCGCTCCATATCATATAATTTTGGTTTTTTAAGGCTTTTTACTTCTCCTTGCACTTTTATACCGCTCTATGTCATATATTTTGGGTTTTTTGAGGATTTTTACCTCTCCTTGCACTTTTTTCTCAAAGTAGGCGTTTGCAAAGCGCCACAAGCTGCATAAATACGGCATTTTTTGTTAATAAACCAAAAAATCCCCTCTCGTTTTGTGATATAATGGAGTTGTCCGGAAACGAATTACCACCTGACCGGGCTGTTTTCACACAGCAGCGGTAAAATATCTTCTATTTTCTTTATTTCAGTTGTATATTACCGCTTGATTGACTTTCTATATCTAATAAGCCGTATGATTTTTCGTATATCAGCTTTTTGGGGAACAATAAGGCGGTAAATTTACTGCCTGAGATAGAAATTTGTTAATACAGGCAGTAACTATAGCTATTTTTCTTTCTTTTGACGCAGCTATTACCGCCTGATAATATGCATCAAGCTTTCAAACCGTAATCACTTGGCAGGACTCCTGTTACCGGGCTGTTTTTACACTGCACTTTGCATTTCCACTGCACTCCCAAGTTCCCCATAAGTTACTAAGCTCAATTTGTCACCGGCTTTACGCTTGCTACTTTTCCGCGTTTCGCAATTAATTATTTTCTCAAAAAGCCATAAAAAAGAGCACCTCCCCCACCATATATTTCCCGGCTTAGGGAAGCGCCCATCACATTACTTTACTTTTCATCAATTGCATTACTTTACATTACTTTACTTTTTATCAATTTGCATTACTTTACATAATTACCATATTACCATAATTCCATATGGATGGCATGAGGGACAAAAGGTATTTTGCCCCTCATATCTTCTATCTATTTATTACTGTCTCTTAGAGAGAACATCCTTCTCGTATGCACGCACATCATCGAGCCATGTAAGACCGGTGCCTGCACCCTTCTTAGCACAGTAGTAATCCCATACGAGTGCGAACGGAGCCGCCTTGAACTCTTCCTTGTATGCAAGTCTGCCGCTGACGTCGCCGTCCTTCTCAATCTTCTTCATTGTATCAACCGGCTGTAAAAGAGCTGCGAGCATAGCCTTTCTTGTGTTGCGGATACCGATTACCCATGCTGCGATACGGTTGATTGACGCATCGAAGAAGTCGGTTGCAATGTAAGTATCCTCAAGCTTACCCATGCGGACGAGTTCCTCCATGATAGCTCTTGTCTCATCGTCGAAGCTTACTACATGGTCAGAGTCCCAGCGAACAGGACGTGATACATGTAAAAGAGCGTGGTCTGCGAATGTGTATACGCCTGAAAGCTTTGCGGAAACTACCTCTGTCGGATGATAATGGCCTGTGTCGAGTGTCATCATAATGTGGTCACTCTTAGCGTTCATAACATAACCCATGCAGAACTCATGTGAGCCTACAGTGTAGCTCTCAAGACCGATACCGAACACCTTCGACTCGATGCCGTCCATAACGCCCTTAACATCCTTGGTAGCCTCGAAAATCTTGTCGTAGCTGTCCTTGAGTCTGAGTCTTGGTGCAAGCGTATCAACAGGAACCTCCTTGTCGCCGTCCGGTGTCCAATGGTTGATCACGCAGACCTTGCCTGTCTTTTCGTAGAAGTACTCACCAATCTTACGGCTTCTGATACCATGCTCAATCCAGAAGTTACGGGTATCGTCATCTGCTGATGAAAGTGTGCCGTTGGAGCTCTTTGGATGTGAGAAATATGTAGGGTTGAAGTCGAGACCGATATTGTGCTCATTAGCCCATTCTACCCACTTGTCAAAATGCTTCGGCTCGATGGCATCTCTGTCAACGAATGTGTCTGCCTCTAAGTAGCTTGCGTGAAGATTGAGCTTTAACTCACCAGGGATAAACTTCATAGCCTCCTCGATGTCCTGTCTTAACTCCTCAGCATTTCTTGCCTTTCCAGGATAGTTGCCTGTTGCCTGAATACCACCTGTGAGAGCATCATCACCCTTCTTCTCAAGACCTGCAACGTCATCGCCCTGCCAGCAATGCATTGAGATAGGAACTCTGTCTGCAATCTCGATTGCCTTGTCTACATCTACGCCATACTGAGCATAGAAATCCTTCGCCATCTGATAACCCTTTTCTACATCGTACATTTTTTAAATCCACCTTTCTTTTTTAAAAAAAATTGTAATACCGTAAAAAATATTTATTGTAAAAAATATTTCATGCTAATCTTTCATGTCACTGCTTTTAATGTGACTCAAATAGTAACGAAAAAAACGCTCTTTTGTGTTTTTCCTAATGGTTCAGCATAGCTAAACTACCGTGAAATGTTAATACATCTTAGACAGCGTATTTTTCTGTCTTGAATGTATTTTCCACGCCTAACCACCTGCTGCCTACTCAACCCTCTTGATATCAAACGACTCTGCGACGCAGGTTCTCGCAGCCTCAAGAGTCGCGAACTCTCCGCCCTTTATCATCTGAGCCATAAGGTTTCCGAGTGCCGTTCCCTCTACAGGACCTGCATATACTTCCTTGCCGGTAGCCTCCATGGTTTTTTTGTTGAGGTACTGATCCTGACAGCCGCCGCCCACAATGTGAAGTCTCTTGTAGGTTCTTCCGGTAATCTCCTCTATCTGCTTCACTGTCTGTGCATAACTGTCGGCAAGTGAGTTGTAGATGCACTGGAGCACCTGTCCGAGATTTTCAGGGACTGCCTGATCGGTGTTCCTGCAGTAGGTCTTGATAGCTTCTGTCATGCTCTCAGGTGCGAGGAAGGACTGGTCGTTTACATTGACTGTGGATGTGAACGCCTCCTCCTTCTGCGCCATAGCGATGAGCTCCTGGAATGGAAGCTTCACCGGCTGTTCTCTTCTGACCGACTGTATCATCCACAGACCCATGATATTCTTGAGGTATCTGAAGCGATAATCATAGCCTCCCTCGTTCGTAAAGTTGTACTCACAGCTTTTCTCCGAGCAGTCAGCTTCCCTTCTCTCTATTCCCATGAGAGACCATGTGCCTGAGCTCAAGTAGATGAAATCGTCATCATTTGCAGGGACAGCCATTACAGCCGAGCCTGTGTCATGAGTAGCAGGAAGAATAACCTCCATGTCAAAGCCCACTCTGTCGATAATCTCTTTCTTAAGCTTGCCGACAGAAGTCTTAGGAAGATTGAGCTTGCCGAACATCTCCCTGTTGTAACCCAGACGTTCTATTATCTCGTAGTCCCAGTCCTTAGTGACTGCATTCACGAGTTGGCCTGTTGTTGCATTCGTGTACTCATTCTTCTTAACTCCTGTAAGAAGAAAGTTGAAATACTCAGGTATCATAAGGAAGCTCTTCGCGTTCTTTATGTACTCAGGGTGCTCCTTCTTAATCGCATAGAGCTGATATACGGAGTTAAACAATGCCTTCTGGATACCTGTTCTCGCATAGAGCTCCTTCTCAGGTACAACCTTGTACAGCTCCGCGTCTATGCCCTCCGTTCTCGAGTCCCTGTAAGCCACGGTGTCTCCTAGAACCTTATCGTTCTCATCGAGAAGCACGAAATCCACGCCCCAGGTGTCAATACCCATGGAAACAGGGATTTTGCCTATCTCCTTGCACTTGGCGATACCGTTTACAATCTCCGCAAACAGCCTGTCGATATTCCAGCACAGATGTCCGTCCCTCTTCTCAAGATTGTTCTCAAAACGATATACCTCTTCATAAGTAATCTTTCCATCCTCGACATGTCCGAGAATGTGTCGTCCGCTTGATGCCCCAATATCAACAGCAAGATAGTAACTACCCATAATAATCTCCATTCCGCCGCCGGACAGCAGCACAAATAGTAATAAAAAACGTACTTTTACGTTCTTCCTGTAGGAAATGCAATCCGCTCCTGCCCGGAGGCAGACCGCCCTCATAACCGTTATCAGTATAGCCCAAAAAATGGCATAATAAAAGGACGTACCTTGGTCAAAAATACGTCCTTATTTGCATCGTTCATCCCTATAATGTTTGGGACTGCAGCCATACTTCTCCTTGAAAACGCGGAAGAAATAACTCGTGTTGTCGTAGCCCACGGCGGCGATGATATCCGCTATCGGCAGCGTGGTCTCCGTGAGAAGCTGCACTGATTTGTTAAACCTTTTTATCTGCAGAAGCTCCTTGAAGTTGTAGCCCGTAGCCTGCTTAATATGGCGCGAAAGTGAGAAAATCGACATATTTAACAGCTTTGCCAGCTCCGCAAGCGAGCCGTCCCTGTAGTTCTCCTCGACATACTTAAGTGTGGCAAAGGATATCCTGTTCTCGCTTCCCACATCAAGCTCTCTTCCGTCCTCCTCAAGCTTATCGACATAGTTCATGAGCTGTAGGAACAAAAGTCCCATTGTCGTCTGATTGATACGTCTGTTGTTGCTCTGTTTGTTGACGAGCGACCAGACCATATTCTCGACGAGATTCTGGATTGGAAGAATATCCGCCACGTTAAAATGCAGATATGCCGCCTCGTCCGTATTATTGCACAGAGTGCTTACAATGAATTTTCTGAGGACATTCTCCTCCTCCATCATGTCAAACGCCACATCAAAGAACTCAGGGCGCACGATAAAGTTCACCGCAATGTCGTCCTCCCCGGCAGGAAGTATCTCATGGTACGAGAACTGGTTGAGGAAGAGAAGGTTTCCCTGCTCAAGCACTATTCTCGTATCATTATTGATAATATGTGTTGTGTTTCCGCTGCACATGTATATAATCTCTATATAATCATGCCTGTGCTTCGGAAACGCGATGAACCTCGTGTGTGTCCTTATATTTATGAGACTTCCCTTATCAAGCATCTTTTCACCGCGAATAGTGAACTCTCCTGTGGAGGAATATCTGTCCCTGCTTATCTTTTTTCCTGACAGAATCTCCTGCTCTTCGGGAGTGATTTTTCGCAATATATCAAGAAGTTCCTTGTTCATCGAGTTCCCCCATGTGGTTATTTACTCACAACTGAGTCAACATTTATAAGTTCATACGGCTCGCCTGCAGTTCCGTTTATCGACACATTGACAAGTCTGAGATGTTTAATATTAGCTGCCACTATTCCACGCTTGCTCGAAGCATCACAGCCAAGCATCATGGCTGCCACTCCCGACTTGGCATCATCAGCGTAGTCGATGTGTACATTCTCCATCGTCACCTCGGCAATCTTCTGCTCAGGAAGTCCGTAGATGTATGCACCTGCGACATGGCAGTTGTGGCACTCGATATTTCTGAAAGTCAGCCTGTCGATTCTAGGCGTCCTGTCATCGACAGGCAGCGGATTCTTACTTCCGACGTACTCCGTCTTTCCGTCAGGATCGCAGAAGTAGAAACTGTTCACAACGAACGGTGTCATGACATTGTCCATCTTGATATTCTCGAAGGTTATGTTGTCGAGAACGGAGTCCCTGCCGCGTCCTCTTCTGGTCTTAACCCTCAGTCCTCTGTCCGTGTTGAGGAAAAGACAGTCAGTAATCTTCACATTGTTTACGCCCGCGGCAATCTCGCTTCCGACGGTGACGGCGCCGTGTCCGTCGCGCATGCAGGACTGGCGGATAACCATGTCGGATGTAGGAATTTTGTGCTTTCTTCCCATGTATATCTTGCCGGACTTGATTGCGATACAGTCATCACCCACCGAGAAGTATACGCCTACAATCTCCACACCCGTGCAGGACTCTGGGTCAAGACCGTCCGTGTTGTGGGAGTTGGCAGGATTGATAACCTTGAGGTCTACAAATCTGATATTCTCGGTAAAATATGGGTGAAGCGTCCAGGAAGGTGAGTTAGTGACCGTCACACCGTGAAGTATCACATTCTTACAATGGCTTATGAACACCAGTCTCGGTCTCCATGCAATCTTCCTTATCTTGCAGTCCTTCCACCAGTTGTCAAAGCCTGCACAGCCGTCGATGGTTCCTTCGCCGGTGATGACAACATTCTCCACATTGAGTCCTGTTATGATTCCGGTGAAGCAGTCGAGAGGATTTCCCTCCCAGGTTCCGAGATTGTACTCGTCCTTCTCGTCGTAGCTCTGTATCATTCCCGGAAGTATTCCAAAGCGCTCCCTCTCGGTAAATGCAGACAGCACGGCGTTCTTTGCAAGATCTAGCACAAGATTGCTCTTTAAGAAAAGCGTCGTTATCTTATACACTCCGGCCGGCACATAGACTCTGCCGTTCTCAGGACACGCCATGATGGCGGTCTGAATTGCGAGCGTGTCGTCGTGCTCACCGTTTCCGTATGCGCCGAAATCGCGTACATTAAGTGTCACGAACTCATAGTCCGTATGCACGGTTATATAGCCCTTGTTGCCCTCGTTTCTCGTGCCGTAATTTCCGGCCTCGGAGCTCTCAACAACCTCGATATTGTAGTCGGTATCCGGCAAAAGACCATATACCGATGTAATAACGCGGTTCGTGGACTGTGTGTACACGCCATTGATGTATACATCATAATTAGGCGTATCCGTATAAAAAATACCTGTATTTTTAAGTTCTATGCAGACATTTCTCGATGTCTTTGCAACTAAACCAAGTTCCATATTTTCTCCATTCTGCAGACATTTCATATAAAAAAGCACTTCCTGCCAGCCATTATAAGCTCGTCCGGCTGAAACTGCATCAGCCATGGTAAAAGCCTGTGTGATGTCTGCCCCACAAATGGCTTATACAAGTGTTCCCGTGTGTTTTAACTAATCGGTTATATAGCGTGAATACTTCTCGGCGAGCACCACCTTCAATGCACATGCCTTTTTAAGTGCAAGTGACATAATGCTCTGTGCCTGTCCATCGGCAAATATTGCTACAGACTCAGCGCCGACTCCCGAAGGAATTCTTCCCTCTCTCTGCCATGCAGATGCCACAAGCCCTGTCAGCTCGTCGCGGAATATATCCACGAGTGAGCGGTACAGCTCATACACCGGCTCAGCGATGGCTGCTATCGTGTCTGCGAGCGCAAGCATGAAGAGCGCCTTTGTCATATCATCCATTCTGTCCTGCTTCTTAAGCTCTGCGAACCTGACCGTGAGCGCGTGGTAGTGTTCCTTTCCTCCGAATATCGTCTCATAGTTCATGTCAAACGCAAGTCCCATGTAATCGTCCGACTTCTCAAGCTCCGTAATAACATTCTTATAGCTCTCGTCGCCTGTTATGTTGTATGCAGAAAATAAAAGTATCAGAGCGGACGGATATTCGCAGCCCGAAACAACCGGCTTCTTGTCCTTCATCTGCTCAGCCTTTTTAACTATCTCCTCTGCAAGCTCCCTGCTCTCTGTGCTGTCCTTAGACAGCGTATTATACTCCCACACGGCGCGGCTTACAGCCACGCCCTCTCCCACGCCCATGTTATCAACAGACATATCGCGCAGAGCACTGATAATTTCACTTGTTGTCATATTAATCCTCTTTTCCGAGCGATTTCTCATCTGTCATCAGAAGCAATTTGTCTTCGCTCAGAAACAAATTGCATGTGTGAAAATATGCTATCAAGCTTATTTTTCACACTAATCCCCATGTCACTGCTTTTGCAGTGACTCAAATAGTAATGAAAAACGTGCTTTTTACGTTTTTCTTGTGTGAAATCGTAATACATCTTAGGCAATGTTTTTTATTGTCTTAGATGTATTTTTCACACTAATCCCCATGTCACTGCTTTTGCAGCGACTCAAATAGTAATTAAAAACGCGTTTTGCGTGTTTTTAATAGTTCAGCCAGTTGAATCCACACTTCCGGCTCCTAATCTATAAGCAGCGCCGCATCCTCCTTAACCTCATCCGGGTTAACGAGCATGTCGCGGTACGGACTGTCAAGCTGCGCTATGCCCGCTGCGATGAGCTCCGCGAAGGTCACGGCTCCCGCATACTGCAGATGCGTGTTATCGGTCTTTCCCTCCGGATAGTTAGGAAACTCTCCAGGTGCGAGATGCATGAACCATCTGCGGCTGTCCATATCTCCTGTCTTTTCAATCTTCCTGCGGCTCATAGTGCACAGGTCTATGACAGGGACATTGCACTCCTTCCCAACCTCAAGCATCGCCTGCGGATAGGTAAGATGCGTGTTGTCGACCAGCTTTCCCTCCGACTCGAACAATCTCCTGTACAGCGGCGTTATTAGAAGCGGGTACGCTCCCACATCATGCGCCACCTTGATGAAGGTGCGGAGGTTATCCTTAAATGAGCCCTGCGGGTCGGTGTATCTTAACGGGTCGTTCTTCTCGTCATTATGTCCGAACTGTACGAATAGGAAATCACCCTTGCGTATGTTCTCCTTTATAAATTCCAGTCTGCCCTCATCGATAAAGCTCTTCGTGCTTCTCCCGTTCTCGGCGCGGTTGACAATAAGTATCTCCTTCTTAACGAACAACGAAAAGCCCTGTCCGATACCGCACTGCGGGTAGCTTGTAAAATCATTCTGCTTCACCGTGGAGTCTCCCGCCCAGAAAATTCTCGGTGTCTCTGATAGCAATGCCATATATTTTTCCTCTTTCCAATCAAAAAATATGTTATTCCTTTTAAATAGCAATTTATCTGTATTATCATTCAACTAACACCTTGTATTTTACTACACTTACATATATTTTTCAATCCATTGTTTCATTGTCTCACTTCCAAGGTTACGCAAAAAGAGCCCCGGAAATCTCCGGAGCTCCTGCAAAAGCAAAATCACTCTTTAACCGCACCTACATTAACACCGTGTACGAAATAATCCTGGCAGAAAGGATAGATAATCATGAAAGGAATAATCGCAACGATAATAGCCGCATTCTGTACAGTGTTCATTGAAACGACACCGACCTCAACAGGAGTATCGCTGTCCATAACCATGTTACGAAGCTTCATCTGGAAGTTGAATAACTCTGTCTTAACAATGTAAATCTTGAAATTGGTATAATCATTCCAGAATGTAACCGCATACATAAGACCGATTGAAGCCAACGCAGCCTTAGAGAGAGGAAGCACAATCCTGAAGAATGTTCCGATAGGAGAACATCCGTCAATGGAGGCAGCCTCAAACAGTGAGCCAGGTATACCTTCAAAGAAATTACGCATCAGTACAAGGTTATATACATTGATAGCAAGCGGTAAGATAACTGACCATAATGTGTTAGTAAGATGTAATACATTAGCCATTACCAAGTATGTAGGTATCATACCACCGTTGAAGAGCATTGTGAACAGAAGCATATATGAGAATAAGTTTCTGCCCGGCATCTCCCACTGGATAAGCACATAAGCACCGAGTGTTGATAATAACAAACCAAAGAATGTACCTGCAACTGTTACGATAACAGATATAAAGAATGGTCTGTAAAGGTCTGATCTTGTAACAATCATTCTGTAGCCATCGATTGTGAACTGCTTCGGCCAGAAGTTCATACCATAACCGGTAGTCGCATCAAAAGAGTCAACCAATACCTTCCAAATAGGTATAAGAATGATGATTGAAATTAATATAAAAAGCACAGTGTTGAAAACACCAAATGGAGTAATTTTCTTCTTAGGCTTCTTGTATACATATTTGTTCTCTTCCATTTGTCCCAACCTCCTTATACAATTCCACGGCCACGGACTTTTTTGCTGGCATAATTACACAGCAATACAAGTACACAGCTTATGATTGATCTGAACAAACCAACTGCTGTAGTATATCCGTAATCCGGAATACCACCGCCGAAACTCTGTCTGTAAACATATGTCTGAATAACGTCTGATACCTCGATTACCGCATCGTTCTGTAATACGAATACGGACTCGAAGAGGTTCATAACCTTAGCAAGGTTAAGAATGAATACAGTGATAATTGTATTAGCAAGTGCCGGTAATGTGATATATTTCATTCTGTTGAAACGGTTAGCACCATCAATCTGTGCAGCCTCGTATAACTCAGGGCTGATACCGGATAAGGTTGCGAGGAAGAGAATTGTTCCCCAGCCTGTATCCTTCCAGATATTGATCAGGTAGTACACGCCTCTCCAACGCTTGCTGTTATCGAGGAAGCTTAACGGTGTATCAGTAAGACCAATCTTCATTAAAAGCTGGTTGATGAAACCTGACTCTGATCTTGAGAGCATCATCGTGAAGATGGAGGCAACTACTACCCATGACATGAAGTGAGGGAGGTAGATGATTGTCTGTACCGACTTCTTAAATACAATATTCGTCATCTCGTTGAGCAGGATGGAGATGATAACAGCCATAAAGGTGTTAAGTATCAACTTAACAATACTGATAACGAGTGTGTTCGTGAATGCCTGCCAGAAAAGCTTCTTGCTGAACATTACAAGGAACTGGCTGATACCTACATAAGAAGGATCCGCACCGAGCTTATAGCTCATGAATGCGTATCTTAAACCTGCCATAGGCAGATAGTTAAACAGTATTACGAAAATAATTACAGGTAATGCCATCACATAGAACCATCTGTGTATGTACATCTTCTGCCAAACCGTTCTCGAATTACCCATATATTTCTGGTCAACCTCAGGCTTTTTCTTGAGCTTTAACACATCCAAAAAGCAGCCTGCGACTCCGAGCACGGTTCCGACAATGATAACAGGCATCGCAAGACCTACCATCATATCAGGGGCTCCGTACTGACCACAAATATTATTATATGTTATACCAAAAATCACCGCTGAAAGCACAGTAGTAATAATTGAGATTTTTTCATATTTAACTGCACACAAAATCATCGATGCCACTAAAAGCAGCATGAATATATACCACATAGCCTTATTGTCATAATTCATAAAGCTGTATGCTACCTTATAATTTCTGGATGTTGAATCTTGAATAAATGGTAACAATCCACCGATAAAAGAAATAACTGCTCCTGCAATGGCAATAGGCTTGATATTCTTAGGATCTTTTCTTACTGTCCAACCACACTTTGGGCATTTCTTTGCTTTTTTCGGTATATCCGTGTTACATGCTTTACATAACATTGTCATACCCTCTTTTCAAATAAATAATCTGCTTGTTTCGAAAAACTGTCGGGAGGGAAAAGACACCTCCCGACAATAATCCAGTCTCATTATTTTTATCAGCGAATTCTAATTACTTGTTATTGAAAGAATCAAGAACTTCCTGTACGATATCGCCAACATTCTCCTCATAGTAATCCATAGCCTCTTCAACTGTCATCTCGCCAAGTGTAACCTTAGCAACAACATCCTTTCTGTATGTCCAGATCTCGGAGCTGTTGTCGTTGTATACATCTGACATATTAACCTCAGGTGCTATAACTGCTGTTGAATCGAATAACTCGAAAGACTCCTCGATAACAGGATCAGCAGATACATATGGGTCAACATCCTTGAAGTTAGCAAGCTTTAAGTTAGCCTCGAAGAGGTTCTTTGTTGTCTTTGTGATCTTGTCTGTTCCGGCTGTGTTCTGTGTAGCAAGACCTGTGATAGTCTTACCATCCTCGTTCCACTCATAGTGAACGCCCTCTACGCCGTACATCCAGAGCATCTGTACATCGCCGCCATCAAGCATCGTGTCGATGAAGTACTTGAATACGCCCTCAGGATTCTTGCAGGCAGATGTGATACAGATCATAGGTGAAAGTCTCTCATAGTAACCGCCAACCTCGTCGATTGCAGGTAAAGCCCAAAGCTCGTCATCAAGACCGTTCTTGCCAAGGTTGTTCTTGAGGTTGTATGCCCAAGTACCAGCCCAGTAGTTGAAGATACCGAAGTCGTCAGCATAGAACATGTTACGGATATCGGATGTCTTTGTCTTTGTGATGATATCTGCATTGAGAACGCCCTCTTTGTAACCCCAAGCGAGTCTTTCAAGAGCAGCCTTCATAGCGTCTGTTGTGAAGCCATCAATCCACTGGCCATTCGCATCCTTGATGAAATCAGGGTAAGCGTCCTGATAGAACTCCGGAAGGTAGTTAATATATGGAGCCTCGCTTGAAATAGCACCAGGTGCCATTACAGGAGCCTTTCCGCCGTTAGCTTCCTTGAGAGCTGTGAGGAATGTCTGGTAATCAGCCCAGTTAGTAGGAAGATCTTCCTTCGTCTCATAGCCTGCAGCCTTAGCCCATGAAGCCTTAACATAAGTAACTGTTCCGTTACCACGGGCAGGATACATACCGTACATATGCTTCTCGCCGTCCGGTCCTGTTACATACCAGCTATCGATAATCTTATCTGCGATGCTTACAAGTCTTCCTGAGTTGTATGTATCGGAATTCTTCCAGGCATCTGTCATATCCCATAATGCACCGTTAGCTGAAAGTGATGCATAGTAGCTTGCAGGAAGGATGATAACATCAGGAATGTTGTTCTTATCTGCAAATGCAAGCATAATCTGATCTGAATAACCGGAATGGTCAGGACGTGTGAACTCTACATTGATACCAAGCTTATCTGATAAAGCCTTGTAGAAATCCTCAGCGTAGTTCTCACCCTCCTTGAAGATTGTTCCGTCCCACATTACTGTAATCTTCTCAGGCTTAACTATCTCAGCAGCCTCTGTTGTAGTCTCTGCTGCAGATGAAGTCTCTGTTGTAGATGTTGATGTAGTCTCTGTTGTAGATGTTGTCTCCGGTGCAGATGTTGTAGTGTTATTGTTGCCCTGTGCACTGTTACATGCTGTCATAGAGAGCGCCATAGTAGCTACAAGTCCAAGAGAGACAGCTTTCTTTGTCATCTTTCTCATTGTAAGAATGACCTCCTTTAAAAATATAAAGATAAATGATTAATTACAGGTATAACCCTGCCCCTCAATTAGCATTAGTAATAATTCTAATTTCGGCATACTTATACTACCACAATTTATACAAAATATACAAGTACTATTTTTATTATTTTTAAACTTTTTTCACAGTTTCTTTAACAATATGTTGTATCTGTTGTCTTTATGTTGTTTTATCCATGCTTTATGTCTGTTTTTCTTTGAAAACAGTTGTATGATTTTACATTGTGTATGTAAGCGTTTCCACATTTTCTGTCAGTTTTGCATAATTTTCACCAAAAACAGTAAATATAGCTATCAAAACAGTAAAATCCTCATGAAAAAAAATGCTGTTACTTTCAGTTCGGCCGTGATACAATAAAAACAGTACGTTAATTAAAAATAGTTAAGAAGAAATGGAAATGGGGTTTATATGGAATTTTTATATTTTCTTGAAAGTATCCGGAACGGATTTCTGAATATGTTCTTTATTATATGTACTTCCTTCGGTGAGGAACTGGTGCTTATCAGCCTGTTCGCAGTCATATACTGGTGTATCAATAAGAAGCTGGCATACAGGATTGCATTTTCCTATTTCCTGTCAGGTGCAGCGGTGCAGGGGCTTAAGATACATTTCCGAATTGAGAGGCCGTGGGTTCTCGACCCTAAGTTCAAGCCCGTGGAACAGGTCATGGACACCGCTACGGGATACTCGTTCCCAAGCGGCCACACGCAGAGCTCAACGAGCCTCTACAGCTCCATCGCTTTCCACTTCAGGAAACGTGCAGTCTGCATCGGCGCTTTCATTCTCATAGCGGCAGTCATGCTCTCGAGAATGTATCTGGGCTGCCATACGCCTAAGGATGTGCTCGTCAGCTTCGCCGTGACCATCGTCATAAGTGGCGCAGTCAGCTTCGTATTTGATAATTTCAACTCGACTCTTCTGACGGACATACTTGTATCGGTACTGGTATTCACTCTGTCCGCAGCGCTGTTTGGCTATTCCTATTACCTCGTGGGCACGGGCGCCACAACTGACGTACTCGCAATGGACTGCTTCAAGGCTGCCGGCGCCGGTGCCGGATTCGCAGTCGGCTGGTTCATCGAGAAACATTATATCAGGTTCAACCCTAAGAACAGCCACCTGTGGCTTCAGATTCTAAAGGTGGTAATCGGGCTTGCCGGAGCGCTCATCATCAAGAGCGGTCTCAAGCTTATTCTCGGAAACACGATGCTATCGAACACGGTGCGGTATTTCTTCGTCATACTGTGGATTGCCGTTGGGTTCCCTCTTATAATTAAGAAGCTTTTCAGAGAAAGATAAACAGTTTTTCCAATCTCTAAGCTCACTATCCTAATAAGTAAGAAACCGTGCACTATACCTCCTGCACGGTTTCTTCTATTTCTATGTCCTTTTCCTCTGTTATATCGGCTTTTCCCGAGGTTATCTCGGTCGCCTCCTTGATAACGCTCTCACACAGCTGTGTCGGAGCCGCTATTATCAGGCTGACATCGGCGGCATACACTATGTCCTCGAGCAGCCAGCCGTTCTTCTGTGCGGCATATTGCAGCTTTCCGGCGCTGTTGTAATCGGTACGCACCGTTATCCTGCTGCCCTTCGTCCGCCTCGCGAGCGTGCTGTTGTCCACCGCATCGATTGATGCCTTCTGATACGCCCTGACAAGCCCTCCCGTTCCGAGGAGCGTTCCGCCAAAATACCTTGTCACCACTATAAGGCAGTTGTGTATCCCCCGACCCGTCAGCACCTCGAGTATCGGCTTTCCCGCCGTACCGGAGGGCTCACCGTCGTCTGAAAATCTCATAAGCTCATTGTTCGCGCCGATAACATACGCATAGCAGTTATGCCTTGCGTCCCAGTATTTCTTCCTCGCCGCCTCTATGTGCGCGAGTGCCTCCTCCTCACTTTCTATGCTGTACGCTGCAGCGAGAAAACGCGACTTTTTTTCCTCGTAACAGCCTTCCCCGCCGTCCTTTAAAAAGATAATGCTGTCTGCCATAGCCTCTTCTCTCCCATCGTGGAACCGTGCTCCACACCTTTTTATTATCATCTGCAAGCTGTTTAAAATAAGGATAATATGTAAAAAATCAAATGTAAAGCAATAATTTTCTTTATTTGGAGAATGTTTTTTGATATAATATGTAAATCGGAGGTTATACACTATGAATTATGGATCAAAAGCAATACGCAAAAGGATAAAAGCTCTGCGTTCCCCATATGTAAAGATAGGCAGGAAGGCGGTGCTGTTATTTTTCAAGCTTATAACAGTATGCGTTGTCATATGCATCGTGATGCTCACCTGCGTCGGGCTTGGTGCCTTTACCGGAATTATACAGACTGCCCCGCAGATATCCCTCGATGCAGTCTCACCTCAGTGGTATCAGTCATACATATATGACAGCAGCGGTGAGAAGGTAGAGACTCTCGTGGCATCGGGTTCTAACCGAATCGAGGCGAGCATCGACGATATGCCGCAGCACCTTATCGATGCATTCATTGCCATCGAGGACGCACGTTTCTACTCGCACAAGGGAATCGACCCGCGAGGCATCGTACGAGCCGCATACAATACCATCAAGAACAAGTTCAAGAGAACCGAAGGCGCCAGCACCATCACCCAGCAGCTTATCAAGAACAATGTCTTTTCTGCCGAGAGTGAGAATGGCCTTATCGACACCTTCAAGCGAAAGTTTCAGGAGCAGTACCTTGCACTCATTCTCGAGCAGAATGTGGACAAGGACACTATACTCCAGAATTATCTGAACACAATCAATCTGGGCAACAACAACCTCGGCGTCCAGGCAGCCGCACAGAATTATTTTAATAAGGATGTCTCAGAGCTCACCATATCCGAGAGCGCCGTCATAGCCGCCACGACCTCGAACCCGTACAGATACAATCCTGTACGTTTTCCTGATTCGAACAAAGAGCGCCGCGCCATCGTGCTCGGCAACATGCTTGAATACGGATTCATAACACAGACGGAATATGACGAGGCACTTGCGGACAATGTGTACGACCGCATCATGAATGTCAAGAATACCTCGACAGGCTCGACCGCCTACTCATATTATACGGATGCACTCATCTCACAGCTCACAGAGGATCTTATGAACCTCAAGGGCTACACACAGACGCAGGCGTACAATCTCATCTACCGCGGCGGCTTGCAGATATATTCCTGCCAGGACAGCGAGCTCCAGAAATATGCTGAGAGTGCCGTGAACAATCCTGATTACTACTCAGGGCGCTACGATTTCACGCTGCGTTACCGAATTCAGATAAAGGACAGGGACGGCGAATATCACAGCTACACCGAGAACTCGATACTCAACTTTTACCAGTCGACACTTGGCATATCAGGCTTCACCCTTCTCTTTTCCAAGGAGTCGGAGGCGCAGGAGGCGATAAGTAATTTTAAGTCATATATCTTAAACGAGACAGGCGGCACAGAGGTAGAGGGAACTGAGAACATCGCCTACACGCTTGAGCCTCAGGCTTCCTTCGTACTCATTGAGCAGTCGACCGGATATGTGAAGGCTCTCGTAGGCGGGCGGGGTGACAAGACCCACTCCCTCGTGCTCAACCGTGCCACGGACTCAACACGTTCACCCGGTTCCAGTTTCAAGCTGCTCACCGTGTACTCCCCTGCGCTTGACACCGCAGGCATGACACTCGCCACGGTATACGACGATGTGCCTTATCTGTACTCGACGGGCAAGCTCGTAACCAACGTAGATGACGAATACCACGGTCTTATGACTATCCGCGAGGCGATAACCGTCTCACGAAATGTCCCTGCAGTAAAGATAATAACCGACATCTCTCCTGAGCTCGGCTACAGCTACGCGCTAAGCTACGGAATAAGCACCCTCACCCCTGAAGAGCAGCACTATCAGGCTATCGCACTCGGTGGTATCACCAACGGTGCAACGAACTACGAGATGACAGCAGCATACGCCGCCATCGCCAACTACGGTGTGTACAACGAGCCAAAGCTGTACTCGAAGGTTCTCGACCATGACGGAAACATACTTCTCGACAATACTGCCTCATCGAGCCACCGTGTCATAAAAGAGTCGACAGCATGGCTTCTCGACAGTGCACTCAGAAGCGTTGTGACAGACAACATCACCTACCTTATGAGTGACAACATGTACTATGCAGGAAAATCCGGCACCTCGCAGCTCAACACCGATAAGTGGTTTATCGGCTTCTCGCCTTACTACACTGCAGGCATCTGGATCGGAAACGATGACAGCACCCCTGTCAACACAGGCTACTACACCATGACACATCTCAATATATGGCGTGACGTCATGGAGCACGCACATGAAGGACTCGAATACACCGAGTTCCAGAAGCCTTACAACATAGTGGAGGCTGAGGTGTGCGCCCAGTCAGGCAAGCTTGCCATAGCAGGTCTGTGTGACAGCGACCCACGCGGAAGTCAGGTTATAACAGAATACTTTGAGGAAGGAACGGTTCCTACAGAGGTGTGTGACGCACATATTCAGGTCACCATGTGCAAGGACTCCGGCAAGATAGCTACGGACAGATGCCCGCCTGAATCCCGCTACAAGGCAGTCTATATCAAGAAAGATCTGTCCCTTATCCAGAACATGGATCAGTATATTATAACCGATTTGAATTATGTGATAACACCTGAGATGCTGAATCAGGAATGTGATATACATTCCCACTGAGACGCAGGATAACAGAATATCCTATCAATCTAAGAAGAATTTGAAAAAATTTTCTAAAGTACCAAAAAGAGCTTCACGCATTTGATATGCCCTTGTAATACAGACAAGGTAAATACCACATTGCTGAAGCTCTTTTTTATTTTCGCTTTTTATTTCTGTTTTTTACTTTTTCATCTTTGGATTGGTTATGAGTGAGGCTAAGAAGCCAAAGATGAGCGCAGCCGATATTCCGACCGCTCCCGCCTTGAAGCCTCCCTTGAATACTCCGAGGAACCCCTCCAGATCGACCGCCTCCTTGACTCCCTTCCAGAGCACATTTCCAAAGCCGAGAAGCGGCACTGTGGCTCCCGCACCCGCCCAGTCCGCAAACGGCTGGTAAACTCCTATCGCTCCGAGCACCGCACCGGTACACACGAGCAGCACCATTATTCTTCCGGGCATGAGCTTTGTCTTTTCCATGAGTATCTGTACTGCGGCACATATCAGTCCGCCCGCAGCAAAAGCCTTAATATAATCCATGCATATCCTCTTTTCTTATTTAATCTCCACTCTGCTGAACGGCACACCTTTCACACTATACGCTCGAGCACGATACCGTGCGCTATTCCAGGTATGCTCATACCCTCATTGTAGCTGACCGTCGACATGAGCGCTCCCGTCGGTGCAAACAACACCCTCTTATATTCTCCCTCCTCAAGCTTTCTGAGTATATAGGAGCACAGTGTCGCTGCCGCACAGCCGCATCCGCTTCCGCCCGCGTGTGTGTCCTGTGTATTCCGGTCAAATATTATCATTCCACAATCCGAGTGGACATCGGAAATATTTACCCCCTTCTCCTTTAGAAGGTCAATGAGTATCCTCTGACCGACATAACCGAGGTCACCCGTGAATATCTTGTCGTAATAGTCCGCATCAACGCCGAAATCCTTTAAATTGGCGTATATCATGTCTGCACAGGCGGGTGCCATGCTCGCCCCCATGTTGAATGAGTCCTTCACACCATAATCCACAATCCTTCCCGTTGTGACACCCTTTATGCACACCTTGCCCGAAAAAGCTGCATTGTTACCCACAGCCTTCTCAAGGATAACTCCACCGCTTCCCGTTACCGTCCAGGTTGCCGACAGCGGCCGTTGGTTTCCATATTCCAACGGAAAACGAAACTGTTTCTCCGCGCTTGCAAAATGGCTGGAGGTCACTGCAATGACTCTGTCCGCACAGCCTCCTGCCACCAGCATTGAACCCAGCGCCATGCCCTCGCCCATTGTCGAGCAGGCTCCGAACAGCCCGAAATACGGAATGTTATATTTTGCAAGCCCGAACGAGGAAGCGATAAGCTGCCCCAGCAGGTCGCCCGAGAGAATATACCTTATGTCATTCTCACTCACCTTCGCCTTGTCAAGGAGATGTCCCACCACCTTCTCCTGAAGCGTGCTCTCAGCCTCCTCCCAGGTATTCTGTCCAGCCATAGGGTCGTCCACAACCTCGTCAAATAGCTTTCCTAAAGGTCCGTCCCCCTCCTTCTTTCCTGCCACACTCGCCCTCGCCGTTATGACAGGCGGCTCGTCAAATGCGGCACTTTGTCTGCCAATCATCTTTACACTCATAAACAAAAGCCATCTCAGGGCATCCTTTCTAAATTCTTTTACTAGAATACCCTAAAATGGCTTTTTTTATTCAGTATGTATCTAAAGCTTATCGCTCATTATATTCTTGTAGCCCTCACCATATATCTCATTTGCACTCGATATTATCATAAAGGCATCTCTGTCCTCGCTCTTTACTATCTCCTCAATCGAAGGTCCCTGCTGCTTTCTCGCAACGCAGAGTATGACCTGCTTCTCCCTGCCCGAGTAGGCTCCCCGTCCCTTTAAGAAAGTGACGGTTATATCTATCTCCTTCATTATCCTGTCCGCTATGGCATTCGGGTTGTCGCTTATAATATAGAAGAGTTTCGCCTCATCACCGCCGTACAGAACCATATCGATAACCTTTCCCTGAACAAACACAGAGATAAGCGCATACATGATTATATTGACATCCTTAAATACGAACCCCGAAAACGCAACTATGACAATATCCATGAGGAGAAAGATAACTCCCGTCTTGATATGCTTGTATTTGTCGTGAAGCACCTTAACGATTATATCCGTTCCTCCCGTCGTCGCATGGCTCTTGAACACAATGGCAACTCCGACTCCGACGAGAACGCTTCCCGCTATCGCAGCGATCAGAAGGTCATCCGTCACGGCCCCCACCTTGGCAAGCTCATTTGTAAAAAATGAGTTGAGCAGAATCGAGAAAAACGTAGAGGCGATGAATTTAACACCGTATTTCCATAATCCCAGAAGCATAATCGGAACATTTATAATGAAATACAGCGTACCTGTCTCAACATTAAAAATTCTGTTGAGCACAATCGCAAGACCGGAGGCGCCGCCAGGCGCTAAGTTATTCGGGTCAAGAAAAAGACTTATTCCACAAGCGTATATAAATGACCCCACTGCTACCCCGAGCAGATTGATTATGATATCCCCGAGACGGTTCTTCCTCACGGAGACTCCTATCTTCCTGATATAACTGTCCATACCGAAAAGCTCCATTTCACAATGACTAGATTATATAATATCAAACTGCTCCGCACTACATGCTCTCACAATTTTTGGACGCTTAGGCTGCGAGCAGATATGCGAGATAAGCGCCATAGCACACAAGCATGATAATTCCGGCAGGACGCTTGAGCTTATTGTCCTTGTTGCACACTGATATGAGCAGAAGCACTGCTGCCGCGATGGCAATGATGCTGTCCATAACGAACTTCGTCTCGAACACAACAGGTGTTATGAGCGCCGTTGTTCCTGCGACAAACAGGATATTAAAGATATTGCTTCCAACTATATTTCCAATCGCAAGGTCAGCTTTTCCGCGTCTTGCCGCAGTGACAGATGTAACAAGTTCAGGAAGCGAGGTTCCAAAAGCGACGATAGTAAGACCGATTACTCTGTCGCTCATACCGAACGCCTTCGCAATCGCAGTAGCGCCGTCAACTGCCAGGTCACTTCCCAAAACTATCGCTGCTATACCGCCCACGATGGCGATGAGCTGAACCGGAAGGCTCCAATTCTTCTCCGCCTCATCGGTCTCCTCGTCCTTATTGTGCTTCGCAATCCAGAAGAGGTATACAATATATCCGATGAACACAAGCCAGAGGATAACGCCCTCGAAGCGCACTACCTCGCTGCCCGTGTAACCGAGCACAAGAAAGAGCACCGATATGGCTATCATGCCCGGAATCTCAAATTTTCTTGTAGACTTCTGCACTGCAATAGGCGTGATAACTGCCGTAATTCCCAGAATAACCAGTATGTTCATTATGTTGCTTCCGACAACATTCCCCACCGTTATTCCGGCACTTCCCTTGAGAGCTGAAGTGATGCTGACAGCCGCCTCAGGCATCGACGTTCCCATCGCTGCGATGGTGAGTCCGATTACAAGCTGCGGAATGCCAAATCTCGATGCGATGCCGACCGCTCCGTCAACAAAGAAATCCGCTCCCTTTACAAGAAGCACGAAGCCGGCCACGAGGGCAGCCAACGCTAAAAAAAAATTCATAAAATTATCTCCTTTTTCTCTGGGTATTGGCATAATAAGGCGGGGCTTCCTGCCTGCCGTAGGCAAAAGTCCCGCCATAAAGCTCTTATCCGAACACAAACTGACATGCATTATGAGCATATCGCTTCACGGTATACATAGTCTCCCGTGCAGAACAGTATTTGTCAGCCATGCATACAATCCATGCCTCCCTGCACTTAGGCGGTATAGGCGTAAGCGGGAACATATGCCGAAGAATGACGTTCTTCTCTATGTCATTAAGCTTGAAGTCCCTGCTTGCATTGCGAAGCGCGAAGTAAGGGTGCTTGAAGCCATGCAGGGAATGACCCTTATTCTTCTCATGCCAGTCATAGAGAAAATAGTCATGGAGCAGCGCCCCTCTGACCAATGCCTTCTTATCCACCTTAATATGAAGCTTCCTTGCGATCATAAGACTCACATAAGCCACTGATATGCAATGCTTCATCACCGACGTATTGCCATGCTGAACATAACCGCTGGTCTGCTTGAAATGCGATTTCCTGTCAGTTCTCACCTCGGAAAGAATAGCCTTAATTGACTTAAAATTATTCACTGTCCACTCCTATCGGTCCGAAAACACGACCCTCTTAAATTCTAATCCCCTAATCTGCGGAATCGGAAAAATTCTTCCAATTCCCACATAGCATATAGTTGCACATTGAGATGAAAATGTCAAGCAATTACGCCCGCAAAAATCAATATCCAGTAAATAATTCCCAGCCCCCAGCTCATCAGAATACCGTACAGAATGACAGGACCTGCTATCGTAAATATCTTACAGCCTATTCCGAACACAAAGCCCTCCTTCTTAAACTCGATTGCCGGAGCCGCGACTGAGTTAGCGAAGCCTGTTATCGGTACAAGCGAACCTGCTCCACCCCACTTAGTTATCGACGGATAAATGTTGAATGCGGTCAGAATAACGCTTATAAGCACCAGTGTGAGTGTCGTCCATGCCGCGGCTGTCTCCTTGTCGTTCCACAGCATGTAGAGCTGCATAAGTCCCTGCCCTGCCGTACATATTATACCGCCTACGACAAACGCCTTGGCACAGTTTTTCAGGCAGCTATGCTTTGGAGTTATCTGCTCCACATAGTCATTGTATCTTTCGTTCCTCTTATCTATCCGCTCCTGTGTACGGGTCTGCTTGTCCTTCATTTCTGCCTCCGTCTGAATCTTTCAGATATAATAATATATTTCACTGTATTTTTCAGCTCTATACTATAAATTATATCTTTTTGTAAGGCATATTATTCATCAAAAGAGTCTGCACGCCTTCTTTTATCCCTCACATCGTAAACCATTACGATAACCATATACATTAGTGCCACCAGCGATATCCTGTCCGCAATTTTCCAGTCAGGCTCGTCCCTGTAAACGACCTCGACATTCCAGGTGGTGCTCTCAGGCATGATAAAGGATATCTTTCCGGAATTATTCTGGAATATGGCAAGCTCCTCACCCGTGTCGGTGTTGTATGCATGATAGCCAAAGTAATATATGAGCGGTATGTCAACCCACCCCGTCACGCCGGCATCCGTCTGAACCGTAAATTTGAGGTGTGTGCCCTTTTTCGAGAGATTGCAGGCTCTTCCTCCACTCACCACGACTGTTCTGTCGTCATATGCACCCGACCATGACCAGCCCGTAACCACTGTTCTCGGTATATACTCTTCATTTCCGATATTTTTGCAGAAATATTCATCGAGGTCTGTTATGCTGAACTTCTCATACTTCGAGTTGCACTGCGTCGCAATGACCGCCATCTCAAGCGACAGTGTCTGACCAAGCGTGACAAGCATGACCACGGCGGTCATTACTCTTGCAAGTGTAAGCCTGCGCCCGTCGCCCGCTGCGAAATATTTTTCCACGAGGAACTTAGCTGATAATACGAACAGGCCTGTAAAGAACAGGTCAGCAAGCACCGTTATCCTGAAAAGGAACTGAATATTAGTCAGCATATTCGCGAGTGTAAGCCCCACCCCGCCAAGTCTGTTTACCATAAAATCCAGTATGGCGTTCCACGGAAAATATGCCGAGGTTATCACAATTACAACTATACTCTCCACGAGAAAAAACTTATACAGCTTTCCCTCCCTGCTCTTAAACACGCCCGCCGCTGCCGCTGCGAACGATGATAGGAACATGAGCGCCGCCGACAAGCCCGGGATAATCTTTATCGCCTGCTCGTACCATATTCTGAAGTTGTAATGCGGTATCTGCACATAGAACCAATCGTCGAGTCTGTATCCCATACTCTGCATGTCAGTCTGAACATCCGTCCATGCATTTATGTTAAACTCCATTCCCGTTATCGTCTGTACGAACGGGACAAGAAAAAACGCATTGAGTGCCAGTGTCGCCACGGTGAACTTTAACAGCACCACAAATGTATCCCTGTTAAAGGTTTTCCTGAAACAGAACACACATATCAGTATCATCGCAACGCCGAATATCTCTGTGCTGATTATATGGTTCTCCACCACGAGGCTGAACGCAAGCGTCAGCTTCACCCACAGTCTTTTATACGCGGCGTCATGCTCTGCCGTAAACACATCGTAAAATACGTTGGCAAGCAGCGGCAGCACAGCCATCGCCGATGCCTCCGATATGGCTCCCCTCGAGTACATGTTGATAAACTTGTAGGTAAACAGCGTGAAGCAGAAGCTTCCGGCAATCCCCCACTTTCTGTCCCGGGTTATCTTCTTAAAAAAGAAATATGAATTGACAACCATTATGATATTGAGGAACATGACAAAAATCTTGTAGCTGAACTGCAGTGAAAAGCCAATCAGTCTCGCCGCAACCGGAATATAGAAAAAGAGGCTCCCGTAGAAGGTCGACACCGCATAACCATATCCGTTAAGATACACGCTGTCAACCCTCACCGGAAACTGCCCCGCAAGCAGCGACTCCTTGATACCCTCAATCCTGTTAAGATGGAACACCGAGTCCGCGCCCATCTGCAGATAAGGCGTAAAAACCGGAAGCGCACCTACAAAGGTGATGGCTGCAAGCGCCGTCAGAACCTTCACAGACTCCTTTTTTATCTTCCCGCGCACAATGCAGTACACAAGACAGGTGGCGCCAATCGCAAGCAGCACCAGAATAACACATACATACGCGGCAAAATCAGTCTCCCTTATGATGACTCGATTCACTCTGACCGCATCGCTTGAGTACATGTTCGTGAGCTTAATCTCCACGTCATTTTTCACTCCGGTGACCCAGTACTCGAGCTCATACTCGCTGTAGGCATCTCTCAAAATCTGCCCCTCCGAGTTGACATGACCGTAAAATAATCCGTCTTTGGCTCCCTCGACGCCCACTGCCAGGGCATCCTCCGTCCGCGAGTACTCCACCCTATATATATATCTTCCGAATCGCTGGTTATCCACCCGCAGAGTGTACTCCGTATCAAACTGCGGTATGTCGTAGCCGGCGCTCCATTTCGGAACAAAAATATAAATCAGGGCGGCAAGCAATAGCAGAAGCTCGACCATAAACACAATCGAAAATCTGCCAAGACGCTTTACCGCCCCCTTAACTCTGTCAGTCCTGTCTGCCATATCGTTCCCAATTACCTTTCATCTTTAATTATCGCACATCATCATATTATCTGTAAATGAAGTAAAAAGCAATACCTCTTTGCTCACACCTTCATGTCAAAAAAGTAAAAAAGCAGGTTCCCGATGCACTTTCCGAGCGCAAAGGCGACAATCACCACCGGCAGACCCGTCGTAATCTTCGCACGCCTGAAAAACACGGGCACCGTCTTTATCGTCTCGGCAAGCGCTATTATAAGGCTTCCTACAAATATCCCGTAACAGAGCCCCGCCACAAGGAGGAAAAGCCGTCCTGCGCCGCCCATGCCGAAGGTGAGTCCAAGCGACCACCAGGCATTTCCCAGAACAGCCCCCGCCGCCAAGGTATTCTCATAGGTCTTTATATACCCCGCCGTCCTCGTCCTCTGTGCGTAGGTTGTGACAACGCCTATGGCAGTGATGAAGGCGAAGAAACCCGCTGCGACCATGGCTCCGGCGCAGAGTCCTGCCACAATAAGAAAAGCCGCTTTAATCCACATCAATCTCGTTCTTCTCCCTCTCACTCTGCTTAATCATCGCCGTATCGACATCGTCCTCATACAGACGCATCTCAACCTCGAGCGGCGTCGGGTCCTTGCCAAACTTCCAGCTTCCGAAGTGTCCGTAAAAGACTATAATTCCCACGGCAAGCCCTATGGAATAGCTTATTTCAAGTATCCTGCTGCCTGAGTTCCCACTGCCGTACACCAGCTCATATATCCTCGTGAACATATCCGCCATGCCTACATCGTTGTTGTACGCCATGACCGCGAAGCCACCGCCAAGCAGCGTGATAAGGCAGATTAAGAATACCTTGGTGTACTCGGCAGCCTTCCCCTTGCCCTTCATGTCCTTGTGCTCTATCACCACGTCCTGCTCACCGTCGCTCTCGACCACAGCCCCCGGAAACTCCTTTAGTATGCACTCTATGACCTTCAGGACGCTGACCACATAGCGGCGCGTCGAGCCTGCCTCCGTCTTTAGTATCTTTATCGCCTTTATCCTGCTGCAAATATGCCTGTCCACACAGTACACGCTCGCAATGTCACTTATGAACACGTCCGTGCCGGCAAGGCACACGCTCTTGTTCAGCTTAATATACACTGTCTGCTCCATAGCCGTCCTCTTTTCAAACCGCATAATTTTTCAGGTTCAAATTACAACACCCATTCAAGTGCTAATATTGCCTGTGCTCTATCTATTTATGCATTAAAGAGTGATAAAGCCGCGAAGTTTTTTTAATATTTTTTTCTCGAGACGGCTGACCTGAACCTGGCTTATGCCAAGCTCGTCTGCAACCTGCGTCTGTGTCATCTCCCTGAAATACCTCAGCATGATAAGCTTCCTCTCCGTCTCGTCAAGCTCCACCATAAGCTGCTCTAACAGCATGGAATTTAAAAGCCTCTCCTGCGCGCCCGCAAAGCCATCCTTCGCCGAAGCTGTCTCCCCCACCGAGAGCTTGTCCACGAGATATATCTCATTCCCGTCGTTCTGGTATATGGTTCTGTATATCGACTCCACATCGGTATTCGCCTCGAGCGCCATCACGACGTCCTCGATCGACAGTTCCGTCGCCGCCGCAAGCTCCTCTATGGTCGCCTCCCTTCCGTTTTTTGACACGAGTTCATCTGAGGCGCGCTTTATCCTGTAGCCGTTCTCCTTGAGCGAACGGCTGACCTTGAGCATACCGTCGTCCCGGAGAAATCTCTTTATCTCCCCGGCTATCATCGGAACCGCATAGGTCGAAAACTTCACATCAAAGCTGTCATCAAATTTGTCTATCGCCTTGATAAGTCCTATTGTCCCAATCTGGTTTATGTCCTCAAGCTCGCAGCCTCTTCCGATAAAGCGTCTTGATACGCTGTATACAAGTCCCATATTCTCCATCACAAGCCTGTCCCTTGCCGCCTTATCGCCATTATGTGCTTTTAAGATAAGTTCCTTGGTATCATCCATATATACCACACCCTTATCTTTTTATTTATTTTTACTTATTTCCTTTTTCATAATAACCTTCGTTCCCTTGCCGGGCTCGGACTCCACCTGAAGGCAGTCCATGAATATCTCCATAAAGGTGAAGCCCATTCCGGAGCGTTCCTCGAGAGCTCCCGTCGTGTAGAGTGGCTCCATCGCCTTGTTCACATCCTCAATGCCGCAGCCATCATCGCTTATACATATCGTCAATATATTGTCATCGATGTCCGCCTGCATATGTATCACACCGCCCTGTTTTCTGTAGCCGTGTATAATGGAGTTCGTGACCGCCTCCGACACTGCCGTCTTGATGTCATTAATCTCCTCGAGCGTAGGGTCAAGGCGTGCACAGAACGCCGCTATGCACACCCTGGCAAATGCTTCATTTTCGGATACCGCGTCCATTTCCATATAAAATCTGTTGCTGCCTGTGCTCATCATCTTTTTCCTCCTGCCTCACATAATGCTGCATCTACACTGTCCTTCTCAACCGTGATGGTGTAGAGCCCGGCTATCTTAAATATTCTCTCCAGCCCTCTTCCTAAGTTCGTCACATATATTTTCCCCCTGTAGGGGGCAAGTCTTTTGTAGCGCCCCATTATGAAGCCTATCCCCGAGCTGTCCATAAAGCTCTGGTTCTCAAAATCCAGTATCAGATACCTTATCCCCCTGCTCTCAATGACGCCATCGATGGCGTCTCTGAGTTTCTCCGTCAGATGGTGGTCTAACTCCTCCTCAAAATGTATAATCAGACATTCTCCCTTCACAGTGTACGGCTCCGCCATATCCTTCCCTCCTTATCTGTCAAAAAATAAAAAAGAACACTCATGCCAAAAATCTCATGCGTGTTCTTAAAAAAATCTTAACGTATCCTTCTATATGCTATTCCTGCGTATTCCCATCGGTCTGCAGCCCGCCCTGCGGCTCACCTGCGTCCGTTGCCTCCGCCTGCGTCTCACTCTCGTTTTCACCCTGCTGTATCCCGGCGGCCGTCGTCTCCTGCAAAAGTTCAGCTTTAAGCGCCGCTATTCTGGCGTTCACGTCAGCGGCAAATGCCGTCTGAGGAAACCTTGTCAGAAATTCCTCGTAATAGTCAACCGCAGTCTGTGCGTCGTCGTTCTCCTGCGTGCACAGTCCGAGGTAGTAAGCCGCCTCCTCATTGGTCTCATCATATATCAAAGCTGCCTCAAAATAATTGGCCGCTGAAATATAATCTTTCTCAAGATATGCCTTCGTTCCCTGTGCATAGAAGCGGTCACCTCCGCCGCTGCACGCATCGGACATGGTGTTATAGACATTCTTCGCCGTCTGTGTAGGTAAAAGCGCCACATCTATCTTCTGTAACAATATGAGTGCCTGTGCAAAATCGTAGCTCACATAGGCATCTGCCGCATCTATGAGAAGCGAATACATGTTGGACTCGCCATTCTCCCCTGTATATCCTGCAAGCTGCTTTGAAAGATTATCCCTCTCCTTGGTAAGTGACTCTATCTGTGACTTTAGGTTCGCTATGTCGACAGAGTTGGCTGCAAGCTGCTCGCTGTAGTCGAGCACAATCTGTTTATTATCGTAATTGAGACTCGATATCTTTGACGGAAGAATAAGAAACCACACTAATGCCGCGCCGAGCACCACTCCAAGCAATATGCTGAGCACGGTAAAAATGCCGTTGCTCGGCTCCTTGTAGGAGTTCGGCGGGATAATTACATCATGCCCTGTCACCGACGGCTGCTGCACCTTCTTTTTCTTCTTAAATACCGCCTCTGTATCCTCGTCCTCTTTCGCAAGGCTTCCGTCAAGCTCTGAGAGGTAGCGGAGAGCAAGTGTGTTGTTCCTGTCAGTCTTTAATACTCTCTGGAAACATTTTCTTGCCCTGTCGTTCTGCCCGTCCTTCCACAGAAGAAGTCCAAGCAGCAGACCCGCCTTTACAAGCTTAGGGTTCATGGTGACAACCTTTTTAAGCTGAATGACCGACATGTCCACAGCCCCCTCCTTAGCATATCTGAGGGAGATATTGAAACGCTTTATCGCCTGGTTCATAAGCTCAAGCTTGTTCGGGTTGTCCTGAACCTTCTTTATATAGACCTCGGCCACATTCCTGTCCGGCTTTAGGTTCTTGCTCACAACCCACTCCGACAAAGCCATGACGACCTCGCCCATCTCAAAATAGACAAGTCCTAAGAGGTTTCTCGCCTTGATATTGTCCTTATTTATGCTGAGGCTTGTTCTGAGGCTCTCCACGGCACCCGTCAGATCGCGCACCTTCGCCTTCTCAAGCCCCTGATTGTAATATGTGTTGGAAGCCTTGACAACTATTCTGTAAACGGACACGTCCGCTCCACATTTAAGGCAGTAATCGCTGTTGTTGTCGAGCTGGCTGTTACATTTATAACACTTCATCTTGTTCCTCCGGGCTAAAACTACTTGCTCTCGACGGTCTTTGTTATAATCTTATCAATAATGTCCGTCACATCAATCGTATTATTTCCATATATGGCATCCTCAGCCTCATCAACCTCCTGGCTTGGCTGAAATTTCTTAATTTCCTCATCAAAATCAATCATCTTTAATCCTCTTTTCAAATAAAGTGAACCATCTCAGGTGTCTCTTCCACAATCCGCTTAATCTCTCCCACAAGGTAAAGTGAACCTGCTATGAACACTCTGTCATCGACTTTTTTAAGCTCCATAACCTTCAGGAATGCCTCTCCTGCCGTCTCCTCAAGATACACAGGCTTATCGGTGTACTTTCTGAAGGTCTCTAAAAATACCTCAGCCGGCATCGCCCTGTTGGTGTACTCAACCGTACTGACAACATACTCGTCAAATGCCTGCGACTCGCATATCTCCTTAATCATCACGTCGTAAGCCTTGTCGGCAACTGCTGAGAACATAAGTATCTGTCTTCTGTCCTTCATCGATTTCGCCGTCTCTAGAAATGCCCTTATGCCGTCCTCGTTGTGAGCGCCGTCGACATACACCTCCGGCATCAGCTCCTCCATGCGCCCTTCCCAGAACGCCGTCTTAACGCCCTCCTGTATCTGCGTGTGTGTCAGGTGACAGCCCCCCTCAGCAGCAAGCCATGCAAGGGCTGTTGCCGCAAGCGAGGAATTCCACACCTGATAGAGCGCCGCACTCGAAACCGAAAAAATCTCATTATTATAATATCTGTTATTTAAGCAAAAATCAATAAATTTACCTCTTTTTTGAACCGAGGATACACTGCTGTCATCAATAACCTCATACGGAGCTTTTCTTTCCAGCGCAGTTTTCTCAATGACGCCGCGCACTCTCTTATCTCCGCCGTAGAATACCAGCGGAACACCGGGCTTTATTATTCCCGCCTTCTCTGAGGCAATCTCCCCGATTGTGTTACCCAGCACATGCATGTGATCCATGCTCACGCTCGTTATCACCGTCATAAGCGGCTTCTTTATCACATTGGTTGAGTCGAGCCTTCCACCCATGCCTGTCTCAAGAACGATATAGTCCATGCCCTGCTCCTTATACACGAGCATAGCCATTCCGAATAAGAACTCAAAATAAGCCGGATGCTTTCCACCCGACTGCTCCATCCTGTGTGCCGCCTCAAGCACCCTCTCATACGCACCATCAAATATCTCGTCCGATACAGGTACATTGTCTATCTGTATTCTCTCGTTAATCTTCACGAGATGCGGAGATATGAAAAGTCCCGTCCTATACCCCGCCCTCACGAGCGTGTTGGATATGTACGAGCACACAGACCCTTTTCCGTTAGTCCCGGCAACATGAATAATCTTCATGCCCGAGGTATCTATTCCGAGCTCTTCAAGTAAAAGCTCTGTATTTTTAAGCTCCGTCTTTCCCGCAAACTTGGGAATGGAGTTAATATATTCCTCTGCCTTTGTCATATTAAGCCTCCATGCCACCGCCACACAGCGGCATAATTCATTTCCATTATAAAGGAACAATCCTTTTTCATGTTATCTTATCGCTTTTATAATGGAAGTGCAAGAATATTTTATCGCAAAATACGACAAAAAGCCCTTATCAGCAGAAGCATCCGCCGCACATCATATTGAGACAGCACATCTTGGTAAGACAGCTTCCGCACTCGTTAGCCTGATATACCTGACCGCCGTACACATTTCCCATGTCGGCATACCAGTCCGTGCCGTTCTCCATCGCGGACGCAAACTGTGCGTACTCCGTGTTGCCCGGCTCAAGCTGATGCGCCATTCGCGCGTCGTCCTTGGCGTTGACCATATTCCCTAGTCCTCTGTTCGCCATGGCACGCAGATAATACCAGCGCGCATTGTGCTCCTCAATATCATTTAATACATTCATGGCTTCCTTATAGTAGCCATGACTTAAATAGTCCATAGCTGCATTAAGGCGCTGTGTCTGTGCGTCCTGCGTCGTGCGGTGTGCGTTCTGAAACCCTCCGAAGCCGCCAAAACCACCAAAGCCTCCGAAACCTCCGCCGAATGGATTCTGCCCGTAGGCTCCGCCCTGTCCGTAAGTCCTGTCGTCATAATCGTATGCAGAGGTGTGGTTCTCCTTCGCCTTGACTATCCGGTCGTAAGCCGCCTGAACCTCCTTGAACTTCTCCTCCGCAGCCGCCTTGTTCGGGTTATTGATGTTAGCGTCAGGGTGGTACTTCCTGCTCAGCTTTCTGTATGCTTTTTTTATCTCTTCATCAGTGGCATTGGGCGATACGCCGAGCACACTATATGGATCTCTCATTTTCGTCTCCATTCCGCTGTTCCAAGCCGGCATTTTCCATGTTTCTCCGCCTTAGAACCGTTATTTTTCTTTTCATTGAACCTTCCCCAGATACCCGAATACAGAATATTTCTCAGAATATCCACATTCCCTAGTATCGGCAGCTTCTCAAAGCCTGCCGCGGCTCCCGCGCCCATCATCATAAGCATATCGTATGCCTTCGCTTCTATCTGTTCCTTATTCCAGCCCATCGCTATGAGCTGTCTTAGAGGATTGTAGTTACCGTCCTTCTCGTCTTTCCCAAGGTCATCATACGCGTCCATAAGGTATATGAACTTTCCAAGGTAAAAACCGAGCTGTCTAAGATACTCCGACCACTCGTCCTCCCTGTAGCAGAGAAGCTCCGCCATCATTCTTCCCGTGCAGCCTGCCACCTTGTCAAAATCCTTCTCGTTGGCGTTCTCGCACGCCTTGTTCTCCACAATATAGGTCTTTATCGCCCTCGCCTGCCTCGGATTTTCCAGCACTGCCCTGCGGCATCTTCGTTTTAACAGCCCTGCCATCACAAGCGCCTTGAAGTCTCTGTCATCGTCCCAGTCGTCGAGAAGCTTGTAGTAGGTCAGCAGCATGTTCATGTCAGCGCCGTAGTCCGAAAACCTGTTGTAGTATATCTCGTGCCGCGCAGCCGGGTGTACCATGCAGTGCTCCTTCATGTGCACGCTCCGCTCCTCATATAGGCTCGTCAGAAGCAGCGTCACGAAAGTCATGTCATAGGTCAGCGTAAACTGCCCCAGCCTTCCGTAGCGCTCCTTCAGTGCGTGGCACAGACCGCAGTAGAAACCATGGTACTTGTCGTAATCCTTCACTTTTAGTTCTGCCTTGTTAATCGTAACATAACCAAACATCAGCTCACCTTTATAAATTCATTCCTGCACTTAGGACAGGTAATGCAGATCTTCCCCCTGCCCTTAGGCACCCTTATGTTCTGTCCGCACTTCTTACATCTATAGATGTGGTGCGTCTTTCTCTCCTTAAATCTCAATTTCCAGGTATTAAACCAGCTTCTTATGTGCTTCGTGCAGCCGACATACATCAGATTCTCCCTGCAGCGTTTCTGTGTGTTCTTCGAAAGCATACGGAAATATGAATATATGAGGCATGCAAGCGCGAGCAGATACATGAAATTTCCCAAAAAAATCGACAAAAGCAGGAGAGCTATGGAGCAGCCAAACAGAAAACGGTTGAACTGGTCTACGCCATATCTTCCCTGCATGAAGCGGTACATTTTCGAGCGGAGGTTATTCATAAAATTTCCCATAGAGTGTGTGTCTCCTTGTACTTCTAATTTATTGTCAAAATATAAGATAACACATTCTATTAAAAAAGTCTGTTAAATAAGTATAAACTTGTATTAACGTTAAATTAACTGCGTCGATGACTATCTGCAGTCTTTCCGGATTTCCTTGACTGCCTGATAGAAGCGCTCCATCTCCTCGTCGGTGCCTATGGTTATCCTGAGGTGTTCATTTACTCTCGGGGCGTTGAAGTAGCGGACGTAGATGTTGCGTTTTTTTAGCTGCTCGAAAAGCTCTTTTGCGGTGATTTTAGACGGCTTGGCGAAGATGAAATTCGTCTTGGAGTCGGGGAAGGTAAAGCCTAACTCGGCAAGTCGTTTCTTTGCATTCTCTCTTGTCGCTATAATCTTGGCGACAGTCTCGTTAAAGTAGTCTTTATCGGCGAGGACTGCCGTGCCGAGCTCAATCGCTGCCATGTTCATGGTGTACGAATTGTAGGAGTACTTAACATCATTGAGTGCGGCTATCAGCTCGGCGTTTCCGATGGCACAGCCTATTCTTAAGCCCGCCATGGAGCGCGATTTGGAGAAGGTTCTCACGACAAGAAGGTTGTCGTACTCGTCTATCAATTTTAGTGCACTCTCACCCCCAAAATCAATATATGCCTCATCGACAATGACTATAACATCGCGGTTTGCATCGAGTATCTTTTTTACACTGTCAAGCTCCAGATAGACACCTGTCGGAGCGTTAGGGTTCGGGAAGATTATTCCGCCGTTCTCCTTCATGTAGTCGTCAGGCTTTATGTTGAAGCTGTCGTCGAGCATCGGTCTTTTATACGGAATATGGAACAAATCAGCCCACACCTCATAGAAGGAATAGCTCACGTCAGGGAACAGAATGGGCTTATCCGAGTTAAAGAATGTCAGAAACGACATGGCGATAACATCGTCGGAGCCGACACCGACAAACACCTGATTGTCCTTCACACTGTACTCTTCTGCAAGCGCATGTACGAGCTTAGATGCCGCCGGGTCAGGGTAAAGGCGGTACTTTTCGGTGTCCATCTGCTTTGCCGCGCGCTCTGCAAGAGGCGACGGCGGATATGGATTTTCGTTGGTGTTGAGCTTGATAAGCTCTCCCTCAACCTTCGGCTGCTCGCCCGGAACATACGGCACTACCTTACGGATATTTTCTTTCCACTTCTTTTCACTCATCACTATGTCCTCCCATTGAGATATCTAAAGCTGATTTTAACCATATTACATATTCTTTTATATAAAATGATACATCAATAAAATTAATATCGCTGCTTATTTTACAGACAAATATCTGTTATTTTATAATCCCAGCTCTTTTGCAACAAGCTCAAACTTAGGCAGTGCGCTCATAATAGTATCATAAGATACACAGTATGCGATTCTCACATACCCTGCACATGCAAATGAACTTCCCGGAACAACAAGAATATTATGGCTCTTGGCCGTCTGTACAAGCTTCGTCTCGTCCTTGCCGGGCGCTTTAACCCACAGATAGAATGCGCCCTGCGGCTTGATGCACTCGAAGCCGAGCTTGGTGAGCCCGTCGTAGAGCGCCTTTCTGTTCCTGTCATAGGCTTCGACATTCACCTCCGCGTCGAGGCATCTTGCAACCGCGCGCTGCATGAGCGTCGGGGCATTGACAAATCCCAGTATTCTCGTTGCCACGCTCGCGGCTGACTGTAACAGCTTCGCGTCGACAACCTCGTCGGGAATGACAAGGTAGCCTATTCTCTCGCCCGGAAGTGAGAGCGATTTGCTGAAGGAATATCCCACGATGGTGTTATCGTAGTACTTTGTGAGGAAAGGAACCTCCGCACCATCGTACACGAGCTCGCGGTAAGGCTCATCTGCTATGAGATAAATCTCGGTGCCGTACTCCTTCTGCTTTTCATCCATAATTGCAGCAATTTTTGTGATTGTATCTACAGAATAGACAACTCCGGACGGATTGTTCGGATTGTTCACGATTACCGCCTTGGTCTTAGGTGTTATCGCCGCTTCAAAGGCTGCCATGTCAGGCATAAAGGTGCTCTCATCAGGTGCAACCTCGACAAGCTTTCCGTCATAGTTAGCGACGTAGGAGCGGTACTCGCCAAAGTAAGGCGCGAACGCGATAACCTCATCGCCGGTATTTAAAAGCGACTTGAATATAACATTCAGTCCTCCGGCAGCACCTACCGTCATAATAATATTTTCAAACGTAAAATGTGTTCCAAATCTCCTGTTGAGGTTCTCTGCGACAGCCTCCCTCACATCCGCATAGCCGGGATTGCTCGTGTAACCGTGCAAAAAAGTGCTCTCCTCCTCGTCGACAACCGCTTTTATCGCCTCATTTACCTCCTTAGGCGCAGGCACATTAGGGTTTCCGAGGCTGAAATCATAAACATTCTCGGCGCCGTACTGCGCCGCAAGACGCTTTCCCTCCTCAAACATTGCCCGGATAACCGAGCTTCCCTTCACCAGACCAACCATTCTCTCCGAAATCATACCGTATTCTCCTTCCGATTTTTGTATTATACACTATGCTCCGGTCGCAATATTATAAAGATTATAATACACTCCCCGTTTTTCCATGAGTTCCTTATGTGTTCCGCTCTCCGCAATTCCGTCCTCGGTGAGCACCAGTATCCTCTCGGCGTTTCTGATTGTCGAGAGTCTGTGCGCTATCACGAAGGTTGTCCTGTTGGCTGCAAGCGTCTCTAAAGACTCCTGTACAACCTTCTCGCTCTCGTTATCGAGCGCGCTCGTCGCCTCATCAAATATAAGTATAGGCGGATTTTTTAAGAAAACCCTCGCTATTGAGAGACGCTGCTTCTGTCCACCCGACAGCTTAATTCCGCGCTGGCCTATATCGGTGTCGTAGCCTTCAGGAAGCCCCATGATGAACTCATGCGCGTTAGCCTTCTTTGCCGCCTCGTAGACCTCCTCGTCCGTCGCGTCAGGTCTGCCGTACCTGATATTTTCTATGATTGAACCCGCAAAAAGATATACGTCCTGCTGCACGATGCCGATATTGTTTCTAAGGCATTTCAACTTTAAATCCCTAACGTCAACCCCGTCCACGCAGATGCTTCCGTCCGTCACATCATAAAATCTCGGTATCAGACTGCAAAGAGTTGTCTTTCCCGCTCCCGACGAGCCGACCAGCGCGACGTACTCTCCCGCTTTAACATCCAGGCTTACATGATTTAACACATAGTCATTCTTGTCGTTGTATCTGAAAGAGACATCGTTAAAAGTGACATCCCCCTTGAAATCGTTTTTCTCAACCGCATTTTCCTTATCCTTTATCGCAGGCTCGATGGACATAATCTCAAGAAAACGCTCATAGCCCGAGACTCCGTTCTGGAAGGTCTCCGTAAAGTTGATGAGCTTCTTCACCGGCTCAGTGAAATTATTTACATAGAGAAGGAAGGTGATGAGCACCGTCACATCGACAATTCCCTTGGTTATGAACATGGCTCCTGCCACAATCACGATGATGTTGATGAGCGTCATAAACGCGCCCAGCCCCGAGTGAAATCCCCCCATGTAGAGGTAGCTGCTCTTCTTCGTCTCAACAAAGCGGCTGTTGCCATCGCGGAACTTCTCCATCTCCGCATCCTCGTTTGCAAAGGATTTTACAACCCTTATTCCTGAAAGATTGTCCTCAATCGTAGCATTTATATCGGCAATCTTTGCCCTGTTGCGCTTGAACGCCGCCTTCATCTTCTTGTTGAAAAAATATGCATACGCGAACATAAACGGTATTATGGCAAACGCCACGAGTGTGAGCCTTATATTTATCGAAGCGAGAATGACAAACGAACCAATAAACTTGATTATCGATATCACAATATCCTCGGGTCCGTGGTGGAACAGCTCGGATATCTCGAAGAGGTCGTTTGTCACGCGGCTCATAAGCTGTCCGACCTTCTGGTCATCAAAAAAGTTGAAGGACAACCGCTGATAGTGCGCGAATATCTCGTTTCTCATATCATACTCCATCTTCGCGCCCATGATGTGTCCCTGATACGCTATGAAAAAATTGCAATACGCCTCGAGCAATACAAGTCCCACCATGAGGAGCGCGAGCTTCAGTATAGTCCTAAGTGCCTCGTCTGCCTCATAAAATATGACTGTCCCCGTTATATACCTGATTATCAACGGTATCACAAGCGTCACCGCTGCGCCCATTATGGCAAAAAACATATCCGCAAAGAAAAGTCCCTTGTACGGCTTATAATACGAGAAAAATCTCTGCCATTTCCCCATGTCACGCTTCGCATCGCAGGACACGTCAAACGGGTCCGAGGGTATCGATGTAAAGCCTCTGTTTTTGCTGCTCATCTTTGTATGTACCTCACTTTTAACATAATATATATTGCCGGTCAAAACATGCTTATTTGTCTTTAGTGTATGACGTGTTATGTTCATGAACATAACACGTCATACTCAATGAATTTTGTGAGGCATGTTTTGACCGCGTAACATTTCATAGTTCAGAATTATTCTTCCCAGTTCATAAGCACGGTGAGTATTCTTCTGTAGCCGAATGCTTTCTCACGCATCACCATGCGTTCCATGTCGTCGAGGTTAAGGTCGGAGTGCTCTATCTCCATGGAATAGTTGTGGACAAGCCATACCTGCTCGTCGAAGGTCAGCTTTCTGCCGTTTTTCAGCCACAGTGCCATATCCATCTCATGTATTATGAGCACAGCCGCAAGCCCGAAGCGCAGCTTGCTCTCAACCTCATAGTCGTACACCGCACCGCAGAAATATGTGAAGATAAAATACGACATTAGCTGCTCGTACTCCTCCATGCGGTCGGCATAGCAGCGGTCGAACTCAGCACAGAGTGCCGCATACCGTGCCGCGTCCATATCCTTGTAGAGAAGCTTCTGCGTCTCCCTTAACGAGTCAGTCCATGATGCTCTTAAAACCTCAAGCCTGTAGAGTTCCTCGAATATGTCGTTCATATACTGCTGCCGCAATCCTGCCTTATTTTTGTAGCCGGCGTAGGTCTTGTTTTCGGTGCCCGCCCTGTGCTCCTCCTCGTCAATCTCGAATATACGGTCGTCATCTATGAGCCTCTGTATTCCATGCACGATGTCGAGAAGTCTCGCAAGCCTGCAGCTTACCGCCCCCTTTTTCTCATGCAGGACATCAAAGAGCACCTCCCTGATGTCGAGAAGCTTCGTGAACATGAGATAGTCAAAATCCTCGTACTCCTCTTCCTCATCGTCCGTCTCGGTGTAAAAACCAACCCTTCCGCGGTTTTCAAGCACAATACGCGCCGCCTCGGGGCAGGATACCGACAGTGAGACTTCCCTCAGATTTTCAAACTCCTCAAAATGTCTCGGATATCTCTGACAGAGAACACACATCTTATCCTCCCCGGCATCGCAGTAGACATCGCAGAGCCCGCGCTCATTCAACAGCGCACACTTGTGCTCAAACTGCTCAAACATTCCGTTCTCCCAGTCAATCGAGTTGCGGAGGCGCACTCCAATCTCGCCTTCCATGTTCTCATACCTCTCAAGTGACTCCTCGTCTATCGTTATCTGCCAGCCCGCCGCACAGCAGTTATCCTTACACTCCCCGCCAATGCAGCCAAACTTCCTATAATAATCAGGATATGTGTATTCCATATCTTCCACTCCTCCAATTTTAAAACCAAAAAGTGGCTGTCACAAACCAAGACAACCACCCTCTTTATTTTTATGATTATGATGTCAAAATATGCTCGTAAACTAACACGTTATACACTCATAAATTAAAATGCATATTTTGACACTGCTACTCTCTCACTTTTATGTGCACCTCCCGAAGCTGTGTCTCCGTAACCTCGCCCGGTGCCCCGCACATGAGATCCTGTGCATTTCCGTTCATAGGGAATGTGATAATCTCACGAATATTCTCCTCATCGCGAAGAAGCATAATCATACGGTCAACGCCCGGTGCCATGCCTGCGTGTGGAGGTGCTCCGAACTGGAATGCATTGTAGAGCGCTCCGAACTTCGTCTTTAAATCCTCCTGTGTATAGCCTGCAATCTCGAATGCCCTCACCATGATGTCGAGGTCGTGATTGCGGACAGCTCCCGATGAAAGCTCAATTCCGTTACATACAATATCATACTGATATGCAAGTATGTCAAGAGGATTTTTGGTGTTGAGCGCCTCGAGACCTCCCTGCGGCATTGAGAACGGGTTGTGTGTGAACACAATCTTCTTCTCCTCGTTGTCGTACTCGAACATCGGGAAGTCATTTACGAAACAGAAGCGGAAAGCATTTTTTTCGTATAAATCAAGTCTCTTTCCGAGTTCATTTCTAAGCTGGCCCGCATATAGGTTAGCCCTCTCCTCCTTATCGGCGATAAAGAAGATGGTATCTCCCGGCACGAGCCCTGCGATATCCGCAAGCTCCGGCTTGTACTCGTCAGGAATGAACTTGTCGATAGGTCCCTTGTAGCTCATATCCTCGGAAATCTCAAGATATCCGAGTCCGCCCATTCCGATTGACTGTGCGAAACTTAAAAGCTTCTCGTGGAAACCCTTTGACATCTCGGCGTGAACCTTGATTGCCCTGACGGTTCTCTTTAAGAACGGCTTGAAGGTGCACTTCTGGAAAAACTCCGTAACGTCCATAATTCTGAGCGGATTTCTAAGGTCAGGCTTATCACAGCCGAACTCGAGCATGGCCTGCTTGTAGCTGATTATAGGGAAAGGTGCCTGTGTTACCGATGCCCCCTCAGGTGCGAACTTGTTGAAGGTGGCTGTGAGAATCTCCTCGCCTGCCTTGAACACGTCCTCCTGTGTGGCGAAGCTCATCTCAAAATCAAGCTGGTAGAACTCTCCCGGTGAACGGTCAGCTCTCGCGTCCTCGTCCCTGAAACAAGGTGCAATCTGGAAATACTTGTCAAAACCTGACACCATGAGAAGCTGCTTATACTGCTGCGGTGCCTGTGGTAGTGCATAAAACCTGCCCTTGTACTTTCTCGAAGGCACGATGTAATCTCTTGCACCCTCCGGTGATGACGCGCACAGAATAGGTGTCTGGATTTCCAGGAAGCCCATCTGTGTCATCTTCTGTCTGAGATAGCTTATAACCTGTGAACGGAATATAATATTGTCCTTAACTTTTTTATTTCTCAAATCGAGGTAACGGTACTTTAAGCGGACATCCTCCCTCGTCTCCTTGGAGGTGATGATCTCAAACGGAAGCTGTGCCTTTACCTTGCCGAGCATCGTAACCTTGTGCGCCTCAAGCTCTATCGTTCCGGTAGGAATTTTAGGATTGTAGGTATCCTCATCCCTGTGCTCAATAATGCCCTCGATGCTTATGCAGTCCTCCTTCGAGAGCCCGTCAAGAAGGCTCGTGTCCCTCATAACTACCTGCAAAACTCCATACATATCGCGCAGATCCACAAAGGACACTCCTCCATGATCACGAATATTCTCAACCCAGCCTGCAACCTTGCAGCTCTTTCCTACATCTCCCTCGGTAATACAGTCAATGGTCTTGTCACGATAAATGTTGTTGATGTTCATGTTTTCCTCCATATCCGCGCCTGTCTGCGCTCTCTTTATCAATATTAGGATACTGTCCAAGAGGCTTTTAGGTAAAAAAAACGTCCTGAACTAAACCTAGTTCAGGACGAACATATTGTCCGCGGTACCACCTGATTTACTGATAAACAGTCACTTTGCGGTTCTAACAAACCCTTCCGGTTATCGCCCGGTCTACGTCGCCCTTACTTAGATAAAATATAAAGCAGGCAGCTACCCTCCGTCCATCTTACATCAGATTAGTTAAACTATGCTCTATACTCTTATCCGTTCTGTTTGCAGCTCCTTAGTGTTATTCCCATATGCTCTGCTGCCGGGCTTCCACCGCCCCCGGCTCTCTGTGAGTGACCGCCCATGGTACTTCTCTCTATCAACGCCTTAAAATGGATTATAATGGGTGTTTTTTTATTTGTCAATAATTTATTACATTAAAGTGCGAAAAATTTCAATTTTATTTTTTTCAATCAACCTTATACCCGAAATCATCTCACAGCTTAGCCTAATTAAATTTGCCAAATATTCCTGCCCAAGTCATCATTTTGCAATATTTTTCTTCCAGTTGTCAATCATGCAGCTCGTGAGGCTTATGTCGTCATCCTCCACCGTAATCTCATCCGCCGTATACCAGCCCGCCATCGACAGCTCCTCGCGGTCGAGCTTTATCATGTCAGCGCCATCAAGCTGTGCGTAGAAGCCCAGCAGAAAACCGCCGTCCATTCCCCAAGGCTGACTCGCATAGTAGCTGATATTCTTTACCTGAACGCCGACCTCCTCGAACACCTCTCTTCGCACCGTGTCCTCGGCAGACTCACCTATCTCGATAAATCCGGCGATAAGCGCATAGCCCTTGTAATCCCTTCCGTTATACTTCGTCATGAGCAGATGGCTTCCGTCGTGGACCCCGACAATAACGGCAGGCGAAATTCGCGGAAAAATGAGATTTCCGCAGTCAGGACAGCGCAGTGCGCGAAGCCTTGTATCGTGAAAAGCTGCACTTCCGCATCGTCCGCAGTGTGCGTTATCCCTGTACCAGCAGTGCAGATGATAGCCCGTCATAAGCGCAAACACCCTGTCCTTCGGCTTTGCATGCCTCAGCGCCTTGTAGTGCTCGAAGACGTAGCCAAGTGCCTCCCAGTCAGGCTCGCTCTCACCCTTATAGTGCGTGATGAGAAAATACTCCTCACCGTCTATCGAGAACATATAGCGGTACTCTGCCACCTGCTCCTTAATCTGCCCATATCTCGGAAAAAACACGTCACCTGCCGGAACATCTTTCTCCAGTGAGCTCGCAGACTCCTCGGGTATATATCTTGTTCCCTCGCACTCCTCGTGTCCGGTCAGCACATAGCTGTCTTTGAAGATAAGGCACACCGCATCGTCAGCCGGAGTCTTATCCGGATAATAGTTATTATCGTACTTTTTTGGTAAAATATCCTGCAACATTTAATATTAATCCTGTCTTTCATCAATGCAATTTTAAAAAATGTTTTATTTTCTTCTAGTTGGTCATTCTGATTGAGATGTCATTTCCAAGCGCGTGAATTTCCGCATGGCTTCCGCATATAATAGGCATCATCGGCGACAAATGTCCTATGTCGGTATCCATTATGATAGGTACCTTGTACTTCGAGAGGATACCCGTCACCGCATTGTACTGGTTCATTCCCATCATATCGGTTCCAAAGCACAGCGGTCTGCCTATGATGAAGCCCTTCACATGCTTGAACCACCCCGCGTGCTCCATGTTCCAGAGCGCCCTTCTTATTCCCATGACATTCAGGTCACACGCCTCCAGAAACCATACTATTCCCTCGTCCGCATAGCGCTCATTGAACTCTGCCACCTTGTCAAAATTCGTGCCGGCGAGATTTACAAGGCAGTCCATGCAGCCGCCGACCAGACGCCCTGACAAGAACACCTCATAATCCCTCGCCATGCTTCCGCCGACACCCGGAATATAGTAGTAGAGCTCCCTCTTCTCGGTGAGATTATAAGGAAGCAATGGGTGCTCCTCGTCCCTTATGCCCTCCTTCTCCCACATCGGATAACCCTTCACGATATTCTTCTCTCCCGTGAGGATATCGTAGGCGTCCTGAATCGACTCATGCCACGGCTCCATTCCGAAGGAAGCCGCACATGGCGCATATATGGAAGCCACATCGCACATGGTGGTAAGAAGGAATGTGAAATTCGTGTTGTCCGAAAATCCCATATACCACTTAGGCTTGGCCGCCTTTATGCGCTCAAAATCCACATAGTCGAGCGTCTCGCACATGAGCTCACCGCCGCCGCAGGACATCAGCACGTCATTGTTTTCACTGCAGTAATAGTCCGTGAGCTCCCTTCCGCAGTTCCCGGGGGTTGAGCTTATTCCTATTCCGTCGCCCGCATAGCAGTTAGGACCTATATCAAACGTGTGCCCAAGCTCACCTAGCTTTTTCCGGGCATTCACAAACGCCGTCTTATATGGCTCCGTATTACAGCCAAAGGACGGTGCAACAAAGCCAATCGTTCCGTCCGGTTTTAAAAATTCGGGAAAACGCATAATCTATTCCTCCTATATATCTGACTCTATGATTTACTTTCGTCAATGTATCGCTCTATCGCAGTATAGCATCGAATTGACACTTTTTTATCTTTCGTTTATACTTCGTGATTGCATAATAAAATGCACAAAATAAAAACGTGAGGTTATTATATGTCACATATCAACCTAAAATCAATACAAAAAATACTGATGATCATTATCGGAAATCTGCTGTACTCGGCAGCTATCGCCTTTTTCATACTTCCAAGCGGACTCATAACCGGCGGAACCACAGGTATAGCGCTGTTTGTAAATTACCTCACCGGACTTGACATAAGCCTTTTCGTGCTCATCTTTAATATAGTAATGTTCATTGTCGGACTTCTTATTCTCGGAAAGTCCTTCGCGCTGTCGACTGTGTTAAGCTCGATTTTCTATCCTTTCCTGCTCTCGCTGTCGCAGAGAATAAATGCCCTCACAGGTGATCTGACACACGATCTAATACTGTGCACGGTATTCGGCGGTCTCCTTATCGGACTAGGCATCGGCATCGTAATCCGCGCCGGAGCCTCAACCGGAGGCATGGACATTCCGCCCCTTGTGCTCAACAAAAAATTCGGCATCAACGTGTCCGTCTCTCTCTACGCCTTTGACTTCACAATACTTATACTGCAAATGTTCTTCTCCAACCGCGAACAGATTTTGTACGGAATACTCTTAGTCTGCATCTACACCTTCGCACTTGAGAAGGTTCTGATAATGGGTAAGAGCAAAACGCAGGTGGAAATCATAAGCAATAAATATAAAGAAATAAATGAGCTGATAACAACCCGCTTTGACCGCGGAACCACCCTCTATCAGGCAAACGGCGGCTTCACGGGCAATCCTGCCTGTGCGATACTCACGGTCGTAAACAAGCGCGAGTTATTTGCAATTCAGGAGGCAGTTATGAAGCTTGACCCTGCCGCCTTCATCATTATAAGTCAGGTAAATGAGGTAAAGGGGCGCGGCTTCACCCTTCAGAAGAAGTATGAGGTGAAATAAGCTTCTCCATCAGAAGGAACCTTCCCTTTCGGAAATATGCATCACCCGCATAATTATAGCCTGCATTTTCATACAGCTTTACTGCACGGGAGTTTTTCGTAAATACGTCAAGACGTATCGACGAAAACCCCTCCTTTGCTGCCGTCTCATCAATATGCTTTAAGGCCTGTGCCGCAATTCCCATGCCCTGGTATTCAGGGTTCACGCACAATCTGTGAAGCACCACGAAATTGTCCGATGTATCCTTAAAATCTCCGAATTTATACGCTGTATCCTGTGTCCTGTTCAGTGTGTACACTGCGACAAGCTTTCCGCCCTGCTTTACAAGTGTGAGTGTTCCTTCCCTTATATCCTTAGAAACATCCCCCACTGCCGGGTAAAGCTCATCCCACTGGTCTATGCCGTTCTCCTTCATGTTATCCTTAGCCACATTCAAAAGCCCCATAACAGCGTCCCTGTCGCTCTCCTGCGCCTTCTCGTAAAAAAACATGGTCTCCATAAAATATGCTCTAATCTGGCTGCAGGAGCTCAGCACCATTATTGCCGGAATAAGTATTCCGAGCACCGGATTAAACAGCACATTCATTACTCCCGCAAGTGACAGTATCGTCAGCACCAGAATTATGAAAGATACTCCACCGAGAAAACTCCACATTATCATATTGTATTTCTTTATCTTCATGTTAGTTTTATTGTTCATAAGCCACCTCACCTGTATTTTCGGATAATTGTCATTATACAATCTATTTTCCCGTATTTCAACGATATAAACAGCAAAACAATAACACTTTTTCCAGCGCTAAAATATTATTTATTTTTTTATATTTATAACTAATTTAATTGTTGCTTTTCATCATCCCCCGTCGTAAAATGGTTATAGGTAAAGAGTACCATTTTATATGATGTATATCATATATTTCTGTACATTTCAGACATAAAATACCTACATGGGAGATTACAACAATGAAAAAAGTCACAACATTTTTTTTGTCAGTGGTACTGGCGTTTTCTTTCATATTTAATATATACACGCCAATCAATGCCGGCACATCCGATGAATACAGGATCCTGTTTCTTAGCTCCTATTCCTACGCATGGGATACCGTCCAGATTCAAATTGAGGGAATCAAGGAAGGTATAACCGACGACATTGTGCTGGACTATGAGTTCATGGACACAAAGAGATTCCCTGATGCGGAAAGCATAGAAGTATTTTACGAAGGACTTGCCTACCGCATGACACATGTTGAGCCTTATGATGCACTCATCGTCGGCGACGACGCGGCACTGCGCTTTGCCATAGCTCACCGTGATGATATTTTTAAAGACATGCCCATAATTTTCGAAGGCATAAACGATATTGAATACGCTTCAGAATTGTCAAAGGATCCCCTCATCACAGGCGTTGTCGAGGCACTTTCCATGCAGAAGAATATTGATTTCGGTCTCTCACTCTACCCTGATGCCGATACAGTTATAGCGATACTTGACGATTCAGTGACAGGTGAAGCTGAACGTCGATCCTTCTACAACACAGCCGCTCTTTACCCTGAACTCACCTTTTCTGAGATTAACTGCTCTGCCCTCACGACTGAAGAGCTTAAAACTGAGCTGTCATCAATCCCTGCCGGCACCATCCTCATATACATAGTTATGACTGAGGATGCAAGCGGCAGGCAGTACAACAGCCACCAATCAGTAAGCATGATAAGCAGCTATGCCAATGTACCTGCACTCCGCATGGTATCCGGCGGTATCGGAGATGGACTCCTTGGCGGAAATATAGTGTCTATGGAACTTTCAGGCAAGATTGCAGCCGAAATGGCATCACAGATAGTTCACGGAGAAGATCCTGCCGGATACAATGTCATAATCGACAGTCCTAACATATACTGTATTGATGAAGCTGTCATGCGTAAATTCGGACTGGATTTAAAGCTCATTCCGAATGGTGCACAGATTATAAACCATACCCCTACTTTCATGGAAAAATATCATGTCATACTTATTCCTATCACACTTATAATTCTGCTTCTCATACTTGTCATAGGAATATTGTTCCGGCACACAGTAAAACAGCTTCTGCTTACACGACAGCTTTCACTCGAGAAAATCAAGCTTGCCAAGGATTCCACCTACGATTTTCTGACCGGGCTTCCTAACCGCAGCAAGCTCTATTCTGACTTAAAGCTGCTCAATACAAGCCATTCATCATGCGCCCTTTTCATTTTTGACATAGACTGTTTCAAGCAGATTAACGACACTTATGGCCACCAGACAGGTGACGAAGTCCTTACTGAACTTGGCAAACGCATAAGCAGTGTCAAGAATCCTGCCTTCACGCCTTACCGTCTTGCAGGCGACGAATTTATATGTATATACAGGACCCGTGACCACGAAAAGATTGAAGAGTGCGCGAAACATTGCATGGAACTGTTCGAACCTGATTTCAGGTTAAATAATCTTACGCTTCCAGTGAAGATAAGTCTTGGAATAGCCGTCTCACCGGATGACTGCACCGATATGGATAAACTTATCGAATGTGCTGACAAGGCGATGTATACTGTCAAACGAAATGGAAAGAATTCCTATGCCTGGTATAGGGATATTAATTAAAAAGAGATGATATAGAATTGCTGCACACTATGTGCTTCCACAATTCATAAAAATTATAAAATATTTTTGCCGCTTTTCTGCGGCAGAATGGAGACCACATGAATGATTTAAGTGAAAATTTTGAAAGTGAAACTTCCAAACAACTTATTGATGGCAGTACTGCAAGCAATGCTTGCAGTATGCAGGGGTATAAAAATGCAAGACCCGCTAAAAGCATCTCAGAGTCAAGAACAGAGCAGCAGTATCTTATACGTCCGGCTCATATGAACCATTATGGGCGATTGTTTGGCGGCGATTTGCTCAGATGGATTGATGAGCTCGCCGGTATCGTGGCAAGACGGCATGCAAATGCCAATATAACAACTGCCGCCATCGACAATCTGCAGTTTAAAGCACCCGTGTATGCCGGACAGATGCTCGTGCTGGTAGGGCATGTAACTTATGTCGGCTCTACCTCAATGGAAGTCCGCGTTGACACCTACACAGAGGATTTAGACGGTATTCGCCGTGTCATCAACCGCGCCTACATCGTCATGGTCGCCATCGACGACAACGGCAAGCCAATACCGGTTCCCGATATAATCATCAATACAGAGGAGGACAAGATGGAATACGAAGCTGCAAAGAAAAGGCGCGACATGAGAAAGCTACGCCGCGCCGAAGGTTTTTAACATACAACATTATTCTTATCCACATTACCTTTCTCGAACGCCATTGCATTCTCAAAGGTGGTTAAGCTGATCGCCTCAAGTGCCTCCTCCGTCAGGAAGCCCTGGTGTGATGTGACAATCACGTTAGGGAATGAAAGAAGCCTTGCTGTGGTCGAGTGCTGCAGTACCTCGTCCTCCCTGTTCTCGAAGACATTGCTGCCTTCCTCCTCGTACACATCAAGTCCCACACCAAAGAATTTCTTCTCCCTTATTCCCTCAATCAGATCATTTGTCGCAACAAGGGCTCCTCTTGAAGTGTTCACAAGGATAACATTGTCCTTCATCATCTTTATGGTGTCCCTGCATATCAGATGGTAGGTATCCTCCGTGAGCGGGCAGTGCAGTGAGATGAGGTCGCTCTGTGCCAGAACCTCGTCAAGGCTCTTGTACGTCACAAAGTCAAGACTCTTGTTTGGATACATATCATATGCGATTACATTCATTCCGAAGCCCCTGCATATTCTGCACATTGCGGCACCAATCTTGCCCGTTCCGATAATACCCGCTGTCTTTTTGTAAAAATTAATACCCGTGAGTCCATTGAGACTGAAATTATTCTCCCTCACCCTGATATAGCTCTTGTGAAGATGTCTGTTTACCCCGAGTGCGAGCGTCATCGCAAGCTCAGCAACAGCCTCCGGCGAATATCCCGGAACTCTGAGCACCGCTATTCCATGCGCCTTGGCGCACTCTATATCCACATTGTTAAATCCCGCACACCGCAGCAGAATACACCTGACCTTCTCCTCCGCCAGCCTGTCTATAACCCCCGCACTCAGATTAGAATTAACAAACGCGCACACCGCCTCAGCTCCTCTTGCGAGCATCGCCGTCTTTTCCGTGAGATCCGCATCCTCGTATTCTACTTCAATATCCGGGAAATTTTTATTACATCTCTCAAAAGACTCCCTGTCATACGGTTTCGTATCATAAAATACAATTTTCATAATAATCTCCATTTCTGAGCGATTTGTCGTGGGCTGTCGATGAAAAATCCACACAGATGCTTTCCTGTCCCTAATCAAAGCAATTTGTTTTCGCTCGGGAACAAATTGCCGGTGGGAAGCTTAGTGTAGATGAGGCGATTAACTTCGCCTTCAAACTTCCCTCACCTGATTACCAGCCCAACAAGTATACAGCTATCACATAGATAATAACAAAATTGATAATCATTATCAAGGGCATACCTGCTGCAAAATACCAGTGTTTCGTCTTGTGCCTGAAAAAGTACATGCCTGTCACAGCACCCGCACCTCCGCCCAAAAGAGCCGACGCAAACAGCCGCGCCTCCGGTATTCTCCACTCATGCCTCTTTGCCCTCCTCTTATCAATCCCCATCATCGCAAACGCCGTTATGTTGATTACTACAAAATATAATGCCAAAATGTATTTTAAAATATTCATCCAAACCTCTTTTAAATAATCAGGCCGCTGCTTATGTTATGGCCAGTTTTTCCATCGACGGCTGCACGTCCTGTTCATATTTTGTGGTATTCCCGTGAGCCTGTGTATACTGTTCGATATATCCGTTCATCCGCGCAGCCTCCGCAGCAAGTTCTTCGACAACACTGTTCACATCCCTAAGCCTATCGGAATTCTGTGTGCACATTGCCGTCGTCTCCTCGGAAGCAGCGCTTATCTCTTCGCCCGCAGACGAAAGCTTGCTGTTGCTGTCTATAAGAACCGCGTTCGCATTTTTAAGTTTTACAGCCTTCGCCCCAATATCCGTCACATCGTTTCTCAAACTTCCGATATTTTCCTTAATGTTGCCAAAATTATCCGCTATCTTGTTAATCATGGAAATCTGCTGCGTAATCTCATCCATAACGCTGTCCATTGATTTTAACGTATCGCCGGCATTTACATTCAGCTTATAAATAATCTCTTGTATATCCTCGGTTGAGTTCTTCGTCTGCTCCGACAGTTTCCTTATCTCCTGCGCGACCACAGCAAACCCCCTGCCGGCATCTCCTGCCCTTGCTGCCTCAATGGAAGCATTGAGTGAGAGCAGATTGGTCTGACTTGAAATCTCATTGATTATACTTACAATTCTCTCCATATCCTTAGTATGCTCATTCAGCTCCTCCATGTTCGCTCTAGCGGCTCTGCTCTCGTTTTCCATATCTGCCGTGCGGGCTACAACACTCTCTACAAGCTGCTGCCCGGCAGCCGCATTGTCGTCCGACTGTGCTGCTATAGTGTCAAGCCGCCCCGCAATGTCGACCGTGTCCGCTATTATTTCCTGTATGCGCTCCGTCATAACGGCCTGCTCCTGTATACTTGACACAGTGCTCTCCATGCCCGCCGCGACATCACCCATCGACCGCGCTACCCCCGCTGTAGCCTCCGACACCTCCCCCACAGAGCCTTTTATCGCCTGTGTAGAACGGTTAATCACCCTTCCAGCCGAGATAATTGACTGCATCATCTCCTCCTGCCTGCGCCGGCTGCCTGCAAGTTCTTCAATCTCCTCCTTATTGTGCAGCTCTGCAACCTTGGCTGCTATGTATACGCTGATATTAAGCATCATAACAACCAGCACAATCATATAAGTCTGATTTAGCGAAGTTCTGTCATCTGCTCCAAGTATCTTTGCCGAGTATATGCCATTGAACACAACAAGAATGTTGTTCACAACAGCTATCCTTATCTCCAGTGCACAATCAAAATACATCATCGCCGCTATCATAACAGGAAATGCAAAAAGATTGTACACAAAAATCTTTGATGAAAGACATGAAACTTCAAAAGCAACATAAAACACCGCTATCGCAAAATGTCTGTATTTTAACGACAATGGCTTTTTCACAAAATACAACACCGAAAACAGTATCGGTGCAGCAATCATAAGCGAGATGATAACTGCCCTTCTCACACCCATAACGCCCTGAACTATCTGTCCTAAGTACATCAATGCCAAAAATGCACCAACAATAACCATTGTCATACAGACACTTCTGTTCGCCCGCAGACATGTACGCTCACTAAGAGACAAATTTTCCTGTTTTACCATATTCCTTCCTCCCATAATCACATATTTTTATCCACAAATAGAAAACACGTTCTAAGTGATTATAGAATAAGGTTTGGAGCCGCTCCAAAGTCAATAAATTTCTTTAAATCAACATACTTTTTTCACATTTTATCTATAACTCTTGTTTTATTGCAACGGTGTAGGTTATTTATTGTTTCAGTCCGATAAAATTATTGATATCGCAGGAATTGTATATACTATTCAAACATTTTCCGAGCATATCGGAACATAGATCTCATAATAGTCATTCACTTCATTCGCACCCATAATGCTGTATACATAAAAAGCGTACACCTCATCGCCACATTCTATGCCGTGCTCTTTCGCGTACCCAAATATCTGCCGGAAATTCCACACAATATCAATGACCTTCTCATCAAACGCCTGGATTGTGTATAGACATTTCCGACTCCCAATGCGTGCAAACTTCCCTCCGCTCCCCTTCAGCGGACTGATTTCAAGCATCGGCTCCCTCACCACAAACATAAGACTGTCCGCCGCATAACCATTTCCGTCATTTTTAATATGATAGCACATATTCCCAAATGAAAACGCGGGATGATTAAATATTTCCTTAATCTCTCCATACTTAACCTTCCCCGTATTATTTGCATATACCACATATCCTGCCGGCAGCTCCTTAATCTCAAACCTGTCAACCCCCTGTCTCATATTCGCAATGTGCTGCTTCATAAACCTGAGTTTCTCTGCCTTGTTCCTCAGATACTCCATCTGCGCCTCATTGCTTTCAATGAGCCTGTCAAACTCGCCCTCAAGCCCCTCAAACGTATCAATCCCGAACAGCCTTTTAATCTCCGACAGACCGACATTAATCTGCCTGTAGAGATGTATCCCCATTATCCTGTGAATTTGCCCATTCTCATAATATCTGTAGCCATTCTTCTCATCCCTCTTCGGACTGACAAGCCCTTCCTTCTCATACAGTCTTATCGCATCAGCGGAAATCCCCAACAGCTCCGCCACACTGTGAATAGAATACCTCTTCATCTTTGCCTGAACCCTCTCCTATGATATGATGGTCAAAAAATATTCTGCCCCTCATTTTATATATTAACCCTCACTTCCGAGCGATTTATCGCGAGGAGGCGATGAGAAATTCGCGCAGGCGATTTCTCATCTGCCATCAAAGCAATTTGTTTTCGCTCGGAAACAAATTGCATGTGTGAAAATATGCTATCAAGCTTATTTTTCACACTAACCCCTTTCGGCTTTTTTTGCATCTAAATCCGGCAGATTAATTATTTCTTTATGGCTTTTTTGCTTATTTTATCCCCCTTTTTATATTCGCTATTTTTATTTCAGGTGCTTTGTATACCGCCTATTTTATCTTGTTTATTTTATCGCACAATTTCACTTATATTTATCCGCCCTCTATCTAAAATATACTTTAACAACCCTTCACACCCCACCGAAACATCCTCATATGTCGTTACAAAATCGCCTGTATACCACGGATCCGATATCGAGCATCCCGGTCTGCCCGCAAAATCAAGCAGAAGCTTTATCTTATTCTGCCTGTCCTCCCCTGTTATCCTTATTGTATTGCGTATATTGGCGCTGTCAGCGCACAACAAATAGTCATAATAATCGTAGTCTTTCCTCGTCACCTGACGTGCACGCTTATTTCTAAAATCAGTATAAGCCGTGCTGCCTATGCCATGCCTCCTAAGCTCCGCCTGAGCCGGCGGATAAATCGGATTGCCATGTCCGCCGAAGCACTCCTCCGTCGAGGTCGCGGCAGAGGCTATCTCGAATTGACCTGTTAGACCACGCTTTTCTACCATGTCCTTTAGGACAAATTCCGCCATTGGAGAACGGCAGATATTGCCGTGGCACACGAATAAGACTTTTATCATATATTTTAACTCTCTTTCTGATTTTCAAATTTCGTCTAAATTGTACTGTGTAAAAGCTGTGTAAAAGTTACTATCATCTTCCAAAAACTCTTTATTTATGGGCTTTGTATGGTTCATTCCATATGTTCCCCCAGCAGACGAATAGTACCTTTTTCATGCCTAAACTCCCTGATTTTCCTTGGTTTTCCACTACTTTCTGTGTCCATTATTTCGGCTTATTTTGGCTCATTTTGGCGTGCTTTTTCCATCAAACTGTGTAAAAATCTGTGTAAAACGCCCCTTCAAAAAACATTTTACACATTGCCTATTTTTTCAGCATTTGGATGGTGTATATGGCAGAATACAAAGAAAAATATATAGGCTCTAAGCGAGCCCTTTCCTTTATTTAAGCCATCTTCCAACCTTTATCCTTAAGCTTCTTCTCCTGACCATTCGCCTTAGAAATCTCCTCTGTTGCAGCCTGTGCTTTAGCAAGCTTCTCCATCTCTTCCTTAGCATCATCAATTTTAAGATGCGTGTAAGTGTTCAGCGTTACGGAAATATCGCTATGCCCCATCAGGTACTGAAGCACCTTTGGATTCATTCCTGACTTGGCCATGTTGGAACAATAAGTATGACGGCAGACATGTGGTGTGATTTTAGGAAGCTGAACACGATAGATACTATTGTATCTGTCCACTGCATGCTGGAAGTACTTCTCCCAATGCATTGCTACCATAGGCTTGTTATCCTTATCAAAACAAAGGAACCCTGAATATCCATCAATCATCGGCTCCACCTTAAGCTTTGGTCTTGCCTTGACAATATTCTGGAAAGCCTCATACACATCATCAGTCATCGGAATTACTCTTCTACCGGCATAGGTCTTTGTTGTGTCAATGTAAACCAATGTCCCGGTCTTCTGGAGCTGATGATCGATATTGATGGTTCTATTCTCAAAATCAAGATCCGATAAAGTCAGCCCTGTAAATTCCGAAATACGCATTCCTGTCTTAAACAGAATATACATTCCGTCATAATACTTTGAGTAGTGTGTATCATTTTTAATAAATTCCAGGAATGTTCTCTCTTCCTTCCTGGTAATTGCTTCACGAGTCACTGCATCGTTTACGAGAACGGTTGCCATCTGAAACTCAAATGGATTCTTTCTGATAAGGTCATCATCTACCGCCATCTGGAAAGCAGGTCTCACCACACCTCTGATGGTATGGATTGTCGAAAAGCTCTTGTGATCTTCCTGCTGCAGTTTGATAAGCCATGCCTTTGCATCTGAAAGCTTTACCTTATCAATACGCTTGTTGCCAAACGGTTCTGCCTTAAGCACATTAATCACTGTACCATATCCGGCTCTGGTAGTATTCTTTACACCTGTCTTCTGTGAAATGTACTTCTCAACAAGTTTCAGAACTGTATATCCATCACCGTCCGGAATGATATCGTCATCCACATCTCTCTGGACTCTTTTTTCGATATCTCTCAATGCTCCGTTATCTCTTTTGCCTTCAGGTACTGTATCCGTCTTCACAAGCCTCCAACTATAAAGGCACTGTGTCTTACCATTTGCATCAACATAACGATACATATATTTACCATCGGCTCTCTGGCTCTCTCCTGTGCGAAGAATGCGATTCTTGTTATCACGTCTTTTCTCGCTCATGTAATCTCTCCTTTCAATCGGGAGAGCCTTGTATGCAATTACTCATGTGTCATGCGCGTGTATGCGCCCATGTCCTTAATAGTATATCACACAAAAGGCTCTTTCGCTACAAAAATATTTAAAATTTACACTGTGTTCATAGTCGTGCTCAGATCACTGTCATCTGACTGTCTAAGTACTTTTCGAACTGTTCTCTTTTGATGAGGGCACGATTGCCATTCCACAACAGGAATTCTTCATCTGCATGTGCCTTGCAGAAGAGGCGAAGCTTCTTATAGCTAATGCCAAAATATTCTGCAGCCTCTTCCAGAGTCAGTGTGTATTTTTGCCACCAAGGCAGCGATTGCTTTTCTCCTAAATTCATTAAGCACCTCCATAAAGTAGTGAGGACATATCCTCCTACTGTTCAAAGGAGATTCAGGCCGAGATTTTCCGAGTTATTCCGAAAAAAACAAAAAATAAACCTGTAGGTATCTTCAATCAGACACCCGCAGGCTTCAATCACTTTCGGCACATTCCTATTCTGCCGAATTTTATTCAATTACACTCTCTGGCAATAGTCCAAACTAATCCATCCCACTCCGCTTTTCAATCTTCCCCATCCTTTATCAGAGCCTTTTCCTTCTCTGACTTCCATGATGGTAAATACACCCTTCCCGGTATACTTTCCAGTCTTCGCAGTATTCGTTCCAGCACTCTTCCTGATATTCAGATCATCAATGTCAACCTTTACCATGAATGGGCAATCCACATTAGAAAACTCTATATCAGAATCACTTTCAACATCAACCTCAGCACCATACACAGCATTGGCATTCCAGTCATATACCGTATAACCTTCATGCTTCTCCGCCATCGCCTTAGCATTGTCAAGCACAGTATAAGCACCAAGCTGAGAAGCAACATCCTTCCAATTCTTCCTTACCCTGTAATACTTCACCACAACATCAGAAGAGCCCGAAGGCTTTACATCCCATTTAGTCAAATTCCACTTCTCAATAATGCCACAAAGTTTCTCCACATAAGTAAGACTCGTAGCATAGCCACCATTCTTAATAATCTGCACTGCCTTCTTATAATCGGTACACCCTTTCAATCCCTCATATCTGAGCTTGCTGCCATTCTTGGCTCCAAGCAGATAAGCACTATGGTCTGCAATAGAATCCTCAACACAGCTGTATCTTCTGAAATCAGCTGTAATAGTCACATAGCTTCCATCCGCATTCTGCTCCTGCGTTTTCTTGGTATAGATGCTCACACCATCCCAAGTAGAACCGCCCCATGTATTCCCGGAAAGAGATTTCTTCATACCGAAGCAGTTATTGGCTCCAAGTGCAAGTTCGCTCTTACCATAACCGGATTCAAGAATGAACTGAGCCATAGACACTGACGCAAGGATTCCGCTCTTCTTCTGGTCAGCAGTAAACAATGCACCAACCTTTGCAACCACCTCAGCCTCAGTAAGATTCTGAAACTCTCTTGCCTGCATACCGGAAGGAATCACTTCCTCATTACCGCCACCAAGCTGAGTGGTAACCTTCGCAGCCAGATCTCCCAGTCTCGCATAAAGCCAGTCTCCAGGACAGCTCTTATTCGCAAACCACCGGTGCACGGTAATGAGCATTTCATCCGCCTTCGGCTGATAATTCAGAGACTTATTTTTATCACCAAACCAGAGCAGTTTTTTCTTTCCATTTCTTCTGCAGATATCCTCACACAGATCAACCAGACTGTCATAAACCACCTGATGCATAGCATACGGTTCCGCCTTGTCAGAAGCACATTCAATCGTTACTGCCCTCTGATCATTCGCATTACTGGACGTACACCAGGAGCGATTCTTCTCTTCCACATACAATCCGATCCGGCCATTCTTATCAATTCCATAATTCGAAGAAGCCTTGGTAGAAGATTTATGAAACCAGTCCCCCAGACCTTCTGCTGTACACTGACCTACTACACAGTGCGGCGATATTCTGTCAATCTGCTCCGTTCTCAGTCCGGAATGGTTCGGACTGAGCAACGTATACGCCACCAAAGAACTATTACTGTATCCCATAATCATTCACCTTCTTCCTCATCCTCTGATGCATCATCGGAGACTCCCTCACTTTTGTCATGCAGCTGTTCCAGCACCTCCTTCATCTTCTGCGGGATCGGCAGCCCCAGATGCCCTGCATTCTCCAGCAAACTCACACCCTCATTGGAAATATAGAAAAAGATCACCGCCGTTCTAAGCACGGATCCATTTCCAATTACCGATACATCCAAAATATTCGCCATTCCCACCAGTAAAAAAATCAGCACCTTCCTGCAGATCCCCCGGAATCCCACCTCGCTGGAAAGCGTGTGGTCCGCAAAAGCACACATCACCCCGGTCAGGTAATCGATCACCACAAAAGCGATCAATGCATACAGAAGCCCGTCACAGCCTCCCATAAACCAGCCCAGCCATCCGCCTACAGCCATAAAAACCATCTGAATAAAGTTCCAAAATTCCTTCATGCCAGAATCCTCCTCCCATGAAAAAAGCAG
>CAKRJT010000019.1 GCA_934351925.1 uncultured Lachnospiraceae bacterium
GATCAAACTCTCATAAAAAGTTTAATTCCGTCAGAACTACTCTGGCCTCTTTTAAAAAGAAGTTTTCGTTCTCCGTTAAATTTACCATGCGAAAATCCTTCGGATTATCACAAACGAAAGCCCTTCGGGCTGTCGTCATCAAAAATCTAAAGATTTTCAAATTAAGGTTTTGTTCGTTTCTGAATATTCTCAGGCTTTCAAAGCAGAAACCACTTCGAAACCCGTTAGAATTTTCAGGGTTGTTTTACTGTTCAGTTATCAAAGAACCTCTGTCGTTCATGCTGTTCGCATTGTTGACAGCTCATTTATTATATCATACTCATTTTGTTTTGTCAAGAACTTTTTTTCATTTTCTTTGGAAACATTTTTTCTCAATCTCCTTGAGTCGTCTCCAAGTTTTTTCCAATTCGTTCTCGCCGCAACGAAATTCATATTACCACTTGTTGAGTGGTTTGTCAAGAACTTTTTTTGAAAAGTTTTGACTTTTTCTGATTCCTTCCGGAATCGAACGGAGAAGGAGGGATTTGAACCCTCGCGCCGCTATTAACGACCTGCACCCTTTCCAGGGGTGTCCCTTCAGCCTCTTGGGTACTTCTCCAAACAGCCTAACCTCAAAAGTTATATTCTGTTATCGAATCCAGATTCCCGGACCAGAGCGGAGAGGATGGGATTCGAACCCATGCGCCCGTGAAGACAAACGGTTTTCAAGACCGCCCCGTTATGACCGCTTCGGTACCTCTCCAAGTTTTGCGCGCCTTGTTCAGCGCGAGATTTATATTATCACCATTCCATCATAAAGTCAACAGGTTTTTACAAATTTTTTAAATTTTTTTGAATAAATGTATTATTCATGTAATTCGATAAGCTCTCCTGCTGTCGTTATGTCCTCCGGAGTCGTGACTTTAATATTGTGATACGAGCCCATGCACAGCTTTACCCGAACATCTGCAAAACGCTCTGCCACCATCGCATCGTCCGTTATATCGCTTATATCGTTCCCGTCAGAGGCAGCCGCAGACATGGCAGAATAAGCCCTGTATATCTTATCGAGCTCAAAACACTGCGGAGTCTGTACCGCCATCAGTGTAGAGCGCTTGAGCGTGCCCGCGCTGAATCCTTCTCCGTCAACAATCTTTATCGTATCCTTCACCGGCACGGCAGGCACGCATGCACCATATTTCTCAACTGATGCCCTGCATTCCTCTAACAGCTCTCCATCAATACACGGGCGTGCTCCGTCGTGAATATATACATATGCATTATTGTCCGCAATTCCGAGACGGTAAATCTCCTTTAGTCCGTTATATACTGAGTCATAACGCTCCCTGCCGCCACAGACTACGGACACAACTTTTTTTATCCCATATCGGTCTATCAGCTCCTTTTGGCAGTACTCCTCCTCCTGTGCGCCGCACACTAAAACAACAGCATCAATAAAGCTGTCCTCCATTGCCTTCAGCGAATAGTACAGAACCGGTCTGTCATTAAGCATTATATACTGTTTGGGAATACTGCTCTTCATTCTGCTGCCTTTTCCTCCGGCGAGCACAACCGCTATATGCATACAACTATTCATTGTCCATTTTTCCCCTGAGACTCTTCTCGCCAAGCTTGAGATTAGGAACCGCATTGAGATCCCAGCCGGCGCGCACTCCTGCCATATAATCATAGTAGCCCGCTGAGCCTATCATCGCTGCGTTATCCGTGCAGAATATAGGCGACGGGTGGTAGAACTTAATATTGTTCTTCTTACATTCAGATTCAAGCGCTGCCCTGAGAGCGCTGTTAGCTGCCACACCGCCGGCAACGGCAAGCTTCTTACAGCCGTTTTCCTTAGCAGCCATCACAGCACGCGAAACAAGCGCGTCAACAACGGCATTCTGAAAAGATGCCACCAGATCTGCGCGGTTAATCTCCTCGCCCTTCATCTCTGCGTGATTTATGTAATTGAGGACAGCCGACTTGATCCCGCTGAAACTGAAATCATATGGTGCCCCCTCAACCTTCGCTCTTGGAAAGGCGATAGCATCCTTGCTGCCCTCCTTCGCAAGCCTGTCAACCTTAGGTCCGCCGGGATATCCCAGACCGACGGCACGCGCAACCTTATCGAACGCCTCTCCCGCCGCATCATCCCTCGTTCTTCCTATTATCTTATACGCCCCGTAATCCTCAACAAGCACAATGTTAGTGTGTCCTCCGGATACCACAAGACAGGTAAACGGCGGCTCAAGGTCAGGATTTTCTATGTAATTGGCACTGATATGTCCTTCTATATGGTGTACCCCGACAAGTGGCTTATCTGCTGCAAATGCTAGAGATTTCGCAAATGCCACCCCGACAAGAAGCGCTCCGACAAGTCCCGGACCGTATGTCACCGCAACCGCCGTTATGTCATCGAGCGTTACGCCTGCCTCCTTTAATGCCTGTTCCGTCACCTGATTCACCTGCTCCATATGCTTTCGCGATGCTATTTCAGGCACAACGCCACCGTAAAGTGTATGCAAATCTATCTGTGAGGATATGATATTCGACAATACTGTTCTTCCGTTTTTGACAACCGATGCAGCGGTCTCATCGCAGGAACTCTCTATCGCCAGAATAAGCACGTCCTTCTTTTCCTCTTTATTATCCTGTATATTTTCGTTCATCTCAATCCTCCATGCTGTCGCCAATCACAGACGTGTTTCAGGGAGCTATTCTCCCTCTACTCCCGTCTCCGGGATAACCTCCCAAAACAGTATCTTCCACTGTCCTTCATCACTCTGCCTTAGAGTGTACTGCTCATACACCTTGGTTCTCTTAGCTCCGTCCTCAGCCGTGTAATATATTACCTTAACCTTCGCGTACTGTTTTCCGTTGTCAGTGAGCATCTCTATGTCCGATGCCCTCTGTATGGTATATTCCACTATCTTTTTATTGTTCAGCTTATACGACTCTATCTCAGTCTTGAGTCTCTCCACATACTCGTCGTAGTCATTGTATGACAGCAGCTCCGTGTCAAACATTGCCATTGCATGCTGTGCAAGCCCGTTAAGCTGGTCATCATTGTACCCACCGTCATAATACGCCTTTATAATCCTGCTGTAAAACTGTACAACATCATGTGGGTTGGAAGGGTAATTAAGGTCCATATCTTTTGTCAAAATCTGTCCGACCTCCGATGTGTCCGCCGTCGGCTCATCTCCCGAGGACGGTTTGGAGGTCAGCTTGATGTAACACGCCAAGATAACACTCGCCATCAGTGTAATAACAAGAATTGTTTTCAGTATTCTCCATTTGTCCTTCATAACTAATCCTCCTCCGCTATTTTTTAATTTAATCTTCCTCAAACTTGAGAGTTGTGCTCTTTCCGTCCCTCGAAGCCACCGCGGCAGGAAAAATCTCCCTTACCTTGTCCATGAACTCCTCAGGGTGCGCCGTTGACGGGCTGTAGTGCGTAAGCCACAGCTCATGTACGTTCGCCTTCGCTGCAATCATAGCTGCCTCGTACATGGTCATATGCCTGTATTCCTTCGCCTTTGCCAGCTTATCCGGCTCACCATACATTCCCTCACAAATAAATAAATCAGCAGCTTTCGCATACTCAGCGATGGTATCCGTCGGTCTGCTGTCCGTGCAATAGGTCACCTTTATTCCCTTCCTGGGCGGACCCATGACCATATCGGGCGTGTAGATCACTCCGTCAAGCTCCACGGTATTGCCCTTTTGCAGGACATTCCACTGATTTACCGGTATGTTAAGCCCACGCGCCTTCACGGCATCGAACTTTCCTGCGCGCTCAATCCGGACGCTGTAGCCGTAGCACAGTATGCTGTGGTTCACCTTGTATGCGTTTATAACATAGCCGTTGAGCCTTATCTCCTCCTCCGGCTGTGTAAGCTCAATAAATTCAATATCAAATGGGAGCTCAGGCGCAATAACGCGCAGCGAGTTGACAATGCGCTCCACTCCCTTAGGCCCGATTATGGTGAGCGGCTCAGTGCGCTCCGCATTGCCCATGCTCAGCAAAAAACCCGGCAGTCCACTTATGTGGTCGGCATGGTAGTGCGTAAAACATATAACATCGACCGTCTTTGAGCTTATTCCCGCCTTTTTCATCGCCACCTGTGTACCCTCGCCGCAATCTATCAAGAGCTGGCTGCCATTATAGCGCAGTGACAGCGCGGTAAGCCATCTTCCCGGAAGCGGCATCATTCCTCCTGTTCCTAACAGACAAACGTCAAGCATCAGTTTCCTCCTATAATTCCAATTCTGTCATCAATATTCCATATCAGTAATCCATCGAAAATATTCTTCCATCAAAATCACAGCAGCTCCGTGCGCTGTGCAACGCTGACCGGGCACTTAAAGCCCCCTACAAAGCGGTCATAACACTCCTCACATATGTCAAAGCTGTGGTTTTCCCCGTCCTTTTCGGAAAAATAATCCCATTCCGCGTTCAGGTGCACCGCACCCTCCCTGACAATTCCGTTAGCCACAACCAGATTTTTGCCACAACAGTTGCAGATAACTGCCGTAAGATAATTTCCCTTATATTTTCTCATAAATATCACATCGTCCCCTTCCCTGCCGCTGTCAGACCGGTGTGCTGACAGAAACAGTGTAGTTTTTATTCCGTAATGTCATTATAAATAAAAAAATATTCATTTTTCCAGTGGGAAACAATTGCAAAAATGGTATATTTTATAACCGTTTTGTCATAAGCACGGCATTCTCCGTCGGTTTCTGGTAAAAATTCTTTCTCATTCCATCAATTTCAAAGCCGCATTTTGCATAGAGATTTCTTGCTGCAGTATTGCTCTCCCTGACCTCGAGATGAAGATATTTTACGTCTCTTCTGCCACACAGAGTCTCAAGACCTTCGAGCAGCTTGCCAGCTATGCCTCTTCTCCTATAGCGCTCAGCTACCGCGATGTTGGTAATCTCCGCCTCGTCGAGGACGACCTGCATTCCGGCATACGCCGCCACGCCTCCATCGCTCCCGTCAAGAGCCACTATATACTCATAAATCTCCGAGTCCACCGCGTCAGCAAACGCATTGCGGCTCCACGGTGTCGAAAAGCAGGCTGCCTCTATGGCAGCGACCTCGGCGACATTTTCTTGTTTCATTGTTTCGATTATGATATCAGCCATTTAAAGCCCTCTTTTCGGCAAGCTCCCTCTCAGCCTGTGATAATCTCAGGTAATCAGGAAGATGCTCCGAAGCCGGCTCCGTCTTTCCCTCTCTGTAGTACAGCTCTCCGAGCACGGCAACGGAAGCCGCTCTCTGTCTGTTTATCGAGGCAGGCGCAAGCTCATATCCCCTGCCTTTAAAATACTCATCAATACTGTCCCTGAACACAGGTATTCCATCTCCGATAAACATTACCTTTTTGCCGCTTTTATTAACTTCATCAATTTTGTGCATAAGCTCGTCAAAAGTTATGGCACTATTCTCAAGCAGCGTGTTAAAGCTGCCGTCGGAAAACTCATATATTCCCGTATACACCTGCGAACGCCTCGCGTCCATAATCGGGCAGATAAGCCCCGCGTAGCCGTAGGCGTTATATGCCATGGCATCTATGGTCGGGACATGTATGAGCGGAATATCAAGAGCCATTCCAAGCCCCTTCGCCGTCGCAGAGCCGATCCGCAGTCCCGTGTAGGAGCCCGGTCCTCCAGACACCGCAATCGCATCAAGCGAATGTTTATCCGTCTGTGTCATTTTAAGTATCTCATCTATCATCGGAAGCAATGTCTGTGAATGTGTCACCTTATGATTAACTGTGTACTCTGCCACAAGCACATCATCGTCAACTATTGCCGCGGAGGCAACCAGCGATGAGCTTTCAATCGCAAGAATTTTCATTGTTATAATCGTCCCTCCTTAATGCTCACCAGGCGGTAATCAAAGCCCTTATCAACATCCTTCTTAATCTCAATAAATACGCAGTCATCAGGGAGCAGTTCCTCAATCATAAGCCCCCACTCCACAATGCATACTCCGTCGCCGTAAAAATATTCCTCATAGCCAATCTCGTCCATCTCACTGACATCACCAATTCGGTATACATCAAAATGATAGAACGGTATTCTCCCGTCGTGATACTCCTTGACTATGGTAAACGTAGGACTATCAACGTAGTCCCTCACACCCAGTCCGTCCGCAAAGCCCTGTGTAAAAACCGTCTTTCCGGTTCCCAAATCTCCCGTAAGGCATATGACCTGTCCCGGAACCGCCTCCTTCGCAAGCTGCTGCCCGAGGCGGTATGTGTCCTCATATGAAAATGTCTCTATAATTCTCACGTCGCTGCTCACTTTTTCCTCCATCTCAATGCTCCTGATGCTTCAGTCTTCCCGGCAGATGTTCACCGACAAGCTTCACAAACTCGCCGTACTGCTCACCTATCGCTGTCTTCGGCAGTATTATCCCGTTGTTCACCGTAATATATATTACCACAATTTTGCCGTAATCGGCTGCCTTGTAGCACTCGTCCCAGCCCTTTGACGTAATATTCTCACCCTGGCTTACGGTTATTCCCTTGTCGTCAAAGCTGTAGCTTAACTCTTCCTTATATACCGGATTCCCGGCAATCTGACGTCCCGCGTTCTTCCAGAGCATGATTGGCTGTATAATTGTGTAAATCGAGCCGAGAAGAATAAGCAGCAGTGTGCTCTGCAGCTCCATCTGTTTACATGTAATACCCGCAACCACAAAGCAGCCTATGCCGAAAAGAAACATAATCACACCCATGGGCTTGCGGTATGCGTTGTTTATAAGAAAAGAAAACATCTCCTTTATTGTAAGCTTTACTTTAAATTCTACCTTCATAAAAACCTCATTTCCATCAGATAATCATGGTGAGCTGTATTCTCTTCTTAGCCACGTCGACGCTCATAACCTTGACCTCAACTATGTCCCCGACGCTCACAGCCTCAAGCGGGTGCTTGATAAACTTCTTGTCCGTTATCTGTGATATGTGCACAAGTCCATCCTGATGTACTCCTATATCGACAAAAACTCCGAAATCTATAACATTTCTTACCGTTCCCTTCAAAATCATTCCAGGTGCGAGATCCTTCATCTCCATGACATCGGTTCTGAGTATAGGCTTAGGCATCTCATCTCTCGGGTCGCGTCCCGGTTTCTCAAGCTCCTTTATGATATCCCTGAGAGTCAGCTCTCCGACCTCAAGTTCCCTCGCAAGCTCCGGCACATTCTTAACCTTGCCCGATAATCCCTTCAAGCCGCCCGACGTGATATCCTGTGCGCTGTAGCCGAGCTTTTTTAAGAGCCTGTCTGCGGCATCGTAGCTCTCAGGATGCACACTTGTGGAGTCAAGAGGATTGCTTCCGCCCGCTATTCTCATAAACCCGGCGCACTGCTCATACGCCTTAGGTCCTAGCTTGGCAACCTTCAGGAGCTGTTTTCTGCTGTCAAATCTGCCATTCTCCTCCCTATATACGACTATGTTTTTCGCAATAGCCTTGGAAATTCCTGAAATATATTCAAGAAGAGATGCCGACGCCGTATTCAGGTCAACGCCCACCTTATTAACACTGTCCTCGACAACGCCCTCAAGTGCCTCGCCAAGCTTCTTCTGGTTCATATCATGCTGGTACTGTCCCACTCCGATTGATTTAGGATCAATCTTAACTAATTCGGCAAGTGGATCCTGAAGTCTTCTCGCAATAGAAGCCGCGCTTCTTTGTCCTACATCAAAGTTAGGAAACTCCTCTGTCGCAAGCTTGCTCGCAGAATAAACAGAAGCTCCCGCCTCATTTACAATAATATACTGCACAGGTGTGTCAAGCTCCTTTAACAGTTCCACGATAACCTGCTCTGACTCTCTCGAAGCGGTTCCGTTTCCGACGGATATGAGTGTGACATTATATTTCTTTATAAGCTTTTTAAGCACCGTCTTGGCTTCCGTAACCTTGTTCTGCGGCGCAGTCGGATAGATAACGGTTGTATCAAGAACCTTTCCCGTGGCATCGACGACAGCGAGCTTACAGCCCGTTCTGAATGCAGGATCCCAGCCGAGAACAACATGTCCCTGAATAGGCGGCTGCAATAGAAGCTGCTCAAGATTTTTGCCGAACACCTTGATGGCTCCGTCCTCCGCGGTCTCCGTAAGCTGATTTCTTATCTCCCTCTCTATCGACGGCGCTATAAGCCTCTCATAGCTGTCCTGTATGGTGTCCCTGAGGGGCTGCGTAGTGAAGGCATTGTCCCTGGTTATAATCCGCTTCTCAAGGTACGACAATATCCTGTCCTCAGGTGCCTCTATCTTTACTGTAAGTATCTTCTCGTTCTCACCGCGGTTTACAGCAAGGACTCTGTGCCCTGCCATCTTTGCGACAGGCTCCGTGAAATTATAGTACATCTCATAGACCGTCTTTGCCTCGGCATCCTTCGCAGACGAGCTCAATATGCCCTCCTTGAAGGTTATCTCTCTTATTCCGGTTCTGTAATCAGCGTTGTCAGATATCGACTCTGCTATTATATCCATAGCCCCTGCCACGGCTTCCTCAGGCGTATTCACACCCTTCTCCCCGCTGACATATGCCTCAGCCGTTTTAAGCAGCGGTTCCTTCGTCATCTGTAGGAGCATGACATTGGCAAGCGGCTCTAAGCCCTTCTCCTTGGCGATAGTCGCTCTCGTTCTTCTCTTAGGACGATATGGTCTATATAAATCTTCGACCGCAACCATGGTCTCCGCCTGCTCAATCCGGCTCTTTAACTCCTCCGTCAAAAGTCCCTGCTCGTCAATGCTTGCAATAACCTGTGCCTTCTTATCTTCAAGATTTCTAAGATACCTGAGTCTCTCGTCAAGGTTACGCAGTTGTTCGTCGTTCAGCGCGCCCGTAGCTTCCTTTCTGTATCTGGAGATGAACGGTATTGTACAGCCCTCATCTATAAGCTTGACCGCCGCCTCAACCTGTCCGTTTCTCACATTAAGTTCCGAGGCTATTGCTTTTATAATATCCATTTCAAAAATTCCTTCCATTTTCCTTTAATAATTTATCGCCGCCATAAAAAGGCTGGGATAAATTACTGTTATACAGCTTTCTTTCATCATATTATATAGCATTTTTCCGGCAATGTCTATTACAAACAATTCAGCCTCTGTGCGTTCGTGGCCGGAGAGCTTTTACATAATAGGGAATTTCAACAAAATTTTCTAATTATGTAAAAAAAGCTGCCTGTGCACACACCTGTGCCGGGCAGCTCAATTACTCCATATGAAATTCTATGACTCGTAGAACACCTTGTAGATTGCCTTGAACGCTCTCTCGAAGTCCTCCTCCTTAACACCTACAATGATATTAAGCTCGGAGGAACCCTGGTCAATCATCTTGACATTGACATTCGCATCCGCCAGCGCAGTAAAGAGCTTGCCTGCTGTACCATGGCTGGACTTCATTCCACGCCCGACAACCGCGATAAGTGCAAGTCCTGATTCAATCTCTATAGCGTCAGGGTGTACATTTCTGTGAAGTCCGGCAAGTACCTCCTGCTCCTTCTCCACAAACTCATCCTGATGAATAACTATGGACATGGTATCAATTCCCGAAGGTGTATGCTCGAAGGAAAGTCCCTGCTTCTCGAATACCTCCAGAACCTTACGTCCGAAGCCTATCTCGGAATTCATCATATCCTTCTCGATGCTGACAACGGTAAAGCCTTTCTTTCCGGCTATACCTGTTATAACATATTCCGGCCTACGGGAAGTGCTCTCAACTATCATAGTTCCCGGATCCTCAGGCTTGTTGGTATTTCGGATATTAATCGGAATACCCTCCTTGCGGACAGGGAAGATTGACTCGTCATGAAGCACTGTGGCTCCCATATATGAGAGCTCTCTGAGTTCCTTATAGGTTATTGTCACAATAGGCTTAGGATTATCAATAATTCTAGGATCAGCCACAAGGAAACCTGAAACATCAGTCCAATTCTCATAGAGATCAGCCTTGACAGCCCTCGCAACTATAGCTCCGGTAATATCCGAACCTCCACGCGAAAATGTCTTGATTGTATCGTTAGGTCTTATTCCGTAAAAGCCCGGAACCACAGCTCTGTCAACCGTCAGCAGACGCTCCGAAAGTACCTGATTCGTCTTTTTGGCGTCAAGATTGCCGTTCGTATCAAAGAAAATTACATCCTCAGCATCAACGAACTCATATCCGAGATAATTTGCAAGAATAATACCATTAAGATACTCGCCTCTTGAGGCTGCATAATCACGTCCCGCTCTTGCCCTGAAAGCAGCCTCGATATTCGCAAACTCCTTCTCAAGTGACAAGTCAAGACCAAGATCATCTATAATCTCCTGATATCTGGCCTTGATATCAGCAAATATATCCGAAAAATCATATCCCTTTGACGCCACTCCATAGCAGTCATAGAGCATATCCGTAACCTTGACGTCTTCCTTAAAACGCTTACCCGGCGCAGACGGCACAACATATCTCCTTGATTCATCTGCATGAATTATATCTGCTACCTTCTTAAACTGCTCCGCACTCGCAAGCGAACTTCCACCGAACTTAACAACCTTTAACATCTTTCATATCCTCCGTGTAGTCTAAGTTTCTATTTTTATAATTCTATTCTTATGGTATTCTTTATTCCCTTCAGACCACAGACAGCCTTAGCGAACTCAGCCTCCTTGATAGAACCCGTGACAAATGCAAATTCCCCGTCAATCACATTATCACATATCGTCACACCGCCAAAAAGCTTCTCAAGCTCTGCTTCCTTCTTAGCAGCATCGCCATTCATGCGTACATAGAAACTGTTTTCCACTTCATCAATCGATATAAGCTCCTGCTTTTCCTGTGACCATCCATTTTTCACATATTCTCCCGCGTGACGTACTGCATCGACAATATCCGATACAACTGCACTCGCTGTAGGGAGCTTTCCCGCACCTGCCCCGTAAAACATCACGTCGCCAAGCATATTTCCCTTAACGCACACGGCATTTACTACGTCGTGCACGGATGCAAGCGGCCTGCCATAGCGGAGCATTCTAGGTGTAACCATGACATACATTCCGTCAGGTGTAACACAGCTCTTAGCCACAAGCTTAATGGTAACGCCAAGCTTCGCTGCATAGGCAAAATCCTCCGCGCTCACCTTGGTGATACCCTCTGTATATACATGCTCAAAATCCACCTGTTTTCTGCTGATTATGGAGCTTAAAATTGCGATTTTACGCCCTGCATCAAATCCCTCAACGTCAGCCTCCGGATTTCTCTCGGCATAGCCAAGCTTCTGTGCCTGTGCAAGCACCTCATCGTAGGACGCGCCTTCCTTCTCCATCTTCGTAAGTATAAAATTGGTAGTGCCGTTCAGAATTCCCGATACTTCCAGCACCTCGTCCGCAGTTATGCACTGCTCAAGCGGTCTGATAATCGGTATTCCTCCGGCAACGCTCGCCTCGAAGAAGAAGTTGACATTCTTCTCCCCGGCAATTCCAAGCAGTTCAGCGCCGTGCTTTGCCACGAGCTCCTTATTGGAGGTACATACGCTCTTTCCCTTTAAAAGAGCTGACTTCACAAACGAATACGCCGGATTGACTCCTCCCATCACCTCAACAACTATTGAAACCTCGTCGTCATTGAGAATAATATTGAAATCATGGACAACCTTCTTCTCGATAGGTGTCCCCGGAAATTCCTTAAGGTCTAAAACATACTTGAGATTAATCTCCTGACCTGCGCTCTTTTCAAGCACCTTCGCATTTCTGCTCAGCACTTCAACCACTCCTGAGCCCACTGTACCATAACCTAGAACTGCTACATTTACCATTCTACTTTTCCTCCATCAGCTGCTTCGCATCTTCCGCTTCATCCGCGGTGAGTAAATTATGAATATCTATTATGAGTATAAGCTTTCCTGCCCTATTGGCAACCTTGACAAAATATGCCGTATCACGGTTGGTTGCAATACTTGGAAAGTCTCTTATCTCCTCTTCCTGAAGATCGTCAATCTCCTCAACCTCATCAACCTCAACGGCGAGCTTCATGTCCGGAAGGTTAGCAATTATAAGCTTGGTATCTCCTGGCGCCTGCGGAAGCTTGAACTTATCCCTAAGGCTGTATACCGGAATAATATCACCTCTCAGGTTGATAATTCCCTTAATACTGCTTGATGCATTTGGAACACGAACGATATCCTGATCCTTCTCAATAGCATTAACATACTTGATATCAATGCCATACAACTCATTTCCAACTCTGAATACAATCGGTTTTAAAGCCTCTGCCATGATAATCCTCCTTTATTCCTCTGTTGTTCCCTTTTTTCCAAGACTCAGCCATTTAAGATAAGCTCCCATAAAGCGGTCTAAGTCTCCGTCAAGCACTGCCTGTGCATTTCCCGATTCCTCTCCCGTTCTGTTATCCTTAACCATAGTGTATGGCTGAAGCACATAGCTTCTTATCTGGCTTCCCCAGCCGTTTTCCATAACCTCTCCGCGGATATCCGCCGTCTTTGCTGCATTCTCAGCCTGCTTTAGAAGGAACAGCTTTGCCTTTAACATCTGCATCGCCTTGTCCTTATTCTGATGCTGTGAACGCTCGTTCTGACACTGGACAACCGTTCCCGTAGGAATATGTGTAATTCGTATTGCCGATGAAGTCTTATTGATATGCTGACCTCCTGCTCCGCTTGAACGGTAGGTATCAATTCTAAGATCATCCTCATTGATATCAACATCCAGATCTTCCTCTATGTCAGGCATAACATCGCAGGATACGAAAGAGGTCTGTCTCTTACCCGCAGCATTAAACGGGGATATACGCACGAGTCTGTGTACTCCATGTTCTGATTTAAGGTATCCGTAGGCGTTCAGCCCATTCACCTGAATGGTGACTGACTTCACCCCCGCCTCATCTCCCTCAAGAAGGTCAAGTGTTTCAACCGTAAAGCCCTTGCTGTTAGCCCAGCGGGTATACATTCTCAGAAGCATCGACGCCCAGTCACATGACTCTGTTCCTCCTGCTCCCGCGTGAAGTGTCAGAATGGCATTGCACTTATCATACTCACCCGAAAGCAGCGTCTCCATCTGAAGCTTTTCGAATAGTGCCTCAAAATTATCGACAAGCTGACCTATCTCAGGTATCAGACTCTCGTCATTCTCCTCATATGCCATCTCAATGAATTCTTCTGCATCCGCCTTGTCCTTCTCAAGCTTCCTAAAATCCTCTATATCAGCCTTGAGTCCCTTGAGCTCCTTCATATAGCCGTTGGATTTCTCCGGATTATCCCAGAAATCCGGCTCCTCCATGTGTCGCTCAATCTCTTCAATTCTCTTTGACTTATTGACTAAGTCAAAGTGAATCCCTCAATTCGGTTAATGGCTGCTCATATCCGCCTAAGCGGAACTTAAACTGATCTAATTCGACCACTAATCTCACCACCTTAAATTTATTATTTTCAATTATACATAAAAGTATATTTTTTGCAATTAAAATTTTAATGTTTTAGCGTAGTGCAGTTACGCATTTCTTCCACAGCAGTTCTTATACTTGAGTCCCGAGCCGCATGGACATGGGTCATTTCTCTGGATTTTCTTTTCCTCACGCTTGACGGGTGCCTTTACCGAACTTTCATCACGGTTGGTTCCTGTAACCTTTGCAACCTGCTCCCTCTTCTCGGTCTTCTGTTCAATCTTGACATGTGTCACAAGTCTTACCGTATCCTCCTGTATCCTTGCTATCATGTTATCGAACATGTCATAACCCTGCATCTTATACTCTACAAGCGGATCCTTCTGACCGTAAGCGTTCAGTCCGATACCCTGTCTTAACTGTTCCATATCATCAATATGATTCATCCAGTTAGTATCAATGGCTCTTAAAAGACATACTCTCTCTATCTCTCTGATGTGCTCAGGAGCAGGGAACTCTGCTTCCTTCTCGGCGTAGAACTTCACTGCGCGCTCCTCAACGCCCTGAATGAGCTCCTTCTTGTTCTTATAACCGTCCTCAGGTGTGACAGGATCAATAGGCACCAGTCTTATAAGGTTCTCGTTGAGCTCCGCATACTTCCACTCAGAAGGGTCTGCATCTCCGTTGATTGAGTAATCAATGTATCCCTCAATCTTGTCCTTCATCATCTTAATGATATCGTTTCTCAGGTTCTGACCGTCGAGTACCTTACGTCTCTCGGCATAGATTGTCTCTCTCTGCTCATTCATAACCTGATCATAGTCGAGAAGATTCTTACGAATACCAAAGTTGTTGGTCTCAACCTTCTTCTGCGCTCCCTCAATAGCCTTAGAAAGCATACTGTGCTCAAGTCTCTCATTCTCAGGGATTTTGAGTGCATTGAACATTGCCATAAGCTTGTCAGAGGCAAACAGTCTCATAAGGTCATCTTCAAGTGAAATGTAAAAACGTGAATCACCCGGGTCTCCCTGACGTCCTGAACGTCCGCGAAGCTGATTATCTATACGTCTCGACTCATGGCGCTCGGTTCCGATAATCTTAAGTCCGCCTGCCTCCCTTGCTGCATCGTCAAGCTTAATATCCGTACCACGTCCTGCCATGTTGGTTGCGATGGTAACTGCACCGTGCTGTCCTGCCTGTGCAACTATCTCAGCCTCGAGCTCATGGAACTTGGCGTTGAGTACATTGTGCTTAATTCCCTTCTTTTTGAGAAGATTGCTTACCTCCTCAGACTGTTCAATGGTGATGGTACCTACGAGAACCGGCTGTCCCTTCGCATGCGCCTCAACCACATCCTCAACAACAGCATGGAGCTTCTCTTTTCTTGTCTTATATATAACATCATCGTAGTCAATTCTCGCTACCGGCTTGTTGGTCGGTATCTCGATAACATCCATTCCGTAAATTTCACGGAACTCCTTCTCCTCGGTGAGCGCAGTACCTGTCATGCCTGACTTCTTCTCAAACTTGTTAAAGAAATTCTGGAATGTGATGGTCGCAAGCGTCTTGCTCTCACGTCTTACCTTGACATGTTCCTTCGCCTCGATTGCCTGATGAAGTCCGTCTGAAAAACGTCTGCCCGGCATAATACGTCCCGTAAACTCGTCAACAATAAGAACTTCGTTATCCTTCACAACATAGTCCTTATCGCGGAACATCAGATAATGTGCGCGAAGCGCAAGTATGACGTTGTGCTGTATCTCAAGATTGGATGGGTCTGCGAGATTCTCAAGGTGGAAGAACTGCTCAACCTTTTTGGTACCCTGCTCGGTAAGATTAACAGTCTTGTCCTTCTCGCTTACCACAAAGTCTCCTGTCTCCTCAAAGCCGGCTCCCATGAGAATATCCATCTTGGATATATCATCATTGTTGCTGGTGCCCTTCTCGAGCTGTCTTGCAAGAATATCGCATACCTCGTAGAGCTTCGTGGAGGAATTTCCCTGCCCCGAAATTATAAGAGGTGTTCTCGCCTCATCAATAAGTACGGAATCCACCTCATCGATGATGGCATATCTGAGATCACGCAGAACAAGATTCTCCTTATAAACTGCCATGTTATCTCTCAGATAATCAAATCCAAGCTCATTGTTGGTAACATATGTGATATCACATTTATAAGCTTCCCTTCTCTCATCAGGCTTCATGCTGTTAAGCACGACACCTACCGTCAGTCCAAGGAAACGGTGAACCTGTCCCATCCACTCTGCATCACGCGATGCAAGGTAATCATTGACCGTGATGACATGGACCCCCTTGCCCTCAAGTGCATTGAGGTATGCCGGAAGTGTAGACACGAGTGTCTTACCTTCACCGGTTCTCATCTCGGCTATACGTCCCTGATGAAGAATGATGCCACCTATAAGCTGTACTCTATAGTGCTCCATTCCGATGGAACGCCTGGCAGCCTCCCTGACTGTGGCAAATGCTTCCGGGAGAATATCGTCAAGTGTCTGTCCATCTGCAAGTCTCTTCTTAAACTCATCCGTCTTAGCCCTGAGTTTCTCATCTGTAAGAGCCTGCATTGAAGGACGAAGCGCCTCAATCTTATCCACAATCGGATAAATTCTCTTGAGCTCATGCTCACTATGTGTTCCGAATAACTTCTGAATAATTCCCATTGATATTATCTCCTAAAATTTAAAAATGTCCCAATTATCAGTATTCTAACACTTATATGTAGTATTTGTAAAGGAAGTTTTCGTCTGCTTTTGGCAAAGAATTCCTAATCAACAAAAAAGGTTCCCACAGAACTGTCTGTGGGAACCATGTCTGACCATATTGAATTCTAATCAAGCTCCGGCTCAATGAGTCCGTATGTATTGCCCTTTCTCTTATAAACCACGTTGACCTCTCCGGTCTCTGCGTTGGAGAATACATAGAAGTTATGTCCGAGGAGCTCCATCTGTATGCACGCCTCCTCCGGATCCATAGGCTTAATTCCGAATCTCTTGGAACGTACAATCTTAATATCCGCTTCCTCCTCATAATCCTTATCAATGTAATCCTGAGTGAAAGCTGTTCCTGCTGCCTGCTTCGACTGTATAATCTTGGACTTATACTTCTTAAGCTGACGCTCGATAACCTCCTCTACAAGGTCAATGGAAACATACATATCTGAGCTTGTCTGCTCCGAACGAATAATACTGCCCTTAACAGGAATTGTAACCTCAATCTTCTGTCTGTCCTTCTCAACACTAAGTGTTACGTTGATATCTACATTCTTATCAAAATACTTCTCAAGCTTTCCAAGCTTATTCTCAACTGCACTTCTTAACCCCTCTGTGACTTCGATGTTTCTACCGGTAATTGTAAAACGCATACTACCAACTCCTTTGCCCTTTAGTCTATCAGATAGCTTAGATATCATTCTGCCTAATTAACAAATCAACTCGTCAATTGTGTGAATATTCACTATCTAATATGTGAATATTATATCATATATCTGTAAATTTTCAAGAGAAATATGCATTATTCTATTAACTTTGTGTGAACAATTACTAAACAATAAATATTTAATTGTCAAGTGTTTTTACTGTATTTTTTTGTCGAAAGTGCGATTTATTAGAACTTCACAAAACATTTTTTCGTGTTATCATGTATGAAATTGTGTTTATCCACCACACAATTCAATGTGGATAATGTGGATAACTTGGTGTATAAGTCAAAAATGCTTTAAAACTGGCATATTTCAATGTGGATAAATTCGTGGATAACTCATTTTTTTGTGGATAACTCATTTGGGGCTTTCATGCATCTTTCATACCTTTTGTGCATCTTGCACAAACAGCGTATATTTTAAATAAGGCATTTAATGTATCTTATGTTAATCTGTACCAAAAAAGCTACCCTAAATATTTATCTACAGAGGCAACCGCATTCGCACCGTCCGCTGCTGCCGTTATTATCTGCCTGAGCTTTTTCGTCCTGATATCGCCTGCCGCATACACTCCTGCCACATTCGTACAGCAGTCCTCCCCTGCCTTGATATATCCTGCCTCATCCATCTCAACCGCCTTATCCACAAATGCCGTCACCGGCTGCATTCCCACCGCAAAGAATACGCCGTCGACTGCTTTGTGTGCGGTTTCACCCGTCCTTTTATTCCTTATCTCTATCGACGACACCTTAACCTCGCCGTCTATCTTTTCCACCGTGCTGTCCAGAATAAATTCTATATTCTGAACATTCTTTGCTTTATTCACAAGACTCTTTGCTGCACGGAACTCATCCCTGCGATGAATAAGGTATACCCTGCTGCACATTCTGGCGAGATAGAGTGCATCCTCAACAGCCACATCTCCCCCGCCCACGACAGCCGCAACCTTATTTCTGAAGAAAGCACCGTCGCAGGTAGCACAGTAGGAAACACCCTTTCCGGTAAACTCAGCCTCGCCCGGTATTCCCGCTTTTTTGTGCACCGCACCAGCAGCGATGATTATTGTCCTTGTCTCATAAATATTCTTATCAGTTACAACCTTCTTAATCTCGCCCTCCGCCTCCATGGACACTACATTCTCCGTCACAAAATCAACGCCAAGTTTCTTTGCATGCTCAGCAAACTTCATGCCCAGCTCAAAGCCTCCGATGGTCGGCAGTCCGAGATAGTTGTCGACATCGTATGTGGTAAGCACCTGACCTCCCTGCATCATGCTTCCTTCTATGACAATAAAGCTTATGTCCGCGCGTGCAGCATACACTGCAGCCGACATGCCGGCAGGACCTGCACCGATTATAATTAAATCATACATAGTGAAATCTCCTTAATTTTTTATGTATGTCTGCAATTTCAAGTCATGCAGACATCTAAACGTATTGTATCAAAAAGGAGGAAATTTATCCAGCTAAAACAATTTTCCAAAATGAATCAAAGGTTTTCAAAATAATATAAAGATATAAGGGGTTGTATTTTTTGTGTTTATCCTTAAAATTATAATGACAGAGAGCTATTGGGCCTCAACAAGTTCCCTATAACTTATTTTTGAAAAATACTATAAAACGGAGTTAAATATGAATAGGACTGTATTAGTTACGGGAGCATCCCGTGGAATCGGACATGCCATCGCAATGGCATATGCAAAAAAGGGATACAACCTCGTGATATGTGGAAGAAATCAGAAAACACTTGAAAGTGCCGCCAACGAGATTCGGTCACTTGGGACCGACTGCCTTGCGATTGTCTGCAATGTTGGAAAATACGATGAAGTCGAAAAACTTTTTGCCAAGGCTTCTGAGCGTTTTGGAGTTATCGACGTGCTCATCAACAATGCCGGTATATCGCACATCGGGCTTTTGCAGGATATGAGCATTGAGGAATGGAACAACATCGTAAATACCAATCTGTCGTCCGTGTTCTCCTGCTGCAAGCTCGCCATGCCCGGCATGATAAGAAGCGGCTCCGGTTCAATAATAAATATAAGCTCAGTATGGGGAGTATCCGGCGCCTCCTGCGAGACCGCCTACTCAGCGACAAAGGGCGGCATAAATGCCTTCACCAAGGCTCTCGCAAAAGAGCTCGCCCCGTCTGGCATAAATGTGAACGCCATCGCCTGCGGCGTCATAGACACCGAGATGAACCGCTGCTTCAGCGAGGAGGAGATGCAGAATATAATAGAAGAAATCCCCGCCGGAAGAATGGGAAGCCCTGACGAGGTCGCCGCCCTCGCCCTCTCGATAAGCGAGGGAAGCAGCTATCTCACCGGGCAGGTCATCGTGCTCGACGGGGGATATATTTAAAAAATCTGTAATAAAGCCACAACAAGCGGGATTGTAAGAAGCAGCTTCCATTCCACCGCCATACGGCGGTACAGCACCCATTACTCAAACACAAGAATATTTACCGAATGTGGTTCTACACTGTAATCACACGCGTTATCATTCACTACAAGTTCTTCACTAACCGGCGCCACCAGTTCCGGCTGCTCGAAGGTATTCTCCGCCGTGAGCGCACAGCCGGCAAGCCGGTGTACGGTAACTTTGTTCTTCGGTGCTCCGTCTATATTCACGCTGACCTTTCTCGCCTCACCGGTCAGGTTCACAGCCTTGACAATCGTTCTTCCCTGCGTATCCTTAGAGGCTGCCACATAGAGCTCCTCGAGCTCAGGGAGCCTGTCAACGGTGTCATTGTAGAGTACGCCGTTCACATAGGTTCTTATCCTTCTTCCCTCTATCTCAAGTCTCAAGGTGTACTCATCGTCGGTCACATGGAATATCCTGTGCGAGATTGCCGAAGCTCTGGCGTTCTTAAAGCTCGATATATTACAGTCCCAGTTGTCCCAGCCGCCGAACTCCCACATGATATAATTTTTCTCATCGCGCCTTCCGAAGAGGAGCTTGAAGCCCTTCCTTCCCTCTGAGCGCGCAAACTTGAGCTCCAGGCTGTAATGTGAACTGTCGATATCGCAGATATCATGGCTCTCATTAGCCGTCGTTACGTTAAATCCGTCAAACTGTGTACTTTTGCCCGACTCCATATCCGTGAGGCTGATATCCCACACTTTTCCTGCGATATCGTTACCGATGAGCGTAATGTTTCCCGCAATATTTTTTTCATCCATAAGAGGCACTACCTCGTCGAGCCCCTCAAGTGCGGTTCTGAGCTCATAATCGCCCTGATGCTCCATGAAAAGCTTCTGAACGTGATAGTCAGCCGTCTTAACAACCTGATGATTGTCATAAAAGAGCATATCAGGTCTCCAATTTACATAATCCTTGTTTGCAAGCATCGGTGCATAGCAGGCAAGTCCCACTGCAGGCGCTTTCTCAAGGTGCGTCATGTAAGCTGCCTCCACGAGCGCGTTGTAGTAGGTATTTCCCCAGGTGGCATACTCACCTAAGAACACCTTCGTTCCTGCTGCATCGTAGTCATCATAATGGTGCATATTCGCCATGAACCACTCAGGTGAGCTGTAGTAATGCTCATCTATGAAATCGGAGCCGTACTTCTTAGCGCTCGCCCAGCCCGCATCATAGCCTTCGCCTACAGCAAAAGGTCCGGCGGTATTAATAATCTTGATTTCCGGATACTTGCTGCGGATCGCCTTGTGAAAATAAGGATATCGCTCAAAGAAGCCCTCTCCTATCTCCTCATTTCCTATTCCGATATACTCAAGCCCAAAAGGTTCCTCATGTCCGAGCTGTGCTCTTACGGCTCCCCATTTCGTGCTCTTGTCACCGTTAGCAAACTCAATCAGGTCAAGTGCATCGTCAACCCATGCGCCGAGCTGCTCAATCGGAACGCCCTCGCCCTTGTGCGGGTTAAAGCCTCCCGGAAGGACAGGAAGCGGTTTCGCACCTATATCCTCACAGAAGCAGAAATACTCGTAGTAGCCTAGCCCGAGCGTCTGATTATATCCCCAGTTATTTCTCCAGGCCGGTCTCTTCTCTATATCCCCAAGTGTCCTCTTCCATCTGTACATGGAATTGCGCGCATGGTCGTCAAGACTTCCGTCGTGTGTCAGACAACCGCCCGGGAAACGCATGAAACGCGGCTTCATCACCGCGAGCGCCTCGGCGATATCCTTTCTCAGACCGTTGTGCCTGCCCTTAAAGGTATCCCTCGGAAAGAGCGAAATCATGTCGAGCCTGAGCTTTGCACTGCCCGCAAAGGTTATGTAGAGTCTACCGTCAGTGGTTGTCTCTCCCGCCGTCATAACAGCCTCGTACTTCTTCCAGTCGCCCGAGTCCACCGTAACCTCGCTCTCAGCGAATATATTCCCATCATCGTCGCGGACGGATATGTTAAGCACCGCTTTTTCAGAATTTTGTGCTGTGCAGTTTCCCACTTTACCGGCTGCGTTTTCTGTTGCTGACAAAGCATCCGCGAATGCTGCATACATCGAAAAATCGTACTGCTTTCCCTTCTCAACATATATTCCCGTGTTGAAACCGAGGTTTCTTATATAGCCGCCATCCTGTGTGCTTACAACGAGGTAATGTATATTCTCCTCATTCAGCGGACTGGCGCTCTCGATGCTCCACTTGACGGAGTCCGACTTTTCCCATGCAGTCAGGCTGTTATAGTTCTTATTGTCAATCGGGTCGAACTCAAACGAGCGGTTCTGCACGAGCTCCGCATACAATCCGCCGTCGGCTGCGTGGTTGATATCCTCAAAAAAGATACCGAACAAATCCTTCAGTTCCTTCGTAACCTCATTCTCATGCACAGTTATTTTCTTCACCTGTAAATACCTCCCTGAATATATTTATTTTAGCGGCTCCTGCTGTTTTTCCGGCTGCTTGTTCTCTCTGATTCCCTTGACCACATTTCGTCCGTACTCGCTTATGAGCGCTCTCATTATCCGCCTCATAATCTTCGCCTTCTCGGGCTCCATTGAGAACATCTCCTTTACCATGCCGTTCAGCCTGGCGGGCTTGTACTGCTCGAGGTCCGACAGATAGTTGACCCCTGCCCTCGTAAGCATATCATACACCGCATCCACAAAAGCCGCTCTCTCGTCATCGCTAAGTCCCATCACCCATGCGCTTATCGTATTATCTATTACAAGACTCTCCTTTGAGCGCTCATCCAGCTTGACAAATCCATTCTTATATACCTGCCAGCTAAGTCCGTCGTGCTGCATAATGCCTTTTCCGGTACTCTTTACCACCTCGTAGCTGTCCCCGTGTTCCAACAACATTCCTACAATCGAGGTCTCGGGAACAATGGTTCTTATCCTGTCCTTGATTTCAAGGTATGCCCTCTTCTCGAGCATGGACTCGAGAAATCCGGGGCCATCGTTGTTGTATATCTCTATTATTCTGCGCTTTAATCTGTCATAACACATGACCGCGGCATAGATTGCCAGATTTCCACCCTTAGAATGGCCTCCTATTCTTATCAGCCTGCCATCGTGCTGCACCGTCTTTTCAAGGTACTCAACCGCCTCCTCCTGCGACGGAACAGGCATCTGATATGCCATGTTAAGATCCTCCTTCCAGCCCAGTATCGTGTCGTCCGTGCCGGAGTATGAGACAAAAAGCGTCCCGTCGGACAGATAGATATGAAGTGCTGAGAACTGCTCCTGATTTTCAAAATCATGCTTGTCCACATAGCCTGCGAGCACAGCGTCCGAAAAGCGCTTTCCCTTAGCCATCTCAAGCAGCAGAAGTCCGGCATTGCGCTCGAGCTTGCAGCTATTTTCCATTCTGCCGCTCTCCTCCAGCTTTCGCGCCGCCTCCTTCACGGATATGCTTCTGAGCTTTCTCCCAAGCTGCGGTTCAGGAACTATACCGTCAAGGCTTGCATAGCTCAGCTCCGCAAGTATAAGATTGTCCACCTCGTTAAAAGGCAGCACTGAAAAATCGAAATCACCATACCACTCAAGATAATCCATAATATTCCCTGTCATCATACGGCACACCTCCAATAAATATCAGCGAAAGCTGTCAGCTTATTTCCATATGCATGAGAATATTATACTAAGAGTATAATATTCTCTTAGTATAATATTCTCATGTAAACAGCCGGTTAAGTATCCTAATCTTCGGTAAGCACCTTTATATACTGCTCAATCCGCTCCTCCCAGTTAAAATTCTTAAGATTATCATAGCCCTTGGAAATCAGCATCCGTGCAAGCTGCGGCTGCTCTGTAAGCTTCTTCATCTGAACGGCAGCCTCTTTGGTTTTCTCAGGGTTCACCATTATTCCTGCATCCCTTACAACCTCGGGAAGCGAGGTTGCGTCCGAGCAGATTACCGGAATACCAAGTTCCATCGCCTCAAGCGGCGGAAGCCCGAAACCCTCTATCAGTGAGAGAAAGATAAGTCCCTTCGAGTGTGCAAAGAGTGAGTAAAATCTCTTATCATCCATAAATTTATTGCAGTGAATATGCTTTTTCACCTCATCTGACAGTACAATATCGTAATTATCTTCCAACATAGTCAAATCAGGCAGCCCTGCAATCTCAAGGTCGTATGGCTTGTCCGTCATTTTACAATACTCGGCATATGCCTTTACAAGCCCGGCCGCATTCTTATGCGGAAGCTTTGAGGTTATTCCATAAAAATAATTCTCAGGGACATCCGGAAGTTCCTCTATCTCCCTATTGTGCGGTTCGAAGCCGTGAAGTATGACATGTGTCTTTTTCTCCGCTTTCGGCACAATCCTTAAAATATCCTGCTTTGAATACTCCGATATGGTTATAATCTTGTCTGCCGTCCTGATTGAACTCTTCATTCTTAGCATCACATATGCATTCTGCACACGATTTAACACACCCGGGAAATGCTTATTATAGTAAAATGGTATGAGGTCATGGACAATAATGACATCCTTCACCGGGCAGAACAGCGATGTAAAACCTCTCGGAAAGACTATCTCATCAAGCTTGAGCTTCCTAATATAAGAATTGACCTTGACCGTCTCCCACAGAAGTATCGCCTTCGTGCTGTTTATATCAAGGTCGACCGCATGAAACTCCACACCCTCAACGTCAAAATCCTCCCTGTTATTCTCATTTCCTATAACAACAAGCTCATGCTCACCCGGAAGCTGCTTTGCAAGCCTCGTCACGACCGACTTCGTTATATTGTATATTCCAATGCTCTTGCTTGTACCCTTGACAAGCTTGGCACAGTCAAAACCTATCCGCATAAATATGTCTCCATTTCTCTATTCTCAAAGTGAATAAATCTATTTTTTCAACAAATATCTTTAAATATCTTTGCCACCGATATTCTCACCGTTGCCATCATACTCCATCAGAACAAAACGATTCTTGTGATAATCTATAATCCCCTCTTTTTTGAGCTTCCCGAGCATCGCCGAAAGCGCACTTCTGTCTGCCGCAAGGTAATCTGCCATGCCCGCCCTGTCAAGGCTTATCGTGAAGCTGCTGCTTCCTGCCGCCACAGCCTGCTCTTTTAGATACGATAGAATCTTCTCCCGCAGCGAACGCTGAGAAAGATGCTCAATTCTGTTGGTGAGAAAAACATTCTTCTTAGCAAACATATAGGCAAGCCTCCTGCTTATTGCGCCGCCCGCGTCCGCTCCGATAAGCCCTGTGTACGGAATCCACATAACGGCAGCATCGCTGTCCGCATACACGTCAACTGTCGCTGCACAGCCCGAGCAGGCAAAAGCCTCGCCGAATATGTCTCCCTGTCCAAGGTGTGCAAGTATCGTGGAATTTCCCCAGAAATCATCCTTCACAACCCGCGCATTTCCCGACAGCAGGACACCTATCCCGCTCACCTTACTGCCAAGACTTATGATGTTCTGTCCCAACCGTACCTGCTGTCTGTGCGCTCCACATTCCCGCAGCACAGTCACAAGCTCTGTTTCGGACAAGCCGGAAAACAACGGCAGTTTTTTAATCACATCAACATATTCTGTTTCCTTCACCACTGCCCCTCCATCTCACAACAATGTTCTGACTCAAACTGATACTTACAGACAGATATGATGTTGAGGTCAAAAAGTATTTTGACCCCTCTGATACCGGATTGCTGCGCGCTTTGCACTCTCGCAATTCTAAAAACATTCGTAATCCGCTCATTTTTTCAAAAATAGCTTCCTGTATTGGCATAATTATAATAATATTTTGTTGTAATAACAACCGATTTATGCATTAAATTATATTACCATGTACCCGTAAAAGCAATAAACAAACTTGTTAGGAAAATTCTGATATCAGGGGCAAAATACCTGTTGACCCTCATTTGATATCCTCGAATTGCTCCGCTGTAAAACAGCTCCCGCAATTCCAAAAAATATAAAGAGAAAAAGGAGAAAAATATGATAAGACAGATAATTAAAATCGATGAAGAAAAATGTATCGGCTGTGGACTGTGTGCGACAGCCTGCCACGAAGGAGCTATAGATATCATAGACGGAAAGGCAAAGCTTGTGAGAGAACACTACTGCGATGGCCTCGGCGACTGTCTCCCTGCATGTCCTGTAGATGCAATCCACTTCGAGCAGCGCGAGGCTCCGGCTTATGATGAAGCTGCCGTTCTCGCCGCAAAGGCTGCCAAGGAGGCAGAAGCAAAGGCAGAAGCTCCTAAGGAAGCCCCTGTTTTCCACGGCTGCCCGGGCACACGTTCAAGAGTGATATCACACGCCCAGAACAGCCACCGCTCAAACGCAGCTTCCGATAACGGCAGCAACTCAGACGTTTCACATGGCAGCAATTCCGACAATCTCAATGTAAACACCAGCGAGCTTATGCAGTGGCCTGTGCAGATTAAGCTTGTCCCGATATGCGCGCCATACTTCGACGGTGCCAATCTTCTCATCGCCGCCGACTGCACCGCCTACGCTTACGGCAATTTCCACAAGCGTTTTATAAAGAATCACATGACCGTAATCGGCTGCCCTAAGCTCGACGACGTAGACTACACCGAAAAGCTCACACAGATAATCGCCAACAACAATATCAAGAGCGTAACCATCGTCCGCATGGAGGTTCCTTGCTGCGGCGGATTGGAGAACGCAGCAAAGAACGCACTTAAAGCAAGTGGAAAATTCATACCATGGCAGGTATACACCATATCCACCGAAGGGGAGATATTGGAGTAGGCATAACTCAATTAAGATACTTCTTCACGAACTGCCCGGTATACGACTTCTTGTTTTTTGCAACCTCCTCGGGCGTTCCCTTCGCTATCACGGTTCCGCCGCCTTCGCCGCCCTCCGGTCCGATATCTATAAGGTAGTCGGCTGTCTTGATTACATCGAGGTTGTGCTCTATTACAACCACCGTGTTGCCGCTGTCCGAGAGTCTCCTCAGGATATCGACAAGCTTGTGCACATCGGCGAAGTGAAGGCCCGTCGTAGGCTCGTCGAGAATGTATATCGTCTTTCCGGTTCCGCGCCTGCTAAGCTCCGTGGCGAGCTTAATTCTCTGCGCCTCACCGCCGGACAGCTCGGTTGAAGGCTGTCCAAGCCTTATATAGGAGAGACCGACCTCATTCATCGTCTCAATCTTTCTTCTGATTGAAGGCACATTCTCAAAGAACTTCACCGCCTCCTCAACCGTCATGTTGAGCACATCGTAAATGCTCTTTCCCTTATATTTGACCTCGAGTGTCTCCCTGTTGTAGCGCTTGCCGCCGCATACCTCACAAGGCACATAGACATCAGGAAGGAAGTGCATCTCTATCTTGATAATTCCGTCACCGCCGCAAGCCTCACAGCGTCCGCCCTTAACATTGAAGCTGAAACGTCCCTTCGAATAGCCTCTTGCCTTTGCGTCCGAGGTCGAAGCGAACAAATCCCTTATCAAGTCAAATGCTCCCGTGTAGGTTGCCGGATTAGAGCGCGGAGTTCTGCCTATAGGCGACTGGTCAATGGCAATAACCTTGTCCAGCTTATCTATTCCTATGATGTCATCATGCTCACCCGGAATGGTTCTCGCTCTGTTCAGATCCCTCGCAAGGCGCTTGTACAGTATCTCATTTACAAGGCTGCTCTTGCCTGAGCCCGATACACCTGTAACGCAGGTAAATATTCCAAGCGGAATATCCACATCTATATTCTTGAGATTATTCTGTCTCGCCCCCTTGATTGTGAGATAACCCGCAGGCTTCCTTCTCTCCTCAGGCACGAGTATCTTTCTTCTTCCGCTAAGGTATGCGCCTGTTATGGAGTTCTCATTTTTCATAATCTCCTCGGCGTTGCCGGTCGCTATGACCTCACCGCCGTGCTCTCCTGCTGCCGGACCGATATCAACAATATAGTCTGCCGCGCGCATGGTGTCCTCGTCATGCTCTACAACAATGAGCGTGTTTCCAAGATCTCTGAGCTTCATCAGTGCGGAGAGCAGCTTGTCATTGTCCCTCTGGTGAAGTCCGATGCTCGGCTCATCGAGAATATACGCCACCCCGACAAGTCCCGAACCAATCTGCGTGGCAAGCCTTATACGCTGTGCCTCACCGCCTGACAGCGTTCCCGTCGCTCTCGAGAGCGTGAGATATTCAAGACCTACATTCACGAGGAAACCCAGCCTCGCCTTAATCTCCTTCAATATCTGCCCGCCTATGGCCTGCTGCATCGGCGAAAGTGTCAGCTTATCAAGAAATGCCTTGAGCTTAACGATGGACATGTCCGTCATCCGGAAAATATTGATGCCGCCGACCGTGACTGCGAGTGAGGTCGCCTTGAGACGCTGACCCTTACATACCTCGCAAGGCGTAATCTTCATAAATGTCTCATACTCCTGCTTCATACTGTCCGATGCCGTCTCCCTGTAGCGCTTCTGCATGTTGCGTATAAGTCCCTCAAACGCGATGTCATACACACCGACACCTCTCTGTCCGCGGTAATGCACCTTGACCGTATGCCCGCCCGTTCCGTTGACAAGAATATTCTTAATCTCAGCAGGATAGTCCTTGTACGGCGTGCTGAGGCTGAAATTGTACTCCTCCGCCAACGCATTTAAAATAGCTCTTGTAAAGCTCCCCTCCTCCGTGGAGGACTGCCAGCCCATAGCTGTGATTGCTCCTTCATCTATGCTCAAATTCTTATTAGGGATAATCAAATCAATGTCAAACTCCATCTTGTAGCCAAGACCGAAGCACTCAGGGCAGGCGCCGAAAGGATTGTTGAAGGAGAAGCTTCTCGGCTCCACCTCCTCGACGCTGATGCCACAGTCAGGGCAGGCGAAGCTCTGGCTGAAATTGAGCATCTCGCCATCGATAATATCTATCATCACAAGACCGTCCGCGAGTGCAAGCGCATTCTCCACCGACTCGGTGAGACGCTTTTCCATACCCTCCTTTACTGAAAGTCTGTCGACAACTATCTCTATATTGTGCTTCTTGTTCTTCTCGAGCTTAATGTCCTCGGACAGCTCATAGATTATGCCGTCAACCCTCACGCGCACATAGCCGCTCTTCTTCGCACTCTCGAGCACCTTGACATGCTCCCCCTTGCGTCCTCTGACAACAGGTGCGAGCACCTGAAACTTTGTGCGCTCAGGCAGTCCCATAATCTGGTCAACAATCTGGTCAACGGACTGCTTTTTAATCTCCCTTCCACACTTAGGACAGTGCACGATACCTACTCTTGCGTAGAGAAGTCTCATATAATCGTATATCTCCGTGACCGTTCCCACCGTGGAACGAGGGTTACGGTTGGTAGATTTCTGGTCAATGGAAATCGCGGGCGATAATCCCTCTATACTGTCCACGTCCGGCTTCTCCATCTGTCCCAAAAACTGTCTCGCATACGACGACAGCGACTCCATGTATCTTCTCTGCCCCTCCGCATATATTGTATCGAATGCGAGCGACGACTTACCCGAACCGCTCACACCCGTGAGGACTGTGAAGGAATCGCGCGGTATATCGACATCTATCCCCTTGAGGTTGTGTTCCCTCGCCCCCCTTATCTTAATATAATTTCTAGAATACAAAGCCATGTTCTATTCCTCCAGCATACTCTTCTTAATCTCTATTATCCTGTCACGAAGCTCTGCGGCGCGCTCGAAATCCAGCTCCGCCGCAGCCTTGTGCATCTGTTTACTAAGCTCCTTGAGCAGCTTCTCAAGCTCCTTGCGGCTCATGGACTCGATGTCCTTCTCCATGTCAGCCTTAGGCTCCGACGCCGCCTTTGATATAGCGATGAGGTCACGCACCGCCTTCTTGATGGTGGTCGGTGTAATTTTGTGCTCCTCGTTATACTTCTTCTGAATTTCCCTACGTCTCTCGGTCTCGTCTATGGCGCGGCGCATCGAGTCAGTGATGACATCGGCATACATGATTACCCTGCCGTCAGCGTTTCGCGCGGCTCGTCCTATCGTCTGTATAAGAGAGGTCTCCGAGCGCAGGAAGCCCTCCTTGTCCGCATCAAGAATAGCGACAAGCGTAATCTCCGGGATATCCAGTCCCTCCCTGAGAAGGTTAATTCCCACAAGCACGTCGAACACGTCAAGTCTCATATCCCTTATTATCTCAGCGCGCTCTAGCGTGTCGATGTCCGAATGAAGGTACCGCACTCTTATTCCGGCTTCCTTCATGTAGTTCGTCAGATCCTCCGCCATTCTCTTGGTGAGCGTGGTGATAAGTACCTTGTTATGCTTTCCAGTCTCCTTATTCACCTCGCCTATGAGGTCATCAATCTGCCCCTCAACCGGCTTCACGGTAATCTCGGGGTCCAAAAGTCCCGTAGGTCTTATAATCTGCTCCGTTCTCATAAGCTCATGCTCCGCCTCGTAGTCAGACGGTGTGGCTGACACAAAGAGCATCTGGTCAATCTTTCCCTCAAACTCCTCAAAATTCAGCGGCCGGTTGTCAAGTGCCGACGGCAGACGGAAACCGTAGTCCACAAGCGTGGTCTTACGCGACCTGTCGCCCGCATACATTCCCCTTATCTGCGGTATGGTGATATGCGACTCATCTACTATTATGAGAAAATCCTCGGGGAAATAATCTATAAGCGTGTACGGCGGTGTACACGGCGCAAGCCCGGCAAGATGCCTGGAATAATTCTCAATACCGGAGCAGAAGCCCGTCTCGAGCATCATCTCCACATCGAAACTGGTTCTCTCCTTAATCCTCTGTGCCTCAAGAAGCTTATCCTCACTCTTAAAGTACGCTACCCTCTCCTCCATCTCCTGCTTAATGTTCGCCGCCGCCTGTATCATCTTCTCACGCGGCACTACATAGTGCGATGCCGGGAAAATCGCGATGTGCGACAGCTCCGCCTTCTTCTCCCCCGTCAGCACATCTATCTCCGTCAGCCTGTCTATCTCATCTCCGAAAAACTCCACACGCACGGCTCTGTCGGTAGATGCCGCAGGAAATATCTCAAGCACATCTCCCCTCACCCTGAACGAGCCTCGCTTAAAGTCCATATCATTTCTCGTGTACTGGTTGTCGACGAGCTTGCTTATTATCTCGTCCCTGTCCTTCTCCATGCCCGGTCGCAGTGACACGACCATGTTCTCATAGTCGACGGGGCTTCCGAGTCCGTATATACACGAGACGCTCGCCACTATTATGACGTCCTTGCGCTCGGAGAGTGCCGCTGTCGCCGAATGTCGAAGCTTATCTATCTCGTCATTTATCGAGGAATCCTTCTCAATATAGGTGTCCGTCGACGGCACATACGCCTCCGGCTGGTAATAATCATAGTAAGAGACAAAGTACTCCACCGCATTTTCGGGAAAAAATTCCTTCATCTCTCCGTAGAGCTGCCCCGCAAGCGTCTTGTTATGCGATATGATGAGCGTAGGCTTGTTGAGTGCCGCAATGACATTCGCCATCGTAAAGGTCTTACCCGAACCCGTCACTCCGAGCAGCGTCTCGAACTGATTGCCCTCCCTGAAGCCCTTCACGAGCTCATCAATGGCATGCGGCTGGTCGCCCGTAGGCTGATATTCTGAATGAAGTTTAAAATAGTCCATATAGTCACCATCTTGAGCAGTTTCACGGACTAGCCATGTAAACTGTCCAACTTCCATAAAATATTATACATTAAATCAAACACATGTTCTAATATCAATAGTATATCACATAATTTTTAATTGTACAGAGAAAAATATACAGTATTTTCATTATATTAAAATAAAATGTGGCGTACTCTCCTGATTATTATTCCCAATATAAAAGAAACAGCGCATCTATAAAAATGATACGCTGCTTTTCATTGCAATTCCGTAGTATCTAAATCAGCATTTTTCTGATTAAATGTCCTTTTCACATTATTATTCGATTGAAGCACATCTGTACACCCTGTCATACAGAACACTTCTAAGAAACTTAAACCTCTCCTCGTCTATCGTCTCCTTTGAGGTCATTATGAGCAGCGGAATGGGATTTTTCCCCTCAGCCATCGGAGGCTGGATATAGTCATATTTGTTCAGATTGAAGCCATTTCTCGTGTAAAAGCCAATTCTCCTGCACGCCAGCTCATTTTCCGGCAGCTCCACCTCAAGGCAGATCTGCTTTCCCATAAGCTCATGCAGGCTTTCAAGCACCTGTGCTCCTATGCCGCCGTTCCTGTACTCTGAATTTACCGCAAAATGCTCCACATAAGCAAACCCACCGAAATCCCACACACTTATAAAAGCCTTTATATCTCCACCGTCGCCGTCGACAACATATATGCTGTACTCAGGATTTGAAAAGAGCGCCCTCTGCCCCTCATAATCCCTGTACTCATCGTCCGGAAAGCTTTTCTCCATAATGTCAAACACCGCATCAAAGCTCTCCACACCTATCTTTCTCAATTCCAACATCTAAAACCTCACATCTATAGTATTTTTTGACACCCAATTTCTTATGATGTTGAGGTCAAATAGGAGAAAATTGCTATGTATAACGTGTTGTATTTATACATAGCACGACTTTTGCAAGAAGCTTAGTTGTTCTTAGGACTCTGTTTATCACCCAGCCAAAAGCAGCATGGATGCTGCTTTACAAGCAATGCATACATGGAGGTATGCTTTGCTTCGGTGGCGTATATTAAAAAAAATTTATCAGAGTCCTTAGAACACCTTGCTTCGAGCAACGGAGCTGATATGCATAAATACAACACGTTATAGCTTCAAAACATAAATAAGCCTATTTGACCTCAACATCATTCTTATCTTCCAATATTGAGCCTGTAATACAGCCCCTTCTTCTTCATAAGCTCCTCATGCGTTCCGCTCTCCGCAATTCCCCTGTCGGAAATGTAGAGTATCCTGTCCGCATCGCGCACCGTCGAGAGACGATGGGCTACGATGAACGCCGTCTTATCCCTCAGCACAATGGCAAGAGCCTGCTGTATAAGCTCCTCCGTCTCGGTGTCGACGGAGCTGGTCGCCTCATCGAGGATTATGACTGACGGATTTTTTAAAATAATTCTCGCAAAGCTTATAAGCTGCTTCTCGCCCGCAGAAAGACCCTGCCCTCTCTCGTCAAGCTTGTGGAAAAAGCCATCCGTAAACGCATTTATCCTGCCCTCTATCTTTAACAGTCTCGCCGCAGCAATGCAATCCTCGTCAGATGCCGAAGGTCTGCCATAGCGGATATTATCCATTATCGTTCCCTTGAAGATGAACGGATCCTGCATGAGAACTCCAACCTCTTTTCTTAGGGACTGAAGCGTAACGCTCCTTACATCCTTTCCGTCAATTTTTACACTGCCCTTATCTACATCGTAGAACCTTGTGAGAAGATTTATGACTGTCGTCTTTCCGGCACCCGTAGGTCCTACAAGCGCTATCGTCTGTCCAGGAGCCACATGCAGGTCAAAATCTTCAAGAACAGGTGCATTCTCCTCATACTCGAAATACACATGGTCAAAATCCACCCTGCCCTTCACATGTGCCAGCACGTCGGCATTCTTGCCGTCCTCTATCGACACCGGGTAATCAATTGTATCAAATACCTGCTCAAGGTTCGAACTGACCTGTGCAAGCGACTGAATGATTCCTGCAATTCTTGTGAGCGGTTCCGAAAACAGACTCATGTAATTCGTGAATACGACAACCGTTCCTGCGTTCACCATGGCATTGCCGTTCTTTATAAGGAGAAGCGCGACTCCATAGAGCGCTATCATTCCGGCATTCCAGAACAGCATAACTATCGGCGTGTTAAGCTCGTTTCTTCTTACAATCTTCATCCACATATCAACGCTCTGCATATGAACGTCCCTATAAGTTTTCCTGCTCTGCTCAACCCTGTTGAAATTCTTTATGACTTTCTCGCCCATAATCGACTCGATTGTAAATGCTGTTCTGTTAGAGTACTTCGCCCTGTGCGCCGGAAAAAGCTTTCTTACGGACTTTCTCAGTGCAAAAATACATGCCATCATAGGCACAACCGCTGCTATCACGACGAGTGTGAGCTGCGGACTGATTGCCAGCATAAAGAACAGCACCAGCACTATCTTCATAATATACACAAACAGCATGACAAGCTGTGAAGTGAAAAAGTTAGCCAAATCATTTATGTAATCTGTGACTCTGACCACAATCTTGCCGTCCGGCTTCGAGTCAAAATATTCAAACGGCAGCTTTTGAAGCTTGTAGAATACCTCCTGCCTCACAGCCGCAATTATATTATGCCCTGCCTTTCCCATAAGACGCTGCTCAAAAAAATTCAGCATAATTTCAAGAAAAGCCAGCACTGCCATTCCCGCTATCACAAGTGCAAGCCCGCGGTAGTCTTCATCGTACACGACGCTGTTGATTATCCTCTTTAAAAGCAACGGTGATATCATCGATACAAGGGATGCGAACGCCATGAACACCCCGCTCATAATCAGCATGCTCTTATAAGGGTACACATACCTGAATATCTTCTTAAACTGCCCCATATCGGGCTTCTTTTCCACCTGCTCGTCCTGAAAATATGTGTTTCGCTTAGCCATCACCCTACTCCTCCTTGAACTTTGCATTCTCCTGGATGCGGTACACCTTGGCAAAATGTCCGTCAAGCTTCATAAGCTCATCAAAGGTACCTCTCTCGATAATTTTCCCGTCCTGCATATAGAGTATCTCATCGCAGTCCACGACACTCGACAGGCGGTGCGCCGAGATGATGACCGTCTTATCCTTGTAGCACTCCCTGATTTCCCCGATAAGCTGTCTCTCAGTCCGGACATCGAGTGCACTTGTTGAATCATCGAATATCAGCACCGGAGCGCCCTTTAGCAAAGCCCTCGCGATGGCAACTCTCTGTTTCTGACCTCCCGATATTCCTATTCCCTTCTCACCGACAATCGTCGAATAGTCATCGGGAAGCTCCATGATGAAGCCGTGAGCCTGTGCATGGCGTGCGGCATTGACTACTTCAGCATGACGTACCTCCGGCTCACTGTAGGATATATTCGCATCGATGGTATCAGAAAAGAGAAATACGTCCTGAAAGACATAGGAGAACCTGCTTCTGAGTGATTCGAGATTGTAGTCTTTTATATTGATGCCGTTCAGGGTAATCTGCCCTGCGGATACATCATGTATTCTCGAGAGTGACTCGAGCAGTATGCTCTTTCCGCTTCCGGTCTCCCCGACAACACCTACCTTCTTTCCCCACGGAATGTCAACCGAGATATCATCGAGAATCCTGTTGTTTCCTATTTCAAGTGATACATGGTCAAGCTTTAGATTGACCGGCTCCGCCTCCTTCGCCTTTACGGCACCGCCTGCGATGTTGAGCGGTCTCTCAATAAAGTTCATCATCTTTTCACCTGACACGAGCTGCTGCTGCATCTGGAAGATGTAGTTATTAATCTGTGTCAAAAAGCTCATTATCTTTAACACATAGTTCGTACATGCCACCAGGTAGCCGACCTTAATCTGCCCCTTGATTACCAGCACAGCCGCAACCGCAATGCTTCCTATATATGCCGCCTGTCTTATCACTCCGAACACCACCTCGAACTTCGTCGAGAGCCATATCTGGTCTATGTATGAGTCCTTGAGCCTGTCATTTATCTCATCAAACTGTTTTTCCTCGACACCCTCGTTGGTGAAGGAGCGCACTAAACGCACTGCCTCGATGTTCTCCTGCACCTTGAGGCTGAGACTTGAATTGTTCTTTCTTATCACGGTGTATTTTTCCTTCGCAAGCCTCTTAAAGCGCATAAGCTCAAGCGTAAATACAGGTGCTAACAGCACCGGTATCCACAAGAGTGCCAAATCTATCTTCCACAGAAAATACACTGCAACCGCTATGGCAAAAATGCTGTCTATGATATAAGGTATCATATGGCAGAACATTTCCTTGAACATGATTGTATCAGATGAGAGAACATTTAACAGCTCACCCGTGTTGTATTCCGTTATAGTTTCCGAATCGAGCTGCATGAGCTTGTCATAAGTCGCCATTCTGAGGTCAGTCTCAAGCCCGAGTCCCTGTTTCTGCTGCATTATGTTTCTTATGTACACCAGTGCACAGCGCGCAATCAGCAGTGCCATAAGACATGCCGCCAAAACACCAAAAAGCCGGAAGGTATGAACCTGTCCATACTTTCCGTTAAGGAGAAAGCCGAATACTCCACTCATATCCGGCTCGCTCTCCCCTATACAATAGTCAATAAACATCTCTGAAAACAACGGCATAAGCAAATCTGCGGTCAGCACCATAAAGCTGATAAGCTCAGATATAATTGCTGCCGGGAGATATTTTTTCCAATACCTCATTCCAAATTTTAATACCTTCATAATGTCCCCACTAATTTTTCTTCAACTGTTCCTTCAAAATCTCCATCGCCTTCTGTAACTGCACATCCTGATCCTCAGGAATATTGGTATACATCTTCATATCCTCCGGAAGGTCTATCTCGACATCAGGAGCAACGCCGACCTTGTGTATGCTCTTACCGCTAGGAAGATAATAATCCTCTATGGTCAGCTTGATGCCCGTTCCGTCCTTCAGCGAGAAGATGGTCTGGACAATTCCCTTTCCGAATGTGGTCATTCCAACCAGCGTGCCGACACCGTAATCCTTTACGGCACCTGCAAAAATCTCCGACGCACTTGCACTGTTCTCATTTATAAGAACTGTGAGCGGAACATTAAGCTTCGTCCCGGCATCAGATGTGTACTCCTCTGCTGTTCCGTTCTTGTCCTTCACGGATACAATCACGCCCTCAGGGAGAATCTGGTCAAGCATATCAACCACAATGTTCAAAAGTCCTCCCGGATTGTTGCGGATGTCTATGACGAGTGCCTCCATCCCCTGCTCTGTCAGGGCATCAAGAGCATCGGAAAACTGTTTCGCCGTAACCTCATCAAATTCATCAATCTGAATATAACCGATATTATCCTCTAACATTCTGTAAGCAACCGTCTCCACATCTATCTGGCGGCGTGTGACCTCCACGTCGAACTCTTCCTCGTCGCGCTGAAGGGTTATTGTCACGCTCGTGCCCTCCTCGCCCCTTATGAGTGCAACGGCGCTGTTTAAATCCATTCCGGTTATATCCGTCCCGTTGACCGCAATAATTCTGTCTCCTGCCCTTATTCCTGCCTCGTAGCCCGGACAGTTCTCGTAAGGCTTGACTGCCGTCACTGTTCCGGTCTGTATATTCTGTTGGACAACCACTCCAATGCCGCAGTAAGAACCGGATGAGCTCTCCATGAACGCCGAGTACTCATCCTCAGTATAATACACTGAATATGGGTCGCCAAGCGAATCCATTACAGCCTTATATACTGCGTCAACCATGGCATCCTTGTCGTAATCATAAAGATAATAGTAGTCTATTACCTGAATGAGTGTATCAATCTTCTCGATAACCTCATCACTTAACTGTTCGCTGACCGGTGTGTACTTTCCGTAGGTCACATTCTTTGTGGTCTCCTCCGTCTGTGAGTCCGGCTTAGCGTCTGTCTTTGAGGAATTATCCGTAGTATCCTTCTCACCTGTGGAAGAAATTTCTGAGGTGCTGTTATTTTTGTCAGAGCCCGGTCCGATAAGAGACGAGATGCCGCTGCAGCCTGCCGTTACCGCTATAAGAAGTACCGCTGACATCATTCCGACAGCCACGCCCTTCAAAAACCCTGAATTTTTCTTTTTCTCAGTCTTTGTTTCATGTGTGTCATTCATGTTTTCCATTTATATGATATCCTCATTTCCGCCGTAAGCCTGCCGCCTACGGCATTTTGTTAACGTGGAACCACCACATAATCAAGTGGATTTACAAATTCACCCTTAATAATAAGTGAAAAATGAAGGTGCGGACCTGTCGAATTGCCGGTGCTTCCGACAAGTGCGATGGTATCACCCGCATTGACCTGCTGTCCCACAGATACAAGTATCGCTGACGCATGTGCATACAATGTCACGACACCTCCGCCATGGTCTATCTTCACGCAGTTGCCATACCCCCAATAGCTCTGGGCAAGTATGACCGTTCCGCTGTAGGCTGCAAGTATAGGCGTGCCGTTAATTCCTGCACCCGAAATATCTGTGCCGTCGTGAAGCTTCTCATACCCCAGAATCGGGTGCATCCTCATACCAAACTGCGATGTAATCTTATTATATCCCGGAACCGGCCAGGTAAATCCCGTAACATTTATCTCCGCAAGCTTAGCTGCTACAGCCGCATCAGCGTCCTGATTGAGTCTTGCCTGCTCTGCGAGCCACGCTGCATATTGCCTGCGCGCTTCCTCAACACGCTGCTCCTGCTCCTCAACTTCCTTGAGTGCAAGCTGTTTTCTGTACTCTGTATCACTCTGCTGTGACTCCAGATTGCTCAGCTCATTATTCTTCGCATTATATAAGTCGGTGTAGGATGCCTGCAGAACCTCCTGCTCGGATTTTTTTGAATCAAGCACGGATTTCTGATTTTCAAGCTCGGTAAGCTCCGTCTCGTACTGTGCTTCCTGCGCCTCTAAATTCTCCTTCTGTATTCCGAGGTTACTCAGAAGCGTGCTTATCCTGTCCTTAGTCTCCCCATACTCGATAAGCTTCTGCCTGTCATACTTGGAAATCTCAGTTATGTACTCGGCATTATTCAGGAAATCAACCATACTGTCTGATGAAAACAGAATATCCAGAAAGCTCTCATCTCCATTCTCATACATATATTGTATTCTAAGCTTCATTGAGGAATACTGGTACTCCTCCGTCTCCCGTGCGTCACTTAAATCAATCTCTGTCCGGGCTATGTCCGCCTTAACCGTGTCAATGTTTGCCAGCGTCTCATTTATCTGAGCCTGCTTCGCATCTATTTCTGCCTGCTTTACGTTAATTTCCTGATTGAGATTATATATCTGCAATGTCACATCGGATATCCAGCCGTCCACCTGGCTTATATAGCTCTCCGTGTCCGAAATGTTTCCATTCAGCTCATTGAGTTTGTTGTCAAGCTGCTGTGCCTGCTGCTTTGCATTCTCCAGCTCGCGCTCAGCCTGCTTTACCTCATCTTCAGTGATTGCCTGATATTCCTCAGGCTTCATGGGCAGCATGAACAGCAGCACCGCCGCGAACACGGCACGCTTTATCCATCTCCGCCCAAAAGCATGTGTTTTTTTCAAGATAATTCCTCCCTTAAATATCTCCCCATCATACCTTGAGATGCTTGCGAAGTGTCATATAGCTTCCAAGGAAACCGATTCCAACTCCAAGTACCGCCGCAACGGGCACAAGCGTCGAGAATATGGTCTTAACAGGAAGAAACGCAAGTATGCTGGATAAAAATGTAAATCTGTTGATAATATAGTAGACAACATTCTCATAGAGATAGTATATGACCACCATCGGAAGCATCGCCCCGACGAAGCCGATAACTATACCCTCAACAATAAATGGAGCGCGCACAAAGCCGTTCTTCGCACCTATAAGTTTCATAATCGCAATCTCCTCCTTGCGGACCGCTATACCCACGGAAACGGTATTACCGATAAGGAAGAGTGCAACAAGGAAAAGCACCACTATCATGGTAAGCGATATCATACTGACAAGTCCGCTCACATCCGTGAGTGAATTGGCTGTAATCTCCGAACGCTTAACCGAACGAACACCATCTATGTTCTCCACAATATTCGCCACCGTGCTGAGTGCATCCGCGCTGTCAAGGTAAACCGTGTACGAAGCTGAGTTGGCAAGCGGGTTATCCTCCTCAAAGCCGTCCGCGAGATCCATTCTGTCGCCAAAATATTTGACCTTGTACTTCTCCCATGCTTCCTCCGGAGAGGTATACTCTATCATCGCCACGTCACTCATCTGTTGTATTGTCTTTCCTATGGACTCAATTCTGGCATCCGTCACACCTACATCAAAAAACACGGTAAGGCAGGTATTCTTCTCAACCTCCGTAACCATATATGACACATTCTTTGCCACGCAGAAAAATATTCCAAAAAGGAAAATACATGCCGACATGGTAGCGACAGAAGCAAGCGAAAACAGCCTGTTTCTGTAGATATTCTTAAAGCCCTGCTTAATGCAGTAGCCGAGCGAACTAATCTTCATAGCCGTAATCCCCCCATCTCTCATCTGAGACAATCTCACCGTGATCAATAGTGATTACTCTCTTTTTCATCGTCTGCACAAGATCCATATTATGGGTTACGACAACAACCGTCGTGCCCCTGCGGTTAGCCTCATCGAGAAGCTTCATTATCTCCCACGAGTTGGCATTATCCAGATTTCCTGTCGGCTCATCCGCAAGCAGTATCGCCGGCTTGTTTATAAGCGCTCTCGCAATGGCTGCCCTCTGTTGTTCACCACCGGAAAGCTGCGACGGAAAGTTCCTGTACTTCTCGAGAAGTCCAACCATGGACAACATTGAAAGCACCTCCGAGCGGATTCTCCTGTTCGGTGCCTCAACTACCTTCTGTGCAAACGCAATATTGTCATAGATATTCCTATCCTCAAGCAGCCTGAAATCCTGGAATACCACACCCATATCACGCCTTATAAGCGGAAGCTCCCTTCTCTTTGCCCTCCCTAAATTCTTTCCATTTATAAATATATGCCCCGATGTAGGTTCAAGCTCCTTGAGCAGCAGCTTGATGAGCGTCGATTTACCCGCACCGCTCTGCCCGACTATGAACACAAATTCACCCTTCTCCACGCGGAGACTGATATTGTTCAGCGCCGGAAAGCCTGTTGAGTATGTCTTGCATACATTTTCCAATATAAGCATGTCTCTTATGCCTCCCCTATGTTCTTATGCATTTTCCCGGCAATACCGGATTTCCATTTTATGGTCTATAATCATCGACCACGATATTGCCATTATACACTGACATGCATTTAATAATCAAGTGATTCCATATATTTCATGTAATCGCGGACCATGAGCGCAATCTTGAAGGTAATCGCATCGTCGAATACCCTCAGGTCAAGCCCCGTGTTCTTCTGTATCTTATCCAGACGGTACACAAGAGTATTTCTGTGTATAAAGAGCTGTCTCGAGGTCTCGGACACATTAAGACTGTTCTCGAAGAACTTGTTGATTGTAGTAAGTGTCTCCTCATCGAAATCATCCGGATTCTGCCCGCCGAAAATCTCCTTAATGAACATCTTACAGTGCGACATCGAGAGCTGATAGATAAGTCTGCCGATACCTAGCTTAGTATACGACACAACATTTCTGTCTCCGTAGAAAATCTTGCCGATATCAAGAGCCATCTTAGCCTCCTTGTAAGATCTCGACACCTCCTTAATCTCGTTCACAATCGTACCATAGGCGATATGTACCTTGCTCATCGCCTCCGAGTTGAGTGTATCAAGCACCGTGAGCGCTACCTGGTTCATCTCCTCATAGCCCTCATTTTGCTTAAGCTCCTTCACGATAATGATGTTCTTCTCATCTACAGCCGTGATAAAATCCTTCGCCTTCGATGCAAAGAGTGTTCTGAGAGTCTCAAGCGCATTGTTGTCCTTCTCATGCTTGGTCTCCACTATAAACACAAGCCTCCTCACATCGGTGTCAATGTGCAGCTTCTTCGCTCTGTTATATATATCAACGAGGAGAAGATTATCAAGAAGAAGATTCTTGATAAAGTTATCCTTGTCAAATCTCTCCTTGTAAGCAACAAGAAGGTTCTGTATCTGGAATGTGGCAATCTTGCCTATCATATATACGTCATCACTGCCGCCCTTAGCCAACAGTACATACTCTAACTGCTTGTCATCAAATACCTTGAAAAACTGATATCCCTGTATAACCTGGCTGTCTGCCGGAGAGCCTGCAAAGCTTAACACTGCCTCCTCATAGCCATCAGACTCAGGAAATGTCGTTGCAAGAGTCTTTCCCTCTGTATCCATTATGCATAAATCAATTCTGGTTATTGACTTCAAGCCTTCTATCGTATTCTGTAAAATCTGATTTGAAATCATGCGGTGCCCTCTACTTTCTATATTGTCATATCTAAAAAAGGTTACAATTTATCACTATTTATTGTAAAACAAAATTGTAAAAAAAAAAAGAGGAAATGCACTAAAATTAGTACATTTCCTCAATATTTCATATTAATTTCACAATATCAAAACATTATTGATATTAATATGTACAGAGTGATTAGCAAGGAATTACTAACTCTGTATCCTTATCGAAGAGATGAAGCTTAGTCATATCAAGAGCAAGCTTAATCTTGTCGCCAGGACGAGCTGTTGTACGAGGGTTAACTCTTGCTGTGCAGCTCTTATCCTCGATATCAAAGTAGAGGTAAACCTCAGCACCGAGAAGCTCGTATACACGAATCTCTGCCTCGATTACGCTGTCAGGTGAGTTAGCGATGAACATCTCTGTATCGTTGAGATCCTCAGGACGGATACCCATGATAACTGTCTTGTCAACATAAGCGCCAAGCTTCTCAGCCTTAGACTTAGGTAACTTAACTGAGTTGCTGCCGAACATGAGAACCATGTCCTCACCATTCTTAACAAGCTTAGCATCAACAAGGTTCATCTGTGGAGAGCCAATGAAACCTGCTACGAATACGTTCTGTGGCAGATTGTAAAGGTTCTGTGGTGTATCTACCTGCTGAATAATACCATCCTTAAGAACTACAATTCTTGTACCAAGTGTCATAGCCTCTGTCTGGTCATGTGTAACGTAGATGATTGTTGTCTGAAGTCTCTGATGTAACTTGGAGATCTCAATTCTCATCTGTACTCTTAACTTGGCATCGAGGTTTGAAAGAGGCTCATCCATGAGGAATACCTTAGGCTTACGAACGATAGCACGACCCATGGCAACTCGCTGTCTCTGACCACCTGAAAGAGCCTTCGGCTTACGATCAAGGAGATGCTCGATATCAAGAATCTTAGCTGCCTCATGTACCTGCTTGTCAATCTCAGCCTTAGGAACCTTTCTTAACTTAAGACCGAATGCCATGTTATCATATACTGACATATGTGGATAGAGAGCGTAGTTCTGGAATACCATCGCGATATCTCTGTCCTTAGGCTCTACATCGTTAACCTGCTTGTCACCGATCCAAAGCTCTCCGGAGCTGATCTCCTCAAGTCCTGCAATCATACGAAGTGTTGTAGACTTACCACAACCGGATGGTCCTACGAAAATGATGAACTCCTTATCTTCAATCTCAAGGTTGAAATCCTTAACTGCTACGAAGCCGTTAGGATAAACTTTACAAACATTTTTAAGTGATAAACTAGCCATTATAATACCTCCTAAAAGAATTTTCCGTTTTCACTATTGTTATTCTACAATAATGCTTGTTTAAATGCCATACCTCAAATAGCCGAAAATCGCAACTCTAATTTGTTTATTTTGCATATAGACATAATATTATTTACCTTTTTATTGCATTTTATACAAAAAAAGCTCTTTTTAACGCTTTTTTTCAATAATGCCTTGTTAAAATTTATCATATATGTTATAAATTATGTATATGATTTTCATTGCATTTTTTCAATAAAAGGAGGCATTTTCAATGGATATAACAGCACTTTCCTCAAGCATGAGTCTTGCCGATGTAAATTCACAGGTCGGTGTTGCAGTACTTGCAAAGAACCTTGACACCATTGAAACTCTCGGTGACGGAATGAAGAAAATGATGGAGATGTCCGTCAACCCGAATCTCGGTGCCAACATTGACGTACAGGTGTAATCTATTGTACATCCGTAAGTCCTGCAATACTTCTCACTTCAATTAAAAATGCTGCCGTAGTGACGTATCATCACACCGGCAGCATTTTTTATATCCATCAGCTCTGAGCGTACATCCTGCATACTCTGCTATTTAAGCCTGATTGACGTATCCGAGAGTTCAATCTTTCCTTCCTTTAAGAGCTTTCCGACAGCTCTCTTAAAGGATGCCTTGCTCATGCCAAGCTCACGCTTAATAACCTCCGGCGATGCCTTATCACTGAACGGCAGAACACCGTCGAACTCCTCTATCGTCTCAAGTATCTTAGCTGCATCGTCGTCGCGCTGTAAGTATCCGACTTCACGCACGGCAAGCTCGAGCCTTCCGTCCGCTGTCACGTTCGTAACCCTGAGCCCCTTTAATGTATCTCCCACATTAAGCACTCCATAGCACTCCTTCTTTGGGATAAGTCCCTGATACATATCGTCGACAGCGACATACATTCCGAACTTTTCAATATACTGGTATGCGGTTCCGCTGACCATATCGCCGCGCCTGTACTGCGTCGTGCCTTTGAGATATCTATATACGTTCATCGTCGCACAAAGCCTGCTGCTCTTGTCCACATAGAGTGCCACAAGACAACTGTCTCCCTGGTGCACCCTGTAAGTCTGCTCCTTAAACGGCAGGAACAAATCCTTCTCAAGTCCCCAGTCGAGGAATGCTCCTATCTTGCCCGTATCCTTTACCTCAAGCCTTGCAACCTGTCCAAGTACGAGCATCGGCGTTCTCGTCGTTGCAAGCAGCCTGTCCTGTGAATCCCTGTATATAAATACCGTGACCGCATCACCGAGCTGCGCGTCCTCAGGCACCTGCTTTCTCGGGAGCAGCACCTTCTCAGCCTCATCGCCCAGATATACGCCGAAATCTGTTCTCTTTACTATCTTTAAATCCTGAATCTCTCCAATTTTAATCATCGTATCGTCCCTCCGTCAATCAGTCGTTTTATTCAAAAACAACTATCACATTGATATTGTCCGCACCGTCTTTAAGGCACACATAATATCTGCCGTCAACAAGCCCCGTATACGGATGGAATGTATCCCCCATAACCGCTGACTTCTTGTATTCGGCAAGCATACGCTTGACGGGGTGCCCCGCCTTTACCGGTTCGCCCTGAGCCATGAGCGCCATTGCAATGTTGATGTACTGTCCGTTGTTTACATGGTTGTTGGTATCTATCATATCCGGCCTTACTTCTATCGGCTCACCTTTCTTAAGTCCCTCCGGCAGAGCAATCTTGCGCGGAAGATATTCCATGTCAAGTCTCTCACCCAGACTGTAGCGCTCAAGCTGCTGTGCATCGGGTTTCATAGGCCTCAATGTCTTTATGTTCATGTACGACCACAACGTCGCAGCTTTCACAAGAATATTCCCCTGTTCGTCCTCAAGCCAGAAATTACGGCTGCCGAAAAAGCCCTTGAACTCATACGGAACCGTGCACACCTTGACCCGGTCACAGAAGGACGGCAGCCTGTCAATATCTATCTGCCAGTTCAGAATAAACCATGCTCCGTCACGCTCCGTCACATAATCTATTCCAACTCCCACATCCTCGGAATGAAACGAAGAACAGTTCTGAAAAAGATTGATAAGTGCCGGGATAGTGAGCTGTCTGTCACCTGCACACTCCGAATATCTTATTCTCGTATCATAGCTGTACATAAATCTCCTCCCTACATGACCGTCACTTGACCAGCCTCCAAAAATTCCCGTCAAATGAAAACAGCACATTACAGTCTCCCATAATGTGCCTGACGCAAACGGAAACGGCGGGATTCGAACCCGCGTGCCGGTTGCCCGACAACTTGATTTCGAGTCAAGCTCGTTATGGCCACTTCGATACGTTTCCATACTATTATGAAAATTCCCGCAACGGGAATTAACTTATCTGCGATGAATGTCAATGCAGCATACACGCAGACGCCTTATAGCAATAAAGGCATCACGCTGACGTGATGCCTTTGACTGGGCTACCAGGGCTCGAACCTGGAAATGCTGGAGTCAGAGTCCAGTGCCTTACCATTTGGCTATAGCCCAATGTGTACTCTGTTGAACACTATGCCCGATCGGACATTCACTCTCAGGCAGTCGTCTTTCAAATGATTTGTGTTCTCCGCTACAACGATATTGATTATATATCATGTCTCTAAAAATTGCAAGTACTTTTTTGAAATTTTTTAATTTTTTTTAAAGAATATTTTTTGTATATTATTTGACAATTTCAGACAATATCATTTTATACGGTTATCATGCATCTATGAGCTGTCGCGTATATGCATTCCCGGGGTTTTCAAACAGCCCGAGAGTCTCACCGATCTCGACAACTCTGCCATCCTTCATCACCATAATTCTGTCGCAGAGTTGATACACCACGTCAATATCATGGGATATGAAAATGTAGGTAAGTCCTAATTCTTTTTTCAGCTCCATTAGCAGCTCCATGATCTGCGCCTGAATGGTAACATCAAGAGCCGACAAAGGTTCATCTGCTATGACAAGCTTCGGCCTTGCGCTAAGTGCTGTCGCGATGCTGACACGCTGACGCTGTCCACCGCTCAGCTGTGACGGATATCTTCCATAATATGACCCATCAAGCCCGACTCTGCCAAGCATATCGTAAACAGAAGCTTTTACCTCAGCCTTGTCCTTCATTCCCGAGAGCAGCAGGGGCTCGCTGAGTATCCTTCCGATAGTCCACGCCGGATTGAGCGATGAATACGGATCCTGAAAAATCATCTGAGGCTTCACGGAATTATGCACAACGCTCCCGTCATACATCGGGTTCATGCCCAGAATCGTCTTTGACAGCGTCGATTTGCCGCAGCCGGACTCGCCTACTATCCCGAAAATCTCACCCTCATTTACATCAAAGCTCACGTCAAAAAGCACCTGTTTTCTCGTCGGGCGGGCAAAGATAGATTTCGACTTTGCCTTGTAATACACATTAAGATTGTTTACCTCAAGAATTTTTCCCATATTTATCTCCATTTACACAGACGTCTTAGCCAGCCGCCTGTGCCTGTCAGGTATGGCAGCTATAAGTCTTTTGGTGTAGTCCTCCTTCGGAGCCGCAAATATATCCTCGACCGTCCCTCGCTCAACAACCCTGCCGCGACACATCACTGCGACCTTGTCCGCAAAATTCTTAAGAAGCTTCAAGTCATGCGTGATGAACACAACCCCCATGTCGTGCTCCTTTTTCAGGGTTCCGATAAGCTCAAGTATTCCCTTCTGCGTTGTCACATCGAGTGCCGTTGTAGGCTCATCGCACAGAAGATATCCAGGTCTGCATATGGTTCCCATCGCTATCATAACCCTCTGCCTCATTCCGCCGGAGAGCTCATGCGGGTAGCTTGCGTATACCCTTTCAGGCTCGGGAAGCTTTACGTCGGCGAGGGCATCAAGCACCCTTCTCTTAATTTCCTGCTTCGTCAGCTTTTTATCACAGTGAAGCTTAACAGCCTCCCCAAGCTGTTTTCCTATACGCATTGTCGGGTTGAGGCTGGTCATCGGCTCCTGAAATATCATCGCCATATCCCTGCCCCTTATGTCTGACATCATGCGCTCATCCAATCCTATAAGCTCCCTGTCATCAAGCCTTATGCTGCCTCCGGTTATCCTTGCTGCCGGATTTAATAGTCCCATGACCGACAGCGCCGTCATCGTCTTGCCCGAGCCGGACTCACCGACTACACCTAAGACCTCGCCGCGCTCCACAGACAGCGACACGTCATCGAGCACACATCTGTCTCCAAAATATACTGTCAGCTTTTCTATTTCAAGCATGCCGCTCCTCCCTCGCAATCAGTCATTTTCTCTCTCGGCCTTTATGCGTATTCCCTCGGCAAGAAGTGAGAAGCCGAGCACAAAGACAACAATCGTCATTCCCGGCATTATCGCATACCACGGCGCCGTGAACAGATAGCTCTGTGCATCCGAGAGCATACTTCCAAGGCTCGCGTCCGGCGGCTGTATTCCTATTCCAAGATAGCTAAGTCCTGCCTCTGCAAGCACGGCATTGTTAAACCCTATCGTGATTGTGACAAACAATGTCGAACGTATATTGGGGAATATATGCCTGAAAATAATTCTTATATTACCGGCTCCCATAAGCCTCGCGCTCTTCACAAAATCGCGCTCCTTGAGGCTTATATATTCGCTTCTCACAATACGCGCAAAGCTGGGAATAAAAAGAATTCCAAGCGCCAGTATGACATTGTATTTTCCGGGTCCTATTATACTCACGATGATGAGCGCGACAAGAATACTTGGAAAGCCATTGAGCGCATCGTTAATTCTCATAACTATCTCATCGACTATTCCGCCGTAATACCCGGTTATTGCTCCCACTATAGTTCCTATGCTTCCTCCGATTGCGACCGTTGAGACAGCCACCAGTCCCGTCATGCTTATCCCTTTCAGGACACGGCTGAATATATCCCTTCCGAAATTATCAGTTCCCATAATATGAGAAAGGGACGGAGAAGAAAACTTCTCTGCCCCGCTCATCGCATTAGGGTCATAGGGTGTGCGTATAAGACCTGCGAACATCAAAACAACAAATGCGATTGTGATGACCGCACCGGATATAAAATATGCATTTGTCCTTTTTGAACCTTTTTTATTCGATTTGCTGTTCATTTTGTCACTAATCTGTCCTTTTGATATGCTCTCTGATTTTATTTTTTTCATAAATCTCACTGTTCTTCCACCCTCGGGTCAATATATCTGTACAGAATATCCACAACAAAGTACACAATAACCACAGCAGAGACAATGTACAGCATGAGTGCCTGCACAACAGGATAGTCCCTTGTCGATATGGACGACACAAGAAGCCTTCCTATCCCCGGCAGACCGAAAACCTGCTCCACCACGATGCTTCCCGCCGCAATCTCCGCGGCAATGATGCCTATGAAGGTCACAACAGGTATCATGGCATTCTTTAAGACATGCACAAAAAGCACCCTTAATCTTCGCGCGCCCTTGCTGTACGCTGTTCTGACGTAGTCCGCCCTAAGCTGGGTTATGATGGAGCTGCGTAAGAACTTCGCAGTCATCGCAACCTTGGGAACTGCAACCGTTATCGCCGGAAAAAGCATATATCTTATGTATCCACAGAAATCTTCCCTGTAGCTTACATATCCGCCCGGAGTGAACCATCTCATAATCAGCCCGAACACATATATGATGATTATTCCGAGGAAAAAGGACGGCACGCTCATCGTAAACTGCGACAGCACATTGAGCACGCCGTCGAGGACACGGCTCTTCGTGCCGCCCCACAGTATTCCTATCGGAATTGAAAATATTATAATAAGAAGTAACGACAGCCCTGCCAGCGTGAGAGTGACTGGAAGCTTGCCCGCTATAAGCCTGCTCACCGCCATCTGCTCGTTAAGGCTCTCCTGATATCGGTAGCTCTTTCCCAAATCTCCGGTGAGCACACCCGTAAGCCAGTTAAAATACCGCTCCGGCACAGGGTCATTGAGTCCAAGCTGCTCTCTGAGCGCCTCGACCTGCTCCTGCGTCGCCTCGGTTCCGAGAATGGACAGCGCAGGGTCGCCCGGTATAACCTGAAAAATCAGAAACACCAGCACAGATATGAAAAACAGGGTCAGTATTAAGGTCAAAAACTTCTTAATAATATATTTCATGTTCTGTATTTACTCCGTCCAGTAGACAGACTTCATATCCTGTACATAGATTGGATAGAATTTGTAGCCTGCCAGCTTTTTGTTCATCGCAATAAGCACCGGAGGCACAACGGTGTAGACCGATGCTGCATCATCGTGAAGCATTATCTGAAGCTGTCGGTAGCCTTCAGTAATCTCCGCGCTGTCAAGCGATGTGGAAATCTTCGTATATAAAGTGTCAAAATTCTCATTGCTGTAGCCGACAAAATTATTCTTGGCAGTCGACTGGTATCTCACGAGAAGATAGCTCGGTGTGAGTGAGCCGGCTATTCCACACACGGTACTCTCAAAGTTTCTTCCCTTGTAGACGTCGTCAAGCCAGGTTGACCAGTCAACCTTCTTGATTGTTGCCGTAATTCCGGCTTCCTTTAACTGCTCTACAATTACCTGAGCCGTGTCAACATGCATCTGGTAGTTAGACGGAACGGTAATCTCCATCTTAAAGCCGTCAGGATATCCCGCATCCGCAAGGAGCTCCTTCGCCTTTGCCACGTCATGCTCGTAGCCCGTGTCAACATAGCACTCGTAACCCGGAACCATACTCGTGCCTATAACAGTTCCGCGTCCGCCAAAAATAAAGTCGTTGATGGCATCCCTGTCAATAGCATAGGACAATGCCTGTCTCACGCGCACATCGTCAAAAGGCGCGACCGCGTTGTTGAGATAGAGTCCCTGAACAACATTAGAGCCGTTGCTTCCTATATTAAAGTTAGCTGCGAGCTCACCGGCCTGATCATCCGTGAGATAAGGATAGATGTCAATGCTGCCCGCCTGAAGCTCCATCATGGCCGACTCCGCGCTTGCAACAATCTTGAATGTAACCTTGTCAAGGTATGGGAGTCCGTCCTGCCAGTAATACTCGTTCCTCGAGAGCACAACGCCCTCCTGCGGAACGTATGAGTCCAACTTAAAAGGACCAGTTCCTATTATCCCGCCTGTTTCGCTTGAGGATGCCGGAATGATTTCTGCCGTAAGGTAGTAGATAATCTCCGAATTAGCCTCCGAGAGTACGATATTGATAGTTGACTGGTCCACAATTTCTACGCCTGAAACAATAGAAAGAGCTTTTACAAGTGGCGTCCCATCGAGAAGCCCCGAGCATCTTTCAATAGAATATTTTACATCTTCGGCAGTTACAGGTGTACCATCAGAGAACTTAATTCCATCCCTCAGCTTGAAGGTATAGGTAAGTCCGTCGTCAGATATGGTATAATCCTTTGCTACCGCAGGTGTCACGTTTCCATTCTCGTCCGAGACAACAAGTCCCTCGAAAATGTTAAACAATACCTCTTTCGTTCCTGCCGCTGTTGCTAAATGTGGGTCAAGACTATCGATATCCTGCTGTATTCCTACAACAACCTCGCCACCGGATACTGCTGTTCCGGTAGTCTCGGAAACACTATCCGAAGGATTCTCTCCCTTCTTGCCGCCCGCACAGCCTGTCAGTGCAGCAGAAAGTACCATTACTACCACACAGCCGAGACTAAGTCTCTTAAAAAAGTTCTTCATGTGATATTCTCCTTCTGAATAATATTATTTTATTGTTTTTTCATTGTATACAATATACTGCTTTTATGCAATAGTTTTTAATGTTTTTTTAATTATACATTTAAGCTGATATGTGCTATACTGCTAAAAGACTGCTATATTATTTGCCCTGCAAAACTTACATATAGCCGCAGAAAGAGAGGACACGCCCCATGGCAGACAAATATTTACATCCTGACAGGGAGCTCGCGATAAAATATGTCATCGCCGCTTTCCTGCTCTATATTCTCGATTATCTTATCCCGATTCTCGGTTTTATATCCATCGCACTGCTTTTTCTTGGAATAAAGCCATTTATGCATGACGAGAACAACCATTTCAAACTCGCCTACAAGTCGTTAAAGAAGCTGACCGCTGCGTATGTCATAATGAAGCTTGCAATGTTCGTGCCGGAAACCGGACTTTTCACCACGTCCACCTCGACAATCGTAAGACTCATCGCTATGGGTATTGCGACAATCTACTTCATCTACGTCACACACTATTTTACCGAGGGAGTTCTTCTCGACGCGAAGAAAGCGAAGATTAATTTTGTGAAGCTCGGTCTTAACACGCCATGGATTTTCATGGGCGTTCTGGTAATGCTTCACTTTATATGCGTCGTAACCTTCAGACAGCCTATCCCGAGCATAACCGTGGTGCTTACCTTCATGTTCTGTATATATTACAGCATCAAGCTCTACCAGGCTTTTCCTAAGGTTTATAAGAAAATCTAATGTACCAGGCTAATTATGACTTATTGATGGCAATACTGCAGGCAATGCCTACAGTATGCAGTGATAAAAAAATGAGACCGCAGCTTCCGCCACGGTCTCATTTTTTATCACTTATCTTTTAAAGGAGGTAATATATTGTCAAACCGTATAAACGGTTTATAAAGCTTTACTCAACGTCCTGCAATGCTGCAAAACCCTCTTCGCCTGTACGAACCTTTACAACCTGATCGACATTGTATACGAAAATCTTACCGTCTCCGATATGACCTGTGTAAAGCGCCTTCTTGGTTGTCTCAATAACCGAAGCAACCGGAATCTTGCTCACAACGACCTCAATCTTCACCTTAGGAAGGAGTGTCGCATCGATCTCAGCACCACGGTACATCTCGCCGGCGCCCTTCTGGATACCACAGCCCATAACCTGCGTCATCGTCATACCGGTAACACCGAGGTCATTGAGCGCTTTCTTAAGCTTCTCGAAGCTTGCAAGCTTGGTAATAATGGATACCTTGTAAATTCCCGTATCCGGTATTGCCGCAGACGGAGCCACAACCTTGACCGCAGCCGCCTTCTGTGTGTCGGAAGCCTTGTCGTAATCGCTGACACCGAGGTCTGTATTCTCGTTTGCCTCCATCGTCATGGTGTTGGAGATATCCATAAGACTGAAGCCTGCATACGCCGATGGGAGACCATGCTCTGTTGCATCGAGTCCGAGGATTTCCTCCTCCTCAGTAACACGAAGTCCGATGGTTGACTTAATAATAAGGAAGGTAATCGTAAGTGTCACACCTGCAAATACCAGAATTGCAACCATGCCGAGCAACTGAAGTCCAAGCTGTCCGAAGCCGCCGCCGTAGAAAAGACCCTTTCCGGCAATCTGGTTAGCTCCGAAGTTCACACCATCGCCAAAGCCTCTTGCAAATGCCGGAGCAGTATCAGTTGCAAAGAGTCCGACTGCTATAGTTCCCCAGATACCGTTTAAAAAGTGAACTGCCACGGCTCCTACCGGGTCATCAATATGTAACTTGTAATCGAGAAGCCATACACCGAACACCACGAGCACACCTGACACGGCTCCGATTACGATCGCTCCGAGTGCGTCCGTTACATCACACCCCGCCGTGATGGCAACAAGACCTGCAAGTGAAGCGTTAAGACACATTGAGACATCAGGTTTACCATACTTAACCCATGTAAAAATCATACATACAACAGTCGCAATCGCCGGAGCAATAGTCGTTGTCACGAAGATTGAGCCAAGCTCTGCAACCGATGTGGCTGCGGCACCGTTAAAGCCGTACCAGCCGAGCCAGAGAATGAACACACCGAGTGCACCGATTGGAAGATTATGTCCCGGGAAGGCGTTGACCTTGACTATCTCGCCCTTCTCATTCCTGGTAAACTTGCCGATACGAGGTCCGAGAATTTTTGCACCGATTATTGCAGCAGTACCACCTACCATGTGAATACAGGTTGAACCTGCGAAATCGTGGAAGCCCATCTGTGAGAGCCAGCCGCCGCCCCATACCCAATGTGCTTCAATAGGATAGATGAGAGCTGAGATAACTGCCGAGTAAATGCAGTATGAGAGGAACTTCGTTCTCTCTGCCATCGCACCTGATACGATGGTTGCTGTCGTAGCACAGAACACAAGGTTGAACACAAAGTTGGACCAGTCAAAATTCTCATACGAAGTGAAAATATCAAAGCCCGGCTTTCCGATGAGACCAACCAGATCCTCACCCAGGAGAAGGCTGAATCCAATGATAATAAATACAACTGTTCCTATACAGAAATCCATAAGGTTCTTCATAAGAATGTTTCCCGCATTCTTTGCTCTGGTGAAACCTGTCTCAACCATCGCAAAACCTGCCTGCATCCAGAATACCAGTGCAGCGCCGATAAGGAACCACACTCCATATAATTCGCTCAATACTTCTTCCATAATTCTTCCTCCATTTCCGCAAATCTTTTTCCGCCTGCAGTAACCGGTGTAATCTGCAACGAAAAAAGGCACCTCGGGTTCTACCCAAAGCGCCTTTGCTTGATGTGATGGAGTATAGCATCTAAGCATTTTATTGTCAACATAAAAATTTATAATTTTTTATTCTTTTTTAATTATCAACGGTCGTACCGCCATCTGCAGCATTGTTATCATCGACCTGTTCTGCTGTTTCCGTCTCGCCGGCATTGCTTTCACCAGATTGTGTTCTGTTGTCTGCAGCATCAGCTTCCGGCATTACAATTCTATTGCCTTCTGCTCCATCTTCCAAGGAAACAGTACCATCATCCGTCGTCTCCGGTGCCTTACCATTCTCATTTACATCGGCACCGAGGTAGTAGTCGTCCTCGTAGCGCTCGTCCTTAGGCATATAGCGGTCGAGAATCTTGTGGAAGAATATCGAGCTGATGTACACCCATGCGCCCACTATGAAGAATATCGATACAGGGAACATAGCCCAGCCGATGAGAACCATTATCGCAAGTATGAACAGAAGCGGAACCGTCTGCGGAAGGTGGCGCACCGACATAAATGCGGCATTTCTTATTATGTGAAGGGTTGTGTTGTCAAATCTTGAAAGCAGCGGGAACGAGTATATGAATGTGACTATCGCAAGCACAGCCATGCCGACAACTATGAAGAACAGCAGCCTCCAGCCGAAGGCTCCACCGCCAAATGCCTTGCCATACAGGAACTTGATGTCAACATACAGTATAATTCCTATTATCGCAAAGAAAACCTCAAGCAGAAAGCCCTGCACAAAATTCGTCTTGAACGACTTCCAGTAGCTCTTAATGAGGTACCCCTCCTCATTTCCAACAGCCTTCGTGCAATAATAATACAGAGCTGTGTAAGATGCCCCCATGGTGACAATCGGAATTGACGTAATCAAAAAAAAGAAATTAAGTATAAGCGCATCCGCCACCCTGCTCATAAAGCGGAAAAAAGCGTTATCCGCATCAAAAATCCTGCTCATGTTCTACCTCACTTTGTAATTAAATCCGACAAAAAAGTCTAAATAGTATTATACTGTATGACTATGTAAAAAGCAAATTAATCATTATAAAATTTTCATAAAAGCCCTTACAAACCTTTGTGCATATGCTATAATCTAAAAAGTCACTTCAGTTCGGCACCGCTGAACTATTACGAAAATGCCGGGTACGCATTTTTCGTTCATAATAGAAATTGGAAACGGAGATAAAGATATGGCTTCAGGCTTCACAGACAAGTTTTCTGTCCGCGTAAAGAAGGAAAGAGAAAAAATCAAAAATCAGAAGGGTTTTAAGGCAAAGGCATCCTACATCTGGGACTATTACAAGGTTCCGATACTCGCAGTCATTATCGGAGTGGCTGCCGTCATATCCATCATGTGCTCAATACGCGCCAACAACTACAACACCAGCCTCTATGTATCCTATGTCAACTGCGTCTCGGTCGACCTTCGTGACGGCACGAAAATTCTTGACCGGAAGCTGACCAACTGGCTCGGCATCGACGGCGTGAACGACCGCGTGAGTGTTGACGGCTACTACCAGATTGACCCCGACACTCTTACTGAGGAGACCTACGCCTCATCGCAGAAGCTCAGTGTGCTCATTGTTGCAAAAAACAGCGACTGCTATATAGGTGACGAGGTTTTCACCAAGGCATGGGCTAACTCAGGCTATCTCATGGATTTTAACGAATTTCTTCCGGCAGGACTGTTAAGCAAGGTGAGCGGCCGGCTTATATACTGCGTTGACGGCGAAAGCGGCGAGGAAAAGGCTGTCGGCATAGACCTTGACGGACTTCCCTTTATCACGGATGTTCTCGTGTTCGGCAATCAGCACCCTATATTCTCTGTTGTCGCCAATGCTCCACACCCTGACAACTGCATAACCTTCCTCGAGCACATAATAGACTACGAAGAATAAATTAATATGATGCTGATGTCAAAAGGTATTTTGACATCAATGATATCTATGATATCTATGATATCGAATTGCTCCGCACTGCGTGCTCCCACAATTCTTAATATAATTTTATACAGGAAAAGCCCGCTGCCTAGCGC
>CAKRJT010000020.1 GCA_934351925.1 uncultured Lachnospiraceae bacterium
TATTATATGATGTTGAGGTCAAAAGGTATTTTGACCTCAATGATATCGAATTGCTTCGCACTGCGTGCTCCCACAATTCTCAAAAACATTCGTAATTCGCACATTTTTCTTTGAAAAATGGCTTCTTACTCATATTTTTGGCGGGTCACAATGTCAAAAATCCTCACGCAAGCAAGCTTGCATCGGACTTCTGACCTTTTGACCCTGATATCATTATATTTGGGTTGGAATAGCTGCAGCGAAAAATATATGTATGGAAAGGGGTGTTGTGCTTTTATTATTATGTATTTATAGCAAAAAATATACATATTAGGAGGAGATATCGTTATGGACAAAAAAATTAAAGTTTTTTGGCTGCATTTACGGCATTAGCTGTCAGTGTGAGCAGCACGGTATGTTATGCAGCAAGTAAAAATGTTTCAGCAACACTTTCGGGAAATAGTATAAGAGGTGAACTTAGTGTTGCGGATACAAGTGCAAGTGCATCTTTAAGCTGTGCAATGCCGGCTGAACTGAGTGTTAATGGAAGTGCTATTATAGCTAACAGATATGATGTAACTTTACCGAATTATAAAAAAATTTTGGCTGCCTCTGAGGGTGCAACGCTTCGTGTTTCATCTTCGGTGACGGTGAATGACACGACAACAGAAAGAGTTGTAAGTGCTGTCTGCACGTTTTCAGCATGGTATGGTTCGGCATCATGGAGCGATAGTGCTTCATATTGATTTAGGGAATAAGCATCTTAAGTTGTAAAATGAGCAATTTTTATTCATCTTTATTGTGAACAAATTTAATCCAGGTTCACAATAAAGATGAATTTGTTATAAAAGTATTAAAAAGGAATCTGCTTGAGCAAGGAGGGCGTGGTATGAAGAATGTAAATAGAATGTTTCTTGTATTAGTGGTAGGGCTGATGCTCACGGGCTGTGCATCAAAAAAAATCAGTGTCACGGCTGTGGCACAGAATAATTTTTCCGGGGTGGCTGCGACGGAGGAAGGATATTACTTTATGCAGCCGTATATCACGGGGGGACAGTTGATGTATTATTATCCGGTGGGGGCAGAACGGTCGGTGGTGCTGTGCAATAAGCCTGATTGTACACATTCGTGTGAGGTGAGTGGCTGTCTTCATAAGGCTGACTCAGATGACTGTGGTTTTAAGAATTGTGACGGGTATATAAGAGCTGAGAACTGCCCTAGTTCACTCAACGGAATTACATGTTACGCGGGAAAACTGTATTTTATGATGACAGATGATAAGGGGCTCGGGCTGTACACCATAGCTGCTGATGGTTCCGTGCGCGAGAGAGTATGTATCGTTGATGAGAATAGACAGCAGAGTGTGAGTGATTTTGTGATCAGCAAGGGATACCTGTATTATGAGATTAATAATTATGAAAATTCTGAGAGCGTGCAGTATATATATAAAATAAACCTGAATAAACCTTCCGAAAAGGAGCTGGTGTTTGAAAAGAGAGGTGGATACATAGTAGGAAGGGAGTTCAAGGGCTGTGATGAGGGGGTATTTTTTTCGGAGGTTACGCAGAGTACCGCAGAGGATAATTCTGTACATGTGGCATATGAACTTTTTCAGATTAATGACGATGGCGCAGAGGACATTTTAGGCAGAGATGACGTGGACGGGTATACGGTGACAGATGGCTGTGTGTACTATCACTCATTGAATGATGCAATGCTGTACAGATATGACCTCAATACCAAGGAAACTGCCGCATTGTATAAAACGCAGGATAATATGATGTATTATATATGGTACGACAGCAATTACATATATCTGGACAATGTTCAGGGCGCACATTATTACTGGTTTGATCATATCGATGTGGAACGTATTATCACGGTTTTGGACAAGAATGGAACATTTGTGGCAGATATAAGGTTAGATGACCCCGATGATGTAAATACCATATTATATACCAGGGGCTGTGATGAAAATTATTTTATATTTACTAATCTGAATAAATCCTGGTATGTGTATGACAAGAAAAATATAGGTTCACAGAACAATGAATTGATAAGAATATGGGGTGAATAGCTGCATGGCGGTATTTTTAAATGAATTAAGGCGTGTATATTCGCTCAAACGGGTACTTATCATGCTGTGTCTGCTGTTCGTATCCTGTGTACTGTATTTTAATGAACAGGGTGGAAATGTTCTGTACAGACAATATTCGGAGGTTGTTGAAAATCAGAGCTATAACGAAATTGACCTCGCTGCGGCCGGAAGCGGTGTCAGCATGATGATACAGGACAGGGAAGATTATGTAAATGAGTACGCTGACAGCGTAAATCAGGTAATTGCCCGCGCCAAAGAAAACATGAAAATAGGAATATTCGCAAAGAAGGGAAGTTTTTCGTACAACAATCAGCTTAGGGTTATCAGGGATTTTTCAAAACTGCAGGGTGTGCAGCCGGAGTTTATAAATGACTCGGCAGTACGAACATTCTTTTCTTATGAATACAATGTGTTTTTCATGCTGGGAGCGATGCTAGTCATTGTGGCTTCGATGGATTTGGGAAATAAAAAAAGTCTTGGAACCATAGTATATGCAACACCCCGGGGAAGGTATGTGCTTGGGATTGCAAGGGTAGCTGTAATCATGTTATCGGCACTGACGGTAAGTATGGTATTCATAGCCGTACATCTGGCTGTAGGGTTCGGTATATATGGTGGTGCGGATATTATTGATAAGCCGTTACAGAGCATACCGGAATTTTCCCAGTTCAGATATTGTATAAGTGTCGGCGGCGGAATTGTACTGAGTGGAATTTATACGGCGTGCGGTTTGGCACTTACGGGACTTTTCATGCTGCTTTTGCTGTGGGTTTTCAGAAATCCGGTCATATGTGTTATCGTCGGAGCCGCAGCCTTCGGAATAGAATATATTTTCTTCAATGTGGGTTTCCAGAGTGCAATATTATTATTTAAGTATATGAATATTCTGGCACTCATAATGAGTGGGAGCTGGTTTTCGAATTATGTGAATGTCAGCTTTTTTGGAAATGCGGTTCCGGCGGAAAGTATAGCAGTGGTGTTCGCAGCGGTTATGCTTATATTGCTTGGCGCACTGTGTGTATACATGTCGGGCAGGCGTGTAATCGGCAGGGAGACGTGGCTTTCGAAGCTTGTCGACAGGGTTGAATATGGATATAATGCGCTCATATCACATATTTTTGCAGGTGCAATACCGATATATACATTTTTGGTAGGTCATAGGGGAATTTTGGTTATTTTCCTTGTTGTTTTTCTGGTGGCTGACAACAGCAGGACAACCACCGCGCAATACAGTACGGTGACAAAAATAAAATGTGAGATGTATGAAGAAATTTCAGCACTTGATGATGAAGGGAAAATGGCATATCTTCAGAAAATAATTGATGAATATACTGAGCTTAGTAATATGTTGAATGAGACCGGTGAGCGTTTGGCGTCAGGTGAGGCTACATTTGAGGAGTACTGTGTGGCGATGATGAGTGTGGCAGCGATGAGCGACAAAGCACAGGCGGCAGGGGATATTCAGAACCAGGTAAATTCTCTTAAAGCTTTGTATGAAGGTCGCAAAATCAGGGGTACACTCGTAAATGAGGCGGCATATGAGCATTTAATCGGAGAGCCTGCGGCACGGACGGAGGAACTTAACATAGTATGTATTTATTTGTGTGTGGTAATTTTCGCAGCGTCATTGTTTGCTTATGATGATGAGAAAAATATGAGGGCGATTATTATATCAACGCCTAAGGGGCGCACAGATTATTACATAAAAAAGTTTGTTTTGTTGTTCTGTATTAACCTGATAATAGTTTTTGCAGAGGGCTTTATTTTTGTAGAAAATATTATAAAAGTATATGGTTTAAAAAATGCTGATGCGTGGGTTCAGTCGCTTAGCTGGCTTTCAGGGTATCCGTTTAAAATGAAGATTGTTACATACATTGTGATGATATTCGTATACAGGCTTATATTCTGTGCGGCGATAACACTTATAGTCGGTGGAGCTGCAGTCATGGCAGGGAGGTTTATCGGCATCGTGTCAGGAATAGCCGGTCTTATGCCGTACCTAATATTGCGCCTTGGAGTGAGAGCGGTGGAGCCGTTTTCTGTGATAAGGTATATGCAGTTTTCAGGCTTTCAGAGCGGTGTGCCACAGAGCGTCGTATCAATAGCGGTGCTCGTTGTGCTGCTTGCCGTAGGTGTGGTCATGACGTTTTTGGGTATAAGAAACTGGAGAAAGCTGTTGTGATTTTGGCATAATTGAATCATTATATTTTTATGCTATTGCAAGGCGGTAAATTGGAGGGCTGAAATGGAACTTACGATAGAACATCTGACTAAAAATTATGGAAGCTTTGTGGCGTTGCGGGACATATCAATTGGTTTTTGTGCGGGAGTGTACGGGCTGCTCGGTGTAAACGGCGCCGGAAAGAGTACGTTAATCAATCTGATAACCGATAACATACCGAGAAATAAGGTGGATGGCGGAGCAATAAAGTTCGACGGGCAGGATATTTTAAAGCTCGGACGGGAGTACCGCAGGATTGTTGGATACATGCCGCAGCAGCAGGGCTTTTACGATGAGATGACACCCGTCATGTTTTTAAAATATATGGGAGCACTAAAGGGTGTTGGCGGAAAACAGATGAAGCAGCAGCTTGAATATCTGCTAAAAAAGGTAAATTTGTGGAACGTGCGATATAAGAGAATAGGGAGCTTTTCGGGCGGAATGAAGCAGAGGGTGATGCTCGCGCAGGCACTTCTTGGCGAGCCGAAGCTTCTGATACTCGATGAGCCGACGGCGGGGCTTGACCCTAAGGAGCGAGTGAATTTGAGGAAATTCATTTCCGAGCTGTCAAAGGAAAAAATCGTGATATATGCCACACATGTTGTGAGCGATATAGAGAGCATCGCCGACAAGGTGATGATAATTGCTGACGGACAGCTAAGGTATTTTGACTCGCCGCAGGCGATAAGGGCGGCGATGCAGAGTGAGGCGCAGGAAAACGGAAGCGATATAGTGATTTCCAATCTTGAGGACGCGTTTATGTATGCCAACGGAAATGCCGGCGGCGGTGAGGAGCCTTAGAGTACCTGATTGCGTGCCGCACGGTCTTTACAACGCAAATCCTCTGTGGTACAATAGCTTACGGTCATAATATGTAAAATACATGTTAAACGACTATAAGATGTCAAAAAAGGGTATGTTATATATATGGACATCATATAATATATTTTTTCAGGAGGAAAACACTATGGCACAGATTAGCAAGGATATGAGAATTATCGACATCATTAATGTTGATTATGATATTGTTCCTATTTTACTCAACGAGGGAATGCACTGCATCGGCTGCCCTTCAGCACAGGGTGAGTCATTGGAGGAGGCTGCTCTTGTACACGGCCTTGACCCGGACGCAATCACAGACAAGATTAACGAGTTCCTTGCAACAAAGTAATTGCAGGTCGTATATAGTGCAGAAAATTGTTAAATAACAGGTTCAATGAAAAAGGCGTGTAGAAAATGAGTTTTCATTTTTTACACGTCTTTTTGATAGAGTCATGAATTAGTTATGTTTCGGGCTCTACAGCTTAGAGAGCACCTGAATGGCATCCTTGCGAATGATAATCTCGTCATGCTCGTTGAGGTACGCGATGGTGGCGTAGGAGAGTTTCTCCCTGACACCGTATTCCGTGAGGATATTGTTCACTCCCGTAAATTCGTCCGCGCTCATGTCGTCGCTTCGTATGAAGAGATAGTAGCGGAGGTTGACATGGTTCTTGTAGAGAACACTGCTTCCGCTGAAGCGGTTTCCGACTGCGGCTGCGGCAGTGGATACCTGATTGAGATTTTTGAAGGAGAACAGCTTCTCGAGCGGTACGGCTGCGGACACAGCTTCAGCCGGCTTTGCGGATACGGCTGAGCCGTCACCGTTACTTACTCCGTCGGCAGCCTTGCCTGACTTGGAAGCTTTCTTGTCTGCGCCCTTAGAGCCCGCAGGCTTCTTGGCAGCGTCGGCACTTCCCGGGGCGGCTTTTGCCTTGGCAAGCAGGCTGTCTGAGAATGGGATAAAGTCAGCCTCCTGATTGAGAGCTTCATTTATTCTGTTAAGCAGTGCTGAGCCGTCATCAATGCCGTGCATGTCATCGTCGGAGTCGAGCATGTCCGAATAATCGTCCTCCTCATCGGACGGGGCGAACTTGGAAAAGCGCGTGTCGAGCTCCTCCGGGTCCTCAACCTTCGTGATGACAAGAACTATGCAGTCGGGTGATACCGGGATCGCCTCTATCATAAGAGGTATATCCTCGGCGTCAAAGCCACATTCAAAAGATGCCTGTGCAATCATATCTTTAAAAAGGCTCTTAGCCTTCTCGGTTCCATAAGCTAACTCGCTGATCTTGAGCTCTCTGGAGTCTAAGTCAGCACGATTAAGGGTACAACGTATCGAATTTTCACTTAGTCTTTCTATTTTCATGTCAAATCACATCCTTCCTGACCTGCTTATTATACGTCATTCATTATTGTTCTGTAAAGGTTTATTAATATGAAAAAAATATGAAATTTTATCCGGCTGAGACAGCCGCCAATTTATATCTTAAACATATGTTTAATAATTCTGCAATCAAAGACGGTTGTAAATGTGAGATATATTTTATAAAATTCATATAGGATTTGATGTTATCCATGGAGGTGGTATTTACCGATACGAGCAGCACCATATTGGATGGCAGATACTTAATCCTGAGTAAGCTCGGGCAGGGAGCTTACGGAGAGGTATTTCTTACAAGACACATAACGCTCGGTGCGTTGAGAGCAGTCAAGCGCATCTGTAAGAGCCGGGACATTTACAATACCGCACGACGTGAGGCAGAGGCACTTAGAAATCTGCGGCACACGTCTTTACCTATAATATATGACGTAGATGAAGATGATGTGTATTTCTATATCATTGAGGAATATATAGAAGGAACGCCGCTTTCAGAATATGTCAGGAACCGCGGACGGCTTACGGAGAACGAGACATGCAGCATCAGTATGAGTATATGCGCTGTTCTTATTTATATGCAGGCACAGGAGGGCTTATGTCATCTCGACATCAAGCCTGAGAATATTATGGTGACGGAGGACGGTATAAGGCTGGTTGATTTTGGAAGCAGCGGCTTTGCCGATGCCGCGCCGGAATGTGTCACGGGAACGGTCGGGTACGCAGCACCGGAGCTCTATCACGAGGGCACCGTGCAGCCGGAATGTGACGTATACTCACTTGGAATTTTGATGAGCTTTATGCTCACGGGTCAGACACCGGGCAGCAGCGACAATATTTTATGTTCAGAAAATCTTCAATTTATCATTAACAGGTGCACGGCTTGGGAGCCCATACAGAGGTATGAGGACGCTTCTAAACTGCTTCAGGCACTTAGCTCACATTTTTTACAAATTATAGAGATAACAGAAAATCCTACAATTATTTTGGTTGCGGGAAGCGGACGGCGCGTGGGAGCGACGCATTTTGCAATCATGCTCGCAGCACATTTCACATCGGAGGGAGTATCATGTCTGTTAGAGCTCGCAGCGGAAGGGCGGAAGAGAATGCCTGTGCCGATGTATGGCAGGGTAAGCCATATAAGCTGTGAGGGCGGAGTCTACAGCGTGGACGGTGTATGTGTTGTGCCGGATTACAATGGGTATGCGGTTCCAATCGACGAGGAAGGGCGGAGAAGCTTTTCCGTCATAATAAGGGAAATCGGAAGCATGTGGGAGTGGGAGGAGAGTACCTTTGACAGTATTGCCGGTGAGGGACGTACCCTTGTGCTTGTCACAGGGCATACCTTTGAGGAGCTTCTCGATTACGAGAGGGCTGCGGCGAGGCTTAGGGAGGCCGGCGTGGACTATGTCAGCGCGGTGAACTTTGCGGGTGGGAGAGAGTACGCGGGAATTAGAAAAGAACACAATATGAGAAGAGCTTTCAGAATTCCGTACTGTCCCGGACCGTATGCGTTCAGAATGAGGGGAGGACAGCTTGAGAGAACATTTATTCAGAAACACCACGAAAAAACAGGTCGTGATAGGTGTCGCGGGCACAAAAAGAGGCTGTGGAGTGACGCATTTAGCTCTGTGCGCCGCCAATTATCTGTCAAACGTGAGAAAAAGGCAGGTTCTGGTAAGCAGCCACATCACAGAGACATTGATTGACAACAATATATTTCCCCATTTGATGCGGCAGGCGCAGGTTATTCACAATGTCGGTGGTGTGGTGGCAGAGTATGCCGGCATCACGTTTTTGGCGGGCACGGACTTGGCTGCTGTGCGGGAGTGCGTACATTTTGATTATGCGATTATGGATTTCGGACAGGTGGATTGTGTAGATGAATATACACTCAGGCAGTTAGACAGATTATTTCTGGTAGGGGATTTTGGTTTATGGAATTATGCAGGTTCAGTCGATGCCGTGCGGCTTCTTGACAGAAGGTGTGAGGCGGATGTATGCGTTCTGGCGGCGTTTACTTCGGCGGCGGGACTTGCCGCCTATAGGAAGGCATTTGACAAAAAGCCTGTAATTATTCCGATGGATATGGAGCCGTTTGCCATTTCGCGGGATACGCTTCTGCTTATGGAGAAGCTCTTTAAGGAAGAAATTAATAAAAAGTATATAAGAAGGTAAGAGAACACAAGGTCAGTCACGGACATGCCCCGATACGGATAAATAATATATCACACAATATTAAGGTATTTGGCATTGAAAATGAGTTGGCTTCAACATTATTATTAGTGTTATTATCAAGGTTTTATAAGGTCCCTCAAGGCTCCGGGCGGCAGTGCGCTGCCGCCGCGGAAACCGGTGTGAAAGAAAAATGTGCGGATTACGAATGTTTTTGAGAATTGTGGGAGCAATTCGATATCATAGAGGTTAAAATATTTTTTGAATTCAGCATTATAATATTTAATTTATTATGGAAGATAATAGGTGGTTCACAAAAAAGATATTCGATAGTATAATGGTTCTTGGCAGTTACATGAAGGTTAGATTATGATTTTTAATTATCAGCTAATATTTCTGAACAGTTACCTTAACTTAATAAATAATTATAGGGAGCAGATGAATGAGCAAAAAGAACCGTTATTTGATGGACGAAGATTTTGACGATAAGGATAAGATAGATGAGAATGATATAGATGACTATTATGTCGAGGAGTCACCCGTCAAGAGGGTGAGAAGGAAAAAGAACGGTCACGCCGCGGGGATTATAGCTGCGGTGGTGGTGATATGCGTGCTGGCTGCAGGAGGCATCGGACTGGTGATGCTGATTGACAAGTACACGCCTAATAAGACGAGAATTACTTTTGAAGATTATTATAGACAGCATGGGTATGATGTCGCCCGCGAACAGGACGGAACCGGCGGGACGGAGGCATTCATACTTCTTAACGGTGAGCCGTCAGGTGATATGGCGTACTGCTTCGGTGAGGAGTGGTATTTTAAGAAGGATTTCATAGATGAACAGCTCAACCACCGCTTCTATCTGGACATAGCGAACGACGAACTCATATATACGACACCTACGAAGATAGTTACCATTCCGTTTGACAGTCAGGCATACTATGTGGGCGATAAGGTGAAGAAGGAGCACTATGTTGTCGCAAGGCGCATAGGGGAGGATATATATATCGCGGCGGATTTTATCAAGGAGCGCGCAGACTTCCTATATGAGCTCAGGACAGAGCCGTACAGAATGTTGGTGACTACGGAGTACGGAAACAGCGAATATGTACATATCAGCAATGAGGGAACCGTGAGGACGGGCGCGAGCATCAAGGACGAGATACTGGCAATCGGCGACGATGACACACATTGGGCTAAGGCGGGCACACAGGGAGACTGGACGGAGCTTATAACCGACGACGGTGTGAGAGGCTATATCAGGACGAAGGAGCTCGGTGAGACCTACACGGTGACGACCTCGAATGACTATCAGGCACCGATTTATACCTCGATTTCGAGGAAGTATAAGATAAATATGGTATGGCATGCCGTGTACGACATGAATGACAACGATAAGATATACGGACTCTTAGACGAGACACAGGGGGTCAATGTCGTATCACCTACCTGGTACCAGCTCTCGGACAGCAGTGCCGGCTTCAACTCCTTCGCACAGCAGGAATATGTAGACTACATACATGAGACAGGGCGCGAGATATGGCCGCTGTGGAGTGATTTTACCTCGGTGAGCGAGGAGAACGGCTGGAGTGAGTACGAGCTGTTTGCCGTGACGGAGAACAGAAGGGCGCTTATCACAGCCATGATGAACGAGGTTAAGACCTACGGCTATGACGGAATTAATATTGATTTTGAGAAGGTCAGCTCGGACAACGGAATCCACTTCATACAGTTTCTGAGGGAACTTTCGATTGAGTGCAGGAATGAGGGCGTGGTGCTGTCGGTTGACAATTATGTTCCGATGCCGCACTCGGCGCACTATGACCGCGCAGAGCAGGGTGCGATAGTGGACTACGTCATTGTTATGGCCTATGACGAGCATTACAATGGAAGTGAGGAGGCCGGAAGTGTTGCATCCCTTGGCTTTGTGAGGAGCGGAATAGAGAATACAACAGCCGTTGTTCCGGCTAAAAAGACCATAAATGCACTTCCCTTCTACACCAGAATCTGGGAGGAGTATGTAGATGAGAACGGGCAGAGGGTTCTCAATTCGAAGGCGTATACCATGAAGGGCGCGTATGCGAGGGTTGAGGAGCTCGGGCTTGTGGTTAACTGGAGCGACACCATGGGACAGTATGTGGCTGAGGGAGATGTCGATGGACACCACTACAGTGTATGGCTCGAGGATGCCGACTCGATAGAGGCTAAGATGAAGCTCGTGGCTGAGTACGGCATCGGCGGAGTATCGGCATGGAGCCTTGGAGGTGAGTTCCCGGAAGTGTGGGAGGTCATAGCAGAATATAATAAATAGCATTTAAGAGAATATTGAACAGGGCATATTTTACAAACCCGCGCATAGAATAGAAATAAGATTCTGTGTGCGGGGTTTTTTGTTATGAAAAAAGACGTACTTTCTCTTGTGATGGGACTCATAATGATTTTTTCGCTGTGGCTGCTTATGAGACATTTTCTGTACGGTAAGGATGTGGTTGCCGATGCCGAGGCTGCCGGGACAGATATAGTGAATACGCAGGAGGAGAGAACGGCGTGTACCGTCGTGATTGACCCGGGGCATGGCGGCGTTGACCCGGGAATGTTGGGAGTGAACAACACGATTGAAAAGGAAATCAATCTTTCCGTTTCATATATATTGAAGGAGGAGCTTGAGGCGCGGGGAATGAAGGTAATTCTTACAAGAGAGACGGACGACGGGCTGTACACGGAGAACGACAGGAACAAGAAGATTGCGGACATGAAGAAGAGGTGCGAGATAATCACGCAGAGCAATGCGGATATAGTTGTCAGCATACACCAGAACAGCTTCAGCGACAGTGACGTGTCGGGGGCGCAGGTGTTCTATTATAAGCACTCGCAGAAGGGAATGAAGCTTGCACAGTGCATACAGGACAGCATGAAGGAGAAGGTCGACTCCGCGAATGAGAGAAAGATTAAGCCAAACGACAGCTACTACATGCTTATACATACGCCGTGCCCGACGGTAATTGTGGAATGCGGTTTCATCACGAATTATGAGGAGGCAGAGCTTCTTGTGAGCGAGGACTACCAGAGAAAGATTGCGGGTGCGATAGCGGCAGGCGTAAAAAACTATATCGAAGAAAATAAATAGTTTTTTTGGGTATAAATGTATTTAATGGAAAATGGGTAAAAGAATATGATAAAAGTATTCCGTTCTGTATATGGGGCGGACTGCGGAAAGGAATAAAAGTGGATATTTTATTTGCCGGAAATACCGCGGCGGTATCGGAGGGTTTTTACAATGCCATAGACAGAGAGTACCGCTGTGTAGTGCTTAACAATGCTTTAGCGAAGGATAAATTGAAGAAGAAAAATATTATATTCTTTAAGAGCAGCGGGGACGAGGACACGGAGCATATTTTCAGGTCGTTTGATTTTGAGACTGTTGTTTTCTTCTCGCAGGCGCTTGACGGTGAGAAAAAGATATTCGATGAACTTGAGAAGCTCGAATACATACTGTATCTGTGCAGGAAGAGAAGTATCGGCAATTTTATCTATATAACGGGGAACAGGCTTCCTGATGACGCGGAGGACGGTGAGGCGAGCAGGGCGGTGCTTTTGAATGCTTGCGAACAGCTCTGCCATAGGAGCGCCGGCAGCGAAAAGATAAACGTGCAGCTTCTAAGGATGCCATATCTGTACCATACGGTCATAAAGACAAGCCATGTGGGGAGGTGGCTGGAAATGGTGCTCGACGGGAAAGCACTCGTGCTCCCGGGTTACGAGGACACGGAGACGGACTTTGTCAGGGAGGACGACCTCGCGTTACTTCTAAACCGAATGTTCGACGATCCGTGGGAGGAGCCATATCTTGACACCAACGTGAGCGGCAGGAATAAGCTCACCTTCGGGGAGCTGGCAGCGGTCTTTTCCGAGCTTGCGAAGTATCAGGACACGTCGGCGCAGGTCGCATACAGCGGTAAGGACGAGTGCACGCCGACCTGCCAGAAGGATGACTGGGCGCGGCGCGAGTACGGCTGGATACCGAGGGCTGACATAAAGGAGGATTTAAGGGACGCGGCACAGAACTATATAAGGCTTAAACGAAAAAGGAAGAACAGGGCGCTTGAACGCTTCATGTCCAACAGGCTTTTGAGAGTGACGGTTGAACAGCTTGTGCTCTTTATGGCTGCTGAGGCGCTCAACTATGTGACAAGAAACAATATCATGTTCAATTTCCTGGATTTCAGGCTCGTGTACATCGCCATAATCGCCTGCATGAACGGTCTCGGTCCCGGCGCGGCAGCAGCGGTGTTTGCGGGTGCGGGCTGCATTATATCGAACATATCCGCGGTGTCGTGGCAGGTGCTGTTCTTCAATGTGCAGAACTGGCTGCCCTTTGCCTGCTATCTGCTGCTCGGGTGCGTGCTCGGGTACAACACGGACAAGGCGCAGGATGAGATAAAAAGCAGGGTTGACGAGTATAAGCTTCTCGAGGAAAAATATGCCTTCCTGCATGAACTCTACACCGAGGTGGCACAGGGGAAGGAGCGGTTTAACAACCAGATTATCGGCTACAAGGACAGCTTCGGAAAGATGTACTCGGTTGTAAAAAAGCTCAACACGACGCTCCCCGAGATGGTATTTTATGAGGCGGTCGATATATGCGAGGAGGTGCTCGGAAACTCACATGTGGCAATCTACAGTATCCGGCCCGGCAGTCCGTTTGCGCGGCTCTATGTCTGTTCGAAGCGCTGCATCGACAGCGCAGGCAGGTCGCTTAAAATCACCGATTACCCTAAGCTGCTGTCGAGCCTTAAAAATAATGAGACCTTTGTCAACAGAGAGGCGATTGAAGGCTATCCCGCATACGCAACTCCGATTAACAGGGCTGGTGTGCTCGTGGGAATGATACTGATTATGGACGCTGATTATTCGCAGATGAACATTGAGTTTTCAAACAAACTCAGAATCATGTCTGATATGATACAGGATTCACTGGTGCGCGCCCTGGAGTTTTACGAGATGAACGGCAGCAGGGTGGAGAACACGAGAATACTTGATGCGGATAAGTTCGAGGAGGTATTGAACGTCAAGCGGCAGATGAGGAAGAAGCAGTATCTTGACTATGTACTGTTAAAGATTGAGAGTAACGGCAGCAGGGAAATTGCCGCGACGGCTGAGACGCCGCAGGGCATGCTGGCGGAGCTGGGAAAACGGCTTGGCGCGCTAGTGCGCGAGAACGATGTTATGGGGCTTGGGGAGGACGGCAGTCTGTACCTTCTGTTATCGCAGACGGGCAGAAATGACATAAAGACGGTTGCCGGGAGACTTCGTAAAAACGGCATAGTTTTTGAGGAGGTCAGCGAGTCCGAATAAATATGGTGATGGAGATGAGTGGACATGACAGTTATGGTTTTGCTGATATTACATGCAGCGTTTTGTGTGTGCATATTTGTTCTGATGCGGATGGGTAAGATACGGACGCGGCATATGATTTTTCCTGCGGTTGTACTGTTGCCCGTGTGCGGTTTTTTACTGCTGCTTACAGATGAGCGGCAGACGGGTAGACAAAGAAAACTGAAAAATATAGAGGATTACGAGACTGTTGAGGGCGACAATGTATGGCAGCGCGAGGTGAGGGCAGCCGGAGACGACGCGCTCACGGTGCCTCTCGAGGAGGCGATGACGGTAAATGACCCGGCGGTCAGCCGAAAGCTTATGATGAAGCTTCTGCACACCAGCCCGGAGCAGTATGTTGAGCTGTTAAAGAAGGTTACGCTGTCGGATGATGTCGAGCTGACGCACTATGCGACGACCTCGATGATGGAGATACAGAGCAGATACGAGGACAGAATAGGGAGACTGCTCGGGGAGGTGAAGGAAAATCCGGATGACACGGACGCTCTTGTAAGATGCAGAAATCAGTTGAGAGCCTACATTGATAGTGGGCTCATATCAGATACCATACTTATGCAGTACAGGCAAAGGCTCGAGGAGGTGCTGGATGCACTCTGCAGGTTACAGCCGGGCGCGGTCAGATATGAGTTCGAGTATATAGAGAACAGCATCAGGCTCGGAAGGACTAATAAGATTGAAAAAAAGCTTGCCGTTTTGAGGGAGAAGCGCCCGCAGGACGCGAGGGTGTACCGACTCTATGTCGAGTATTATTACTGTACGCATAACGGCGATGGTATTGCATGGGCGCTAAGAAAGCTTAAGGAACGGGAAATATACCTGGACAATGCAGGAAAACAGTGGCTGGCGGCATGGGAGACTGAAAGGGTATGAGGAACAGAATAGTTGGAAAGGTGATGCTTCCCGTTGCCGCGCTGTTTATTCTAAGTATTTTAGTATTCAGGGAGAGGGCAGGTATCGGGATTGATGAGACGGACGCGGCGGTAAGAGGCTGGGAGACTGTTTATACGAAGGAGCTGGAGCAGAGGCCGGAGTGTATTATTCTCACCTCGGACGAGGACATATGTGATGTGTACCTTGATATGATTGAGCTGGTGTGTACGGGCATGAAGGTGGGCTATGACATATACAAGGTCGAGGAGGGGTTTGATGAGAGTGTTCTTGACGATTATGACACAGCGATAGTGATATTTCAGGACTGGACGGTGTTTGATGATAAGCTCATGCGGGTGTTTTCATGGGTAAAAAATGGCGGACGGCTCCTTGCTGCCGTCACACCTGAGGTGGATGCTCATTTTAATGCGGTCTCTGCGAAGTTCGGCATAGAGCTGACGGATGGCTACCCGGAAATTTACGGGATTATATTCAGAAATGGCTGCATGATAGGCGCCGATGAGGACGACATATTCTGGTATGACAGGCAGCAGGAGGAGGGAATTGTATCATCCCTGCAGGTTCAGCTAAAGAGCGGCTGCGAGGTGTATGTGACCTCCGAGGACGGGGCTGTACCGATTTTATGGACGAACAATTACGGGGCGGGGCGGGTTGCCATGATAAATCAGGCAGTCACCGAGAAGTACCAGAGAGGGCTCATATGCCTTGCCTACAGCGCGCTCTACGATGCCTTTGTCTATCCGGTCATAAATGCATCGGCATTTTATCTCGATGATTTTCCTTCTCCGATTCCGAACGGGAATGCGGAGTATATAAAGAGGGACTACGGTGTGGATGTGGCATCCTTTTATACCAACATATGGTGGACAAAGATGTTAGAGTGGGAGCAGAAATACGGTATAGTTCACACCGGGCTTATCATAGAGAACTACTCGGACGAGGTTGAGGCACCCTATGAGAAAAATAAAGCGACCTCGCGTTTCTTAAAATTCGGCAACATGCTTCTAAACAACGGCGGTGAGCTGGGCTTTCACGGTTACAACCATATGCCGCTGTGCTTAGAGGGTGTGGATGAGAACAAAAAATACGGTGAATACAGGTTGTGGAAATCGGAACAGGACATGGTGGCGGCGATACAGGAGCTCAGGGCGTTTTCAGAGGAGCTTTTTCCCGATAACGAGTTCTGCGTGTATGTTCCGCCGTCAAACATTCTCTCCGAGGAGGGAAGGAGAATTCTTCTTGAGACTGACCCGCAGATAAAGGTCATCGCGTCCACCTTTTTGAGGGATGCACAGGGAATTGCCTATGAGCAGGAGTTTGTGGTCGAGGCAGACGGCGTCATAAGCACGCCGAGGATAACTTCGGGCTGCATCATAGACGACTACCAGATGCTTGTCGCACTGTCAGAGCTCAACTTTCAGTTCGTGCAGTCGCATTTTACGCACCCTGACGATACCATGGATGTGGACAGGGGAGCGGAGCTTGGCTGGAAATATATGAGCGGCTGTTTCGAGCAGTATCTTGACTGGGTGTACCGGTCGGCTCCCGGCATACGCAATGTGACGGGAAGCGGCATGGGAAGGGCGGTTGAGCGGTATGACAGGCTTACACTTGCAAGGGAGTACACCGACGAGGGAATAAGGCTTAAGCTTGGAAGCTTCTCGGGCGAGGCGAGCTTTCTGCTGAGGATAAATAACGGAACGATTGAGAGGACGAGCGGCTGCAGCTTTGAGCATATTTCGGGAAGTATGTATCTTTTAACCGCAGTCAGTGACGAGGTAATGGTATATATTGGAGGTGCAAGGTGAGAGTCTGTATGATATTGGAGGGCAGCTACCCCTATGTGCATGGCGGAGTGTCGAGCTGGATGCATCAGTATATCCAGGCGATGCCGGACACAGAGTTCGTGCTGTGGTGCATAGGGGCGGAGGCAAAGAACAGGGGGCGGTATAAATACGAGCTGCCGTCAAATGTGGTTGAGGTGCACGAGGTATTTCTTGACGATGCGTTAAGGCTGAAGCTCAAGGACAGCAGAAAAAAGCTGAAATTCACGGACGAGGAGCGCTCGGAGTTAAAGAAGCTGTTCGAGGGGGAGAGGCTTGACTGGGACGTGTTGTTCAACCTGTTCCAGGAGAAGCGGGTAAATCCCGTAAATATGATGATGAGCCCCGTGTTTCTGGACATCATCATGCAGCTTTGCAGTGAGAGGTTTGCCTATCTGTCTTTTACGGATTTTTTTTACAATGTCAGGTCAATGGTGCTGCCTGAGCTGTATCTTATCACGCAGGAGGTTCCGAAGGCGGACATATATCATGCCACGGCGACGGGCTACAGTGGTATTTTGGCAAGCCTTGGAAAGTGGAAGTACAATAAGCCGTTCATACTGACAGAGCATGGCATATATACGAGGGAGCGCGAGGAAGAGCTTCTGCGCGCGGACTGGGTTCTGCCGTATTTCCGGGGGCAGTGGATAAATCTGTTCCACCTCTTCTCCGACTGCGCGTACACTCACGCGGATGTGGTGACAGCGCTCTTTAGCAGGGCGAACGAGGCACAGCGCGAGTTAGGCTGCGCTGAGGGAAAGCTCTGCGTGACACCTAACGGTGTACACCCTGAGAGGTTAGCTGCTGCGGGTGAGAAAAAGCCGGACGGATATGTGGATATAGGTGCAATAGTCCGCATAGCCAAGATAAAGGACATAAAGACAATGATATATGCCTTTGCCGAGGTGAACAGGAGCATGCCGAACACAAGACTTCACATAATGGGGGATGTCGATGACGAGGAGTATTTTGCGGCGTGCAAAACGCTTATAAGCCAGCTCGGTGTGGAGAAAATTATATTCACGGGAATTGTCGATGTGGCTGAATATATTAAAAAGATTGATTTTGTCATACTCACAAGCATCTCCGAGGGACAGCCGCTCTCGGTGCTTGAGGCGTTTGCTGCGGGAAGGGCATGTGTGACGACGGATGTTGGCTGCTGCCGTGAGCTCATCGAGGGCGATGACGGTATAGAAAATGCGGGCATATGTGTACCGCCGATGAATAAGGAGCAGCTTGCACAGGCGATGCTCGAGCTGTGCAGAGAACCCGCATTGCGAAGAAAAATGGGGCAGGCGGGACGCGAGCGGGTCAACAGGTTCTACACCCATGAGATATCCATGGAAAATTACAGAAGGCTGTATCAGGAGGTGAGCCGGAGTGGCAGGAATAGGGTTTGAGTTAAAAAAGATGTTTTCAAAGAAGGGAGTGTTTCCGCTCTTAAAGGCATACGGCTACGCCGGGATAGTGTGTGTCGGGCCGATGCTGCTTGGCATGGTGTTACTCATTATGATAAGCCTTATATCAATGTATTTCGGTGCACCGCACCGTGAGAGGGAACTTCTAAACAGCATGGTTACATACACGCTCCTGGCGTCAATGACGCTCAATAACACACTGTCGATGGTGCTCACAAGATTCGTTGCGGACAGCCTCTACAGCAAAAACAGGAGCGCGGTACTGCCGTCCTTCTGGGGGAGCACCTGCACAATGCTCGTTTTCGGGGAGCTTGTGTACGGTGTATTTATGCTGCTTGCGGGTATTCCGGTCAGCTATGCAGTCTTTTGTATTCTGCTGTTTGGTGAGCTCGTGGTGGTATGGAACGAGATGAGCTATCTGACCGCTGTAAAGGACTACCGGGGAATAATAAAGGTGTTTGCGGGTGCGGTTATGGCTGCGGGAGTGACGGGGGTGCTGCTGTTGAAGCTTGCGGACTGCCCGGTTGTTCCGGCGATGCTTTTTAGTGTTGTGCTGGGCTACGGCGTGATGGCTGTGCTCTATTACAGGGTGATGGCCGGATATTTTCCAAAGGGCGATGTGACCTCTGCGTGCTTCCTGCCGTGGCTTGACAGTTACCCGTCGCTGGTGCTCGTTGGACTTGGCATGTCCTTCGGGCTTTTCGGGCATCTTGTCATAATGTGGAGCAGCCCGGTTAGGGAGCATATACAGGGGCTTTTCTATGCTGCACCGACGTATGATATTCCGGCAATAGCAGCCTTTTTGTCGATACTTGTGACCACGATAAATTTTGTAACGTCGGTCGAGGTCAATTTTTACCCGAGGTACAGGTCGTTTTTTGATGCGCTCAACAACGGCGGGATATTAAAGGAGATAAATCAGGCGGGCAATGAGATGCGGGAGGTGCTGTTCCGTGAGCTGACATACACCTTTATGAAGCAGCTATTTACCACGATAGTGTTCATCATAGGCGGGTCGATTTTCCTGCCGAAGCTGCCGTTGGGCTTTAACGATGACATGCTCGGAATTTTCAGGGTTCTGTGTATGGGCTACGCCTTTTATGCGGTCGGAAACTGTCTCATGCTCATACAGCTATATTTTGCGGACAACAGGGGGGCGCTGGTGAGCGCGGTGGCTTTCATGCTGGTGAGCTGCATCGGAACCTGGATATGCAGGGGGCTCGACATAAAATTCTATGGTGCAGGCTTCTGGGCCGGCTCGGTCGTGTTCTCGATAACAGCGTTTGTGGGACTGAGACTGTATCTTAAAAGACTCTTGTATCATGTGTTGTCAGCCCAGCCGCTGCTTGTCGAGGAGAAGCGTGGAGTTTTCACGGATATGGCGGCATATTTTGGTAATAAATATGAGAAGAAGTGGAAAAAGGAACTGCACAGGGAGCGCAGAATGGCTATGGAAAGGGAGGAACAGCTTTGATAAACATAAAAAAGATGGTGTGCGGTGCAGTTTTAATCTGCCTTGCAGCGACAATCAGCTCCTGCCTGCAGGACGGAGCGGACAGCCCGGACGATCAGAGTGTGGCCGGGGAGACGAAAGCTGCATCCGATGACGCTGTAACGGCGGAGGGGACGCAGACTAACGGAAGCGTTGTATATTCGGACGAGGATAAGATGATTTATGACAATGATATCTTGTACGAAGATCACGACCCGGACTCAGTGATAACGATGTATCTGACGGTCAGCGAGGGCAACGCCTCGGACAACACGGATCACACCTGGACGCAGGTGAACAGCTACTCGGCGTACCACTATGATGAGCTGGGAATCGAGCGCTACGCGGTGAACGCACTGCTGCAGGTTGGTGACGAGAACGGTCCGGTGGAAGGTGAGTTAGGCTATGGTCAGGTTGTACCGAATGCCACAGTGACCATAAGAGGCCAGACCTCGACAAGATATGCACAGAAAAGTTATAAAATAAGTCTAAGGGACAATAAAGGTACCTGGAATGACCAGAAGATAATAAATCTGAACAAGCATGAGCAGGATCAGAGCCGCTTTACCAACAAGCTGTGCTATGATCTGATATCTGAGCTTCCGGGAATGATTTCCCTAAGAACTCAGTTCGTGCATCTGTATGTGAAGGATATGACCGAGGGCGGGAGCGGCCGGTTCGAGGACTACGGGCTCTACACGCAGGTGGAGCAGCTTAACAGGCGCGCCCTCAAAAGCCACGGGCTTGACAAGAATGGTCAGCTCTACAAGATTAATTTCTTTGAGTTCTACAGATACGAGGATGTTATTATGCAGAAAAATGACGCCGACTACGATGTGGAAGCCTTCGAGACTATGATTGAGATAAAGGGAAGCGACGACCACGGCAAGCTTATAGCCATGCTCGACGATCTGAATGATTACTCTATTCCCATAAAAGATATTATGGATAAATGGTTCTGCAGGGACAATATGTTCTCGTGGATGGCGTTCCAGATTCTGATGGGAAATGTCGATACGCAGTCAAGAAATACATTCCTTTACAGTCCGTTAAACAGCAGCACGTTCTATTTTATAGCGTGGGACAACGACGGAGCCTTTGATGATGCGAAAACGAAGCTGAAGGGCGGGGAGCGCGGCTGGGAGAAGGGAATAAGCAACTATTGGGGCAATGTCCTGTTTCGAAGGGTTCTGATGGACAGCGGTTTAAGGCAGGAGCTTGACGAGAAGATAGAGGAATACAGAAGCATCATAACGAGGGAAAAGCTTCAGAAGATGGTTGACACCTATGCGCCGGTTATCAGACAGTATGCTTTTTCATATCCCGACTCGGAACATATGCCTCTCAAACCCGATGAGTATGAGCAGTTTCTTGGTGTTCTGCCTGACGAGGTGGAGAACAACTACAAGCTGTACAAGGAGAGTCTGGTGTCACCTCAGCCTTTTTTCATAGGAGTTCCGCTGGTTACTGAAAATGGGCTGTATTTTGCGTGGGAAAGTTCCTACGATTTTGAGGCACAGGATGTGTATTATACCATTGAGCTTGCAAGGGATTACAGCTTTGAAGAGCCTGTTCTGACTGCTTATGGGCTGTTTGCCACAGAGTATCTGTATGAGGGCAGCCTTGAGCCGGGACAGTATTTTATGAGGATAACCTCAGAGAATGAGGCGGGCATCAGCCAGAGGGCATTTGATTATTATGTGACAGTGGACAGCATGACCATGTATGGAGTAAAATGCTTCTTTGTGATGCCGGACGGAAGCATAGAGGAGGATGTATATGAGGAATGACAGACCGCTGTTCCGGCATGAGTTAAAGTATTTCATAAGCGGGTTGGAGAAGGAGGTTCTTATAAGAAGGCTGTCCATGTTTATGCGGGAGGACGCGCATGCCCGGAGCGAAGGCTACATGATAAGGAGTCTGTATTTTGATGATTGCTTTGAGCACGCCTACGAGGAGAAACTTGCGGGTGTGGAGTCGCGGAAAAAATACAGGATAAGAATATATGATTACAGTGACGGAACCATAAAGCTTGAGTGCAAGCACAAGGAGGGGCAGTATATAAACAAGACGGCGGCAGCGCTTACGAGGGAGGAGACGGAGTCAATCATAGCAGGAAAATATGAGTTTCTTCTTGCCCGAAAAGAACTGCTGTGCAGGGAATTTTACTTTGAGTGCGCGTTAAACAAGATGTCTCCTAAGGTTGTCGTTGACTACGACAGAATACCCTTCGTGTACCCTTACGGCGATGTCAGAATTACCTTCGACTGCGGTGTTAGAGCGGGGCTGTTTGTGGGCAGTATTTTTGACAGGACTCTCCCCGTGGCGCCGGTTATGGAGCCCGGAATGTTAATAATGGAGGTAAAATTCACGGAGTATCTTCCGGAGCTTATAAGACGGCTGCTGCCGGTGGCGGACAGCGCATATATGGCATATTCTAAGTATACGATGTGCCTTGAAAAAAAGAAGGGACTCTCAGGCGGCTATTGAGAGAAAGGAGAGGACAATGAGTATAAAGGACGTAATAAAGAAATCGGTTTTGGAGTCGGATATGTACAATCAGGCAATCTCGCTCTCGACTATCCTGACAATGGTGGCGGATCTGCTGCTGGCACTTGTCATGGGACTGCTGATATATGCGGTCTACAAAAAATTCTATAAGGGCGTGGTTTTCAGCAGAAACTATGCGATAACCCTCGTGGGAATGACGGTGCTCACCAGCATGGTTACGCTCGCAATCAGCACGAACATCGTAATCTCGCTCGGTATGGTCGGAGCTCTCTCCATCGTGCGTTACCGTACCGCAATAAAGGAGCCGCTTGACCTCATGTATATGTTCTGGGCGATAACGACGGGAATTGCCATAGGCGCGAGCATGTACATACTAGCAGGAGCCGCGTTTGTGATAATGCTCATTCTCGTGCTCTGCTTTGGCGCAAAGGGAGCCGCAGGCTGCCAGTACATGCTGGTGGTGCACTATAACGGCGATGGGGCAGGCGATAATGTAATAAGGGCGCTCGGAAAGAGCAGGTACACCGTGCGCTCAAAAATTATGCGCGGTGACAGCACGGAGCTGACCGTTCAGGTAAGATGTAAAAACGACAATCAGACCTTTATGGAGAATATAAGGGGCGTTGAGGGTGTGAACGATTCAGCGCTTATAGCGTTTGACGGAGAATATCATGGCTGAGAAAAAGAACGCAGGAGTATGGCTCGCGGGGGCGGTAATCATTGCTGCCGCGGTTGTGATTATACTGTTTATAAGAATGATGATACAGACAAGAACATATGAGTACGTCACCGCCGGCGGCGTGCTCAGAAATCCGATGACCGGCTTTGCGCCGAACGCGGACTATTTTGATGCCGTCGGAGATAACACGCTTGTGTATATGGATATTACCTGGCGTGAGCTTGAGCCGGAGGAGGGAGTGTTCGACTTCGGTTCCATCGAGGAGAAGAATTTTCTCGACATCTGGCGTGAACAGGGCAAGAAAGTAGTCTTTCGTTTTGTCTGCGATGAGCCGTCCGGGGAGGAGCATATGGACATACCTGACTGGCTCTATGAAAAAACGGGAGATGGTGTATTCTACGATACTTCCTATGGCAAGGGTTACTCGCCCGATTACACTAATGAGACATTCATTGAGTATCACGAAAAAGCGGTGAAGGCGCTCGGAGAGAGGTACGGCAGGGACACATTTTTCTGCTATGTCGAGCTTGGAAGCGTCGGGCACTGGGGCGAGTGGCATGTAAAGTATGACGACGGCATAAAGAGGCTCCCGTCCGAGGAAATTCTGGCAAGGTATGTCGAGCCGTATGTCGAGGCCTTTGCGAACGCTAAGCTTCTAATGCGGAGACCGTTTCCGTATGTGGCAGAGTATGGAATGGGTGTGTATAACGACATGACGGGGCATACCGAGGACACGAAAAGGTGGCTCTCCTGGATAGAGGAGGGCGGTACCTATTCGGGACCCGAGATACCTATGGAGCTTGCGGCCGTGCCGAAGGTGTGGGAGTCGGCGCCTGTCGGAGGCGAGTTTACAAGCACATATACGATGGTGCAGATGCTGACGGACAGGCTTGACGAGACGCTGCGCCTGCTGTCCGCTTCACATATGACCTTCGTGGGTCCGATGTGTCCAATCGCCAACGAGGAGGAGAAAAATTACCCCGACGAGGTATGCAGGGTTCTCGAAAAAATAGGCTACCGCTACGGCATCTCCAAATGCAGAATACGGGACAATAAGTTTACAGGGCGCACGCAGGTTGCGCTGACCGTGAACAACTACGGCACCGCACCGATGTATTTTGACTGGAAGCTGTGCGTGTACCTGGTCGATGCAGGCGGAAATGTTGTGGGCAGATATGAGACGGATATAGACCTGACAGGAATTGTCGAAGGTGGGAGTGCAAAGAGCCGGCTGACTATTGACGGCGACGACAGAAAACACCTGATGGACGGCACCTATCGCCTCGCTGTGGGAATCGAAAACCCCGAGACGGGACAGCCGGAGGTGCAGCTTGACATGGAGGTGGAGAGCAGGGGGTATCATTTCTTGTTGAATTAGACGGCATAAAAAATCAGCAGGAAAGCTTAATCTTATTTATTTGACAAGGAAAAACACTTGTGGTAGTCTTGTCACATATAATAACCTCGGTTAATAAAACTATAGAAGAAAAGAGTGGATGGTAAAATGGAAAAGAAGAATTATTATATCACAACAGCCATTGCCTATACATCAGGTAAGCCTCATATAGGCAACACCTATGAAATCGTCCTTGCTGACAGCATCGCAAGATACAAGAGATTTCAGGGTTACAATGTAAGGTTTCAGACAGGAACCGACGAGCATGGTCAGAAGATTGAGCTGAAGGCAGAGGCAGCAGGCGTTACACCTAAGCAGTATGTTGATAATGTGGCAGGCGAGATTAAGAGAATATGGGATCTTATGAACACCTCCTACGATAAGTTTATCAGAACAACCGACGAATACCATGAGAAGCAGGTTCAGAAGATTTTCAAGAAGCTCTATGACAAGGGCGATATCTACAAGGGACATTACGAGGGAATGTACTGTACACCTTGTGAGTCCTTCTGGACGGAGTCACAGCTTGTGGATGGCAAGTGCCCCGACTGCGGCAGAGAGTGTAAGCCGGCCAAGGAGGAGGCATACTTCTTCAAGATGAGCAAGTATGCGGACAGGCTTATTGAATACATCAACGCGCATCCCGAGTTCATACAGCCTGTATCAAGAAAGAACGAGATGATGAACAACTTCCTTCTTCCGGGACTTCAGGACTTATGTGTGTCAAGAACCTCATTTAAGTGGGGAATCCCTGTGGATTTCGACGACAGACATGTCGTGTATGTATGGCTTGACGCGCTCACAAACTATATCACCGGACTTGGCTATGATGTGGACGGCAATAACGGTGAGCTCTTTAATGAGTTCTGGCCTGCCGACCTTCATCTTATCGGTAAGGATATTATCAGGTTCCATACAATTTACTGGCCTATTTTCCTTATGGCTCTCGATCTTCCGCTTCCTAAGCAGGTGTTCGGACACCCTTGGCTGTTACAGGGCGACGGCAAGATGAGTAAGTCCAAGGGAAATGTAATCTATGCGGATGACCTTGTAGATTTATTCGGCGTTGACGCTGTCCGTTTCTTCGTGCTCCACGAGATGCCGTTTGAGAACGATGGTGTGATTACATGGGAGCTTTTGGTTGAGAGAATGAACTCAGAGCTTGCGAACACACTCGGAAACCTTGTAAACAGAACAATATCCATGTCCAACAAGTATTTCGGCGGAGTTGTGAACAACACAGGCGTAGCTGAGGAGGTTGACGAGGACTTAAAGAAGTTCGTGCTCGGAACGATGGCTAAGGTTGACGCTAAGATGGAAGAGCTTCGTGTTGCAGACGCCATGACAGAGATTTTCAATCTCTTTAAGAGATGCAATAAATATATCGACGAGACCATGCCTTGGGCTCTTGCAAAGGATGAGTCAAAGAAGGAGCGTCTTGAGACGGTTCTCTACAATCTTGTCGAGAGCATTTTAATCGGCGCAGAGCTTTTAGAGTCCTTCATGCCTGAGACTGCACAGCGTATAAGAAGGCAGCTCAACGCACAGCCAAGAGGCAAGGAGAGTCTTGACACATTTGGTCTCTATCCTTCAGGAAACAAGATTACCGAGACACCTGAAATTCTCTTCGCACGTCTCGACGTGAAAGAGGTTATGGAAAAGGTAGAGGAGATCAGGGCTAAGCAGAAGGCAGCAGCGGAGGCGGCAGCTAACGGCGCGGACTCTGATAAGGCAGCAGCCGATGGTGCTCAGGGCAGCAGCGCAGCAGGCGCAGAGGCGGGTATCGATGTGGAGAAGGCTCCGGAGATTACCATTGATGATTTCTTTAAGACGCAGCTTAGAGTTGGTCAGATTATCAAGTGTGAGAATGTCGAGAAGTCCAAGAAGCTTCTCTGCTCACAGGTTAAGATGGGCAGCGAGGTGCGCCAGATTGTATCCGGACTCAGACCATACTACACAGCAGAGGAGATGGTAGGCAGGAAGGTTGTCGTTGTAGCTAACTTAAAGCCTGCCAAGCTTGCCGGTGTATTGTCGGAGGGTATGCTTCTGTGCGCTGAGGACGCGGAGGGTAAGCCGGTGCTTCTGACGGCGGAGAAGGATGTGCCGAATGGGGGCAGCATCGGATAACCTTTGGAAATGAGCTGCGCTTATTTCGGATACGTTGGATTGATTAGGAGTATTATGGGAATATTTGAGTCGCACGCACATTATGACGATGAGGCGTTTAACGAGGACCGCAGGGAGCTTTTAAAAGAGCTCCCTGAAAACGGTATAGAGTATGTTGTGAATGTCGGCGCATCGATGGAGACGACGCGAAGCAGCATTGCGCTCGCGAAACAGTATGACTACATCTATGCGGCGGTGGGTGTGCATCCCAGTGAGACGGCACCGCTTGACGAGGAGTTCATACAGTACATGAAGGACGAGGCGCTTCACAACAAAAAGGTTGTGGCAGTGGGTGAAATCGGTCTTGATTACTACTGGGACGAGCCGGCTGTCGACATACAGAAAAAATGGTTTATAAGGCAGTTAGATCTCGCGCTCGAGGTGGACAAGCCTGTCATAATCCACAGCCGCGAGGCGGCGAAGGACACGGCGGATATTCTTCTGAGTGACCAATATAAGCCGCTGCGGGGAGTAATTCACTGTTATTCTTATTCGCCGGAGATGGCGAAGCAGTATCTTGACGCAGGATATTACCTCGGCGTGGGCGGCGTTGTTACCTACAAGAACGCAAAGAAGCTTGTGGACACGGTGAGCATGATGCCGCTTGAGAGAATACTGCTCGAGACGGACAGCCCATACCTTACGCCCGTTCCGAACCGCGGAAAGAGAAACAGCTCGCTTAATCTGCCTTATGTGGTTGAGAAAATTGCACAGCTTAAGAACGTGGGCGCTGATGAGGTGATTGCGGTCACTAATGAGAATGCGAGAAAGCTGTTTCAGATTTAGCTGAGTATTTTATATACAATCGTGTATATAGCATGTTTTAATACATAAATTCTGAGCATAGATATATAGAAAGAGGAAAAACTTGGAGAATAAACATCTTGGAAATCCTACAAATACAAGAGAAATAATAGATAAATATGGTTTCATGTTCCAGAAGCGCTTCGGGCAGAACTTTCTTATAGACGGCAATGTCGTAGAGAAGATAGTCCGCGAGGCGGGTGTCACGAAGGACGATTTTGTGCTCGAGATAGGGCCGGGTATCGGAACGATGACGCAGCTTCTGTGCGAGAATGCGAGGGAGGTTGCGGCTGTCGAGATTGACACCAATCTTATTCCGATTTTGGAGGAGACGCTCGCGGCATATGACAATGTGACCGTAATCAACGAGGATATTTTGAAGGTCGATATCGCGGCGCTCGCGCAGGAGAAGAACGGAGGACGTCCGATTAAGGTCGTGGCAAATCTTCCGTATTACATTACGACACCTATCATTATGGGACTTTTTGAGAGCAGGGTGCCGATTGACAGCATAACCATAATGGTCCAGAAGGAGGTCGCCGACCGCATGCAGGTGGGACCGGGAACCAAGGACTACGGTGCGCTCTCACTGGCTGTCCAGTACTATGCGAAGCCGGAGATTGTGTTAAACGTGCCGCCGACCTGCTTTATGCCGAGACCGAATGTCGGCTCCGCGGTAATAAGGCTTAAAAAGCATCAGACCTGCCCGGTAGAGGTGGACGATGCAGAGCTCATGTTCAGGCTCATAAGGGCGAGCTTCAACCAGAGAAGAAAGACCCTTGCAAACGGACTTTCCAATTCGTCCGAGCTTACGCTCTCAAAGGAGCAGATTGCAAAGGCGATAGAGTCCCTCGGAGTTAACCCGAGCATAAGGGGCGAGGCGCTGACACTAGCGCAGTTTGCACAGCTTGCAAATTATTTTACCCGGAATAAATAAAACAATATAATTAAAAAAAATTTTTTTTACACTGCACATAAAATCACTCATATTTTTCCTTTTTGCCGCATATTATGAAGATGCGAGGGTAATGAGGACATGACCGGTGAGAATACCGCTTGTATGTCCGTAAGCCTTTGAGCATAAGGGGAGGAGAGTGATTTTTTTGTCGGAATACAGACGATTGATTTCTTATATGTATGCTTACGACAATGGCATGAAAAATAAGAATGTAGGATTTGCAAAGACGGAGTGCAGGGGAGAGGAGCTCAAGCTGTGGATAAATCTAAAGGGTGCTTATTCGCAGGAGGAAAACTACAGAGTATGCTTTTTTGTTAGACGTGACGACGCGATAGTGGGAATATATATGGGGGACATGGACATAAAGAGCGGAATGGGACAGTTTTTCGTTGCAAAACCGTTGTCGGATATAGAGGTGCCGTTTGACGATATCTGCGGTCTGTACATTGCAGGTGAGCCGGGCGCGAGAATGTTCGCGAGCCAGTGGGACGATCTGCCGTTTGAGACACGGAGGGTCATAGAGATGAGGGATTTTGCGGCTGCGGCTGTCAGCGAAAAGGAAGAGCCGGCTGCCGTGAATATTGACACAGGTACCAGCCATGCGGCGGCAACCGCGGAGGCTCCGGTGTGGGAGCGCCCGATTAAAATGGTGTACGTTGCCGACAATTCAGGCGAAAATATTGTCAAAAATATACCTGATGACGGCAAAGAGACGGTTAAGGATGTTCAGGTGCTGCATGTGTCGGAGGCTGAGCCGCAGGTGGAAAATCACTCAAAAATGGATATGCTTTTTGACGGAAAGGACCCCGTACTTGCATTTTCCGAGGACGAAATTTATGACTGCGTTGATATAGGACTCGACGAGCTTACAAAAATAAGTGATGCTGACAGAGGACTTATAAACAACAGCTTTGTCAATCACGGATACTTTAATTTCCACCATCTGCTTCTCGGAAAGAAGGATGGCAATATACTCGTTGTCGGTGTTCCGGGGGTATATAACAGGAGAGAAAAGATAACGGCAAACATGTTCGGATTTGAGAAATTCAAATTCAGCATGAGAAGCGATGTGTGTATGAATCACTTCGGATATTGGTATAAGGAATATCAATATCAGTAAAAAATAGGCAAATATATCAAAAAATCAGTAAAAGTGCCGAAAATATATGTTGCAAAGATTGAGCGATGTTAGTATAATACTCGTATCGGTAAAATAAGAATAAGTTTGGAGGATACACATGAGTAAGAGAACAGTATTTACAGAGTTAAGCGTATGCGAAACTTTAATCATGAGACAGATTTGGGCTTATGAAGGCGATATCCCTGTACAGACTTTGATAGTTAAGCTCAATGAGGAGTATGGAAAGAACTATGCCAGAACAACAGTTGTCACATTTCTTTCAAAGCTTAAGGATAAGAAGTTTGTAGAGACATATCGTATTGGCAAGATGTCTTTTGCAAAGGCACTTCGCACAGAGGAAGATTACAGACGTAAGGTTATTCAGGATGACACAGATTTCTGGTTTGATGGAAAGCCTTCAGCATTACTTGCATCCTACCTTGAGGATAGAACAATTTCCAAGGATGAGGCTGACGCGATTAAGGAGCTTCTCAAGAACGCTCAGTAATGTTGCGGCTGGAAAGAAGGGCTTTTTGGTCAAGGAGTCTTGTTAAGGAATATGGCAGTAAGTTGATTTGATACCGATGTCATTGACATTGCCATATAATTATCACCCGGTACAAGATTATTGCGGGGTGGGCTGTACCTTTGCAGCAGCCCACCCCGCAATGGTAAATGGTATTGCGGTACATAGTCATGTGTAATCCGTATATTGGTAATTTACTTGGAAGGCATACAGTTGACATAATATGTTATGGATATTTTAGATGAGCATTTGCTAAATACAGGATGCTCATCTTTTTTTGATGAATATATTAAGAAGATATGAGCGTCAAATGAAAACGACATTAAAAGAAATCATATACCGTTGCGAAATCTTAACTGGTTAGCTATAATGGGCATGTAATGGAGGATAGGTATGCTTTTTCAGTATGAGACCGGAAACTTAATACTTAGGATATTAGATGAGAGCTACAGCAGAGACGTCCTTAATTTCTATCTGGAGGGAGACTCTTATTTCGGAAATATGGAGCCTGACCGCATAGATGGATTTTACACGCTTGATTATCACAGAAGACTTTTAGAGTATGAGGAAAAAAGCTTTGTGGCTGGTAAAAGTGCAAGATATTATATATACGAAAAGAAAAATCCGTATTGCATAATAGGTACGGCAGCATTGCGGAATATTGTGAGGGGAAGCTTTATGTCAGCCACGATAGGTTATAAGCTCCTGCCGGAATACACGGGCAGAGGATATGCGACGGAAGCGGTGAAGAAGCTCACGGACGAGGCGGTTTTCAGGGAAAAGCTGCACAGGATTGTGGCGTATGTGCAGCCGGACAATGCGGCATCGTTGAGAGTGCTCGAAAAGTGTGGTTTTGAATTTGAGGGAGTTGCGCGTGATTATGCAATGTTGAAGGGAAGGTGGCATGACCATGCAATCTATGCAAGAGTCGAAAAATAATGAAAATGTGAATATTTCATGCAGCGCCTGTGATATGCAGGAGTATGAATCGGATATAAAATATATGAAAGAGGCGATAAAACAGGCAAAAAAGGCGGCGAAGCTTGACGAGGTGCCTATCGGCTGTGTTATCGTGTATGAAGGAAAGATAATAGCGAGAGGCTATAATAGAAGAAATACCGACAAGAGCACTCTGGCACACGCGGAGATTGCGGCGATAAGGAAGGCAGGCAGAGTGATTGGCGACTGGCGTCTGGAGGGCTGTACCATGTATGTCACGTTAGAGCCATGTCAGATGTGTTCGGGAGCCATTGTGCAGGCGCGTATTTCCCGTGTTGTCATCGGAACCATGAATGTCAAGGCGGGCTGTGCAGGTTCGGTGATAAATCTTCTTCAGATGGATGGCTTTAATCATCGTGTAGATATCACGAAGGGTATTCTGATGGAGGAGTGCAGGGACATGATGCAGGCATTTTTTAAGCAGCTCAGGCTTGAAAAGGCAAAAGAAAAGCAGATTGACAGTGAGGAGAAAGAGAAGGAAAAACAGATATGAAAAAGATTATTCTCAGAGTATTAGGTTTTATAGGAGTCACACTTCTTATGCTGGTGCTTTGTTTGTACTGTGTTATGTGGGTAGTTACAAAGGGACCATCGGAACAGGCAAAGAACCTTTTCGTGCTGTCCGTGCGTGAGACGAGCATGGCTGGTTTCTTAGCCAATATATACTGCTCTAAGGCAGAAATAGCGGCGATTGAGGAGGGAAACAAGGTAAAATACCTTAATGAGGCGGTGGACACATCGTTAATTAAGATTGACAGGGATGCAGCAGAGGACAGGAAGGATTTCACAATCAGCGATGAGGATAAGGAGGATGGAGTCGTATATGCGGATGGCATGGAGTTTCATCCGGTAAAGGGCGCTACCTATGCCGGAACCATGATAGTGATTAATGACCCATCGCGTGTGTTTGTCGGAACATCCTCGGATAAGTATGACGGTTCGGCGGGGCTTAGTGTCCCGGAGATATGTGAGAGATACGGCGCTACAGCAGCCTCCAACGCAGGCGGCTTCGAGGATATAGGAGGAGTCGGAAACGGCGGAACCCCGCTTGGAATAGTTATCTCGGAGGGAGAGCTAAAGTACGGTGATTTGAATACCTCCTACGAGATTATCGGATTTGATGAGAACGATATATTTATCATAGGAAATATGACAGGACAGCAGGCGTTAGACTCAGGTGTGAGGGATGCCGTGTCATGGGGACCGCTCCTGATTGTGAATGGTGTGCCGGCGAATGTTACCGGAACAGGCGGTGGTGTGAACCCCAGAACGGCCATAGGCCAGAGGGAGGACGGAGCTGTGCTTCTGCTCATAATAGACGGCAGGCAGACTCACAGCCTCGGGGCGACATTGAATGACCTTATAAATGTATTTCTGGATTTCGATGCGGTGAATGCGGCTAACCTTGACGGCGGAGGTTCGACTGTATTTTACTACGGTGGTGAGATATACAACAAGATTTCATCGATATACGGTGCGCGCGGGATACCGACAGCTATTGTAATCAGGTAAGGGAAGGTGCAGGAATGGACAGAAGCAATAAGAATGATAAGCCGGTAAGAAATGAAGAAAAAGCACCTGTAAGAAGGCGCAGGAGCAGCGCGGTGTCCGGTAAAGGCAGCAGGCATAATACGGGCATAGCGGGAAAAAGGAAAAAGGGACATGGAAAAAATTCATCGTTTAGATATTTCCTTGGGACATACGCCGCATTATGGGTGGTTTTGACGGTTGTATTGTGCGTAGTATTATGGAAAAATCTTTCAAATTACCAGAGGGATTATGATGCGGCGAAGGCTGCAGGAGCACCGGAACTTGCAATGCAGGAAAATATGGAGCTGTTCACCGCAGACAAAATAGGCGATGTAATAGATACCCGGCAGCTTGATATTTCCAGCAGATTTGAGACTATAGAGCAGTACAAGGAATTCTATAAGGGATATCTGCAGAATAAGACCGTCAGATATATTAAGAATGATGAGCTGTACAACGACGCGCGTCCTGTATATAATATCATGGCGCGCGATGGTGAGGCAGCCGATACGGATGAAGGCGAGCTGCTCGCAATCGTTTCTTTAAAGGCGGCGGGCGAGAAGGATTCCTTCGGCTTTAACAAATGGGAGATTAAGGATATTGCAATATCGGAAAATATCTATGATTACCATGAAGTGTATGTGAGGGTCATGGATGACATGGAGGTATACATCAACGGCATCAAGCTGGATGAGAGAGAATATATTACAGGCGGCGTGATAGACAATGCTGTCAGCGATATGGCGTATGAGCTTACCGGGGTCAGCTTCAACTACAAGGTGTACTATGCCGGGGAGCTGGTGCAGGAGCCGCAGGTCAGTGTGGTTGACGCGCAGGGAAATGATGTCACGGCAGATTACGTTGACGCTGAAAATGGACTGAAGGACTATGAGACAACGGCTTCACCTGAGTTTATCGCAGGTGTGCAGGACATGGTGCAGAGCTTCTGTGAAACATATGTGTACCACATCTACCGCAAGGCATCGGTGGATTCGGTTGCGGTCATGATGGAGGATGGCTCGGAGGCAGAAAGGCTTCTATACAATGCCCAGTCGACTCTTGCATGGGCATGGGTTCCTGAGACTGTGGAGATATTAGATGAGAGCTACGACGAATTTATGTACTATAATGACAGCTATTTTTCATGCGGAAGCACAATAAATATCCGCAAGGCTGATTCAAAGACAACGGAGGATGAGGAGTTCATCTGCCAGTGGCTCTTCAAAAAGGTTAACGGGCAGTGGCTCGTGACGTACTTCGTGCTGGGATAATATGATGATATATGAATGGAGGTTGACGATATGATAAAATTAACTAATTCATTTACTGCAAGGATAAAAAAGAAAAAGCCTCATGGGACAGACAATGGAAAAGACAGAGGTTTTTCTTTAGTAGAGCTGCTGGTTGTGGTTGCGATCATGGTGGTGCTTGTCGGGGTGACGGCGCCAATGCTTATTTCGCATATTCATAAGGCAAGGGTTGCAAAGGACTGGGCTAACCTGAGGTCTTATTATATGGAGGCACAGGCGGATTTTATTTCTACCGGTGAGATTAACCCGGTGATATATAAAGATATTAATGTTCATGAAAACTGGGAAAGAAGGGAGATAGAATATCTCGACGGAACCAAGGTTAAGCTTCAGGCAGGATATTTTGCCGTGGCAGTAGATGATGCCGGAAATGGGTACCACATAGCGTATCAGTGCAATGAGTACAAAGCCATAGGCGATAAACATCAGGACTGTTCGTTGGTGCTGGGGGCGATTGACTGATATTTGGGACAGGGGGATGTGCACGCATGGAAGGCAACGATTACATATTTGGTTCGTATTTGAAAAATTTAAGAAAACGAAGAAATGTGTCTACTGAAGCGCTGGCACAAGGTTGTTGTGATGGAAGTCTAATCAGAAAAATAGAAGCCGGAAAAAGAAAAGCTTCGTATAACCTTAGAACCTTATTGATAGAACGATTGGGGCAGGATAGTTGCAAGTATGAGAATATTCTGAATCTGAATGAATATAGAGAGGTCTGTGCCAGAAGGGAAATTTTGGATGTAGTTGTTAACAAAAGAATAGATGAGGCAAAGGAATTATTAAATATTTACTATCAAGAGTATGCTGGCGCGGATAAATTATGTTTGCAATTTTATTATGAAATTCTGGGAAGGATTTCTGAGGATAAAGCCGATTGTTTTTGTAAGGCTCTACAGCAGACCTGTGAGTATTCGACATTATCAATTAATTCAATATTATCAGCAAGGGAAATAAATCTTATTCTTGAGTGGGCAAAGGCATTAGGGAAATCAGATTACGGCGCGACGGTTGCTTTTATTATTAAGCTGATTGAGCACATGGAATATGAGCCTGAGTGGATTGCTGTCATTTATCCGAAGATTGTTTTGGAATATATAAGCTGCTTTAGTGAAGAAAAAGATGACATGCCAACTATTCAAAAATATATTATGATGCTTGAAAAAGTTTTATTAATACAAAAAACATATAAAAGCTTATTTATGTTAACAGATGTATTAGAAAAATTACTTGCTTCAACAATAAAACTAAATGATATGTCTGATGAGGATTGCATATTCAAAATAAAGGATTATGAAGAGAAATTAGAATTGGTCAAGCAAATTGAAAGCGCCACGGACTCACCTATATGGGTGTATCTTCATAAAACAGGCAATGTTGTGTTTGCCGGAGATATAATAAAACAAAGGCGCAGGATGTTGAATATGTCGCAAAAGATGATGGCTGATGGTATATGCGATTATAGAACTATATCGCGGACTGAAGCAGGGAAAATGTCATTGGAGATGTATACATGTTCATTGGTTTTTAATAAGCTTGGATTACCACTTGAATTTCAAAGAACCTATATTGTTCCGGGGGATGTTTCAGTTTTTGAATTGGAAGAAAAAATAAGACGGTTAAGTAATGCAGGAAAATATAACGAAGCTTTGGAAAAATTAGAAAAAATTTCAAAAAGGATAGATATGTCAATTGCCGTGAATAAGCAGTTTTGTATGCGGAATACAGCAATGGTTAGTTGGAAGTTGAAAAAAATAAATGATTTAGACTGTGAAAGAGAACTAGAAAAGGCTTTGAAGCTTACAGTCAATATTGAAAATATCAATTATGAAGCTATTTATTTAACTTCACAGGAATGGCTCTGTATTCATAATATTTTATTGGTTAATTCGACAAATGAGATGTGCTCTCAGGTGCTATACGCAATTAAAAAAGACAATAATAGGCAGTTGATGCCGAAAAATATAACCAGCCTGTTATTACTGGTTCTCGCCCGGAAATATAATAATATGGGATATAAAGAATACGCGGTAAATATAATCGATTATATTATGGAGAACGAAATAAATAAAGCGGATAGTGCATTAATAGTAACCTTATTGTTATTCAAGGCCTATTATATGAAAGATGTGGATATGAAAGCATTTGCCGAAAAACTCTCAACCTTTTTATAGTGTATTTGCCTCATAGCTAATATATAGGGGACAGAGTATTTTATTTAGGTAAAAGAGAATAGAAAATGTAGTGAGCAGTTGTTTATTTTAAGAGACAACTGCTTTTTTGTGACAGATTTGGCACCTATACATAATTAAAAAATAGCGTAATATTACTTGTAGTAAGAAAATTAGGAAATTGTTGAAATAGAAGGCGTTGGATTACCATATTATACTTGGGACAGGGGTCAGACACCGGTGTCCCAATAAAGGATTGTTGTGATGAAAAATAAAATTGTGTTTATCAATATATTTTATGAGATATTGGAGTATGCCTGTGAGTTTGGGATGGCATATATTGTCTCACGTCTGGTTAGCTTTTCGCTGGAAGGGGATACCCGGCAGACGGTTATATTTGCCGTAAGTCTTTTGCTGGCGCTGCTTTTTATAACGGTGCTCAAGCATGGTTTGAAGGTTAATATTTCAAGGAAGCTGCTAAGTGAGAAGCAGGCTTTTCAGATGAACATGTACCGGAGCATGATGAAGGTAAATCTATATAAGATATCCTATGGTGAGCTGAGGCAGAGACTTGGGGCTGATACGGACACGATTTGCGATTTCAGATTTACGGTTATTCCGACTTTGGTCAGCAATGTCGCTGTCATGCTGGCTGGTGCGGGTATGATTGCCGGAGAAAATCTGATACTTGGTGTTGTTTTGTTTGCGTTGACATGGGTTCAGTTAGTTCCGGTCTGGGTGTCCAACCGTCAATTGGACGAAAATCAGGAGGAAGTGGAGAAAATCGAGGAAAAGCTCAATTCATTCTTTTTGGAGGGATATAAGGGCTTTGTGCAGATTAAGCTTTTTCAGGCGCAGAACTGGTATCTGAGGCGGTTAAAAGGAATCCATGAGGACTATTCAAGGGTTGGCACTACGGGTGAAAAGCTGGTTTTGGTTCAGAAGCTTGTATTTAATGTGCTGGATAATCTTCTGACCTACGGAACGTATTTTCTGGTCGGAGTATTGATTTTTAATGCGAAATTGACTGTGGGCGCCGGCGTTTTGATAATAGCTGTAGCTGCATATCTTTTTGGCTCAATGGACGCCATCAGGGAATATTTTAATGAAAAGGTCAAATATAAAATAGCGCTGAAAAAGGTGAACCGATTTTATGAAATGGTTGAGGGCAATCAGAACGATGTTATCGGCGAAGCGGAGGCTGGTGGTATTCAGACAAGAAAGCTGAGCTTTACCTATGATGGCGGGCGCGTATTTAACTATAGTGACATTGCCGTACCCGATGGCAGGAAGGTTGTTCTGATGGGGGAAAACGGCAGTGGCAAATCCACATTGCTGTTCTTACTTTCGGGCTTGTTAAAGCCTGTTGCGGGAAGCGTCCGTGGCACGGCAAATGTGACGGCGCTTTTACAGCAGGAGGATAAGCTTGGGGAGACATGTGCCGTGCTATTGCAGGAGATAAGCAGGAAAAAGCCAGTTGACGACGCGCTGTTTGACAGCATTTCCAAAGCCTTTAAGATAGACTATCTGAACCAGTCCTTTGATGACCTTTCCGGCGGACAGAAGAAAAAATTCCTGCTTGCTGTGGTTATGGCTTCCAAGGATAGGACCTGTATTTTGGATGAGCCTACCAATGCATTGGATGTGGAGGCAGTTGAGGTATTGGTTAAGTGGCTGCGGGAATGTGATAAGACGCTTCTTGTTGTTTCCCACGATGATAGAATATTAAATCTTGGTTTTGACAGATTGATAATAGGAGATATATGCCATGTCGAAGAGAAAACTGTTTTGGCAGACTGCTAAAACAATAAATTGGAGCATTATCTTTCAGGCTTTGAGTGATTTGCTGCTTATTGCGCTGCCGACAATCGTGGCGGCATTAAGCGGAAATATGACGCAAATGCTGTTAGGGTATGATAAAGAAGGTATTTTTTTACAACTGCCGTTTTTCATTGGGGCACTGGTGCTTAATATTGCACTGCCTCCTTTTATCGGGATGCTGTCAGCGCTTATTCTGTTTCGGCAGTCCTTGACGGATGACAGGAGAGGTCTGGCTTCGTTCCTTTCAAAGAGCCTGAAAACAGCGTACAGCATAGATGAGGGCGAGATAGAGGAGAAGATTTCCGGAGATATGCTGATGTACAGATATACTGTGCTTTTCATGGTCTCACAGCCGATTGTTATTGCTGTGTATGCGGTAGAAGCCTTTATGTTATTCAAGGAAATGAACAGTATTATTTTTGGCGTGACCGTTCTGGTCGCGGCGTCCTTTCCGCTCATCAGGTCGTTTCTTAAAGGGACGTGGAGGGCTTCACTTAAGAAAAAGGAGAGCGAATACAAGGAACAGAAAAAGAATCTGGAATATATTTTTTATTCTGCAAATTCCTTTATCAGAAACAATAAGCTGGGCGATTTCTACATAAAGAAAATGCAGGGTATGTTTGATGAATACAGGAATACCACAGCTAAACAGGCAATAGGCTTTGATGCCAGAACAGATTCGCTTGATTTCTTCACAAGACATGGCTCAAAAATAATAATTATAATCGTCGGCTGTGTACTGGTTTCCTTCGATAAATTAGCGCCGGGCAGTCTGCTTACCGGGCTTCTTGTGCTGCCGTCAATCACCCTCTGCTATAATTATCTACAGCGCTTTATATCCTATGAAAAAGGGTATGGAAAGATGTATGAGCGCGTCCGTTTTTTGTTTGAGGATATTGAAGAAAAAGAGGAGCAACAAGAGCTTGGAGGCAATTGGAGCCTTGAAATCAACGATATAAATTTCGGCTATACGGAAGAAAAACAGGTTATAGAGCATAAGGATTTCAGAATCCGTCAAGGCGAAAAGCTGGTAATCAGTGGGGCTAACGGCAGTGGCAAGAGTACGCTTGCCGCATTGCTTGCGGGCTTATACCCTGATAGTATTTCCAAAAACCAGATAACCGTCACGAGCGATGGAACGAAGAAACACACAGACATCATATCGCTGCGCAAAAATATTGCTTATCTTACTCAGGATGCGTATTTGTTCAGCGGAACAATAGCTGATAATCTTTCTATGGCTTCCGATAATGAAGAGCTGGGCTCATCTGTGCTGTCCGAGCTATCCGGCAACAGTCTGGATTTGTCCAAGGAGATTGAGGAAGCAGGAGCGAACTTATCGCCCGGACAGCAACAGAAGATTAGTCTTGCCAGAGCCTTGATTAAGAAGGCAGAGCTTCTGATTCTTGATGAGCCGGGAAACCACCTTGATAAAGAGGGACTTGACTGGCTTGGGGATTTTCTGGTCAGAACGGACAAGGCGGTGGTTCTCATATCGCATGATGAAACCTTAACAAGCCGAATTGGGTGAAGCAAGGCTGGGACAGGGGTCTGACACCGGCGTCCCAAAGAGAAAAAATCTGTTGCGGATTTGTATAAATTATTTGACATTTGCTTAAAATACAGATATACTATAAGCCTATGGATTTGTGTTTAACACTTCCGCGCAGCCGGGGAGATAGCGGTGCCCTGTACCTGCAATCCGCTACAGCAGGGGTGATGTCTTTCCTAGGGAAGCCCACAGAGGGGCTGCCCGGTATAAGTGGCGTTGATATCTTGGTCTTACGCAATAGGAATCTGTGAACCATGTCAGGTCGGGAACGAAGCAGCATTAAGCAGAAGCTCTTATGTGACGTGAGGGTGCCGGGGTTGAGTTGGCTGTACCGGTAACGCTCTTTGTGCCTTCACGAAGAAAGACGCGCGGATTATAAAATATAGATTATTTGGGACAGATGGGGTGAGGCTCCGGCTGTCCTATTTTTATGGGCTTTCCAGCCCATTAGATAGTGAAATGATATGTATTTTCCCTTATTTTTGCCCTTATGCAGAATCCGCAAGGGAAATAAGGGAATTTTTTATTTAGTCGTTGCCTGCTGCTTTATCAGGAAGTCTGGCAGACCATTAATATATAATCTTGCATGCTCAAGTGGTTTATCAATAGCAAGTGCATTTAATGCACAGTCTGCTCCGGGTGCAATAACCATTTCCAAATAGGAATTACCTCAATATTGATTCCATTGCAATCAATAACAGCCTCTTCGCTATTAGTAATGAGAATACATTTGGCGTTGGGGATAAAATTATTTAGCTTCACAAAGGCTCTGGTTTCACGTTCTCTTGTATCTATGTTATCCAGAACCTGCATACTGACCTGGATAGCAAGATTGTCTAATGGTACATAAAAGTCAATTTCTGCATTATTCTCAAAGAAATAGACATTTTCGGTACCATAACGTCGCATCAGTTCTATTGCAACAAGATTTTCCAGCTGAGCAGATTTGCAGTCTAGCAGCATAAGTCCTAGAAGACCGGTATCCATAAAGTAATACTTAGGAGAAGTCTCTTTTTCTACAAGTTTGGCGGCATAGTTTTGCAGAGTAAAGAGCAGGTAGGAGTCTGTCATATAGCTGACATAGTTTATTACGGTTTGTTTACCGATAGACATTCCACTACTTTTTAATATATTAGTCAGCCGGTTATACGATAAAGGTTTTGTGACAGATTCTGCAATTTTCTTTAGGATTAGCCTTATTGCAAAATCATTGGTGATTTTATTTCTGGTTATAATATCACCGAGATATACAGTTTGATAGATGCTGTTTAAAAAAGCTCGTTTATTTCTTATCTCAACTAATTCTGGAAATGCGCCATAGGTTACATATTTGTTATATTGATTTTGGACATCTGCCCTGTCTTTGGTGCTAATAACATCCAGGTAATTCTTTGTCATATTATTTGCTATAAGATATTCAGAGAAAGAATATGGATAAATATTCATAATAACAAAACGCCCACCTAAAGTGGAAGCTATTTCGCTGCTTAGCATTTTACTATTACTGCCGGTAATATTGATTCGATACTTCATATCTGCAATTCTGCGAACGAACTTCTCCCACCCGTTAATATTTTGAATCTCGTCTAAAAATAAATATGGCTTGATATCAGTTTCGGATATTTCTAATCCAATTTCTAAAATGAGATTTAAATCTTCAGCAGTCATTTCCAAAAGACGTTCATCTTCAAAATTTACATAAATAATTTGGGACAAGGGAATTCCATCGGCTTCTAATCGTTTTATTTGTTGATACATCATATATGACTTTCCAGTTCTTCTGATACCAACAAAGCAATAGTTGACATTGGCTTCTAGAAAATATTGTCTTGTTATTAATGGATTGTTGAGATAAATATCTTTTTGATCAATCATGATTTGTTTTAAAGTATCTCGATTCATAATATATGTCACCTCTTTCTATATGAGATAATTATATATCAATAATGTCTTGCATACAAGACATTATTATGAATAAGTTGTCTTGCTCAATGCGAATAGAGATATAGATAGTATATGCGTATTGATGGGTATGTACTATACGTTTGTTATTTTTTTATATTTATTTATAAAATGTGCAGATTGGGTTCGAGTGTACGGTTAAAGAATATTACAGTAAAAATCAGCGGAAGCTGATGACAAAGGAACTTTGTAAGGAAATAATGGCGAGAGATAATTGCACATGTCAGATATGTGGGAAATATATGTTCAATGAGGTTGGATTACATGTTGATCATATAGTTCCTGTGGCACTTTATTCATAATAACAGGATTGATTATAGTTTGGATTGGCTATCAGGTTGGAAAAATCTACCGGAAATATTGCTGGGATATCATCAGCATCATGGTGGCGATAATGAGTACAGCTATCGTAATCTACTTCGGAGAATGGATAAAATCTATCCTTCCGATAAACCTCATTGCACTGTTATTTCTGGTGCATGTGGTCTATATCGGAATCATATGTTATGTGAAAGACTGGCTGGAAAAACGAGGACATTATTAAAGATAAACGGACAGCTAAAGATGACGCTGTCCGTTTTATAAGAAAATAATATGTTTTACATCAAATCCATCTTATCCCAAAGAATATTGCCATTGGCATCCAGATATTCTTCATCTACATGAATAGCTTCAACCTTTCCGATGAACAATTCATGTGTACCCGGAATAGTACTGTCTACAACACTGCACTCAATGCTTACCGGACAATCTGTAAGGATAGGGGCATCTACATAAGTTGCATCTTCCCATTTGATGTCGGCTTTTGCAAATTTATCTTCATCTCTTCCAGAAGCTGAGCCAAGATAGCCATATTCTTTTTTATAGCTCTTTTTCGGGAAATTGATTACAAAGCAGCCGGATTCCTTTACTACATGGTGGGAATATCTTGTAGGTGTGATGCCGACCATTACCATAACCGGATCAAGGCTTACATTGGCAACGAAGCCAACTACCAAGGCATTGTTTTTGCCATCTTTGTCCCTGCAGGAAACGATTGTCTGAGGGAGCGGCTGGACACAAAGTACAGTATTAGATGCTAATTTTTTCATTGATTTTTACCTCCATGCGTTTTCAAAAATTGTAAGATAGTCATCATCAGATAAAGGAAGCGGATCAGCAGTAATATCACCGCCTAAAACTTCGTGAACCTTGGCAGGATACAACTGTAATTCTTCCTTTGTAATTCCATCATCGCTCATCTTGAGATTGCTGCATCCGACATCAGAAATAAGTTTATCAAGAGCTGCAATAAAATCTTTTCCACTGGTAGGATTGGCAACACCCATTGCAGTTGCCATTTTTATCATATTTTCTTCGGAAGCTTTCTTTTCAGCAAAGAAATCATAATAAGCGTGTGCAATCTCAATCAGACCGGCACCATGAATGAGGTTGTCATGGAAGCTACCCATTACATGTTCCATAGTGTGGGCAGAAGTGCACATCATATAGTACCCGGCAAAAGTATTTGCAAGAGCCATATATGCACGGGCTTCTTTATCATTTCCGTCTTTTACTGCTCTTGGAAGAAATTTTGCAACATATTCTATGGTTTTTAAAGCAAACATTTCTGCCATAGGATGGTGGTTGATATTTACAACCGTTTCTGCTGCGTGGAAAAAGGCATCCATTCCCTGATAAGCAGTAAGCTTTGCCGGAACACTCATCATCAAGTTACTGTCAACAACAGAAAGTGTCGGGAACATAGATGGGAAGAAAATGCCTGTTTTTTCCTGTGTTTCATCATTGGTAATAACAGAAGCAATATCAACCTCGCTTGCAGTTCCAGCAGAAGTTGTAATACATACGATAGGTAAGGCAGGATGTGCCGGAGTTTTCTTTCCGCCACTTGCAGATAAAGAGTAATCCCAGATGTCTCCATCATTGGCTGCCATGAGGGCAATACACTTCGTACAGTCCATGATAGAACCGCCACCCAGAGCAATGACAAAATCACAGCCATTGTCACGGACAGATTTTGCACCTTCCATAACATTCATATCTGTTGGATTTGGACGGATACCTTCAAACAATACATGTTCAACATCAGCAGTATCTAATTCTTTTTCCAGTGTTTCAAGATATCCATACTTTTTTACGGATTGACCACCAATCGCAATGAGTGCCTTTTTGCCCGGAAGCTGTTCGCTATGAAGTTCACTCAGTTTTCCGGGACCGAAAAGCACTTTCGTAGGCATGTAGAAATTAAAATTATACATATTTAGTACCTCCTGTTTTAGTAAATTTTCCAGAATCTTTCTGAATCTGAAGTAATTATATAATTATGTTGGCAGGGAGTACACTATTGTATGTTAATAAATATAGTGGTTATTTCTAATATATATTTTGGAGACAGAACATTATGACATGGATTTCAGATACTCTCTCGGGGGCATTCCGTAATATTCTTTGAATGCTTTGTAAAAGTTACTGTGATTACTGTAACCGAGAAGTACAGAGATTTCCTCAAGTGAAAGGGATGTATTTTTCATCAGAAGAACTACACGTTCCATTCTTTTTTCAAGCAGGATTTCTGTGAATTTTCTGCCGGTTTCTTTATGAAGAAGCGTAGAAATATAGTTTGGATGATAGGAAAAATGTGCCGCAATGTCTTTTAAGGTGACAATATCCGAATGATCTCCCATATAGTCTATAATCTGTTCTGCAAGTGATTTTTCTGCTGTGCCGCTTTTTTCTATCCGATATCTTCGGGCAATTTCAAGCAACAGTGTCTGGAGCATGGATTTCAATATACGCTGGGTATCTTCCTGCCTGTCAGCGTATTCCACTGCCATAAGTTCAAGGATCGTGCGGATGGCATGGTCTTTCGTAACAGGCAGATGGATATATTCGTCTGAGAATTTATTGGTCTGTGGCTCGACAAAGAAACGGAAAAGGGCAGAATCCGTATATACTGTTGGCAGGTATTCCCGGAAAAAGGAATCCTTACGGATGAGCACACCAATAATCACTACATCCTCGTTACTGTCGGCACGCAGAGCATAGCCACTGTAAGGCTGTCCGATATAACATTCATCCTCGTTTATTGTGATCAGATTATTATATTTTTCGGATAAAGCCTGATAGCTGTTTTTGTATGCATAGTTGATAAAGAAAAAATCCTGCCTGTGAAAGGGTTCATGTATCTGTTTCCCTTTGAAAACGCATATCAGCACATCCTCATCATCCGGACCAGGCCAGTAAGAGGTGACATCTCCGGGCACACCGGTATTCATCTGATGAAAGGTCAGGTCAAGAGAATTAAAAGCAATTCCCAGTTTGTTAATGGCGAGATCAATATATTTATTACGCATAAGAGGGACTCCTTTTTTATAATCTGTCCCAATTATATATCATGATATTAGAAAACGCCACCTCAATTATTAAGAAATGATAGTGACTGGCTGACCACCTATATTTAAAATAAAATCATAAGTTGAGATTAAAATACCATTTGAAATTTGGAGGAAAACAGGTATGAACAAAGCTACTACTTTGGACATGACGGAAGGTAAAGTAATACGGGTACTTCTTGTGTTTACAATTCCCATTTTTATCAGCAATCTGTTTCAACAGTTTTATAATGTTGTAGACGTGGCTGTGATCGGACATATTTTAGGAGACAATGCGCTGGCAGCAGTTGGAGCAACATCATCTATTTACAGTCTGGTAATCGGATTTATCAATGGAATGTCAAATGGTTTCTGCATAATAATTGCAAGATATTTTGGTGGAAATGAACAGGATAATTTCCAAAAATCTGTGCAATTTTCAATTATCCTGTCCATTATAACAACCGTTATTCTGACGATTGCATCAATACTATTTTTAAAACCACTACTGCGTTTGCTGCATACACCTGTTGATATTTTAGATTTATCAAAAAGCTATATTTCTGTTATTATGCTGTTTTGCTGTGTTACTTTTGCATACAATCTTTTATCCTCAATGCTTCGGGCTATTGGAAACAGTTATATTCCACTGTATGCACTGATTATCGCATCTGTTTTAAATGTAATACTTGATATCTTTTTTGTGAAAACACTTAATATGGGAGTAAGGGGAGCAGCCTTCGCAACAGTAATAGCACAGGGATTTTCCGCACTTTTCCTGTTGATATATATAGCAAAATACTGTCCACTGCTGCATATAAATATTCGTAAATTTACCATCAACTGGACAATATTACTTGAACTTTTAACTACTGGATTTTCAATG
>CAKRJT010000021.1 GCA_934351925.1 uncultured Lachnospiraceae bacterium
GTCATCAACATAGCTGCAGCTCAGCGAAAGCTCCTTTATCGATGCCTTTTTCTCTATAAATTTAAGTCTCACCATAATCTGGTTTTTATCTGGAAATTCACCTATATCCCAGCCATGCCGCCCCTCGCTTGATACGGGCTCCAAAAATTCCTTGAGTGCCTTATCAATCTCGTTTATGAGTGAATAGGAATTTTCACGCTCATATACATGCACCCAGAGTGTCACGGATACCTTTACATACACCGGCAGTACAACCTTAATCTTCAGTAAAGAAGTTTTGGAGCTGCCCGTGGCAGTAATCTCGCAGCAGCTTTCAATATAATCGATAAGCTGCGTTTTCATTCTGTAAAAGGACGCGTCGCCCACGGAAAAATCCCGCATCAGGAGCACAATATTGATATCTCCGTCAGTATCGCAGAGGCATTTCGCCTTGTCTATATTTTCTGAAAAGGATTCTGCAACCCTCTCGTAGTCCCCCGCTGTAATAAGCCTGTTACCCGTTCCGAGCCTGAACGCCTGGGTGGTAAACATTCTGCTCACATTTTCGAAATCCGTTCCGCCGAAAGCAGGATACGGATTTCTTATACGGCTTATCCGGTTGGCTGTTCCCAGTCCCATGCCGATGCTTCCGGCAGGGACATTTCCGCTGCGGCCATCGCAGACTCTCGGTTCAACGATAAAAGCCGTGTCGCCTGTGACCTTAGGTATCAGCTTGTGTATTCCGTCAGAAAAGCATATGCTTGCGCTCGTTCTGTCAAGTCTGTAGCATCTTATGCTGTCACAGTCCGAAAAGCTCTCCGTCTCCGTCCATAGTCTGTAAAAGCTCCTTATGCTGCCGTTCATGTCATACTCTGCCCGGCATTTGTCAGGGTTATATTTTATATACTCCTCCGCCTCGGCGCTTGTAACCGAGTCAATCTCATTTACCCATACCCTGGCATCATACAGATTGTCAATTCCAAGCTTGAATTTCATGTCAGCCTGTGGTCTTTCAATCGAAAATTCAATCGGTTCAAGTGTATGTACATTTTCCGCCTCGACAACATTAAACAAAATCTCCTCGACAATCGGAAGCTCCCTGTGGTTATCGTCATCGGCAAACACCACCCTAATAAAATACTCATCCGCGCCCATAATTGATATTTTCCCAAAATCCGACGGCGGAATAAATGATACAATCCCCGACGTGCTGAAGCCGTTGGTGTTGTCTATAACACCCAAGGTCTTAAATCCATTGTCAGAGGAATATTCAAAGCTTAATATCCCTCCCCCCGCGTTTCTCCGGTTTTCTGTTTTAAAGAAAATATTGACCGGTCCATACTCCGGTTTCTCATCCAGCCCTATATATATCGCATTTTTGTCGTTAAGCTCTCCCTTCAGGCGGATACCTTCCAAAAAGCCCGTCCCTTTCCTTTTCTCATAGCCGGATACGAGCTCGTATCTTTCTATCACGGCGGGGTTAAAACTGTTGTCATATCCGAGTTCAAGTCCTGATATAAGCGGTATAAGGTGTCTTGATGGCATGTTGTAGCAGTTGTCAGCCCTGACGATGCGGATTCTCATCGCATAACCGTTGTAGCCCGTCATATCCGCCCTTATCCAGTCATCAGGGCACGAAGTATGTAAAACCATTTTTCCCACATATCTGCCGTCAAAGAGTTCAGCCGCGTTCTCATCTGTAATGTTAAGGGTACGCCACCCCGCCGCAGAATAATATTCATATACAACCTTGTCCACCCTGACATCGGTATATCTTGTCTCAATCTCGTTTTGCGGCTTTCTTTTTATTATCCTCAAATCAGGCTCGGGCTTTGGCGGCTCCCCGAGAACCCTCTCCTCAAAGGACAGCTCAAAGGATATCGTGAGTTGTGCACCCGAATGAATAAAACACTGTTCACTTCCTATGACAAATTCCTGATATACTCCGATGCTGTTACCGAATGCCTGTATATTTTGTCCTGTACATTCAATGTTATTTCCCAGCATAAAATCGGGCTTTATCCTGTCGAGCCTGCCGGTAACCTCTATCTTGTCGATTACGCAGTCGCTGCCGTTATTCTTCATGCGCCTTAATATAACCGCCTGTTCCGTCGTGTCATCTTCCATCGTGTAATATCGCGGCAGTTCATCAAAAAAAACAACAGCATAGTCAGCCCTCGCCGCTGTCACCTTTAAAGGCTTTATGCCTCCGTCCGACGGGTACATAAGGCAGAAGTTTCCTTCATTTATCTCGTCCCCGAGCTTCATGTTCGAATGAAACCTGATTGTTATTGGAACATTCATATCGTGGAATGCATTATGATGAAAAAATACCGCTTCCGCCTCCGGTTCTTCCCGGTCAGCCCTGCTTTTAAAATCTATACCATCAAACCGCTCGACGGTGATACATTCCGTCTCCTCACCTAACAGGCGCGGGACATAATTCTTCCCATATTTTAAAATTTTCTGACCCATGGTGCCATTCTCGACAATAATTCTGCTTATGCCGGTCTGGGAAACATATACAGGCGTACAGCTCTCAAATATTCCCCTGCCATCATCGTCCATATCGGCGATAAAGCATGTTGACCTTGGCAGCATTATCCCTCTGTTGCCCTTGGTGACCTCAAGCTGCAAAAGCACCTTTGAGGCATATGCCCTCCTCGGCGTTATCTGAAGCATTCTGATATACTGCTCATGAAAGGTCTCATTCATTCCGTCATACATCTTCCTGCTGTCATTCATCTGTTTTGCATAAATCATTGCTATGACAGCACCGGCATCGGGATTGTCAAAATCCACCCTCCATTCCGGCGTGTATGAGAGTGCAAGCCTCTCTATCTTTTTTAAGATCTCCCTGTAGTCCATATACACCGCCCTCTTATATCTCCTGATTTATGTCAAACGGAAACACAACCGTGTCCGTCCTATCGTTCTCCCGCAACGTATAATCAATATATACCAGCAGGCCGCCCTCCCTGTCAGAGGACGAGAAACTGACATCGACATTCTTTACGCGGGGCTCGTTCCTTGTTATGTCCCCGGCGAGCTCCTTTGACATGAGATTTAGCATTGTCGCTGAGGTCTCCATAAACGTATAGCCCAAGATGCCGCTCCCATAGGCGGGACGGACAAATCTCTCGCTTTTTGCCGTATTAAGTATCATGTATATCGACTGTCTGACTGCCTGCGTATCATAAGTCATCTCAAATCTTCCTGTTGCCGGATTGACTTTCGGCGGAAACTCTATTCCTTTACCTGAACCTGATAAACCTTGCTGCATAGTAATCCTGTCCCCTTTTAATTATCCAAGCTTTATTATTGAACTCTCCACTATAAAGCTGCTTCCAGCCGAAACCTTGTGTGCAGAGCCCGAATTTACCATCATATTCTGCGCCTCAACCTTGCATATTCCCTGCGATGTGATTTTCATGCTGTCATCGGAATTAACCTTAAGTTTTCCGCATTTCAGTGAAAAATTCCCGCTTTCACCATTTATGTCAAGCTCCACGTCGCCCACCTTGATCTTTAACTTTTTCTCCGCCAAAAGCTGTATCGTGCCAGTCTCGGAATTAATGCGGACACTGTTTTTCTTTTCCTTGTCCGCAAGCTCGATACTGCTCTTCTCATTGTCTATTGTCATTTTTAATTTCTGATTGGAGGAATTAATAATTATTTTGTCATTCTCCCCATCCTCGGAGTCCTCATCGACAAACATTATTGTGTTGCCGTTTCTTGTGGTGATAACCTTATTTTTGTTGTGCTCATCAGTGTTCCTTGAGACAAAACTGCTTGCAGAAACGGGTATGCAGCCTATCACAAACGGTTTCTCGATGCTTCCGTCCTCGAACGTGAGAAGCACCTGGTCGCCAATCTCCGGCACAAAGAGTGAGCCCCACTTTTTACCCGCATATGGCATCGCAAGTCTGGCCCATTTTAACACATTTGCCTCCTTATCCCTTAAAGGTATCCTAACGCAGACACGCCCGGGCATGTTTTCATTGTAATTTTCCGTTACCGTTCCCACAACCGTTCCGAATATACGGTTGTCTCCTATATCGCTTCTCGCCGCCTTTTTTCCTGCTATATCATCTATCACATCATATAAACCCATTTCTTAACTCCTTCTCCACGGAATCCGAAGCCGCGATTATCCTGGTTCGAAAGCCGCTGTACTGGTCAATCCGGTGAATGACATTGACAATATAATATGTATTGGCAGCAGGCTTGCCAAAGCCCTTTATGACTATGTAATTACCCGGCTTCAATTCTGGAAGCCCGATAACCTCACAGTCGAGTTTTCCGAGCTTATATGCCGCGTTGTCCATAATATAGCCTGCCCTGTACTCTGCCTCCTCACGGCTTGACACCGACGCATCGATATTTATGCTTTTTTTGCCCTTGACAAAATTCTTTGCATAGGAACCGAGCGAAAGCTTATTTGTATTCTTCTTCTCGGCTTCAACGACACCCCCCTTGTCCACATCGACCCCTCGCACCGTTACGCTCTCGACGACTCCCGTAAAATCGTAGGCAGCTTCCATGGATATGATTCCCGACTTCGCCCCCAGCTCAATAGCTGTCGAAGCGCCGGTTCTCGCCTTTCTGAAAATCAGGTCGCCGCAGTCGATATAGAACTCATAATTGTATTTCTTTGCAGCCCTCACAATAAAATCATAGTCGCTCTCGCTTGTCATCTCAAGATTATATGCATCGTCGCCGCTTCTTGTACCCTTGTCCGGCGTGCTGCTTATCCTCATGTTCTTTATTATCTCAAGCCCCTGAAGCTTCGCATATGACACCTTTTCAAGTATCTCCCCGACCGCATCACTGTAACAGGTGGAAATAAGCTGCCTGCAATAGCTTCCCGACATCATTGCACCCTTCGCATCCATGCACATTACGGACACATGCGGTAGCTGGCCTTTGCCGTAGCAAAAGGCTGTCCTCGCTATAAAACCCGTAAATACCGGCTTTGCAAGTGCCGCATAGCCCAGCAGGATTTCAACCTGAGACCCCATTATTATGTATTTTTTCAGTTCATCCATGAGATAGCTGTCACTATCTTCGTCATAGCAGTTATATATAGAAAACTCCGCCATCGACGCCTCAAAGCCGCATGTAAGCTCAACCGACAGATCGCTCACCACAAACTTATGTTTTCCGCCGGATATATCCTTGTGGTTGACACGCACTATGGCGACTTCATTTGTAAAATTCTCATAGCTTTCTTTAAGGTTATCATAGCTGTACTGTGCCATGCGTTTTTACCTCTCATCTTTTATATACCATCAATTCCCCTGCCATTCGCAATGTGTTTTCGACATCGTCCGTGAGCACATCTGCCTTCTTCTCAAACAGTCTGTCAAACGCCTTGTCCATATATTTTGCATTTTCCGAGTCCTCGATGCCGTGAAACACTGTGATGCTTAGCGTAACCACTCCCCTTATCGGATTTCCCATCGTGTCGAACATCACATATTTTATTTCTTCCCCGGTAATCATTCCCGATATGGTCATTTCTCCCCATATAAAAACCACGTTTCTTGTCACTGAATTGTTGATTAGTGACAGCAATCCGTCAATCTGCTTCTGAACACTCCTGCAGCTTACCGCCTCCGCAACCGACGATGCCTTCAGTTTCTGTGTGAGTGAGCCATTTGCAAGCGCATTCCTCTTATCCCATATAAAAGCGGAGGTGGTCTGCGAGGCATCAAATATAAGCGGAAGCGTCATTACGTTTTTGACTGATTTTGAAACTATGTATACATCCTTATCCACCTGTCCATTCTGCCCTTTGTCAGTAAATTGTGCCTGCACATCAAAGCTAAGCTCAACTGGATTAAACTGAACCTCAAATGCCTTATACCCCTTATCCTTTATTATGCTGCCCGTCTGTGCCGACGATGCAGCGGTATTTTTTGCCTGCCTGTATGCACCCTCAAGCGCAAGTGCCGCAGCCCCGGCGATGGAATTGTCTGCACCGCCGGAAGTATTTTTCGATGTATTATTTATATCGGGTATACACAGTATGGCTTTGGTGAGCTTCACGTCATTGCCGCTTTGCTCTTCTCCGCCAAAAAGCTCTTTTATAAAATCCATTTATAATCACCTTTTTTTAAATCACTGATTTATAAAGCTGTCATACGGCTGTCTCCAAGCTCCGAAGCTGCTGTCCTCACCGCCTCCTGCATATCCGAAGCACTCTATTGAGAGTGAGACCTCCGCCCTTATCGGACTTCCATCCGGGGCAAACATCGTGTATTTCGCGTCCAGCTTTCTTAACATTCCCTGATACGAAAAACCGCCCCACACAAAGACGACAAACCTTGTATTCTCATTGGAAATGGCTGATATAAAACCCTCCACCTGCGCCGCAACGGAATGTTTCCCGGTGCTTCCGGCAAGCTTGTTTATCTCCCGCTTTGCGCCCGCCTTGGCATAACTAAGATAGTTTGAATAGTCAGCAAAGGCCTCATCGCCCACATCATCAAAAAGCAGTGTGACGCCAAGCATAACCTCTGCTCCCTCTGGTGCCTTGGTGATATTCTCCTTTGAGGCGGAAAGGCTTTTCTGATTTACCGCCTCGAGCGTTTTTGCGTTTATCGCAAGGCTTTCGGGATTGAACTGAACCTCGAATTTTTTGACGTTATCACCAAAATCAGGGCTCGAAAGCTGTGCCAGAATAGTTGACGGGACATAATTCTTTGCAAGCGTATTTAACTTATCCGTGACGTTTGATTTAAACTGCGAGTAGACGCCATTGCTAAGACTCGACTTGTTATCAACCTCCGTTACCTCCCGCTTTCTGTAATCACATATCCCTATTATCGCCTTTTCCACACCTCCCGACGCCGTTCTTGCTGCATTTTTAATGCTCTTTCCGGCGACCGTCTGCGCGAGTGTGCCAACAACAGAATTCATTTTATCCCCACCGCCTTTTCACACTATATTCCGCGTCTTTTCCGCTCATTTTCAAGCCTGCGCTCAAGCTGGCCGTACACTCTCTCCGAAATATTGTTTATCTGGTTTGCTATGACATTGCTTATTTTTCTTTCCATGCCACTTTCATAGTCTATATCCTGCTGCCGGGTCTGACTTCCCGGCATACGGTCAGAATAACCATAGTTTGATACGTCCGTCGCATTGCTTATATTGCTTATATTGCTGCTATAGTTTCTCGTCGTGCTCTCATTGCTTACATTTCTTACCGTCGTGCTGTTCATCTGCTGTGCATTGTACATGCCGGTATCACCGCTTTCCTGTGCCTCTCCACCCGGAAAGCTCAGGACAACATTCGACTGCGATATTCCCGTCAATTCTTTTGCCGTTGCCGGCTTCAGGCTGTTTCCGGTCAGGTATGACATATAAATATCTGTTTCGAAATTTTCCGGATACAAATTTTGTATGTTTGTATAATTTATGGTTTCTGAATATGTATTCTCTGAAGCTATATTTTGTGTATCTCCAGAATATATGATTTCCGGGTCTGTATTTTGTGTATTCTCAGAAAATGTACCTTCTGAATACATATTTTCTGAACTTACATTTTGCGTATTCCCTAAATTTATGTTTTCTGAACTTATTTCATCTGAATTTACACTTTGTATATTCCCAGAGCCTGTATTCTGTGTATCTCCCGAATACAGTATTTCCGTGCCCACACTTCGTATGTTCTCAGAATGTACGGCTTCCGGATTTATATTTTGTGCATTTCCCGAATGTGCACCTTCCGGATTTATATTCTGAATATTCTCCAAACGCATATCTTCCGACGCAGAACCATAATTCATATCGAAGCTGTCAGCTATATCCGGGTACTTACTTACCGATAGCTCCGGCACTGATTGTACACGCGCTGATTGTGTATGCACTGATTGTGTATGCACTGATTGTGCATGTACTGATTGTGTACGCACTGATTGTGCATGTAAATTCTGCACATTGGCAATCTGTGTATGCAGAATCTGTGATTTGGCAGCCTGTTCATGCACATTCTGTGCCTGTATAATTTTCCACAGCGTCTCGGCAAAGGATTGCAGATCAAGATATCGCTGTGATATGTTCCGGGTTTCATTTTTATTTTCCGTTTTTATGTTGCCTTGAAATATATTTGTTTTTCCGGTGCGGCTAAATTCAAAACTGAGCAGTTCCTCCAGCCTCTGCAATTCAACCTGATTATCGACATGAAACATCACCGCGCCATCGCTGTCTGTCTCCTGCGAGGCAGCGTTCTGCCATGAAGCATCATTTTGCTGCTGAATATCGCTTTGCTGCTGAATATCGTTTTGCTGCTGAATATCGCTTTGCTCAAGAGTATTATTTTGCTGCAGGATATCATTCTGCTTCAAAATATTATTATGAATTGTAGACCGGGCAGTCTGTTCTTTATCGTCTCCATGGTTTTGCAGGTATATTTTTTCTGCCGCGATAAACTGCTCAGCAATGTCAATATACTGCCTTACTTGTCCTATATGTTTTATATCCGCATCTATACTGTCCATAAAAATATTTTCCGTTGTGCGGTTTATCTCCTGCATTACCGTCCCGTCTTCCCCATGCACTGCAGTACTACGTTCTTTATGCTCTGTTGTACTGCTTTTCCTTTCCGACATGTTGATGACATTTTTTTTATCTGAATTTGAACTATTTTCTATATTATTTTCAATACTGTTTTTAATATTTATATCATTTTCTATATTGTTTTTTATGTCATTTTCAAAGTTATTACTAACATAGCCGCCCCTGCCACCGTCCTGGCTGCTCATATAATTCTCCGTATTATTTTTATAGAATTCTTCATTTCCATAGCTGTAAGAATTATATTGGATATCACTGCCTGTCTCACTTATTTTATTGATGATGGTACCTGTTTTTTTCGAATTATCATCTATGTTATTTTCTATATTATGTTCTATATTATTTTCCGTATTATTTTCTATACTGTAATCTGTATTATATCTTATATCACTCTTAGAATGATTATATACTGTTTCTGCCTCATTATATATATTGTTCTCAGAATATAATCTTTCATCGTGAGCTGCTGTTTCTGCGTCAATAAACACACTGTAATTCTGCACATACGCAAATTTTTCACGCATAAGATTATATACATTATTTACAACATCGGCCGTATTAATATCCGTATTTTCAAGCTGAAAGATTTCTGTACCGTGATATTTTCCAATATTGGCGGTACCGGCAGCATAATCTGCACGACCGTTTCCAATATGTTTATTTTCTATATATTTATTCCCTATATATTTGTTTCCTGTATATTTGTTCTCTGTATACTTGCTCCCTGTATATTTGTTTCCTGTATACTTATTCCCTGTATATTTTTCTATATATTTATTTTCTGTATTTTCGTTTTCTGCACTTATATATTTCTGCACACCATTCCGATACACGCGCTTAATGATTTCACACACCGCACCTGCAAATACTTTCTGCATGTCACCATTGAAATATCTATCCGCGCCCGCAATTCCATACTCCATATTTTTAGAAATAGCAACAAACGGATTTATGTACATATCCGCCGTTATATTTGCGGCATACAATTCTGTGTTATCCATGTAAGCTGAACTGTTTTTTTGCACTTCACTGCCATTTAGAATATTCTTCCTATAAGCCGCATTATCTATTTTCAAAAGCTCCATAAGGAACTTACTTTTAGTAAGCTCAAGCTCCATGGCAGGTCTGTCAAAACTTACAGAGGACAAATTCATTATAAACTCTGCGTTTGAGCGCACAGCCTCCAAATATCTTTCATATGTCCTGTTATACCTGTTATCATCCTTTAACAGCCTCACTTTCGAGCTCGCAAAATAGCTTTTTATTTCAGACTGCAAATCGCTCTCTGCAATATTTTTATATATATTGTCAATCCTTTCCCTGTTCTCGATATTATTAACGTAGGCTGACATAAGCCTTGTAAAGCTGTATGTGTCATTTATGCCCGCCTTGCCGAGAAAATTATTGATATACAAATAATCCCTGTATGTCCCTGCTCCCCTTAAAAGTCTCACAAAGGTATTCACGAAATGATTTACAATCTGTATATTAAAATTCTCAGTCTGTTTTCTGTTTTTAATGTTCACAAGTGTTGTCATGGAGTACGGCTGTTCATCGTCCCCATTTTTATCCATGAGTAAAAGCAGTAATTCCAGGGCGGAAAAATCCAGTGAAAACAGATTATACCCCGACATGATATCATCATAGAATGTGCCGCTGTGAATACCCATTCCCGAAAGACATTTTAAATTCATTCCAACTGTCAGTGCAATCATTTTTATCCCCCTGCATACTGCCATCAATAATATCCTTATTTCAACTGCCTGAGCTCACTTAGAGAGAGCCACTTTTTAGGCTTGTCATCATCCTTTTTTGTGTAACCGAAATCTGCAACGTCCCTCGCATAGCCCTTATCGCCGCTTTTCCACTCCGGTTTTTCCTCATTTTCAAGCAGATTGTCCACACATTCAAGATGCCTGTAGGAAATTGTCGTCGTCTCCAGAAGCAGCCCGCTCGTTGACGCATCAAGCTCTCCATAGGACTTTCCCGTAACGACACAGCCGACAAAAATATATGTCCTTTTTACCTGCTCGAACTCGTCAGCAGACCTGCTGACAAAAAGTATAATCGGCATATTCATGACACGCCCGAGTGTGAGCGGGTCAGTGCCGTCCGCTCCGACATACCTCTCAACCTGAACAGTCTTTGGCTTAGACGACGGCTTTCTTCTAAGATGCACATAGTCATTCAGCCCGCCCTCGCGTATGTACTCATATTCATATTCGTCCTCAAAACCATGTATGCTCTTGCACGGAAGATCATATATTCCCTCAACCCTCAGACAAAAATTATAATTGACAAGCGGCTGACCTTTTTTATCCATACCGAAACCTCCTACCTGTCAGGCTTCATATCAAAAATGCTCTTCTGTTTTTCCTTCTTCGAGGGACTAAGCTGTCTGTTTATCGCCGAAATTTCACTGCACCATCTTCTCCTGCTGAAATGGTCGAGTTCCATCACCTCGTTCATTCCCCAGTGAAAATAGTACGAGATAAATGACATCTCCTTGTACAGCTCATCTTTATCATACAGCTTTAACCCTCTTGAGAAAAATTTTGCTCCACCTCAAAGCTCTTTCCGCAGTGAGGACAGACAACGCTCATGCGCGGTATCTCGACATCATTTATTCTCTGATACATATTCTGTAAAAATGCCAGATCCGCCGTAAAAAGTTTTTCAACCAGAGATGCGTTGACCATCGCAACACCCTCAAGCTCCACTATAACCTTTGACAGTACCACTATGCTAAGATACGCCGGATTTCCGGCAACTCTCGGATCCCTCGCGGCACCAATCTCATCTATAGCCGTCGCAAGACGCATCTTTCCTTTTTTGTGGACCTGGCCCGTCGAGTCCACATAGCCCTTCGGCAGCGTAAAATCATATACAGTCTCCATATAGATTTCTCCTCGTATATAGCTTTTAAGACATGTTTCTTTTAATCAGGTAATTGCGAAACCCGGCTTTTAACCGGACAGTTAAATCTTACAATGTCCGCCTTTTTTCACTGAGTTTCGCAATTACTTATTTTATCCACTGATGCCCCGGATTCTAGTTAGGTATAACAAGCTCCTCGTAGGCTATCTCAACCGACTCTATAGCAACCTCGCTCGCCGTGGAATTGAGGTCAGGTGCCATATATCTTGTAACCCATGCATTTGTGAGCACCCACACGGTATTTCCGGTTATGCTGGTCACTGCGTTCTGCGGTGCACCGCCGTTTATGTCTATGAGCTCGATGGAGACATTCTGCCTTGGCATCTCTCCTCTAACCTCGCTCACACATTCCATAACCCACTTTTTAAACTCATTGTCACAGGTGTAGCCCATCTTCAAAGTCACATTTCCATGCTTTACAAGTCCGGGAAGCTTCACCGTGGAAAGGCTGTGTGCGTTTCCCTGACGAAATTCTATAACGTCAACCGAAGCCTCAACACCTGTCACCTCAGTAAATGCGGCTGTGCCGTTTACTCCGTCCACCGTGACAAGAAAATTCATCTTGGTCAGCGGATATGATAATCCTGCTTTATTCTGGTATGTTGCCATATCTTATCCTCCTATTTTCTGCTTACTGTGCCGAATCAGCTCCCGCCGTATGCTGTGTAACCCTGAATATAACATACTCTGCCGGTCTGACAGCGGCAATTCCGATATTGCAGATAAGCCTGCCGTTCTTGATATCGTCATCTGTCATCGTTGTGGTTCCTATATCGACAAAGAAGCCCTCCTCAGGTGTTGAACCTGCCAACATTCCGTTTCTCCAGAGATTTTCAAGGAACGATGATACGGTTATTCTGACTCTCGACCACAGTGCAGCGTCATTAGGCTCAAACACAACCCAGTTCGTGTTCGCCTTTATGCTTTCCTCGACATATATGAACAGACGACGCACATTGACATACTTAAACGCGGAGTTGCTGCTCGCAGTTCTTGCGCCCCATACCTTTATTCCCTGTCCCGGAAGCTGTCTTATAAGGTTAATTCCCTGTGGGTTTAAGATGTCCTGCTCCCCGGTGGTATAGTTGATCTCAAGTCCGGTACATCTTACCGCCTCGTTTGCAGGCGCCTTGTGAACGCCTCTGTTGACATCTGTTCTCGCATATATGCCTGCCACTGCTCCTGACGGCGGTACAAATCCCGGCTTATTTGCAGCCCTGTCATACACCTGTATCCAAGGGTGATACATAGCCGCATAGGTGGAGTCAACTATATTCCTGTAATTTATCAGGTCATCTGTCTTGGTCATCTTCTCAGGCATATCTATAATGGCAAAACGGCTTCCAAGATTTTCACAATGTGCCGTGAGTGAAACAATTACCTCAGGTATCGTTATTCCCGGTACTGCGAGTATGCTGACAACCGTATTTTCTATAAAGGAATTGATACCCGTTCTTCTGCCCGGTCCGCCGTCCTTTCCTATAAAAGTTCCGGCATTCACCTTGGCTACAGAACCATTGTCACCACCTGACAGCGTGATTGTGCCATTTGTCACTCCCTCGCCGAGTATCTGCTCGACAGGATTTGTCACACCGTCGACAGCCTTGACCTCAAGCGTCACAAGCTCGCTGTGTGCCATCCTGACGCCGATATAATTCGGAGACTTGACATTGAAGCTCACATTCTCATAGTTTTCCGTGACATCGTTGTAGCGTACCACTATATTAGTCTCTACAAGATAGAGAACACGCTCCGGCACAAGTGAACTGTCAACCACCTCATTCTCAAAAGGATTGACAAAGGTGATATCCCTGCCATATATGGCGGCGATTACATTGTTCTCGCCGTCTATCGTGACGATATCTCCTTCATTTAAGCCGGCAGCAGACTTTGCCGTGTATGTAAGCGGAAGATCCGTCTTTGCCACGAGCTGCAGCTTCTGTCTTTTTACCGTCTGGAACTGCAGCTGAATTCTGTTGCCCCACACGCCCTCATCTGCGGCTGTCACCTTGAGAATTCCTGCATTCGCCGATGCCTTCTTTGCATCTATCGGCACAACTCTTGCAATATAACATTTTGTTCCGCCGTTCATAAAAAACTGCTCGACGCTGCTTGCAAGATGTCTGTACTCTCCATATTCATACTCGCTTAGCGCATCTGCGTACTTTCTCACAAAATCAGCAAAGCTTGTCACAAGCACAGGACTTCCCATTGTCTGACCTTTTTTAGCCAAGCCCACAAAGCCTGCGATGCTTGTTCCCACACCTTCGATAGAACGAGGTGAATTATCATATTCTTCAACATATACACCCGGTGATAAATATTCTGCCATAGTATTTAATCTCCTTTTTCTCTGATTTTTTAAGCTAAAACCTTACTTTGTCCCGGAGAAGTTATTGTAATCATTCCTGCCCCCATCGCGCATAGCAAGACACCATCACTGCATAGACATGGCTTTCCTCCTGCCAACAGCTTGGGATTTTTCGTTATCCATGTACCGCCCGGCACCATAGTACAGGGCTTAGGAATAGGAATTCCCGTAGCCATAACCTGTGGGTTAGCCGGTGATGAGCATACTCCAAACGCAGGAATATTTACATTAGGCTTAATATCCGCAATGGTAGCTGCCGGCTTTCCCGCGACAAGACACTTGCTCTGCGAGGTCACGTTGAGCGTAGATATCACAGTTCCAAAGGGACACTGCAGCTTTGCTCCTGTCACAACTATTTCTCCCATTTTTCCTCCTTCCGTAGGTTCATTTATAGTGCAATATCGGCAGCGTACTGCCAATGATATTGTTTTTATTTTATAAGCTCCCGTATGAAGGACGATGTGAAATCTATTATCTCGTCCTCCATATCCATTGGTATAATGATTGCGTATACACTCTTTTCAATATAATAGCTGTCACATCCAAATTTCTGTGATGCATATTCACCGGGTATATACACCGTTCCCTGAAGCTTAGCGGGATACGGCATACTGTCGCTGCCTGCGTCCCTTTTTCCAACCACGTCATCAAAAGCGGTGAAGCTGTAATATTCTATTCCGTTCTGAAGAATGACATTCTTTTTGGTGTCACTGTATATATATCTGTACCCCGTAACCTTAGCCAGGTTCTCACAGGACACATAGACAGATATCTCGTCCTGAAGCTTCCTGTATATGTATATATTGTTGTCCCCGTACATTTTTGATGCCATTGAGGACGCAACATTGAGAAGTACTTCACTTCCTATTGTCTCTGCGTATGTTGTCACGCCCACAAGCACCGCAGCCTTCCCGCGGTCATCGAGCTGGTCAAAGCTCTGCCCCATGATATCTTTTACCGCAGCATATATCGAATCCACAGTTATGCTGTTTCCGGCAAATGTCATGGCATTCTTCGTTAGGGCGCTTACAATCTGCTCCTTCGCATCTTCAATCAGGTTCTGCGCGTCCTGCGTAAGCTCCATGTTAAACTCGGCTCCGGCAAGTTCGGAATATATAGCTTTCAGGTTATTTAATACGGTCGACGGATTAGAGCCGGAAAAATCTGTAAGCATATCTATCTTGTCTGCCACAGTGGAAAAATCACCGTTTTTTATGTCCTCCACAGCCTCATTTCCGATATTATTGATAGCCGCCGCCATGCCTGTACTGTCAAGCTGTGCAAGTGCATTCTGCCTCTGTGCTTCGGTGGAGTTAGGCGAGTCAATGATTGCCGTCAGCTCTTTTTCGTACTCGGCAATCTGTTCGTCATAATTGTCTATTTCAGTCTCATACATATAAGCTGCATCATAATCGTTTCTGTCGAGCGCGTCGAGCCTGTCAAGAACAGCCTCCTCCCGCGCGGCAGTCAGACTGTCCATACGATTGCTTCCGCTCGCCGCAAGCTTTGCATAAGCTCCCGAAAGCCGCTCTTCATATTTCCCTACAGACGCCTTTGCGTAACTCTCAAACACATCGGACGGAATCTCGTTAACAAGCTGCTGCACTCCGGCAAGCTTTACCTCAATATAGTTTTCCGCCTCATCCCTTCCCAGCCTCGCAGCCGCCTTGTCAGTCATGTCTGCAAGCTCATTGAATGCCCTGTCAAGCTCCTGTTTTTTCTCAGTCAGATATTTTTTTAGCACGGTGTCCGAACCCGCATTTATGATACTGTCATAGTCCTCTGTTTTTGTCAGCATCTCCTCACAGATTATGTACTGCTTCTGTGTAAGCTCATCAAGCACCTCCAGCTCCGTCGAAAAATCAGTCGAGATGCCATTCCTTATATTGTCAAGTGCACCAAGCTTATCACAGATATTTCTGCACTCATCGGAATTTCCCTGCTTCGCCGCATCTATAAGGCTCTGGGTGAGCTCCTTATCAGTCTGTGAAATCCCGGAATTATCGTCCGAATACGAAGCCGTGCTGTCGACTTCCTCCGCGGCATTTTTCAGTGCCTTATTTACAGCTTCAAACACCTGCGAGTTCATGACAATCTCCTCATCTGACGAGCTGTACAGTCCTGCCTTGTCAAGAAGCTCATTAAGCCCGCCGTCAAGCAGATCACTGCTCACCATGGCACGCCTCTCATCGTCAAGCTCCTTCATAACGGACATGAGCTGCTCCCTCATGGACTCATCAGCCCGTTGGTATATACCGAAAAGTGCATCAATCTCCTCGTCAAGCTGTGTGGTCTCACCGTTTTTTACGTCTGCCGCGAAAAAGTCATCGAGAATATCCATATAATACTCGTCGGATTTTGTCTTTTCCTCCTTATCACTTAGAATGTCATATTGAAGCTTGATATCCTCCATGACACTGCTGTTATATAAATCATAAGGGTTGTCTATATCAAAAATATTGACCGCGCTGCCCGTCCTCAGATCGTAGGTTATGCCGTCCTCCTTCGTATAATATTGAAGGTTCAGATTTTCTATAGTTGACACCGGTATCATTGTTCCCGATGCCGTGATGTCCGCTAACCCTTCCGCCCCTGAGATTTCATACCACGCGCCGTCTGCGAGCTCCGATTTGTAGTATATTTCATATACTCCTGCCTGCTCCGCGCTCTGCATTGCCGTGGCATACAGCTCATCCGTCACTGCTCCCAGATACATAATATGGGTTCCGACTATAAGTGATGACACTCCTATCTGTGAGTCTGACACATGCACCGTGTCCTCATCATTTATAAGCGCCCTTACATTCTGCAGATAGAAGGTGGTGAGTATTCCGGCTGCCGGAATAAGCACTGCACAGACCGGTATCATAAATATTTTTCTCAATTTTCTATTTCCGCGTCCAAAGCCTCTCATTCCTTCCTCCTCATTCCTGTACAACCACGGTAAGCTCATTTGTATTAAAATGTCCTGTATACAACTGCTGTTTATCCATGTCATACAAATTTATTGTAAGCATACCAACATCCATCATTATAAACGAAAGATAAGAAAAGCTGCTGCTCACCGGAACGAGCTCACCGCTTCCAAGAGCTGTTCCCCTCTCATCCGTTATCCGGAAATACATTATCTTCTCAGTCATGACGGGTGTAATCTTTATCTGTGCAAGCCCCGTCTCCTCGCTGACGCTGTAATTATAGCTTGCGACATTTCTCTCCGTTTTTTCGACATCGGCAGTGCTTTCTGCCCCGCTTTTGTCTGAATAGCCTGCACTCACAGACAATTCACCGCTGTACTCCATCGGATCAATTTCACAGTCCGAGACGAACTTGTCACCGTCATAAAGCCTTATGACAACCTTGTCCGCGTTATCAGTGTCAAGCATGAGGTGCCTAAGAGTCTTATCTATGGCTGTCCTCCTGCCGATCTGCATTCCGTCTATCCACAGCTCATAATCCGTGAGCCCAATGTCAAAATCCTCCGGAATACTCAGTGCCAGCTCGAAAATATTGTCCTCGACCTTCGAGGTTATGTAATACATTGCACCCGTCTTTGTCTCCCGCACCAGATAGCTTTCCCCGGACGCAGCCGCATTCATTGAAATTGATTTTCCGGACAGCAGGCTGCTTATCGCACCGCAGGTTAGCCTGTCAAAGGAATTCAGGGTTTTTGTGTACAGAGCAAGCGCCTGCGCCTGTTCAAGCTGCAGCTCATTGTAGAGCTCCTCCGCCTCGCTGTACTCTGCATACTCCATCTGCCCCAGATTATTGAGTACAAAACAGTCATTTACAATCTTTTTCTGCGCCGTGACCGACTCCGCAATACTGTCATAGGAATTTCTCACTGTTATAAGATTGTTAAACTGTTCCCTGACATTCTGCACAATCTCACTTTCCGTGCTCTTCTGATCCGTCAGGGCTTCCGAATACTCAAGTGCCGCCGTATACAGGATATAGGGGTCATCCTCAACATATCTGATGCCGTCTATCGAGCCCTTGAACCATTCCTTTGGAACCTTTATAAACAATATTCTTCTTTTTCCCTGCCACGGGGCATCAATGGCATTTAAAAATGAGTCGTAGGCAAGCTTAAAGGATGCCGTGTCCAGCTTCTCACCGCTCTTAGCTTTTGAGACATAGCCGGCAATCATGTTCATTTTGCCGCCATACTGGCTGCTCATAAGATTGTAATTGGTATCAAGCGCCAGCAGTGCAAGTCTTGTGTTCATCTTTGCCTCGTAGTACGCCTGGCTGTTCTCCAATGTATACTGTATAATATCGTTAAGCTGTTTTCTGGATATCTCCGCCTCTATGTAGGGATTTGAGAAGCTGTACCCGCTCCTCACATCGACACCTATAGCCGACGAGAGCTTCTCCTTGCTGTTCTCAAAGCTTCTCTGCGCCGCCAGAAGCTTCTGCTTAGTTGAATCCATCGCCTTGCGTATCGACTCTATATCGCTCTGCTTTGCCCCGCCTATATACAGCTTTGCCGTGTTTGCAGACAGCACTGCCTCCTTGCTGTCAAGAAGCTGCTGATAAAATGTAATCTCCTCCTGTGAAGTATAGCAGTCCACATACAGATTAGAGACCGTCTCCTTCACGGAATATTTTATATCCGTGAGCTTGTGCTCAAGGCTGCTTATCTCTCCCTGTATCCGGACAGGCTTGTACATCCATTCGTACTCATCGGCGAGCGTAGCCTTTTCAGGAAATTTGAAGTCCAAAACCGGCGACCATCTGAACGTGGACATATTTTTCTTTTTTAACTGTATGGACTTCACGGCCTGTGTGTATTTTACCTTTGTAAGAGCTATCTTGCTCTGGTTTTTCCTGTACTCGGTGCTGTTAAACCAGCCGAGGCTCACAGCCTGCTCAAGCGTCATCGCATTATTCTGCGCCGCATACACATTCCCGGAAGGTGCCGACATTATCTCTGCAAGAAGTAAAATCAGGCATATTGCGAAAACAGATATGCTTCTAATTTTCTTTGCCGCAAAAATTTTAAGCATGAGCACCATCTCCTATCCAAAAAAATTCGTATTTCCACACTATTCTCTGCAATTTTGTATGAGATACATCCCAAAACCACTGTTTTTATCACTGCAGTAGAACGTGTACTGAATACCGCTTGACTCGTCCTCAAACATGTATATATACACGCCGCGCATATCCTCGTCCCCAAATAAACTCAGCACATAATACACATCATTGGTATAGTGTTCCCAGGTGACGTCAACCTGACATCCCAGCATGTCCGCAAGCTTATCGCTCTGTGACACGCACACTGCCTCCACTATATTCAGATTCGTATTTCCCTCGTAGTCGGGATGTCCCAGCACATTGACCACGTCCTCTATCGTGTGACAGACTGTTCCGCCTATGGCACATTCATCCTGGATGACATAAATGCTGTCCGCGATGACCGAATCAGAAAGCGTGCTTCCAACCGTTTCTCCTGCATAGTAGGCGTCCATGCCCTCCATGTAGACCATGAAGAAATCAGCGTTGTAATATATCTTCTTATTTCCCATATGGTGCTTTGCAATCTCCTGGGAGTCGTCACCTAAAAGCTCCGAGTAGACAACCCTTCCCTTGCTGTAGCTGCCGGAATACACCAGATTATCACTTCCGTCATAGAAGCTGTCCTGTCCGTCCGCAAGCCCGTCCCTGAATTCCCCGCTGTACATTCTGCTCCCGTTCTCCCTGTACATGGTTCCCTCGCCATTAGCCATGCCGTCAAAGAACTCCCCGTCATAATTTATCATTCCTGACGGATAGTACAAATCTCCCTGACCGTCATATTTTCCGGCTTTAAAGCCGCCCTTGTACATCAAAACTCCGTCGGAATAGTATTTATTTCCCGTTCCGTCATATTCGCTATCCTTAAAATCCCCCTCATACATAACCGTTCCGTCCGGATAGAAAAGTCTGCCCTTACCATTAGCCATGCCGTCGGAAACCTTTCCAATATACGCTATGTCACCCTGTTTTGACCTTATTTTGACATTCCCTGATACGAACCTTAGCGCAATGGCGTCATAATCATACACCCTTATTCCGTCACTGCCGTTGCCAAAGAGCCTTATATTGCTCACCTTCGCATAGTAGAAAAACACCAGAAGCCCCATCACAATAATGATAAATATTGCAAATCTGCGGCTTATCAGCATTTTTCCGAAGCTGTAATAATCCTTCTCGTCCTTAGGCTTGAAATCCGACAGCTTTCTTACATAGCCTTTAATTTTTCCCGATGTCTTAGGTTTCCTATTGACATTTTTCATCACTTCATGCTCCTGTCACCTATGGTCTCAAAAGAGTTATAAAACAATCTCAAATATGGTATATCCCCCATTGTGAGCTGCATCACAAGCGTTATCAGTGCCACAACCGCAAGAACAACCAGACATACCTTCACAACATTGAATATCACATAGCTGTGCGCTTTTATGAATATCCATATTCTTTTGTGAAGCGGCGTTTTTTTGGTTGATATGGCGCTTAAGAGCAGGTCACTTTCAAGCTCTGACAACAGTGAATATGAACGGTGCCTGTATTTTTTATTCACAATCTGCCTGCTTATGCTGTCCCTTCCCGTCTCGTCATAGAATTTGATTAATTCTATAAGCAGAGCCTCAACGCACTGTAACTGCATGAACTCCTCTGACAATCTCTCAAGATTGACTGCATAGTCTATGCTCACATCGCCATTTTCATACAGGTTGAATCTTCTCTGGGTTATCACCATATACAGGTACGGATACGGGAGCGATGAAGCTATGCACTCCCTGATAATCTTAAGAAACAGCCTCTCTCCGTCCTTACATGAGAGCTTATCCGGCATAAAAAAGCTGTCATACGCCCTCTGCACATTGTATTCAAATACAAGGCACAGCGTATCCTCCATGGTAAAAAACTCTGCACAGCTTCCCTCTGCCTCGGAAAACATTTTTACAATTCTTCTGAAAAGGCGTTCCTCACGCACCTGGTTTATTATGTATTTTTTTCCGGTACTGTCATTACATATGCGGCACAGATAGGCTGTGTTGGCTGTTCCCTCGTACAGTGTCCCTAAAACCATATATTGTCTTTTAGGTGCATCAATTATCATGTCTGTTATTTCCTCTTTACTATCGCATAGGCGTATGTGCTGATTGAAGGGTCATTGATACTGAAAATTCTTATCTCGTACACACCCTCCCTCTCAGGCGCTGTATATACACCTTCCTCAGAGATATATCCCGTTCCCCTCTGTGTGAGCTCATAGCCTAACCTGCACGGCTCCATATTGTTGTAGTGCACATTGAAGAAACATTCCTCCCCGGGTGCCACCACAAGCGATGGTGTCTCGACGACAATCCTCTTATCAGCGTTAAAAGGAATATCCTTGTTTCTGATTTCGACATTGAAATCCGCCGCATACCATCTCATCTTATAAATAAGGCAGTTGATATCCTTCTTTGCCCTTATTCCAATGACAAAATTTCCCTTGCCGTTTATAAGCTTGACCGCATACTCCACATCATCGGGCTCCTCATTAAAAATTCCCTGCGTTCCGAGAATTATCGTCTCATGTCTCTGGTCTGACTCCGGCGTTATTTTTCCAAGAGATATATATACGCTTCCAAGCCCCAGTCCATGTGAAATCTCATCTGAATACCTTATCTCGCCCTTTTTTAACCGTCCGCCTATCACAATCTCGGCAACTCCCGTCGTCATGTTGGCAGCTCCGGAATGTTCCGCCCTCACCTCATTGCCTTTGCCGTCCATGCTGTTGTCCCTGCTGCTGTCAAGCCACCTTCCGTCCCTGTAATAGTCGAGAATTTCCGCCCTTACCCCGCCATCTGACGGAAGCTCCAGGCAGCAGCCTTCGTTCGTTATCGAAAGTATCTCACAGCCCTTTTCCTTACGCGCTATTTTTATGGAAGCTATGCACACATTGTCCGGGTACTGCATATATCTCCCGGCACGGGCGAGGATATCGTCAATCATTTTTCTCGTATTTTTGCGATGTACTTTTATATCGTATATAATATCCTCGGTCTGGATATTCCTTTTGTCCTCCGTGCACTTTGCAAGCGATGCCTTGAGCAGGACATTCGACATGCTCTCATGCATGTCCGGCACATAGAGCCAGATGGCTTTCTTATACACCTCACCTCTGCGGAGAATCTGTCGTATATTAATCAGCTCATCGTGCCTGTCGCTGCCGCTTAAAAAAGATGGAAACTGCAGGCTGCCGCTGTACTCTAACTCGACCCCGTTACACATATCCGTATCACGGCACTCTATAATAAATTCTACCCTGACTCTTGTATCCGCACTGACATACTCCGGCATCACGAAACTGAACCTGAAAAGCTCTGTTTCTGCGATAACAGTCTCCTTTAGAAGCAGCCCGGTGTCAGAGTAAGCCTGTGGCGCCTCGTCGCTTAAATATATCCTGCACTTCTCTGCCGTCCTGTTAAATTCGTTTTCACTTGTCCCCGCGCTGGCAGCATATACAGGCTGTATATTCTCCTCCGCATATTCAAGGTATAAATAAACCCTGTCTGACGCCGTGTCCTCATAGCCTTCGATTGATGAGAGCTTTTTTATGCAGTCATCGGCGATGACAAGCTCTCTGCCCGTCCCGTCCACAGCCATTCCCTTCTCAATTTCTACCGAGTACAGATCCGCGGCGCTCACCCTGAGCCCCTTTGCTATTCCTGCGCCGAACATCACCGAATTTATAAAACGGCGCTTGTTGTTCATATATTCCTGTTCAGCCCTGAAGTCCGCACTCGTGAGCATTTTTCCCGTGTAGTATCTGTTTCTTTCAAAAGGCAGCAGTTCTCTGTTTTTCATCGTCTAATCACCTCTTATTTTTATCATTGACATTAATCTCGGCTGCTTTTACTCTTTCGACGCTCTTAAATCTGTCTGAGGAGATTATAACCGGACTTATTCTGTAAAAAATTGATGTTCTGTATGGTTCATTCGGATAATTCCATATCCTCGACTTCTGCTCCATGTCAAGTCTCAAAAGCTCAACCCGCAGGTCAATACCGTCTGCACTGTCCTCGTCTATGCTCTCGATGGTTATGAGCGGATAATCGTGGAAATACTGTATTATACGCCCCATGACCTCATGCTCGCCCGTCGTCCTGTATCTGACATTTCCCATGAAATACGGCGTAATCATATAATACAGATTCAGATAAATCGGAGGATATATCTGCCTTCTGTCATTTGTGTTGTACATCTGCCTGCCTCTGGCGAACTCATCGTTCTCCATAATGTCATACATGTACACCCCAAGCGCCATATCCCCTCTGTCCGCCGGATTGCACAGACCAATCTTGTCCTTCTGCGGTATAAATTCCGGGGAGAGCTCCTCCTGGAGCAGCTTTATTAATCTCTCGCTGACCTTTGCTATCGCCTGATATCCCTGCATACACTCAAATCTCCATTACCGCCTTTACAGCCTCGTAGTATTTTTCAAAAAAGTCTTTTCCGACCGTCCTGCCAAGCTTGTAGTACTCGTTTGCTGCCGCATACAATACTGCCCCCATTCCTATGCTCTCCCCTCTCTCCGCCGCGATAAACGCCGCGTTCAGCACAATATTCTTGATATGCCCGCCCGCAAGCTCAATCTTTCCTGCGAGGAACCCGTAATCAAGCCCTGTAACCGGCGCCGCGTCCGAAAAGCTGCCCTTCCATATCTTAAGCCTTATATCCTCGTCCGGCATCGGAAACTCTACCATGTATTTCATGCGCCTTAGAAACGCCTCATCCATGTTCTTCACAAGATTCGTCGCAAGAATGACCATTCCGTCATACTGCTCTATTCTCTGTAAAATATACGATACCTCCGTGTTCGCATATTTATCCTTCGAATCCTTGACCTCGCTCCTCTTTCCAAAGAGCGCGTCCGCCTCGTCAAAAAACAATATCACATTGCTCTTTTGCGCGTAGGAAAAGACCTGTTCGAGCCTTTTCTCCGTCTCGCCTATGTACTTATCAACAATCTGTGACAAATCCACCTTATACAGCGGTATACCCAGCTCATTTGCGATGCAGCCCGCCGCCATCGTCTTTCCCGTGCCGGGACCGCCGACAAACAGCGCCGCCATTCCCCTGCCATAGGGATATTTTTTTTCCAGCTTCCATTTTCCGAATACCTTAGCCCGTTCCTTAGAATACGCACAGATTATCCTAAGACTCTTCATGGCAGCCTCCGGAAGTACCAAATCCTCAAGTGACTGCTCCGTGCGGTGCAGCGCGATTGTTCCCTTTTCCGGAAAATCTATGACCTGTGCCGCAGCCATGCCAATCACATTCTTCAGTTCATCACTTCCAATATCAGCCGTCAGGCTGTACTCTGCCGTTCCCCACAGCTTTACAAGCTGACCTGGAAGCAGACTGTATTTCGACGCGTACTCCTCTGCATCAAGCTCGACACCCTGTTCTGCTGCCAGCCCTCTCCATACAGCTTCGCGCTTGTCGAAAGAGCGCATATCAAACTGACACTTTAACACAATATCATCGACTGCCGTCTGGAGCTGGATCTGCGGCAGCGTGCATATTATCACCGGTATTGAAAAGGTGTCGGTGACTCTGTGAAGGGTGCTAAAAAGCTCCCTCAAATCCTCCCTCTTCATGTCCTCGTGCTCAATATTATGCAGGCATAAGACACCATCATATAGAAGTACCTCCCTCGCAGCCTCCATAAGAAGCTTCTCCGTGTCCAGCTTGAGGCACATGCCGTAATCGACATATACGACCGTGGCCTCGAGCCGTTTTGCCGCCTCCGATATGATGCTCTTTCTTCCGCTGCCCTCCTCGCCTGCCACCTGTATGAAACGCAGCCCGCCGCTTCTGTCGATCAGCTTTTCGATAAGCGTACTCATGTGGTCAATTTCCTTTTCGACCCCGTACAGTCTGCGTCCTCCAAACCCGCTGTATGCCGCTTTTAAGAGCGTCTTTGACATTCTGTCACCACCACGCAGGTATTCCGCAAGCCTGCTGTCGCAGTACAGCTCACTATATATGTAGTTGGTCTTTTCACTGTCAATTTTTAATATATGCGTAAGCCTCTCAAAAGCCTCATACTGTCTGTCGGGTGATACAGCCGTCCCGCCTGCCCGTTGGCATATCTCACATGCAAGCTTAAAGGTTACTCCCTGTCCGGTGAGCGTCTTTAATGCATTGTAAAATTCAGGAAATATGTACTGTGCAACGCATAGATGCAGTGCCATTATGCTGCACTCATCTTCTAAGAGTCTGAAAAGATATGAATACCGCATATCCGCATCGTCGGCTTCGTCAAGCAGCCTTGAAATCACCTGCTCATCCTGGACATGTATCACATTGTTCTGAACTTTTTCAATCTCTCTGCCAAAATACTTCACGAGCTGATTTATCATCAGCCGCGAATACTGCTCTACCCTGTCCATGCAAATTCTCCCAAATTCAGTAATTACCGCCCGCAAGCTCCATTATGTTATCATAGGATCGGTCTGTAAGCGCCATAATCCAGTTCAGGACTCTCATAACCTCGTCGGGGATATCCTCCCCGTCAGCCCTTATAAGCTGTGTATATCTGTAATAGAGCTGCCATTCATCAGTATATACCGCAAACGCCCCGAATGTCGTTGCAAGATTAATTTTGTTGAGCGCATCAAGAAGCCCTGAGAGCTTGTCCCTGTCAATCTCACAGTCAAACGTGACAAAAAACTGTAGAATACCCACGTTTCCGTCAAGCCCCATATTGTCATCATCGATAAAATTCATTTCAAGCACCGCCACGCCGGTTTCACTGCTTCCCAGCCCATCTAAAAGCATGCGGTAAATTCTCTGCTTCCCGTCCATGAGCACAATCATTTCGTAGCCTGCCGACTGTGCTTTACGCTTAATCAAATCCAGCAATCTGTATTTATATTCCGTAACCATCTGTGCCACCTACGCTCTCCCGAGTGCCTTTTTCATTGCCTTTTCGTCCATTCCACCCGCAAGACCTAAAATATCCTCCGTCTGCCCGTCCTTCTCCTGCGCCTTTTTCGCATAGCTCTCACTAAGCTTGTCACGGTCAGAATTCACAAGGTCTGCAACCGATGAATGTTTAGTGGCTGTCCTGATTGCCCTTCTCATGTCCTGCCCGTAAAGCTTGTACTTGTCTTTGAGCTTTTTATACACGTCCGTGCCTCCTATAAGCCCTTTCACACCATTCTTTAACGACTGCTTCTCAATTCTCTTAGACATGAAATCTTTTCCAAATGCAAGCGCCTGATTTACAAAGCCCGCAATCTTTCCGGCTATGCTTCCAAGCTTCGATGAACCGTATTTCGTCAGCAGCTCGCTCACCTTGTTCACCGCAGTCGAGGCAATGTCAAAGCCTGCCTGCGTCTTTTCCTTCTTCGCCTGCGATGCCATATACCTGAGCTCACGCCCTTTCTCAGTGGTCTCATCAGACTGCCCGGCAAGTTTCTCCAATGTCTTCTGCCGCTTGCCGGTCTTATATATGTTTACCGCCTGCTTACCGCCGTCCTTGACCGTGCTTATGGCATCCTCCGCAATCTGCCTGTATTTCTGCCCGTCGTCAGCCCCCTTGTCGGACTCATCGGAGGCTGCTTTCTCGGCTTTTATTCCTCCTGCCCCTTCTGTTTCAGCCTTTTCCGTCCCAGCTTCCCCTGCCTCAGCCTTAACAGCTTCCGCTTTATCCGGCTCAGATTTTGCAGCCTCAGCTTTGCTGACTTCTGCTTCGCCATTTTCCACTTCCGCTGCCTGCGCTTTCGCTGCCTCAACTTTCTCGGTCTCATTCTTTTCCGGCGCTGCTTTCACAGTTTCCGCTTTGCCCGTTTCTGCTTTCTCAACTTCGCCTGTTTTCGCTGTCTCAGCTTTTTCCGCTTCCCCAGCCTCTGCTTTTGCGGTCTCCGCGTTCTTGTTTTCAGCTGTCTCCGGTTCTTCTTCCTTCTGCGTCTCCTTGACGGCTTCTGTCACAGCCTCCTCCTTATCCTTCTGTCCCTCGGACTGCTTGGTGAGTGCCATAAGACTCGGCATCTGGCTCAGCTCATCTATCAGCTTATAATATCTTGACGCATAACCTATGTTTCCTTCACCCTCAAGATCCTTGAGACGCTCGTTAAACTCCTCGTCCGTCATATCGTCAGCGTCCTTGCCGAATGACCTTACCGCTCTCGATGTGCCTGTCTTTACCTTGCCCCATGTCCTCTTAAAGAAACCCTCGCTCTTTTTTTCTGCCTTTTTCTCTGTCTTTTCCTCTTTTTTTTCAGGCATATCAGGCTGGCTGTGCGCGGTGTCTGTGTCGGCTGTCTTTTCCGGCTCAGCTAATTTTTTAACATTTTCCCTCTTTTTTCTGACGCTTTTACTTTCATCCGCCATTTTAAACCTTCTTTCCACTTATTGTGCAATAATTATTTAAACTTTTTACTTTTTCCGAACATATATATAGAATATTATAACTTACCCGCAAACCATGTATTACTTCATTTCACGCATTTAAACTGCATTTCGCGCAAAAATTTCATATAAAATTTGCAAATTTATCTATCTATTGGTATAATCTTCCTGTGAAATATAATGATATGATTGCCAGAAGGTATTTTGCATTTAAAAGATTACCGTAGGAGACCTCTATGAGAATTGCCGTATGCGACGATGACAATATATACGCCCTTAGAATAAAAGACCTTATAGAAAAGGCGGCGCCCGGGATTTTTCAGTTAAAATATAACTGCAGATTGTCCGAGATGATTGATATATACAACACCGTAGCCGGCTTTGAAGCAGCCGATACCTACTATGATATTGTGTTTATGGATATATTTTTTGCGGACGAGAACAGCATAAGCATTTTGTCCGAGACGAAAAATGACTCCTACTCCTGCATGGTCTTTGTCACGACAAGCTGTGACTATGCCGTGGAGGCTTTTGCCCTCAACGCCGTTCACTATATTGTAAAGCCGGTTGAATACCAGGATATCCGCGAGGCACTAGACAGGTGCCGTCTGAGGCTTATGCACAATCTGCGTAACACTATAAGCATCGCCTCAGACAACGGAGTTATTCCTATAGAACTTGACAATCTCGTATATATAGAGATTTTTAACAAGACCTGCTTTTTTCACACAATCCACAACGTATACAAAGCTCCCGCCTCGCTGAGCTCAATCGAGAAGGAGCTTGACACGAACGGATTTATGCGTGTGCAGAGAAGCTACATTGTAAATATGAGACATATAACTGATTTCTTTTTTGACCATATAATTCTCTCCGGAGGGACCGAGATAACACTCTCACGCCGTAACCGCTGCGAGCTCAAAAAGCAGTACCTGAATTATATGTTCAATCTTGCAAGAAATTCGAATCTTTAGAATATTTTACTGTCTTTCACGCCCGGATAAGTCATATACGACGACACGAAGTCATTGTGCTTGAATTTCCTGCCGCATATCCGCTGCTCCACGCCCACTGTAAATTGTAGCCGCCGCAGCAGCCGTCGACGTCGAGCACCTCCCCGCAAAAATACAGACCGGGACACAGCTTCGACTCCATCGTGGACATGTCCACCTCGTCAAGCCGCACGCCTCCGCTGCACACCTGAGCCGAGGCGACGTCCCTATACTGCACCACCTTTACGGTAAAATGCTTTAATAGCCCCGCAAGCTCTTCCGTGCGCCCGCCCGACTGCTTAATCAATAAATTCATAAGTTTCTTGTTGACAAGCCCGGTAAGCAGGTCGCACAGCTCCTGCCTGCTGCTCTTGCCGCCGTTTTTCTTATCTGTATCAGCTATGTGCGCGCCGTCCTTTATTTTATCTATGTACGCCGCAAGCTCCTTCTCCTTATACTCTGGCATGAAATCAAGCTCCGCCTTGACGCTCCTTCCCGCCTCAAGTGCCGTAACCGCATGGCGGCTCACCTGAAACACGGGGATTCCCGATATTCCGCTGTCATTAAGCTGAATCTCCCCTGTATCGGAAGCCACACATTTTCCATCTATCAGAAGTCTGACACTGCCCTTTGCGCGCACGCCCGCAAGCTCCTTAAAAAAGCTGCCCTCACAGCCTAGCGCAACCAGCGCCGGGAGCGGCTTCACAATATGATGTCCAAAACGCGCGGCTATGTTGTACCCAAGAGCACTGTTGTCCACGCCCTTGCCCTTTCCTGCCATTCCCTGATTGCACACGCCGCCCGCCGCGGAACCCGTCGCCACAATGAGCTTTTTACAGGTGCAGGACAATCTGCCAATGAACTCATTTTCCATCTTTTTTCCATTCCCGGATGGCTTTCTGTTTTCGTTCTTCTTTCCCTCAGCTCTCAGATTTTCCGCCTGCGCGTCCCTTAGGTTCCCAAAAACCGCAAACTCAGCCCCGCTTTTTCTCACGGAGTCTATCTCACAGCCACATATCAGCTCGACACCATATTTTACAAGGCACTGTCTTAGGCAGTCAAGCACCGAGGAAGCCTGCTCGCTGTACGGGTACACATAGCCGTCCCTGTCCCTGACCAACATTCCCTCCTCGTGGAAAAATCCAGTGACAGCCTTAGAATCAAAACGTTCTATCACGCCCATGATATCCTCAGTGCTGCCACTGTCCGTGTGGTAACAGCTATCATCAAGCTTATAGTTGGTCAGATTGCACTTGCCGTTTCCGGTAATGAGAAGCTTCTTTCCCGGTCTTGCGAGCACCTCTAATAGTGCAACCCTGCTCTTACCGGCTTTACAGCCCTTTTTGTAATCGCCGGCTGCAGCGCCTGCCCTCGCCGCCTGAATGGCAGCCATCATGCCGGAAGCCCCGGCTCCAATCACAACAACATCATATTTCACGAAGTGTGGTCCTCCAAAAAATCGTATAATTCTTCTAAATCCTTTATCTGCATGCCAACATATATTTCCCGCTGCAAATCTATGGGCAGGTCTGTCACGTCAATGTCCGTGTAGTCATATATGGTCACAAAATCCTCATAGTAGACCACAACCCGCCCGTCAAGGGCATACAGTATAAAGTTCTCCGTAGCACTGTAGGTCGGCGCATCGTAGCTTTTCCGCACCACAATCCTGTTTGTCGAAAATTCGACAATATTGACCGCGCACAGCCCGCGGCTTATGTCCTCCTCGTCGGGATTTTCCATGTAATTTCTCAGCGTCTCAGCATAGGCAGTCCTGTTAAGCCCCAAAATCTCAATCGACGGTACCACCGTACGGCTCGTGGTCATGTGATTGTTGATATTGTACTCCTCTATCACAAGCTCCGTACCGCGCTTCACAACAGCCTCGTCCGCGGCAGCAGCCTCGCGCGCCTCGTAGTAGTCCTTCGCCGGCATGGTCTCCCTGTTTCCCTTTGTCACTGCATAGTAGCCTATACAGTAGCAGGTCACAAACAATGTCGTAAGAGTAACAAAGCAGATAATATACAATTTTCGCATTCTGCACATCCTTTCTGCAAATTGCATTTAAACAGCCGTCCTGCAAACAGAGGTTGCGGACAGTTACTTTTTTGTATATTGTCTGCTTAATTTTATTATTTTATTCTGTCACCCGTAAAAAAATAAGGTATTGAGTCAAAGAACGGAATCGAGAGTTCTCCCTCGTTCTTGTCCTCTAAGTATAACATTCCGTCCCTGTCCATGAACTCACCGACGAACTGACGGCAAATACCGCAAGGGTAAGCGTACTCGCCCGTCGAGCACACCACGGCAATAGCCTTAAAATGCTTCGCACCCTCGGACACCGCCTTGACCGCCGCTGTTCTCTCGGCGCATATGGCAGCTCCGTATGAGGAGTTCTCGATGTTGCAGCCGCCGAAAACCCTCCCGTCGTCCGTCAGAATGGCAGCCCCCACGTTGAACTTCGAATACGGGGTGTATGCATTGTTCATGTATTCCTTTGCCTTATTTATAAGCAATTCTCTCTCTGTCATGTAAAAACCTCCACCATCACTTAGTCTCTTGTTATCCCTATAGCGGCAAGTATCTCCTCCTGCCCCTTCTCCATGACCGCTGCCTCCTCCGGTGTCATATGGTCATACCCGAAAAGGTGGAGCATGCTGTGGGCTGTGAGGAAGGCGAGCTCCCTCTTAGGCGAATGTCCGTACTTCTCTGCCTGCTCGTACACCTTCTCCACGGAGATAACGATATCGCCGAGCATCAGCTCGCCGCTCTCCGGGTTAAAGCAGTCGTCCCTCTCCTCGAGAAAATCGAACTCCCCCGCCTGCTCATAGTCCACAAGCGGGAATGAGAGAACGTCTGTGGGATTGTCAATGTTTCTGAACTCCTTGTTTATCGAATGTATCGAGTCGTTGTCGGTCAGCACCACACTCACCTCAGCTTCATAAGGGCAGCTCTTGTAGTCCATCGCCTGATTGATCACATCCTCGATAACCTTCTTATAATCAAAATCGAAATCGACCTTTGTCTCCTCTTCAATGGTAATTGTCATTTCTTACACCTCGTTTTCTCGTATTCATCGTATGCCTTGACTATCTTCTGCACAAGCGGGTGGCGCACAACGTCAGAGCTTGTCAGGCGGCATATTCCAATCTCTTCCACGTTCTTTAACACCTTCAGCGCCGTGTCAAGTCCGCTCGCCTGATCGTGTGGCAGGTCCTTCTGTGTCAGGTCTCCCGTTATGACTACCTTAGAACCGAAGCCTATTCTTGTCAGGAACATCTTCATCTGCGCCGGCGTCGTGTTCTGCGCCTCATCGAGAATAATGAACGAATTGTCGAGCGTCCTTCCTCTCATATATGCGAGAGGCGCAACCTCTATAAGCCCCTTCTCCATATTGTGCTGGAAGCTGTCTACTCCCATAATCTGGTAAAGCGCATCGTAGAGCGGTCTCAGGTAAGGGTCAACCTTGCTCTGCATATCTCCCGGAAGGAAGCCCAGCTTCTCACCCGCCTCTATCGCAGGCCTTGTGAGGATAATTCTTCCCACCTCGTTGTTCTTAAAGGCGTTAATTGCCATCGCCATCGCAAGGTATGTCTTACCGGTTCCGGCAGGTCCTACGCCGAACACTATCATTCTCTTTTTTATCGCATCTATATACTGCTTCTGTCCGATAGTCTTAGGCTTGATAGGCTTGCCAAGCACCGTTCTGGCCACGACATCGGCATCAAGCTCGGACAAAGCTTCCGCCTTATCTTCAAATGCAAGGCTTAACGCGTAGTCGACGTTCTGCTCCGTTATCACATTTCCCCTTTTAGACAGCTCGAGAAGCTGTGCAAACACGGCTGCCGCGCGCTTAACCGCCTGCTCGGCACCCACGAGCTTAATCTCGCTGTCCCTCGCAATAATCGTTACCTTGAGCGTCCTCTCTATCTTTTTGACATAGGCATCACAGCTCCCGAATATATTGCCGCTGTGCTCTGCCGGTATATCCAGCACATTTTCAATTATACTCAATCCCAATTTCCTCCCTGCCGCACTCGGACGCTATTACATACACCATGCCCGACATCTGCGCTTGTTCATCGTTAATTGTTATTGTAACATTATTTTCTATAATTTGAATACCCTTTTCCCGCAATTTTTCCAGATAATTTGAAAAACTTTCATTCAGGATACACTCAAGTTTCTCATCCGTATACACAGACTCCGAGAGCGTATACTCACTGTAATAGGTCGTGTCCGCGCCAAACGGCAGATAGAAATTCTGGTAGAGGCACAGATTGCCGCTGCTCGTCACGACATCGCTGTGCTCATATTTTTCCCTGTAAAAATCAAAGGCGAGCGCCTTGTTAAAAAAACGAAGTCTCACACTTTTATAGCTGTTCCCCGTATACTCTTTTTTTATGTATGTGCGCGAAACCACGTCCGCGTACTCAAGCCCGACAAGAAGCTTCACCTCGCCGTCCGCATACACCGCCTCCTGCTTTATCGGCTCGGACGACTCATTGAGCGTCGTCACTATCCCGCTTATCAACACATCTCCCTTTTTGACCGCGCTCAACGGCTTCACCGCGGGTGTACCATTTCTCACGATTATGCTGTAGACCGTCCCGTCGTACAGCGCAACGATGTTCGACGGGCTTCCCTCGGGCACGTCTACGACCTCATCTGAGTTCTCCCTCACATCAATTTCGAGCGATGTCCCGTGTATCGCCGCCGACACCCATATTATGTCGTCAAAATCCCGCCTTATCTGCGCTTCGAGCGCCTCACAGTCGATGCCGCTTATCCTCGCGCCGTAGGTTATCCCGTTTTTACTCAGATATTTGTACAGCGTGTCATCCGAGTTCATATAATTTCCTTCAAGCCTTATGTTCCAGATAAAACGCCCGAGCACCAGCATGACCGTCACGAACAGAACCACTCCCGCAATAAAAAACTGATGCTTCAATATTTCCCTCAGCACAAACGGAAATCCTGATTTTTTCACGAGCCTGATATGAGGTCTGGTCTTTCTCACAATCGGCTTCAAATTATAAAAATCCTCTATCGACGTCGTGAATGTGCACCTTTCCTCCCCCGGATACATGCTGTGCACGAGTATTCCACGGTTCGCGCACAGATTAAAAAAGCGCTCCGAGCACAGCGCATCTATCTCCAACTGTGTATACCCCTTAATCCACAATACTCCCATATTCTCCCCGATTTCCCACAGACTATTTTAGCTGGATTGCCTTTAACTTCCCGCATATCATTATCTCGTTATCGCCATAATACTCCACATACATTCTCTCACCTGTCACGACGATAAAGCCCTTCTTTACCCTTAGCTTTATAAGCGCGGGTCCGAGCTCCTTCACCGCCTCAACCCCCTCGACAAACAGTTGTCCATTGCCGACCGTGGTGAGATTGTACTCCTTATAAACCGCATCTCTTGGGATAAACAGCGCCTCAAACAGCTCCTTCTTACTTCTCATCATCACCTCATGCGGTATAATTCTCACAAGTATAATATGATGAAAATATCATAAAAATGCAAAAAAATATGACAGACGCATAACACGTCTGTCATAAAATACACTTGTACCTCACCGGTATACACTACCGGTTCAATATACAATTATTAGTTGAACTTACGCTTTCTAGCAGCCTCTGACTTCTTCTTACGCTTAACGCTAGGCTTCTCGTAATGCTCTCTCTTGCGAATCTCCTGCTGGATACCTGCCTTAGCACAGTTTCTCTTGAATCTGCGTAATGCACTATCTAAAGACTCATTCTCTTTAACGATTACATTTGACATAGCTCACACCTGACCTCCCTCCAGTTGTAAATTGTGCTTCAACTGTTTGGGTTTTTACGCACACTAGACATTATATCATAAAAAAGCTGTACGTCAACTCTTTTTTGAATTTTTGTATAAAATTTTGACCAAATCTTGATTAAAGCTGCTCTTCGAGAGTCTTTTTAGCCTGCTCAAGTGCCGCGTCAATTCCGGCAGGGTTCTTTCCGCCTGCCTGTGCCATATTAGGACGGCCGCCACCGCCGCCGCCTACCATTGCAGCACATGCCTTAATGATGTTTCCAGCGTGAACGCCCTTCTTTACAGCGTCGTCCGTAGCTGTGACAATGAGGTTCACCTTGTCAGCGCCCTGTGAGGAAGCTAAAACTACAACACCTGTTCCAAGCTTCTCCTTGAGGGAATCTCCGAGGTTACGAAGCTCATTCATATCCACGTCTGCAACCTTAACGCCGAGGAACTTCATCCCCTTAACTTCGGAAACATTGTCCATAACATTTCCAAGTGCATCGTTTGCAGCCTTAGCCTTGAGTGATTCGTTCTCTGCCGTGAGTGCCTTAACCTCTGCCTGAAGATGTGCAATCTTGTCATTTACTGCAGCAGGAGCACATTTAAGGAGCTTAGCTGCCTCCTCGAGCTGCTTCTCGATATCCTTATAATATGCGAAAAGTCCATCGCCCGTGAGAGCCTCTATTCTTCTCACACCGGCAGCGATGCCTGACTCCGAAACAATCTTAAATGCCGTGATGACACCTGTGTTGGCTACATGCGTACCACCGCAGAATTCCTTTGAGAAATCACCCATGGACACAACGCGGACAGTATCGCCGTATTTCTCGCCGAAAAGAGCCTTAGCTCCAGTCTTTTTAGCGTTTTCAATGTTCATAACCTGTGTCACAACGTCAAGGTTCTCAGCTATCTTCTCATTTACAATAGCCTCAACCCTGTCAAGCTCCTCCCGGGTCATGGCTGAGAAATGTGTGAAGTCGAAACGGAGTCTGTCAGGTGTTACAAGGGAACCTGCCTGCTCTACATGTGTTCCGAGAACAACTCGAAGTGCCTCCTGTAAAAGATGTGTTGCACTGTGGTTCTTAGCTGTTGCTGCTCTCTTACCAGCATCAACGCTGAGTGTTACCTTGCCGCCTACACGGAAGGTTCCGCACTCAACAACGCCGACATGTCCGATTCTTCCACCCTTGAGCTTAATGGTATCAACTACGCTAAAGCTTGCTCCGTCAGCGGTGGTTATTGCTCCGACATCCGCTGTCTGGCCACCCATTGCAGCATAGAAAGGTGTCTCATCCACAATAATTGTTCCCTCTGTTCCCTCAACAAGCTCGTCGACAAGCATAGTATCTGTTGTAAGAACCGATATAATGGAATCATGAACGAGTCTGTCATAGCCGACAAATTTTGAGGTGATTGCCGTATTGATAAGGTCATATACGGTTGCGTCAGCTCCCATATAGTTAGTCTCGGTTCTCGCATTTCTCGCTGTCTGCTTCTGAACCTCCATAGCCTTCTTAAAGCCCTCCTCGTCAACTAAGAAGCCCTTCTCCTCGAGGATTTCCGTAGTTAAATCCACAGGGAAACCGTATGTGTCATAGAGCTTGAATACGTTCTCTCCTGATAAGGTCTTAGAGCCCGACTTGACAAGCTCCTCCTCCATGTCAGCAAGAATTGCAAGTCCCTGGTCGATGGTCTTGTTGAACTTCTCCTCCTCAGTTGTGAGAACCTTGAGAATATACTCCTCCTTCTCTGCAAGCTCAGGATAACCGTCCTTCGACTCGTCGATAACGGTCTTGGCAAGCTTTGCAAGGAAAAGTCCCTCAATGCCTAAAAGTCTGCCGTGTCTTGCAGCTCTTCTTAAAAGTCGTCTGAGGACATAGCCTCTTCCCTCATTGGATGGAATGATACCATCGGAGGTCATAAATGTAACCGAACGGATATGGTCTGTTATAAGTCTGATGGATACGTCCTTATCCGCATCTGCCTCATACTCAACGCCTGCTATCTCACATATCTTGTCGCGGATAGCCTTCATGGTATCGATATCGAATACGGTGTCAACGTCCTGAACGACAACGGCAAGTCTCTCAAGCCCCATACCTGTATCAATGTTCTTCTGCTTGAGTTCTGTATAGTTGTGGTGTCCGTCGCTCTCGAACTGCGTGAATACATTGTTCCATACCTCCATGAAACGGTCACAGTCACAGCCCACCTTACAGTCAGGCTTGCCACAGCCATACTTAATTCCTCTGTCATAGTATATCTCCGAGCAAGGACCGCAAGGACCGGCACCATGCTCCCAGAAGTTATCACAGTCACCGTTCTCATCGCGGTAGAAACGTGTAATCTTCTCAGCAGGCACACCCACTTCCTTATTCCATATATTGAATGCCTCATCGTCATCTGCATAGATTGACGGATAGAGTCTGTCAGGGTCAAGACCTATAACCTGTGTCAGGAACTCCCATGACCAGTTGATTGCCTCTCTCTTAAAATAATCACCGAATGAGAAGTTTCCGAGCATCTCGAAGAAAGTGAGGTGTCTTGCAGTCTTACCTACATTCTCGATATCACCTGTTCTGATACACTTCTGGCAGGTGGTGACTCTTCTTCTCGGCGGAATCTCCTGTCCTGTAAAATAAGGCTTAAGTGGTGCCATACCTGCATTGATAAGGAGAAGACTCTTATCATTGTGTGGTACCAGTGAAAAACTGTTCATGCATAAATGTCCCTTGCTCTCAAAGAAGTTGAGGTACATTCTTCTTAATTCATTAACGCCATAAGGCTTCATGGCTACATCCTCCTAAAAATAAGTAAAATAATATTATTGCAAACCAAAAAGGCCTGTTTCCAAGCCTTCCCGGAAAACATATCTTGTTATCATCCGCAACCGGAACAACCGTCACCAAAATCTTCGTATTAACTTAATCACTCAGTCTTATTATCTGTTATATCCGCGGACTCCGCCGCGACTGCAGCCTCCGATGCAGCCTTCGCATCATGCCTGGTGCGAAGCTTACCGCCTAATATAACAGCGCATACAATGACTGCCATCATAAAAACAGCAGTAAGGATTTCCGTGAATACGTCATTTCCTAAGGTAAAAATATCTGCCGTCTCAGATGCGGCGGCGACAACCATATTCCATGCCATAGCCTGATCCTCCTAATATTTATTATTATCAAACAGGGCTACAATGCGTCCGCCAATAATTAAAGTAAGTTTATCACATTTCAAATTTTCGGTCAAGATTAACTTGTCCGGGCATCACGGCACTACAAAGTCCACTCGCCCGTCTCCTCAAAATGTCTTGCCGCCCCGGAGGCCTGCCTTATTATGGACTCGTCATAGCCTAAAAGACCGAGAAGCTTTATCGCATTCCTGCTCGTGGCGCGCCCCTCCATGAGCCTGTAGTTAAACTTCACATCGTTGTCCGTAATCTCCTCGGTGAAATGGTAATTCGAGTAGAAGCTCTCTAACATGCCCGTTAGCTCAATATCATGTGTCGCCGCAAAGCATATCGTGTCCGAACACGAAAGCCCCTTTAATATCTGCGACGATGCGGCAATCCTCTCAATGGTGTTGGTTCCCCTGAGCACTTCGTCGATAAAACACAGCACCGGATACTCATGCCCTGCCGCCGCGGCGTCCATTATTCTCTTTAAGGACTTAATCTCGACCATATAGTAGCTCTCGCTTCCCATAAGGTTGTCCTTTAGTGCCATGGACGAGAATATCCTGAATTTTCTTGCCTTGTAGGACTGTGCCGTCGCAAAGCCGAGCGTCTGTGAGAGTATCGCACATATTCCCGCACAGCGCAGAAATGTCGATTTTCCCGAGGCGTTAGAGCCCGTTATGAGCACGCTCCTGTCAGTCACTATGGAATTAGGAACCGGTTCATCGATGAGCGGGTGGTAGAGTTCCTTTGCCTCAAACACAAGTGCCTTACCCTGTGAAAATTCCGGTTCACAGCTATACGGCAGACTCTTTTTGTATGAAGCTGCCGCAATCAGCGCATCAAAATATCCAAGTCTGTTGTACAGTTTCCACACCGTCTCCTTCTTTTTTTTGAGGCCGTTTACGACAAAACAGAACTTTATTATGTCAAGATGGGTTATCATTCTCACATAGTCGAGGACGAACTCGAGCAGACCGCCCTTTCCCGTAGCCATAATCCAGGAAAAGCGTCTCGCCCCGTCAAACTCGTGCACAAGCCCCGCAAGCTCGTCCGTATAGCCCTCAATACCCTGAATGTTGTTCTTTACAAGCTCCTTCGCACAGGCACACATTGAGAAAACCTGCTTGATGCACACAAAATAGGTCTCAATCTCTGCCTTGAACCTGAAATAGGACACTATATTGATCACTGCCATGCCTATTACAGCCCACATGCCCACTGCGATATTGACCGTAAGACAGTACACAAGGGCTGCCGCAAACAGAAACAGCATGACAAAATGAGGCACCGCAGAGGTCTTTGTACATTCCCCGATGCTCTCTATATAGTCAGCGACGGACATCTTCCTGCTGTAGCCAAAGCCAGAGTATATCATGCCGAGCCTTACCCGCTCATGTTCGTGCTCTGTAAAATATTCGATAAGCCGCTTTCTCTCGGCAAGCTCCCCGTCGTCCACAATGGGATTTCTGAGCATGCCATACAATGACTCCTGTCCGAGAGATGAGGCTGTGGAGTCCATCTGCTTGAACACCGCATCCATATTGAGGTCGTTCCAGGTTATGTCGTCAATGATATCATCATCGCCGCTCTGCAAAAAGAAGCCATGCGATATATTCTCAAATTCCTCATAGATATATTTCTTATCCGCCCTCTTTCCAAAGGAATTTTTCAGTTTCTTCATGTTATTCTGTCTGATCTTGTACGCCTGATACATGAAAAATAATATCAATGCCGCCACCGGCGCACCAAAATACCATATCCATTCCATCGTCGTCATTATGCGTTCCTCGTTTCATAATATTCCATTTAGGTGATGTATTGCCGTAAACAGGCAGTCCAAAAATTCTTTCCTGAACATTCCCGCTCAGATTAAGATATCATAATAAGCATATTTTTTCCAGTATTTTTCATACCAATGCAAAAAGGACTTCACGGATTATAAACACATCCGCAAAGTCCCCCGAATCTCCGCAGTATCAGATAATAAGACAGATAAGCCCTCCGCTGTTGTCGTTTACCACCTTCTGCATGGTGTCCATAAGCTTCGTCCGGCAGTCGTCGTTCATCATGGCAAGCTTCGTCCTTATGCCGTCGTCCACGAGCTGCTCTATAGTCTTGCCGAAAATATTTATATCCCACGCGTCACCGTTTTTCGTATTCTCGTCAATATACTTTTTGAGGTCATTTGCCTGAGCCTCGCTGCCGACTATAGGCGCTATCTCAGTGCCGATATTCACCTTAATCATATGGTAGGACGGGCTCTCCGCCTTAATCTTCACGCCGTAGCGCCCACCGTTTTTGATTACCTCCGGCTCCGATATGCTTATCTCATCTCTCGACGGCGAGACGACACCGTAGCCACGCTGGCGCACTGTGTCTATGGCGGCAGTGTACCTTGATAGCCCGCTCTTCTCCTTCGCATATTCCTTTATCAGGTTTATGAGTTCGAACTCGTTCTCAATCTTTTCCCCGGCAAGTGAGCTTAACATATCATAGTACAGGGCTTCATCGACCTTGAAGCTGAGGCGGATAATCCCGTCAGCCATGTCGACCGGCTCGCTCTTTATGTCCTCTATGTACTTATTCTCGACCTTTATGCTGTCCTTGTTGAAATCCTTTATGTATGTAATCCTGTCGAGTATCTGTCCGGCGCACTCAACCATCGCCTGCTTGATTTCATTATCATCAGGAAGCGTCTCTATCCACCTGTCAAAATAGAACTCAATTCCGTTCACCGGAAAACTGTTTAGCAGAAGCTCAAGTGTCCTGTTCACGTCCACAAGCGTCAGATGCTCGCAGTCGAGGCTCACTGCCTCTGTTCCGTAGGTCTTTTTAATCTCATCGACACAGTCCGACGCCGCCTTTGAGAGCGGATTTTTGGAGTTCACCACCACGACAAACGGCTTCCCTATCTTTTTGAGCTCGTCGATTGTTGCCGCCTCAGCCGCCTTATAGCTGTCGCGCGGCAGCTCGCCTATGCTCCCGTCGGTGGTCATCACAATGCCAACCGTCGAATGGTCCTTTATGACCTTTCTCGTGCCGAACTCCGCCGCCTCGGAAAAGGGTATCTCATAGTCGTACCACGGCGTCTTTACGAGCCTCTCCTTCCCCTCCTCGACTACTCCTGTAGCGCCGTCAATCATAAAGCCGACACAGTCGATAAGCCTTATCTTCATCGATACGTCCTCCACGGGCGTTATCGTGCATGCCTCCCTCGGTATGAACTTAGGTTCCGTCGTCATAACCGTCCTGCCGGCAGCCGACTGCGGAAGCTCATCCTTTGTGCGCTCCTTACCCGCACCCTCCTCCATAAACGGCAGTATCAGCTTCTCCGCAAAATGTTTTATGAACGTCGACTTGCCGCTTCTCACCGGACCCACAACCCCGATATAGATTTCTCCCTGCGTTCTCGCGTTTATATCCTTGTAAATGTTATATGTATCCAAAAGCAAAAGCCTCCTCCGAATATAATTTACAACTGCTAAATTATATTCAGGGGAGACACCATAATAGAACAATTTTTTCTTATTCGTACTCAACCTTCCTGTCGCGCAGCATGAGCTCGTGTACAGCGTCCTTAGCGTTCTTTCCCTCGAACAGGATTTCATTGATTTTCTCTGTTATAGGCATAGGTATGTTGTACTTTCTCGCGAGAATGAGCGCTGCCTTGGCTGAGTATACGCCTTCAACCACCATCTGCACCTCGTTCATCGCCTCCTCCATGGACTTTCCCTGACCCATGAGGATTCCGGCACGCCTGTTACGGCTGTGCATGCTCGCACAGGTGACAATCAGATCTCCTATTCCGGTAAGCCCGTAGAAGGTCTGAAGCTTTCCGCCCATGGCAACCCCGAGTCTGGATATCTCGTGGATTCCTCTGGTTATAAGCGCCGCCTTGGTGTTGTCGCCATAGCCCAGACCGTCGGCGATGCCTGCCGCGAGCGCAATGACATTCTTTAACGAGCCGCCGAGCTCTATCCCGAGCACGTCGGAGCTCGTATATATGCGGAAATTCTCATTCATAAAGAGGTTCTGCAAAAAGCATGCCGTCTCCTCGTCCTCAGCACCTATCACGCAGGTGGTCGGTATAAAACGGCTGACCTCCTCAGCGTGCGTCGGTCCCGACAGAACGGCAACCTGTGCCGTCGGAAGCTCGTCCCTAATAACCTGCGACAGGGTGTGCAGGCTGCTCTCCTCGATACCCTTGGCAACGTCCACGATAATCTGGCCGTCCTTGATATAAGGAGCGAACTTCGCCGCCGTCGAGCGAGTGTAAGGCGATGCAACCGCCATCACGATTACTTCCTTATCGGCAAGAGCCTCATCAAGCTTGTCCGTAAGCTTTATCGTCGGAGGGATAATAACCCCCGGAAGACATCTCTTATTCTCGTGCTCCACTTTAAGGAGCTCTATCTCCTCATGAAGTGCCGACCATACAGTCACCTCATGTCCATTTTTTTCAAGTACAAGTGCAAGCGCAAGACCCCAGCCTCCTGCGCCGGCTATACACACCTTTGACATATCGCCAAACCTCCGTTTAAAAGCATTTTCGCTATTTATTCTCTTTTTTTCCGCCCCACAGCTTGCGCTCGTTTCCATGGACAAGCCTTACGATATTCGCTCTGTGTCTCCAGAAGGCGAGTACCGTAAGAATGACAACTATTATAACTGCCTCAACAAGCTCCGCCGGATAAAGTCCCGGTATCATGCCGTTCACCGCAAATATGATAAACTCCACGAGGAAGCCCGTCATCATGACAAGTGAGCCGAGTGAAACGTATCTTGAAATAATAGTCACAATCATAAATGTACAAAATCCGAGAAGAATAAGCGGCCAATAGCCGAGTGACACGATGACCCCCGACGAGGCAGCTATACCCTTGCCGCCCTTAAACCCGAGATAAAATGGAAAATTATGCCCTAATATAACTCCAAAACCGCTGTACAGGACAAGCACCATGATAATATCCGCATGGCTCTGTCCGAAAACAAGTCTCACAACAGTAGCGGCGAGCACAGCCTTGACCATATCCCCTATATAGGTTATAATTCCCGCTTTCTTTCCGAGAACACGGAGTGCATTGGTGGTTCCGGCGTTTCCGCTTCCCTCCTTGCGAATGTCAATTCCGTGTATTTTACCATAAATATACCCGGTCTGAAAAAGTCCGAACACATATCCGATAGCCAGACATATAAAACGTTGTACTATAGTTTCCATGATAAATTCTGTTTACTCCTTCTCGTTTCTCTCGCGTATTATGAATTTGAGTGCCGTTCCCCTGAAGCCGAACGCCTCTCTTATCTTATTCTCGATGTATCTCGTATATGAGAAATGCATGAGCTCATTGTCATTTACAAATATAACAAAGGTTGGCGGTGCCACCGCAACCTGTGTCATGTAGAATATCTTCAGGCGGCGTCCCTTGTCTGAAGGCGGCTGCTGCATGGCTACTGCCTCTGAGAGTATCTCGTTGAGCACACCTGTCTGTATTCTGAGGTTCTGGTTCTCGATAACCATGTCTATCATATCGTAGAGCTTACTTAGTCTCTGCCCCGTCTCTGCCGACACGAACATGACCTCAGCGTAAGGAATGAAAGAGAGTATCTCCTTAATCTTATTGCTGTGCTCGTACATGGTCTTGTCATTCTTCTCTATGGCATCCCACTTGTTGACAACGACGATTATTCCCTTGCCCCTGTCATGCGCTATTCCGGCAATCTTCGCGTCCTGCTCGGTTACACCCTCGGTCGCATCAATGACAACTAAGACTACATCTGCGCGCTCAACCGCACTGACGGTACGAATGATGCTGTAGCGCTCGAGATCTTCCTTAATCTTGCTCTTTCTTCTAAGACCTGCCGTGTCGATGAACACATACTCCCTGCCCTGATACTTGACCTCCGTATCAATGGCATCGCGGGTAGTACCTGCAATGTTGGACACGATGACACGGTTAGCACCCGTGAGCTTATTGATTATGGAGGACTTGCCTACGTTAGGCTTACCTACTATGGCAACCCTCGGACGGTCGTCCTGCGTATCACTTAGCATCTCCTCCGTGAAATGTCCCGTGACCGCATCGAGCATCTCACCGAAGCCCAATCTGTTTACCGAGGAAATAGGCATCGGGTCGCCGATACCGAGATTATAAAACTCGTACACGTCAGGCATCATCTTGTTGAAATCATCGACCTTATTGACAACGAGAACGACAGGCTTTCCGGAGCGTCTTAACATATCCGCAACCTTAGAGTCCGAATCGACAAGTCCCTGCTTTACATCAACGAGGAATATGATGACATCCGCCGTGTCAATGGCTATCTGTGCCTGCTCCCTCATCTGCGAGAGAATGATGTCCCTGCTGTCCGGCTCAATTCCGCCTGTATCAATCATGGTAAAATTATAACGGAGCCACTCGACATCTGCATATATTCTGTCTCTTGTGACACCCGGTGTATCCTTAACTATAGAAATCTGCTGTCCCGCGAGCGCGTTAAACAGCGTGGACTTTCCTACATTTGGTCTGCCAACTATGGCAACTATTGGTTTACTCATTGTATGTTTCACCTCTTTATATATTAAAAATTTAGTGGGATTTTATAGATTAACTGCATTGCTCGGCAGCTTTCCTTTTTACTCCGAATATTTACATCATAACAAGTAATTTTGAGTTTGTAAAGGTTTTCTCTTGACTAAGAAGAAATATAAACTTATTATAAATATTGTATCGGCTGGGTGAATTTTCTAAAATGACTGTAAAATATACACATTTTGAGACAGCCGGGTACAATACCACGAATAAACCAAGAAAGGCAGATATACATCTATGAGCAGTGAAAAAGAACTTACACCCCTTCCGGTCGCCCCTCTCAAGCTTATCGTCATGCAAAGCTGTGCAGAGCTTGGAAAAAAGGTTGATGACTACATTGTACAGTTCCGCAAAGATGCACACAACGAGCACAGGGAGAGCATAGAATTCAAGGGCTATCTCGAGGACTCCTACATCATCGACAGCAAGTGCCCGCGTTTCGGCTCAGGCGAGGCAAAGGGACAGATATTAGGCTCCGTCCGCGGCACTGACCTGTACATTCTCACGGACGTATGCAACCACAGCATCACCTACAATGTATTCGGTCACACCAACTACATGTCCCCTGACAATCATTTTCAGGATTTGAAGAGAATTATTGCGGCAGCAGGCTCACACTGCAAGAGAATTACCGTAATCATGCCGTTTTTATATGAAAGCAGACAGCACAAGCGCTCTAAGCTCGAGTCCCTTGACGCAGCATTAGCGCTTCAGGAGCTCACAAAGATGGGTGTAAGCAACATCATAACCTTCGACGCACACGACCCTAGAGTGAACAACTCAATCCCTCTCCGCGGTTTTGACAATTTCCAGCCGCCTTATCAGTTCATAAAGGCTATAACGAAGAAGTTCAAGGATATCACCATCGACAAAGATCATCTTATGGTTATCTCTCCTGACGAGGGTGCCATGAGCCGTGCGGTATATTTTTCGAGCGTTCTCGGCGTCGAACTCGGCATGTTCTACAAGAGACGTGACTACGCGCATGTCGTGAACGGCAAGAATCCTATCGTTGCACACGAATTTCTCGGAAGCGATGTCACAGGCAAGGACGTCATGGTAATAGACGATATGATCTCCTCCGGAGAGAGCATTCTCGACACGGCTGCCAACCTTAAGCAGCGCGGCTGCCGCAGGGTGTTCGTCTGCACCACCTTCGGACTGTTTACCGACGGCATGGCTAAGTTCGACGAGTACTACAACAAGGGCTATATCTCCGGAGTTGTCACGACCAACCTCACCTACATCAGTGACAATATCAAGGCAAAGCCTTACTTTATCGAGGCAGACATGAGCAAGTTCCTCGCCAAGATAATAGATGCCCTCAACCACGACAAGTCCATCGGCGGTCTCATGGACCCTACCGAGAGAATCCATGAGCTCATTAACAACTATAACCTCGAGGCTAAGCTCGAGTATGAGAACCTGATATAGAGCAAAGGTTACACTTATATGAATCACATGATAAACGAATGACCGCTCATTGAG
>CAKRJT010000022.1 GCA_934351925.1 uncultured Lachnospiraceae bacterium
CTAATAGGTCGAGGGCTTGACCAGAAATGGTTCAGGTTAAAATATCTGATAATTTAATGTGTGGTTTTGAAGGAACATAGTTTAAAAATGATAAGAGTTCAGTAAGTGAATTTTAAGCCATAGCAGTTATGTTATGGCTTTTTATTGTATTCAAATATATAAAGCTTTATTTTATTGCAAATTAAACTATCAATTCTTTAGGTATTGTGATACAATATAAGAAATCGTATGGATATAGATTAACTAATGAATTCTATGACTGGGAGGTTGTTTTATGGATACAAATATTTTACTTGAGAACGGAACCAATGAGCTTGAAGTACTTGAGTTTGTGATTGGTAATAATCATTATGGAATTAATGTAGCTAAGGTTAAGGAGATTGTTAATTTTCAGAAAGTGACGCCCGTTCCGAATGCTCATCCGTCAGTTGAAGGTATATTTATGCCGAGAGATACCATGATTACGGTTGTAAAGCTTGCCAATGTGCTTCATCTTCCTGATTCAGATGATACTAAGAATGATATGCTCATTAACACCAATTTCAATAAGCTTAATGTTGCTTTTCATGTACATAAGATAGTGGGTATTCATCGTGTGTCATGGGCAGATATTATTACACCTGATACCACTATCAATTCGGCAGAGTCCGGAATAGCAACCGGTATTATCAAAGTTGATGGCAGACTTATTATTATTCTTGATTTTGAGAGAATAGTATCAGATATTAGTCCTGAGACCGGACTTAAGGTGTCAGATATCAACAGATTAGGTGAGAGGGAGAGAAATAATTCACCTATCGTTTTGGCAGAGGATTCAATGCTACTCATGAAACTCATCACAGATTCACTTGAAAAGGCAGGATATACTAATTTAGTTAAGTGCGTGAATGGACAGGAGGCTTGGAACTATCTTCAGGGGGTTAAGAAGAAGGCCAACGGTGATGTCACAAAATATGTTAAGTGTATTGTTACCGATATAGAGATGCCTATTATGGATGGACATAGACTCACTAAACTGGTTAAGACTGATAATGAGCTGCAGTCTGTTCCGGTTATAATATTCTCTTCCTTAATCAATGAGGAGATGAGACGCAAAGGTGAACAGCTAGGAGCAGATATGCAGCTTTCGAAGCCGGAGATTGGTTCACTTGTTGAAGCTATAGATAAGCTTATTTTAAAATAAGCACGGTAATATATGGATTTTTAATATTTTATTCCAACATTTTGCCATATGGATTAAGAATATCATATATTATAAAATAAAAAGATTGTCCTTGTGCATCAGTGTTCAATATTCGGATTTAAAGATCTGCATATTGAATGTTGGAGCAGGCGGATGGTCTTTTTTAGTTTCTCTTGTGAAAAAAAACATCACATGCTATAATAAAACAGATAGTAGAGTTGATTGATCTAAAAGACATGAAATATACATGGAGAGGTGAAAAAAGTGGCGGACAATAATGATGAGCAGTATTTGGATGACCTTTTAAATTCTTTGAGGACAAGTAATACTGACGAAAATGATAAAATAGATTTCGACAAGGACGATACAGCGAAAGCGGAGCAGCCGGTGGACACGCGCAGTGATGCAGGTGTAACTGACAGTGAAAAGAGCAATGATGATATTTTTGCACTTGAGGAGAATGACGTAAGCGATGCACAGCTTGAGGATGAGCCACAGGAAGAGGAGCAGGGAGAAGATGTCAACGAGGACGGTGGAGTTGACGACAGTCTTATGCAGCTCTTTAATCAGATTAATGGTGGTGATGATGAAGCGCAGACAGATACGGAGCAGAATGAGGCAGCTGAAGCTGACAACGGAATGGACGATATTTTGACTCTCACGGATGATCCGGAGAATGAGCCTGTTATTGGGGAAGAGTCTAATGAGGATATCTCCGCCAATGATACTACGGAAGCTGAATCCTCAAAGTCCGTGAATATGGAAACGATGGAGGGTGCGGATATAGCAGACTCATCTAAGAAGACAGAAAATGAAGCCGCTAAGACAGGCAGGGAGACAAAAGCTGAAGCTGCTAAGATAGCCAAGGAGGCAAAAAATGAGGCTGTGAGAGCTGCTAAGAAAGCAAAGGCTGAGGAGAAGGCGAGAAAAAAAGCGGAGAAGAAAGCAAAGAAGGAACAGCTCAAGGCCGAAAAAGCTGCAAGGAAGAATAAGGCTGATGCCACGGAGAGAACAGAGGAAACGCAGCAGGGCGACGATGCGCAGAATAATGTTAATTTGATAAATGAACTTTACAGTGAGGTTGATAATAATCCGGCATCAGGCGACGATATAGACAGTATACCGGAACGCGATGAAGAGGAAGTAAAGAAGCCAAAGAAAGAGAAGAAAAAGAAGGAGCCTAAGCCGAAAAAGCCTAAGAAGGAGAAGGTGAAGAAAGAAAAGAAGGAGCCTCGTCCTTCGGAGCTTGTCAAAGTGACAAAAGGGACATTTATTGGAATGGCTGTCACGATTGTGCTGATAACTGTTTTAGTTTTCTTTGGAACGAAATTTGTCACATATGGTATAAGTATTAGTCAGGCAAAAGAACATTTTAATAATGGAAAATATGATCAGGCATTTGACAGTATATCAGGCTTGGAACTGAGAAACTCGGATAAGAATACATATTATGCTATAAGAACCGTTGCGAGCGTCTACGCGGATTATTGTTCATACGTCAATTATAACAAGATAGGGATGAAGCTCGAGGCGATAGATGCACTTATTAAAGGATTGCTGCACTACAAGGAATATTATCCGGATGCCGAGAAATATGCTGTTCTGGATCAGTATGATGCAGTCAGGGAGCAGATATTGTCAGAGCTGTCCAATTATGGAATATCAGAGGAGGATGCGCTGTACTATGGAAGTATTGAGAGTGAACAGCAGTACAGAGAAATTTTAAGTGACATCGGAGGTGTGGCAGAGTGATAGTAATTATCGATTATGATGCATATCATAACAATAAAACTATCGTAGAATAAGGTGCTGTACACTGTGCAGTTAATATCATATTGCAGTTATACTAATTATTTACTAATTAAAATGTTTTGAATGCGTACATAAGTAAAAATTAAATATTAAGACATGTAAATAAGTCACTTATCAGTTATAGAGATATGATTGATAGGTGGCTTATTTTAGTGTTTTATATGGGGGAATATTTGAGAGGTCAAAAATGAGCCTTAAAACGGCTTGCAGGTAGTCTGTATAGGTTCAAAAATGTGCAAAGAATGAAAGTCTGATTTCATGTGCAATTATTTTAATAACAAGGAGGATTTTAGATGTTTGGAACAGTGACAAAGTATTTCAAAGACAAGGGATATGGATTTATAAGAGGGCAGGATGGAAGCTCTTATTTTATTCATCATTCAAATCTCAATGGAGAAATCATAGAGAGTGGTTACTATGTGCTTTTCAGAGTTGAGAACGGATACAAGGGTAAAGATGAAGCGGTGGATATAACAGTTATAGAAGCCACAGAAAGGAGTATAAGATGTTAACAGATGAGTTCATACATGTAATTGCAAAGAAAACAGGAATGTATGTCTATCAGGCAGAAAATTTTCTCAATGCATTCGAGGAGACGGTAGCTGAGGTCTTAGCAAGCGGAGATTACGTCAATCTGTATAAGTTTGGTGGGTTTGATACGGTTGTTCGTAAAGGTTGCATGGTGATTCCGCCTGCAACAAAAGAGCCAGTGTATGTGCCTGATATGTTAAAGATTAAGTTTACACCGTACAAAGGTCTTAAAGAAAAAGTATGTGATAAATAGATAGAATATATCTTAAATTATCAGACAATTAAAAGGAGACACTATGAGTAAAAATATTGATAATATGAATGATTTATCAAAGGCACTCATGCCGTTATTAAAAGGAATGGTTGATGTCATGGCGAATAGAGTATATGAGACATTAAACTTCTTTTTACAGAAATACTATGATTCATACAATCCTATGGATGATATTTCTAATTTAATAGCTACATGTATTCCTTGCAATCAGTTCAAGTCAAATATTGCACCTGAGCTGTTTGAAGGTAGAATAAATGAGATTTTCATATATCAAATGAGCAAGAAATACGGAAATAAGTTAAGCTGGAAAATAATTAGTAGATGGTTGTGCCGTATGACGTTGTGAGAATTAGTTAAAATGATAACCTGAAAATAAAGGCTTTTTTGAGTATACTATATTATATGAGAGTATACAGAAACGGAGGTCACGATGTTGGCAGCGGCTACAGAAAGATAGTTTAAAAGAATACATGAAGAAAATTAAAGATATAAAGTTAAGAGTGCCAGAAGAATATTTACAGCCTATAAAGGCTCATGCAGAATCAAAAGGAATGAGCGTGAATCAGTTAGTAATCTCGCTACTTGAAAAGGATATGGGCATAAAAATAGTAACTGTAAGGGAACAGAATAAGCAAAATAAGGACGAGGAGAGCGTATAGTCTGGCTAGGGGAAGAAAATAGACTAAAACATTAAAATAAATCAAGAAAACAGGTGTAAAATTGATTTATCTCAATCAAAAATCTACATGAAACCACGATTTCATTTGAATTTTCCAAAAGGCAGGTTCACTCTATGACAGTATCAAAAGACAATGCTCAAATAGTTGTAAAAGTGCTATCAGATGATAATAACGAGAAAAAGAAAAAGGCTTTTGTAAGATTAGAACAGTTACGCAAAAAGGGAATAGTAACAGATGATAAAACAGAGTTAGAATCTTATAGGGAAAATAAGTATGGCAATCCTAAGAATGAAGATTCAAAAAGAAAACTTGTTGATTGGGATAGTTTTGCTATACCAAGCGAAAGAGGACAGCATGTAGATGAGTATATGAAAGAAATGAGAGATGATGACAGCTTCATTCCACATTCTTAACAGGTGTAGGTCAAGTAAAATAAGTAGGTAGATACTATGTTAGCATCAGTAAAAGGTTATTATGATGGGACTAAAATTGTTGTAGACGAAAGAGACAGGAAGACATTCAATATTGGAGATGAAATTGTTGTTACTATTTTAGACAAAATAAGCACAACAAGAGAAGAAACAAGGGCAGCTAAGAGGCGCAGAATAGTTGATATGGAAAAATATGTCATTCCAAGTGAGCGGAGCACAGAGGAGATTGATAATTATATAAGGGAGATGAGGGATGATGACCGTAAAAATAGTTGATATTTTTTGCACAATGGCATATACTTATAATGTAAGGAATATAAGAAAAACATTACTTTTGAAAGGATGATTTATATGGAATTAGCAAAAGTAACATCAAAAGGGCAAATTACAATACCAATAGATATTAGAAAAAAACTTGGAATTAAAGGCGGAGATAAGATATTATTTATAGAAGAATCTGGAAAAATTTATATGATTAATTCTTCTATGGATGCTTTACATGAGGCACAGAAAGCTTTTGTGGGTGAAGCAGAAAGACTTGGACTCAAAAATGATGATGATGTAATGACGATGATTAAGGAATTTCGAGAAGAAAGTGCGGTAAGGTAAATGGAAACTATATTCAATACTTAAAATCAAAATTTAAAGGAGGTATGACCTATGACAGCAACTAGAAGAGAAGCTATTGAATTATTGGGAAGAGTGCCAGAGGATAAGTTGACTTATGTTGTTCAGATTCTAAGTAGTATTGATGGTTTAATAGGTATATCGGACAAACGGGCAAAGAAGATTGATTTAGACCAGTTTGTTATGCCTACAACAGAACGTGGCAGAAATGCCGATGAATATATAAGGGAGATGAGAGATAATGACAGACTTTAAAAGAGTGTTTGTTGATACAGCACCTATTATATACTATCTTGAAAACAATCCTTTATATTTAGAGATTATCAAGAGATTCTTTACAATGTGTATAGAAAAGAATATACAGGTTGTTACTTCTGTTATAACGGTAGAAGAGTATCTTGTATATCCGTATTCAAGTGGTCAAATGGATATTGTAGATAATTTTAAACGATTTTTAGATTATATAAATGTTGAAATTGTAGATATAAATTCAGATATTGCAGAGCAAGCATCTAAACTTAGAGGACAATATAAGGGATTTAAAGCAATGGATGCATTACAAATATCATCAGCGATCGCATCAAGATGTGATATGTTTTTCACTAATGATAAGCAGTTAAGGCAGGAAAAAGAAATCCCTTGTATGACAATGGAAGATTTACAATAACAAACAAAGCACCAACGGAAAGAAAACTTTTCGAAGGTGCTTTTTTCATGCCTGCTGCTGTTTGTGAATATCGTTTATAATATTTTCAAGGTCGGCAGCTTGCCAACGATTGCGGATAATATCATGCTTTAGTTCGGCAATGCGTTTATCAGTGTAATGCTCTAACCACTTCATTAAGAAAGCCGGAATAAATTTTTCTGGAATCTTTTGGATAAGTTCAAAGCCAAAATCCTCTATCTTGCTGTATGCTCTATTAAAAAATCTTGTAAAACATCCCTTAATATAAATCACTTCCTTCCTATAATAATAGTATAAGAGAAAACTACATTGTCTACAAGAAAAAAAATTTTGATTAAATTGGAAATTTCGGAAACAAAGAGAGAATTACATAGATACAAAAAGAAAAAAATAAAACGGAGGTATCTTATGAACAACTATTTTAATGATGAAAGAGAAAACAAGGTAAATGAGGTAGAGGAGGCAGCAGTGCAGAAAAATATCACTTTACAGGATGTATATGATGCAGGCGTAAAGGCAGGAATGCAGTACATGATGGATAAGATTGAGGAACAATATGAGCTGTGCAAACCGATCTATGCAAATGGTAGGCTTTATTGGTTGAAAAATGATATGGAAAACCTAAAAGACATTATGGACGATATAGAAGCGGAGTATAAGGAGAGCTACGGAAATGATTGAGAATAGGAAATGGAAAATGTTCAGATTTATAGTAAGAGCAGGAGTTTTATTGATATTATGTATAATACAGGGAGCGTGACATGACAGATAAAGAATTAGATACATATAACTTTATAGTCTCTTATATTGAAGATAATGGATATCCACCAACAGTTAGAGAAATAATGGAAGGAGTTGGGTTGGCATCCACAGCAACTATATGTTATAGATTGTCGAAGCTTGAGAAGGATGGTTATATTAAAGTCAAGTTATCATCACCGAGGGCGATAAATGTAGTTGGATATAAATTTGTGAAAGAAAAATGATACAAGGGGAGGAAGATAACACATGAATAAGCAGCTTGAGATTGGAAAGAAAAAGACACTTGATACTATGTCAAAAGTTGTATCAGAGGCAACGCTGAAGATATTAGCGGATGTTATTGACAGGGAGTTTGGAAATTTGAATCAGGAATTAGATGAAACTACGGAATTTCTAATGAATGCTTAGTACATAGTTACTCTTGGTGAGCAGTTGAGTAAGACAAGAGAAGCTATTCAGGCTATTATTGACAAGGCGAACGAAGCGAACAATGCTTTGAAAAATGCTGGTATTGGAAATGGCGCTGATTCAACACCTACAGCTCCGACAGGACATGAATCAGATAGTGGTTTAGGTAGTACAACACATGATAATTCAGGTACTACTCTTCCGAACGCAGGTACATGGAAGAATGCAGATCAGGATATAGCAAAAGACAAAGCCGAAGCTGCTAATACGGCAAAGAAAGCCATTGATAAAATCGTTCAAGTTGAAGAAAAGAAGAAAAATCAAGGTTCAAGCAAACTGACTGTTGGTGGAAGCAGTAAATCCAAGTTCACAACAATCTCAAAGGGGTATGCTTCGGGTACTCAATCAAACAGTCTGCCTATGGAGATAGAGCTTGTACCGCAAGAATATACACGCAAGAAGAAATGTTTGAGACAATAAAAAATAGTATGATTTTAGACAGTATTAGATGCCCAAACGCGGTGAGTTCAACGGGTTGTGCAAAACCCAGTGTGAATCAATCGGTGAGATTGTAAGAATATCACATTCTTTACTGACAGTTGGTAAATATTGTCCAAAATACATCATACCTGCTACAGTTCTATTAAGAAAATATAAAAAGTCAATGGAATCTTGTATCGTAAACTTAGGAAATTCATATGAAATTTTGTTAATGTTTATTATTTGTGTTAATATATCTGATTCACCAGAATAAACTAGAGGATGGTTTGTATCAGAGAAATTTATCTGAGGTGATGAAGTATTTGTATTTATTACAAATTTGCCACCATTATAATATCCACACATTATGAATATTATATTTTGGTTATCAGATAATAAATTATGAAAATGATTTGCTAAATTTAAAAGCCAGCTTATAGGATTGGATTTGCCTATTATATTATCCAGAAAATATTGTTTCAATAGAGCTGATATAGGTATGCCGTTTATTGATGCTGTTCCTGTATAAGAAAGCCCATATTTATTTTCTATTAAGAATAATTTTTGGTCGGTTGGTGGTAGGTTTATAGTTTCCATATTTCCATCTTTTTCAAAAGTTGAAGTCATCATTTTATCTGCGAGCATGACAATACCGTGGTAGTTATGTAAAGCAATTGCAAGTGACATATAAATCCTCCCATGTAATAATTTATCTATAATTATAACATAGTTGAATTGGTTTATATAGTCCAAACAATTGTTTGGATATAATTTTAATATCTTATATTATGTTAAAAAATTGAACAATTTGGGTTCGCTGTGACTGCTTCGATATACGGAAGAGTCCTTTTTATTTTATTAAAAAACTTAATGAATATTACTTCACTTTTTACAGAGTCACACTTTTTTAGGTTGTGGCTCTTTTTGTGTTGTGAATGATACGGGATGGTGGATATTCGATACCCCATCATTTGATAGGCTATGGAATCTAAAAAGAAAAAGAATATATAAAATATCCGGCAGAGGTTACGTTTGTGTAGCTTCTGCCGGTTTTGTAAATTATGAAAAATTTAGGAGCGAATTTATTATGGATAATATAACAGTATCTTTAGATAGCAAAATTTTATTAAATGTCAAGGAGGCATCGGATTTGTTTGGAATAGGACAAAATAGACTTAGAGATATAGTGAGAGAGGATTATGGAAATAAGTATCATCTTATGCTTGGACGCACTATAAAAATAAAAAGAAAGCAGTTTGAAGAATTTATAGATAAGGTGGAACAATTATAAGGACAAATGGACAATTAGCTTTGAATGTGATATAATCAGCGTTGTACGCATTCGAGGCATTCATGTTTATGGAGGCTGAGAAATGGCAAATAGAGTAACATCTGAAAAAAACAAACCTTCAAGAAGGACTTTACGAACTAATGAGTATTACAATCCTAAGACAAAAAGATATGAATATCATTACAAGGATTGTTTTGGAAAAGAAAGAGTTATAAGTTCTTATAGGCTTGAAGTGATGGATCAGTTACCGAAGGGAAAGAAATCATCAAAAAGTTTGCGTGAAAAGGAGGCAGAATTAAACGCACAACTTGAAAATAGTATTGATATTGATGGAGCAAAATTAACATTATTGGAAGTAGTTGATAGATATCTTAAATATTTATATAACAGAAAGAGTTTGGCTCATAATACAAAAGTTGGATACAATGTAACGGTAAACAATTTGAAACAATATAAACTTGGTTATATGGAAATAGGAAAAATAAGACCGCAGCATTGTGAAGAGTGGCTTGATGATATGAAGAAGAAACACAGAGGTTCATCTATTCAGACACAAATAAGTCTTATAAAAAGAGCTTTTGAGTATGCTTTAGACTATGATTATATTGTCAAGAATCCATTCAGAAATATTACAACCGATAAAAGTGACAGTAAGAAGATGGACGCTCTTTCTGTGAAGGATATGAATAGATTTCTTGATTTTTGTTCAAAAGATGTACATAGTGCACATTGTTATGATATGATATATGTATTGTTTTGGACAGGACTAAGAGTTTCCGAATTATGTGGTCTTACGCTTGATGATATTGATATGGATAATCGAATGGTAAAAGTTGATAAGCAGTTACAATGCGTTAATCATGTGCATGTGATTTTGCCTACTAAAACCACAAATGGAGAGCGTATTATACCAATGACGGATGGCGTATATCAATGCTTCGAACGTGTTATTAAGAATCGCTATATCATGGGTGATATAGAACCAGCATGTTATGATGAACGAGGTAATAAATATGAGGGATTTGTATTTCTTGCAACAAGAAGCAGAAAGACCATAGTAAGAAGTCATGTAGAAGAGTATCTGCAAAATTGTATAAAAAGATTTAATAATGCCAATATTGAAAATCCCATTCGTAAATTTGAACCGCATATATGCAGACATACGTTTGCAACTAATATGCAGTATCTACCACCAAAGACATTACAATATATACTTGGACACGGAAACATATCTACAACCATGAATAATTATGTTAATGCAAAACCAAGTGAAGAACAACTAGCACAGATAAATGCTATGGCGAATCAACTTATTTCTAATTAGTATGAAATAGAGCATACTAAATTTTTACTAAATATGAAGTGCAACGAAATGTGATATTATATATGTAAAAGTGATGAAATAACAGTAGTTAGCATTTATAATATGAAAGAAAATCCTAAAAATACCGAATTTGAAAGGATACAGATATATGATAGCTATTATTGATTATGATGCAGGAAATTTGAGGAGCGTTGAAAAGGCACTTGAGGCTATAGGTGAGGAGACTGTTGTTACGAGAAGCAGGGAGGAGATATTAGCTGCGGACAAGGTGATACTTCCCGGGGTAGGAGCGTTCGGCGATGCGATGAAGAGACTGCATGAGTATGGACTTGTAGATACCATACATGAGGTAGTTAATTTGGGAAAGCCGTTTCTTGGAATATGTCTTGGGCTTCAACTTCTGTTTAGGCGCAGCGATGAGTCGGACGGTGTAGAAGGATTGTCCATTCTTCCCGGAGAGATATTAAGAATACCTGATGCGCCGGGAATAAAGATACCTCATATAGGGTGGAATTCACTCATGATATCCGAAAATGCGAGACTTTTTGAGGGCTTGGGAGACGAGCCGTATGTATATTTTGTACATTCATATTACCTCAAGGCTGATGATGAGAGTATGGTTGCAGCGACTGCCGAATATGGTGGGACATTAATTCATGCCTCAGTTCAGAAAGATAATGTGTATGCATGTCAGTTCCATCCGGAGAAGAGCGGAAGTGTGGGATTGCAGATTCTTAAGAATTTTGCAGCAGTATAACACTGCATTCTAATCAATAATAGAGAGGACAGCTTATGTTTACCAAGAGAATAATACCATGTCTTGATGTTAATAATGGAAGAGTTGTGAAGGGAACGAATTTTGTCAATCTGCGCGATGCAGGTGACCCGGTTGAGGTGGCTGCCCTTTATGACAAAGCAGGTGCAGACGAACTTGTATTTCTGGATATTACGGCATCGTCTGACAGAAGAGAGACGACAGTTGACCTTGTAAGGAAGGTTGCCGAGAAGGTCTTTATACCATTTACGGTTGGCGGCGGAATAAGAACGGTTGATGATTTCAGAAACCTTCTCAGGGAGGGGGCAGACAAAATTTCAATTAACTCATCTGCCATAGACAATCCGCGGCTCATAAGCGATGCCGCAGATAAATTCGGCAGCCAGTGTGTTGTGGTGGCGATTGATGCCAAGAGACGTGCTGACGGAAGCGGTTGGAACATCTACAAGATGGGCGGAAGAGTTGACACGGGTATTGATGCACTTGAGTGGGCTGTCAGGGCTAACAGACTCGGAGCCGGGGAGATTCTTCTCACCAGCATGGACTGTGACGGAGTGAAGAAGGGATACGATATCGAGCTGACGAGGACTATAGCGGAGAATGTCACAATACCGGTCATTGCCTCGGGCGGAGCAGGAAATATGGAACATTTTTATGATGCACTCACGCAGGGAAAGGCAGATGCGGCACTTGCGGCATCACTTTTTCATTATAAGGAGCTTGAGATATCAGATCTCAAGAAATATCTCGCGCAGCGAGGGGTTTCAGTGAGAAGAGTGTAAAAACTCAAATCAGCAAAAATGCTGTTTGAAATGTTTTGAGTTCTTTACAGGAACACACAAGATATTTTCATTATTATTGATATCACCGCATTGCGGCGGAATGGAGAGTAAAATGTCACAGATAAGCAATGACTGGCTTGAGGCGTTGAAGCCTGAATTTGTCAAGCCATATTATAGGGAATTATATGAATTTGTAGGCAGTGAGTACAGAAAGGGCGTGGTGTATCCGCCTTCAGATGATATTTTTAATGCATTTAATTTCACTCCGCTCAAGAATGTGAAGGTGCTTATATTAGGACAGGATCCGTATCACAACGAGTTGCAGGCACATGGGTTGAGTTTTTCAGTGCTTCCGCAGCAGAGAGATATACCGCCGTCTTTGCAGAATATATATCAGGAGCTTCACGATGACCTCGGATGTTATGTTCCGGATAACGGTTATCTCAAGAAATGGGCTGACCAAGGTGTCCTGCTTCTTAATACGGTACTGACTGTCCGCGCACACCAGGCTAATTCTCACCAGGGACATGGCTGGGAGCAGTTCACGGACGCGGTTATCGAGGCGGTAAACATGCAGGACAGACCTATTGTGTATATGCTATGGGGCAGACCGGCACAGAGTAAGATACCGATGCTTACAAATCCTAAACATCTTATATTGAAGGCACCGCACCCGAGTCCGCTGTCGGCTTACAGAGGTTTTTTTGGGTGCAGGCATTTTAGTCAGGCTAATGAGTTTCTGAAGGCACATGGGGTGGAGCCTGTCGATTGGCAGATTCCGAATATTCGATAGTTTATTTAAGTCTTATGTGAATTTAATTGTGAGCCCTAAATCGTTGTATGCGCTGTGTCAATGTACAAAGATTTTTATCTTGCTTGAAGAAGATATATATTGCAGAGGTATTTAAGATGAAACTCAGGAATGTTTTATTGCTGGCTTTGACAGCATTTATATGGGGAACGGCTTTTGTGGCACAGAGTGTAGGTATGGATTATATAGGTCCATTCACATTTAATGGAATAAGGTCATTTATTGGGGCATTGACACTTGTCCCATGCATACTGGTTCAGAAAAGGTTTAATGGCAAAGATAAAAAAACAGCCCACAATACATCTGCCGCGGAAAGGGAAGATAAAAAAGCGTTGATTGTGGGAGGAGTTCTGTGCGGAATACTTCTCTTTGTCTCGAGCAGTCTTCAGCAGATTGGAATTAAATATACCTCGGCGGGAAAAGCCGGGTTTATTACAGCGTGCTACATAGTGATTGTACCTTTAATCGGAATATTCATAAAAAAGACGTCGGGATGGAAGATATGGTCAGCCGTAGCGCTTGCGCTTGCCGGACTGTATTGCCTGTGCATAACGGATGGTTTTTCCGTTGGAAAGGGAGACGTTCTCGTTTTTCTGTGTGCGATAGGATTTTCGGCGCATATTATGGTGATAGATTACTTTTCGCCTAAGGTTAATGGGGTTGTATTGTCATGGATACAGTTCTTAGTGTGTGGAGTGGCTTCACTTCCCTTTATGTTCAGTCTTGAACAGCCGGATATGGAGGCCATATTGTCGGCGTGGCTTCCGCTTCTCTATGCAGGTGTATTATCCTGCGGAGTGGCGTATACGCTGCAGATTATAGGACAGAGGAATGTTAATCCTACGGTAGCTTCATTGATACTTAGTCTGGAATCCTGCTTCTCAGTGCTTGCAGGTTGGATAATTTTACATGAGAGCCTGTCAATTAAAGAAAGTGTTGGATGTGTGCTCATGTTCGCGGCGATAATACTTGCACAGTTACCGTCAGGAAAGAGCACGGAACACTCATAACCTCAAAAGCTAAGCACATATAATGCAGAAATAGATAATAAAGAACAAATAGGATGAATATAATAGAAACGTCATGCCGTACAAGCAGGGTTGAGGTTCACCTCATCTCCCTTGTTGTCAGGTATGACGTTTTTTGTTACTTTTTTAATAAAAAATTTTCTGATTGAAACGGCAGGAATGTCTACATGGGAAACATTCCTGCACTTGAAATTTTATTTATTTGTTAAGGTTCTTCTGAGCTGTCGACAGCATCAGCTTGATTCTGTTGAGCTGGTTTACCTCGCTGGCACCCGGGTCATAATCGACAGCGATTATATTGGCGTCAGGGTACGCGGCGCGAAGTTCCTTTATTACGCCCTTTCCTACGATGTGGTTAGGTAAGCAGGCGAAAGGCTGGCAGCATACGATATTTTTTGCTCCGTGATGAATGAGCTCGATCATCTCGGCTGTGAGAAGCCAGCCCTCACCGGTTTGGTTTCCGAGGGAGACGAGCGGAGCTGCCATCCTGGTCATCTCTTTTATGTCGGTAGGGGCATCGAAGCGCTTGCTCTGGGCTAGTGCCTTGTTGGACGCACCGCGGAACATGTTGATTGCCTTTATCACGGCGTTGCTTATGTGCATTGACTTCCTGCTTGCGCCGAGGTTATCTGCCTTAAAGTTCGCGTTCTCAGCGCAGTAGAGCATGAAGCCAATGAAGTCAGGAACTACAGCTTCTGCGCCCTCCTTCTCGAGAAGGTCAACGAGATAGTTGTTGGCAGCAGGCAGGAACTTGACAAGAATTTCTCCGACAATTCCAACGCGAGGTTTCTTGATGTCGAGAAGAGGAATCTCGTCGAACTCCTTTATAATCTGCTTGATGTTGCGGTTGAAGTCCTTCATATATACCTTTGGCTGCGTGAGCTGCTCTATAATAATCTTCTTCCACTTCTCATGGAGCGCATTTACCGAGCCCGGTACAGCCTCATATGGACGTGTGCGGTACACAACATTCATAAAGATGTCGCCGTACTGGATTGCCATGGCAGCCCTCTTTATCATCGGAAGTGAGTAGGTGAAGCCGGAGTTGGTCTCAAGCCCCTGTACACTTAGCGAAATAACAGGGATATCCGGGTATCCGGCCTTTATGAGGGCACGGCGGATAAATCCAATGTAGTTCGATGCACGGCAGCCGCCTCCGGTCTGTGTTATGACGAGAGCGGTCTTTGTGAGGTCATATCTGCCGGAGAGAACCGCCTCCATCATCTGGCCTACCACGATAAGTGAAGGGTAGCAGGCATCATTGTTTACATATTTAAGCCCGGTATCGACTGCTGACTTGCTTACATTCTTGAGCACCTCGACATTATAGCCGCAGGAGTTGAGTGCAGGCTCGATGAGGTCAAAGTGTATAGGAGACATCTGTGGACAGAGGATAGTGTAATTGCTGTCGCGCATCTCCTTGGTAAATTCCTTTCTGTGGTAAGCGCTTGACACGATGCTGCGCTTGTAGTGGTTGTGTTCACGAACCTTGATTGCTGAGATAAGCGAACGGATACGGATTCTTGCGGCACCGAGATTGTTTACCTCGTCAATCTTGAGCACGGTGTATATTTTTCCTGCTGAGGAAAGTATGTCGTTTACCTGGTCGGTTGTGACGGCATCAAGACCGCAGCCGAAGGAGTTGAGCTGTATCATGTCGATGTTATCCTTGTCGCGGATAAAGCTTGCCGCGGCGTAGAGACGTGAATGGTACATCCACTGATCCATTACGATGAGCGGGCGCTCAACTTTGCCAAGGTGTGATATGGAGTCCTCAGTGAGAACGGCTATTCCGTAGCTGTTGATGAGCTCAGGTATTCCATGGTTAATCTCAGGGTCGATATGGTACGGACGACCAGCGAGCACAATGGCATGTCTGCCGGTCTCCTCCAGATACTTGAGTGTCTCTTCACCTTTCTTCATAACATCATGGCGGCAGACTGCTAATTCTTCCCATGCATCATGGCAGGCAGCAGCAACTTCCTTAGAGGAGATACTAAACTGGCCTCCGATTTCTTTTACAAGGCGCTTTGTAAGAACCTTTTCGTCCTCAAAGGAAAGGAAAGGATTCATAAAGAGTATATTCTCTGTCACGAGCTCTTCTACGTTATTTTTGATGTTCTCGGCGTAGGAGGTGACGATAGGACAGTTGTAATGGTTGTTGGTATTTTCAATCTCCCTGCGCTCATACGGGATACAAGGGTAGAAAATGAATTTTACGCCCTGCTTGATGAGCCATGTCACATGACCATGTGCAAGCTTGGCAGGATAACACTCAGACTCACTAGGTATGGACTCTATTCCGAGCTCATATATCTTACGGCTTGACTCAGGCGAGAGGACTACGCTGAAGCCAAGCTTTGTAAAGAAGGTGAACCAGAACGGATAGTTCTCATACATGTTGAGCACACGGGGAATACCGACAAAGCCGCGAGGGGCATCTGTTATCTCGAGCGGCTCGTATGAGAATAGACGTTTGTTCTTGTATTCATAAAGGTTAGGTACATGATCCTTATTTTTCTCTTTGCCGATACCTCGCTCACAGCGGTTTCCGGATATAAACTGTCTGCCGCCGGAGAAACGGTTGATGGTGAGGAGACAACTGTTGGTACAGCCCTTACAGCGTGCCATTCTTGTCTCATATGTAAGCTCGTTTATCTTGTCGATGGAGAGCATTGTGGTCTCCTGGCCTTCGTAGCGCTCCCTTGCAACGAGTGCGGCACCGAAAGCGCCCATAATTCCTGCAATATCAGGACGGATTACCTCAACGCCTGTAATTTTCTCAAGGCTTCGAAGAACTGCGTCGTTGTAGAAGGTACCACCCTGAACAACTATCTGATGTCCGAGATCTTTAGGGTCGGAGATTTTGATAACCTTGTAAAGGGCATTTTTGATAACAGAGTAGGCAAGTCCGGCAGATATATCAGCCACGCTTGCACCCTCCTTCTGCGCCTGCTTAACCTTGGAGTTCATAAATACGGTACATCTTGTACCGAGGTCTATAGGGTGAGGCGCAAAGAGCGCTTCCTTTGCGAAATCTTCAACAGAGTAGTTAAGGGACTTTGCGAAGGTCTCTATGAATGAGCCGCAGCCCGAGGAACATGCCTCGTTTAACTGGACGCTGTCGACTGTGTTGTTTTTAATCTTGATGCACTTCATATCCTGCCCGCCGATGTCAAGGATACAGTCAACTGCCGGGTCAAAGAATGCGGCTGCGTAGTAGTGGGATACGGTCTCAACCTCACCTTCATCGAGCATGAGGGCAGCCTTTATAAGGGCTTCGCCGTAACCGGTTGAACATGAGCGCACAATATGTGCATCGGAAGGGAGAATGGCATATATTTCCTTTATCGCTTTTATTGATGTAGCGAGGGGGCTTCCGTTGTTGCTGCTGTAGAAAGAGTAGAGGAGAGTACCGTCCTCAGCTACCACTGCAGCCTTCGTTGTGGTAGAGCCGGCATCTATTCCGAGATAGCAGTTGCCGGAATAGTTCTCAAGACTGCCCTTGATAACGCGGTGGCTGTCATGGCGTGTGCGGAATTCCTTGTAGGCATCCTGAGACGCGAACAGAGGCTCCATACGCTCTACCTCAAAATCCATCTTAATCTTATTGTGAAGCTTGGTGATGAGAGCGTCAATATCAATGGCAATCTCATCTTTGGCGGTCATTGCCGAACCTACAGCTGCAAAAAGATGTGAGTGCTCAGGTGCAATGATATTCTCAGGACCAAGATTAAGCGTGCGGATAAAAGCATTCTTAAGCTCGGACAGGAAGTGGAGCGGACCACCTAAGAACGCCACGTTTCCGCGGATAGGTTTACCGCAGGCGAGACCACTTATGGTCTGGTTTACAACTGCCTGAAAAATGGAAGCGGACAAATCCTCCTTAGTTGCCCCCTCATTGATGAGTGGCTGTATATCGGACTTTGCAAATACTCCGCAGCGGGCAGCTATAGGGTATATTGCCTGATAATTTTTGGCATACTCATTAAGACCGGTGGCATCTGTCTGTAAAAGTGTTGCCATCTGGTCGATAAAGGAACCTGTACCGCCGGCACATATGCCGTTCATACGCTGGTCTATTCCGTTTGTAAAGTAGATGATTTTAGCGTCCTCACCGCCGAGCTCGATGGCTACATCGGTCTGCGGGGCATAGTCGCTGAGCGCAGTGGACACCGCCACAACCTCCTGGGTAAAAGGAACCTCAAGGTGGCTTGCGAGTGTGAGACCGCCTGAGCCTGTAATGACAGGGTGTACACTTATAGAACCTAATTTTTCCTTAGCCTTCACGAGGAGATTTGCAAGAGTCTCCTGAATGTTTGCAAAATGTCTTTCGTAATCGGAAAACAATATATTGTTATCTTTATCGATAATTGCTATCTTGACTGTAGTGGAACCGATATCAATTCCAAGTCTGTATTCGGATGTCGTCATGAGAATACATCTCCTTTGTCATATATAATAAGAAGGGCGATAAAACCCAAGTATTTTACATTATATTATAATTTTTTTCAAATATCAATAGCAACCGTCATTGACAAAATATTAAAAAAAAATTATACTGAGATATGATTTATTTATAAATAGATTGTTTATAAACAATAGTTTTCAAGCTGTTGGGAATAGAGGTAGTCCGTATGTATAAGATTTTTTTGAGCTCGGAGCATCACGGTACGGTGCGGAGAAATGAGATAGAAGCCGGAAGCTGGGTCGCGATGACATCTCCGACGGCAGAGGAACTGCAGACGGTGGCACAGGAGTGCAATATTCAGCTTGAAGACCTGCGGGCTGCACTTGATGATGAGGAGCGTTCGCGTATACAGGTGGAGGATGATTACACGCTTATTATTGTGGATATTCCTGTCATTGAGGAGCGAAACGGCAAGGACTGGTACGGAACGATACCACTGGGGATTGCTGTCACGGACAACCAGATAATCACTATATGTCTTGAGGACACACCGGTTCTCACGAATTTTATGGATGGAAGGGTGAGGGAGTTTTACACTTACAAAAAGACGAGATTTATTCTTCAGATACTCTATAGGAATGCGACGCTGTTTCTCAATTATCTGAGAAATATAGACAAGAGAAGCGAGCTGCTTGAAAAGAAACTAAGAGAAGACCAGAAGAACAAGGAACTCTTAGAGCTGCAGGAACTTGAGAAGTCTCTTGTGTATTTTACGACTTCACTTAAAGGCAATGAGCTCGTGTTGGAAAAGCTATTTAGAATTGATAAGATTAAGAAGTATCCTGAGGACGAGGATTTGCTTGAGGACGTCATTATTGAGAATAAACAGGCTATCGAGATGGCGAGCATATATAGCGGTATTCTGAGTGGAAGCATGGATGCATTTGCCTCGATTATCTCGAACAATCTAAATCAGTCCATGAAATTTCTTGCGACAGTTACGATTGTATTGTCGATACCGACGATGGTTGCGAGCTTCTACGGAATGAATGTCGCGACATCGGGCATGCCGTTTGCGGACAGCCCGTTCGGTTTCCTGATAGTTATAGGATTTTCGATAATTCTGTCATTTATAGTGTCCATCATATTCTGGAAAAAAGATTTGTTTTAAGACTATATGGTGATAATGTTATTTATGGAAGTTTTACGGCGTTGAGCCTTTTTAAATATGTGGGAAATAAAAATTCAGAAAAGGAAAGAATGTTAGTGAATAATTTTTTGGCAAAATTGGAGAGAAAATACGGAAGATACGCGATTAAGAACCTTATTGTTTATCTGCTTGCTGCATACGGTATAGGCTATGTATTGATGTTGACTGCACCTGCTGCGTACACCTATCTGGAGCTTAATCCTGCACTGGTCATGAAAGGGCAGGTGTGGAGACTTATAACATGGGTGTGCACAGTACCTGAGAGCTTCTCTTTTTTCATTCTATTTATGTTTATGTTCCAGTATTTTATAGGATCATCGCTTGAAAAATACTGGGGAAGTTTCAGGTACAACTGTTATATCTTTTCAGGTATATTCTTTATGACCATAAGCACAATGATTGTATATTGGATTACGGGAATAAGCATGAACCCTAGCACTTACTATATTAATATGGCTTCATTCCTTGCTTTTGCCGTGTGTTTCCCTGATGTTCAGGTCTACTTTATGATGGTTATTCCGCTTAAAATTAAATGGCTTGCAATCATAGACGTAATATACATGGCGTATGAGTTTATCGCAGTAGGACAGTACACGAAGATATATGCAGGTACGGCTGCGGCACAGTATGCATCGCAGCTTGTGTGGGCGACGAGAGTCAGCATCATAGTATCGGTGCTCAACTTCATATTATTCTACTTTGGCACGAGAAATATGAAACGCTTTGCGCCTAAGGAGGTACACCGCAGATATGTATATAAGAAGAGCGTCAAGGCGGCAGCACCGTCTAATGCGCCTAAGCACAAGTGTGCTATCTGTGGAAGAACGGAGAAGGACGGTGATAATCTGGTTTTCCGTTACTGCTCTAAGTGCAATGGCAATTATGAGTTCTGTCAGGAACACCTTTATACACATAAGCATTTTGAATAATATGGGGATTAGTGTGAAAACGTAAAAAGCACGTTTTTCATTACCATTTAAGTCGCTGCAAAAGCAGTTATATGGGGGTTAACATGAAAAAAGCGTTGATTATAGGTGCAGGCGGCTTCGTTGGAGGATATTTAGCAGAGTGCCTGCAAAAGGAATTTGGCATGGAAGTGCATGCCACCAAGCTCCCAAGCACGGAGACGCAGGAGGATTTATCCTTTCTTGATGGCAGGATATATGGACTTGACATACTTAATAAGGAAGATATTGTTGACCTTTTATATACGGTCAGACCTGATTATATTATACACCTTGCGGCGCAGAGCTCTGTCAGCGTAGCATGGAAACGGCCGTCACTTACCATTGATGTGAATATAAAGGGCAGTGTTAACCTCATGGATGCAGTGAGGGAACTGTACTATAAGCCCAGAGTGCTTTTGGTAGGTTCGGGCGAGGAGTATGGGCACATCCTTGAGGGAGAGACACCTATAGGTGAGGATACCAAGCTGCGTCCGGGGAATATTTATGCTGCGACGAAGGCGTGCCAGAATATGATAGGAACGATATATTCGAAGGCTTACGATATGGAGATTATGCTTATAAGGGCATTTAACCACGTCGGACCGGGACAGTCACCAATATTTGTTGTGTCGGATTTCTGCAAGCAGGCTGCGGAGATTGAGAAGGGCTTAAGAGAGCCGGTGATGTATGTCGGCAATCTTGCGGCGAGACGCGATTTCACGGACGTGCGCGATGTGGCGAGGGCTTACGGGCTGCTGCTTTTAAAGGGCAGAGCGGGAGAGACTTACAATGTCGGAAGCGGAAACGCTGTGGAGATAAGAGCCATACTTGACATGATAATAGGAATGTCGACTGCCGATATAGAGGTGAAGGTGGATCCTAACAAGATAAGACCTGTCGATGTTCCGGTTATAGAGGCTGACATAACGAAAATCAACATGGAGACGGGCTGGAAGCCTTTAATCCCATTGAGACAGACTATAGAAGAAATACTCAATTATTGGCGTGAGCAGATAGGAGGAAAGAGTGATGAGTGAAGATGCATTGTTTGATACTAACGATATGACCAGTTCTAAGAGATATCTCCATACGCCGAGTGAATTTGCAAGAAAGAAGCTTATGTATGTCCAGGAGACGGGAAGCCTTAAAAGCATTAAGCCGCATGTAAGCAGCAGAAACAATCTTGAGTCGTATCTTTTCTTTATAGTAACTTCCGGACATGGAAGAGTGGCCTACGATGGGAAAAATTATGACATAAAGGTGGGCGACTGTGCGTTTATAGACTGCCGCAGAATGTATGAGCACTGCAGCGGAGATGACTCTCAGTGGGAGTTGAAGTGGGTTCATATGGATGGAATTCTGCTCGCCGATTACTATAGCATTTTTCTTGGGAAGAACGACGGCTCGCCGGTGTTCAGGGCGGCCGACGTGAAGAAGTACAGTTCTCTGATAGATGAGATAATGTCAAACCAGAATGAGAAAGATATAACGAGTGAGTACATTTGTCACAGTATTCTCACGACTCTGGTCACGACCATTATTGTAGAGATTATCAATGAAGGAAACAAGAAGCTGAACCCTGACATCCTCAACAACATCCGCGAGTCCGTCAATGCCAGATTCAAGGAGGAGGATCTGCTTGAGAGCGTGTGCAGTGAGTATGGAATGGATGAGATAACGATTAACAGACAGTTTAAGGATAAGTATGGAATTGACCTTTGCGATTACATTCTCAACAGAAGATTTAACTGTGCGAAGGAGCTGCTGCGTTTTTCGGTCAAGCCTGTAAAAGAGATTGTTGCCGAGTCAGGTATTATGAATGCTGATCTGTTCAGGCACTTGTTTATAGAGAATGAAGGCATGACTGCTGAGGAGTACAGAAGAAAGTGGGCTCAGTGGAACAGAGGCTGATTGAAGTCCTGAAAAAGTGCTGTCAAGCATATTATTCTGAAAAAGTGCTTGCATTATTTGAAATAGTATGCTATAGTATTATTTGATTTGTGATACATGTTGACTGGCAAGAGTGGGTGTAAGCCCACTCTTTCGTTTTACTTTAGGATTTGTACAAAGTATATGGAGCCTATGGCAGATTACGTTGGAACAGGAAAGGAAATTATGGCAAGAAGAGAGGAATATGAGGCAAGAGCCGAGGCAATGATTACACCTATAATAGAGGCAAATCATTTTGAATTGGTTGATGTTGAGTATGTCAAGGAGGGAAGCAGTTGGTACCTTCGAGCTTATATTGATAAGGAGGGCGGAATTACGGTTGATGACTGTGAGCTGGTGAGCAGGGCATTTTCCGATATGCTTGACAAAGAGGATTTCATAGAGGATGCATATATCCTTGAGGTCAGCTCGCCGGGACTTTTAAGACCGCTCAGGAAGGATAAGGATTTTAAAAGAAATATCGGCAATGAGGTGGAACTGCGCCTTTACAAGGCGGTCAATAAGGTCAAGGAGGACAGAGGAATTCTGACTGATTTCGATGACAGCACGGTTACAATAGAGCATGAGGACGGCACAACGGCTGTCTATGAGAGAACAGCCCTTGCACTCATAAGACTTGCTTTTGATTTTTGAGAATAAACGGCTTATATTATCGTAAAAATATGGGCGGAAATGGAGGATACGATGAACAAGGAATTAATTGAGGCACTTGATGCCCTTGAGAAGGAAAAGGAGATAAGCAAGGAGAAGTTACTTTCGGCAATAGAGACTTCACTTTTGACGGCCTGCAAGAACCACTTCGGAAAAGCTGATAATTTTAAGGTGACAATTAACAGGGAGACAGGGGACTTTAAGGTTATCGCTGAAAAAGAGGTAGTTGACGATGTGACAGATGATGCTGCACAGATAAGTCTTGCGGATGCAAAGATGATCAATGCTAAGTATGACCTTGGCGATATGGTTAACGTTGAGGTGAAATCGAAGGACTTTGGACGTATTGCAATCCAGGTTGCAAAGAATGTAATTCTTCAGACGATTCGTGAGGAGGAGAGGAATGTTCTTTTTGACCAGTACAGCAGCAAGGAAAAGGAAGTTGTGACTGGCGTTGTTCAGCGCTATGTGGGCAGGAATGTGATTATAAACCTTGGAAAAGCCGATGCAACACTCAATGAGAGCGAGATGGTTAAAGGAGAGACGTTTAGACCGAACGACCGTGTCAAGGTATATGTTCTTGAAGTGAAGAATGGAAATAAGGGACCTAAGATTTTAGTTTCAAGGACACATCCTGAACTTGTAAAGAGACTCTTTGAGGCTGAGGTTGCCGAAGTTCGTGACGGAACGGTTGAGATTAAGAACGTGGCAAGAGAGGCGGGCTCGAGAACCAAGATTGCAGTATGGTCAAGCAACCCGGATGTTGACCCGGTAGGAGCCTGTGTCGGTATCAACGGAGCGAGAGTTAATGCAGTTGTTGATGAACTTGGTGGAGAGAAGATTGATATTGTCGAATGGAATGAGAATGCGGCATATTTAATTGAGAACGCATTAAGTCCGGCGAAGGTTGTATCTGTTATTGCCGATGATGAGGCTAAGACGGCAAGGGTTGTCGTTCCTGATTACCAGCTTTCACTTGCAATCGGCAAGGAGGGACAGAATGCAAGACTTGCGGCTAAGCTTACAGGCTTTAAGATTGATATAAAGAGCGAGTCACAGATGAAAGAACTTGGTGAGGACTATATGACACCATACGATGAGTATGAGGAGAATGAGGAGTACTCACAGGACGATGATGATTATGAGGAGAGCGCTTCACAGACTGAGGAGCAGTAATTCTCACAGTAAGTATTTATTGATAGAAAGCGTGATGTTATGGCTGTTACCAGAAAAATACCACAAAGACAGTGCTTAGGCTGTGGTGAAATGAAAGACAAAAAGTCCATGCTCAGAGTTATAAAGACACCGGAGGGAGAGATACTCCTTGATGCTACCGGGCGAAGGAACGGCAGAGGTGCGTATATCTGCGCGGATATGAATTGTCTTAACAAAGCAATCAAATCGAAGGGCTTGGAACGTTCACTTAAGTGTCAGATACCTTCCGATGTATATGAAGCACTTAAAAAGGAGTTAGAGGAAATTGAATCAAGATAGAATACTTTCAATGATAGGTCTGGCCACCAAGGCAGGAGCGGTTACGAGTGGTGAGTTTTCTGTGGATAAGGCCATAAAGGCAGGAAAGGCCCGCCTTGTTATCATAGCAGATGACGCATCGGACAGGACGAAGAAGGGCTTTAAGGACTCCTGTTCATTCTACAGAGTTCCGCTTGTGATATATAAGGACAAGGAGACTCTTGGACATTCAATGGGAAAACAGTTTCGTGCGTCACTGGCAATTCTCGATACGGGATTTGCTGATTCGCTGTTAAAAAAATGCAGGGAATTAACGGATTCCCAGGTCGAAATAATTGAAGGAGGTAATGCTGATGCCTAAAATAAGAATATATGAATTATCCAAAGAATTAGATTTAAAAAATAGTGATATAGTAGAATTTTTACAAAGCAGGAATGTAGATGTCAAGAGCCATTCAAGCAGCATTGATGATACTGCCATTGATATGGTAAAGAAGCATTTTGGAAAGGGTACAACAGTGCAGAATACAGAAGCACCTAAAGAGATAAAGGAACAGGCAGTTAAGAGTGAACCTGTCGCAAAGCAGGAGAATACTGCATCTGTGCAGCAGACTAAGGCTGAGCAGCCTAAGAATGAGCAGGCTAAGCCTGCAGAGAAGAAGTCGCATATAACGGCGGTATATAACCCTCACAACAGTGATCGCAAGGATATCCGTGATAATCGCAGACAGGATAATGGCGGGAACAGGGATAACGGCTTCAGACGCGATGGAAGCCGTCCTGACGGAAACAGAGATGGGAACAGGGATGGCGGCTTCAGGCGCGACGGAAACAGGGACGGAAACAGGGATAACGGCTTCAGACGCGATGGAAACCGTCCTGACGGAAACAGAGATGGGAACAGAGACGGAGGCTTCAGACGCGATGGAAACCGTCCTGACGGAAACAGAGATGGAAATAGGGACGGCGGCTTCAGACGCGACGGAAACAGAGATGGAAACAGGGATAACGGCGGTTTCAGACGCGATGGAAACCGTCCTGACGGAAACAGAGACGGAAACAGGGACGGCGGCTTCAGGCGCGATGGAAACAGAGATGGAAACAGGGATAACGGTTTCAGACGCGATGGAAACCGCTCTGACGGAAACAGAGATGGAAACAGGGACAATGGCTTCAGGCGTGACGGAAACAGGGATAACGGCGGTTTCAGACGCGACGGAAATCGTCCGAGCGGAAGCAGAGACGGGTTTAACAAGGACGGATATAATAAGGATGGCGCAAGGAACGACAGAGGCGACAACAGACGTCCTGGTGGAAACGGTAATTTCAGAGCCGGAAACAGGGATAATTTTGCTAAGGACACAGACGCTAAGGGCGGAATGGGTGATGCAAGAGAGGTTCGCGAGGCTAAGGAGCAGAGAAGCCGTGAGCGTGAGAACCGCTTGAATGACCGCAACAAGTACGATCGTGAGGAGAAAAAGGAGAACACGAAGGGACTTGAAAAGACGGTCAAGAACAACAGACCGGCTGCACCAAAGCCACAGGAGGAAGAGGATACAATCAAAACGCTTGTGCTTCCTGATGTTCTCACAATCAAGGAGCTTGCCGAGAAGATGAAGCTTCAGCCGGCAGCGGTTGTTAAGACTCTTTTCCTCAAGGGAACAATAGTTACGGTTAATCAGGAGATAGATTTTGACACGGCCGAGGAGATAGCGCTTGAGTTTAACTGCATCTGTGAGCATGAGGTTAAGGTAGATGTTATCGCGGAGCTTCTCAAGGAGGACGAGGAGAATCCTGCAACACTTGTTCCAAGACCACCTGTTGTCTGCGTAATGGGACACGTTGACCACGGTAAGACATCGCTTCTCGACGCAATCCGTTCAAGTAATGTGACATCAAGGGAGGCAGGTGGTATCACACAGCATATCGGTGCCTACACTGTTGAGATTAACGGACAGAGAATTACATTCCTTGATACACCCGGACATGAGGCTTTCACTGCCATGAGAATGCGTGGAGCACAGTCGACTGATATTGCGATTCTTGTTGTTGCTGCAGACGATGGTGTAATGCCACAGACTGTTGAGGCTATCAACCATGCAAAGGCGGCAGGAATTGATATCATCGTTGCCGTAAACAAGATAGATAAGCCTAATGCTAATGTTGAGAAGGTTAAGCAGGAGCTCGTCGAGTACGGACTTGTAGCAGAGGACTGGGGCGGTGATACAATATTTGCACCGGTTTCAGCACATACTAAGGAGGGTATCGATAACCTCCTTGAGATGGTTTTACTCACTGCTGAGATGAGAGAGCTGAAGGCTAATCCTAACCGCCGTGCAAGAGGACTTGTTATTGAGGCACAGCTTGACAAGGGCAGAGGCCCTGTGGCAACACTTCTTGTTCAGAAGGGTACGCTTCATGTTGGAGACGCAGTGGCAGCAGGACCATGTTTCGGTAAGATAAGAGCCATGATCGACGACAAGGGACGCAAGATTAAGGAGGCAGGTCCTGCAACACCTGTTGAGATATTAGGTCTTAACGATGTTCCGGCAGCAGGAGAGATATTCGTATCACCTGCAACCGAGAAGGAGGCAAGAGCTTTCTCCGATACCTTCATCCGTGAGGGAAGAGTTAAGCTTCTTGATGACACGAAGAGCAAGCTCTCACTTGACGACCTGTTTTCACAGATTAAGGCTGGAAATGTCAAGGAGCTCGGTCTTATCATCAAGGCTGACGTGCAGGGCTCTGTGGAGGCAGTTAAGCAGAGTATGTTGAAGCTTTCCAACGAGGAGGTTGTGATAAAGATTGTGCATGCAGGCGTTGGTGCCATCAACGAGTCCGATGTAATTCTTGCTTCCGCTTCGAATGCGATTATCATCGGTTTCAATGTACGTCCTGACAACATGGCAAGAGAGATTGCAGAACGCGAGAAGGTTGATGTAAGACTCTACAGAGTAATCTATCAGGCAATTGAGGATGTTGAGGCAGCCATGAAGGGTATGCTTGATCCTATCTATGAGGAGAAAGTTATCGGTCATGCTGAGGTTCGTCAGACATATAAGGCCTCAGGTGTAGGTACAATCGCCGGTTCCTATGTGTTAGATGGCATGATAACAAAGGCATCCAAGGTTCGTGTCACAAGAGAAGGCGAGCTTATATACGAAGGACCTTTAGCATCCCTCAAGCGCTTTAAGGATGATGCCAAGGAGGTCAAGGCAGGCTACGAGTGTGGTATTGTTCTTGAAAAGTTCAATGATATCAAGGAGCTTGACCAGATTGAGGCATATATTATGGTAGAGGTGCCAAGGTAATAGATTTTAGGTTAGATAAGCCGGGGCTCATGTCCCGGCTTGTAGTGTTAAAATAGATGCTGAAAATTGTGTCTGTGAAATGGAGATTTATATGCGTAAAAACAGTATTAAAAATTCCCGTGTCAACGGGGAAGTTCAGAAGGAACTCAGCAATATTATCCGCAATGAGGTCAAGAACCCGAACATCAGCCCGCTGACGTCGGTTGTTGCGGTAGATGTTACACCTGACCTCAAGGAATGTAAGGCATATATAAGTGTCTACGGTGATGAGGCGGCTCAGGCGGCTACCATCGCCGGACTTAAGAGTGCGGAGGGTTTTATAAGAAGCCGCCTTGCAAAGACGGTAAATCTCCGCAATACCCCGGAGATACATTTCATTCTCGACCAGTCAATAGAGTATGGTGTCAGAATGTCAAAGATTATCGATGAGGTTAATAAGGAGAATCACGAATGATATATCTTGATGAGATACTGCAGGGGGCAAAGACTGTCGGAATTACAGGGCATGTAAGACCTGACGGTGACTGCGTCGGCAGTACGCTTGGAGTGTACAATTATATATGTGATAATATGCCGCAGGTAGACGTGGACATCTACCTGCAGCCGATTAAGGAAGAATTTCAGTTTTTGAGAAACAGCGACAAGGTTAAGGAAAATGCTGATGCCGGTAAGGTATACGATGTGTTCATCGTGTGCGATTGTGCAGCCTGCGACCGCTTTGAGGATTTCAGGGTATGCTTCGAGAATGCGAAAAAGAAGGTCGTGTTCGACCATCATATAAGCGGACAGGAAATCGGAGATATGAACATGATAGCACCGGAGCTGTCCTCGTGCAGTGAGCTTATCTATGAGGCGATGAACCCGGAGAAGATTTCTAAGAGCGTGGCGGAGTGCCTCTATCTCGGAATTATACATGATACGGGAGTGTTCAAGTATCAGGCTGTGACAGCGAGGACAATGCAGATTGCCGGGGCACTCATGGAGAAAGGCATAGATTTCACAAGCATTATAGATAATACCTTCTACATGAGAACCTACAGACAGAGCCAGGTGCTCGGGAAAGCGCTCCTTGAGAGCGTTCTGTTCTGCGGCGGAAGATGTATTTTTACTATTCTCACGAAGCAGGAGATGGAGTTCTATGGCGTGACGAGCAAGGATCTGGGCGGTGTTGCAGAGCAGCTAAGGCTTAACGACAGCGTCGAGGTTGCCATATTCCTCTACGAGGTGGAGAAGAACGAATATAAGGTGAGCATGCGTTCTAAGAATATCGTCGATGTAAGCAAAATAGCAAAGAGATTTGGCGGCGGCGGTCATATCAGGGCGGCCGGCTTTGATATGTCGGCGAACCACCCGAGGGATATAGTCAACAATATCGGTGCGCTTGTTGAGCAGCAGTTAAAAAAGTAACGGAGGTTGCGCTTTTTGTACAATGGAATTATAAATGTCTATAAGGAAGCAGGGTTTACATCGCATGATGTCGTTGCAAAGCTGCGTGGAATATTCGGACAAAGAAAAATCGGACATACGGGAACCTTAGACCCCGCTGCTACAGGAGTGCTTCCGGTCTGTTTAGGACAGGGAACCAAGCTGGTTGACATGATAACGGACAGAAGCAAGACCTATGAGGCGCGGGTGCTTTTGGGAGTGACCACTGACACGGAGGATACTACGGGTCAGGAGACAGGCAGGTGTGAGCTGCCGGGGGAATTTTTTGACGGTGATATAGATACTGTGACCGCGAGGCTTAGTGCTGTTCTTGCTGGCTTTATAGGCGGGTATGACCAGATACCGCCCATGTATTCTGCGATAAAGAAGGATGGAAAGCGCCTCTATGAGCTTGCCCGTGAGGGCAGAGAGATAGAGAGGGAGGCAAGACGTGTTGAGATATACTCGATAGAGCTTACCGGTGTTGAGCTTCCATATTTTACGATGCGTGTCCACTGCGGAAAAGGAACCTATATCCGTTCACTTTGCAGGGATATAGGAGCACGCATCGGCTGCGGAGCATGTATGGACAGCCTGTGCCGCACACAGGTTGGACGTTTTAAACTGGCTGATTCCCTCAAGCTTGAGCAGTTGCAGAAGCTCAAGAACGAGGACGGACTGCCGGAGGTTGTTATACCCGTGGACGTTATGTTTGAGGAGTATGCTCCGGTGCAGGCTGAGGAGATTTACCACAGGCTTATAAAGAACGGCAACAAGGTGAGCAGCAGAGTGTGCGGCGAGCTTCATACGCCTGTCAGAATGTACTGTGATGGCGTATTTTACGGTATTTATGAGCTTGACGACGCGAAGAAGGAATATCATCCCGTGAAAATGTTTGCGTGCGGCGAATGATTAGGGCGTGAAGAGGTAATATATGAATATATTTAATGGAATTACACAGTTTTCTATACCTGACAGGACGGTTGTCACATTCGGTAAATTCGATGGCATACATATGGGGCATATGGCTCTTATAAATACTGCCGGAAGGATTGCGAGGGAACAGGGCTATAAGCTCGCCGTGTTCACCTTTGATGTGCCGCCTAATCTGCATTTTGATAAATTTGAGGGTACCCAGATTACGACAAATTATGAGAAGAGAAAGATGTTTTCAGATGCCGGAGTCGATTATCTTGTCGAATATCCCTTCAACGAGGAGACGGCAGCTATGGAGCCTCTCGAGTTCATCAAAAAGGTTGTCTCCGGGAATCTCAACGCCGCGCATGTCGTGGTCGGTGCGGACTGGCATTTTGGCAGGGACAGGAGCGGCAACTGCGATGTCCTGATGGCTGCACAGAAGCTGTATAATTATGAGGTACACATTGTCGAGAAGGAAAAATTCGAACAGAGGGAGATAAGCAGCACATGGATCCGAGAGGAGATACAGCTCGGAAATATGGAGAATGTGAATATCCTCTTGGGATATCCTTACATGATAATGGGAAAGGTCGAGGAGGGCAGGCATCTGGGCAAGGACATGGGCTTTGCAACTGTAAATATCTATCCCTCACCTGAAAAGCTGCTCCCTCCTTACGGTGTCTATGCATCTAAGGTGATTGCGGACGGAAAAGAGTACTATGCGATAACCAATATCGGTGTGAGGCCTACCTTTGACGACTCCGACAGGGTGAGTGTTGAGACGCACGTTCTTGACTATGACATGGACATGTATGGCAGGGAGATAAGGGTAGAGCTGTTCCATTTTGAGAGACCGGAGATAAAGTTTGATACGGTGGACAAGCTCATATTGCAGGTCGAGGCTGATATAGAGTTTACGAGGACATTTTTTCTTATATAGAAGGAGAACTTATGACTAGGGTGATAGCGTTTGCTAACAATAAGGGCGGCAGCGGCAAGTCGACAACCTGCGCCAATGTGGCTTACTCCATGGCGATGGACGGCTATAAGGTGCTTATGGTGGACGGCGATATGCAGCTTAACCTGTCGCTTTCGTATTTTGACGAGGACAGGGTGCTTGAGCTTGCCAAGGGAGAAAAAAATCTCTACCAGGCGGTCAGAAAGCAGGAAAAGCTCGACAGTTACATTATTCACACGGAATACGACAAGCTTGACCTCATTCCCTCATCGACGCTGATGAGTTCGATTGAGTATGAGCTTTTCACGAAATGGCAGAGGGAGTTTATCTTAAAAAAATGCCTGTCAGATATCAAGGAGAGCGGTGCATACGACTACATCCTGATTGATTCACCGCCGACGCTTGGCGGGTGGGTTATGAACATTCTATGTGCCGCCGATTACCTTATAATTCCGGTCGAGGCGAGCCCTTGGGGGCTTTTCGGGCTTGCCAACATGGTCGATTTTTACAATGAGGTGAGTGAGATTAACCCAGCGCTTAAGCTTGCGGGCATAGTTGTGACGAAGGTTGATGAGCGCAAGAACTATTTCAAGCAGACGAAGGAGACACTGGCGCAGCTTGAGGATATAAATGTGTTCGGCTCATATATAAGGGTCGACAGCTCAATAGAATGGTCACAGGACAATTCAAAGCCTGTAATCGCATACAAAAAATCAAGCCGAAGTGCATCGGAATACATTGCACTTGCCAAGGAGGTAGAGAAGATATGTCAGTAGGAACGGGAAGCTTAAAGAGAACGGCAAAGAGTGTCGCAGCGCCGAAGGAGGAGACTGTAATGCCAGAGGCAAAGCAGGAAATAAACGGGTCCGGAGCTGTAAAGCCGAAGGAAACCGAAACAGCTAAGACAAAGAAGGCAGGCACGAGAACTTCTTCTGCCAAGACATCGACTGCGAAAAAGCCGGCTGCAGAGACATCTGCTGTGAAAAAAACGGTTTCAAAAACCGCGGCAAAGAAGGCAGCCGCGCCTAAGGCTGAGGCGGAAGCGGAGTCTGCCGCTGAGGCAGCAATGGCTGTGCCTTCGGAGCAGGGAGAACTCGCATCGGGTATCAAGTGCGATATACCGGTATATCTTTTGTAGGAGACGAGATTATTTATGGCAAAGAAAGGTTTGGATATAAAGACAATCCAGCCCGTATTAAGAGATGTGACCAAGCGCAACGGCTGGTCACTGTGTGTGGGTGCCGGGACATCAGTTCCGGCACTTGCTGATTGGTACACACTGGTTGAGCTGCTCATTAAGAATAATTGCAGCAAAAATGAGATTATAGATATAGATGTCTACCGCAAGATGGACTTTTCGCCGGAGGCGATGATTCAGGCGGTACAGAATCACATGCATTTAAGTGACAAGGAGTTCATAAAGCTTCTGTCCGATGAGATATACCGTCCTATAAGGACGGCGCTCACGGCACAGGAGTGGGATACATTTGTCAAGATACATGAGACGGAGCATTTATCATGTATAACGAAGGAGAACTGGAGGACGTATTCAGGCATTATAGACAGAATGTTCGCGATGACGAGCGCCAACCTGATGGCGAAGGTCGTCATAGATGCGGTGCATGAGGGAGTTGGACCGCGCTCAATTCTCAGCTTTAATGTAGAGGCGGTATTTTTGACCCTTCTAAACTATTATTATATGCTCACGGGAAACAGCAACAAGGTGCTGTTTGACAGGATTGCGAACAGCATACATGTGCAGAAGCATGACAGAATACCGTATTTTCACTGCCACGGTGTAATACCTATCAATGGCTACAACGCGAGAAAGGGGCACCTTGCAAGCGACAAGCTTGTGCTGACGGAGGACAATTACCTGGAGCTTGCCAACAACTCATTCTCGTGGCAGGCTACAAGCTTCATAGATAACTGCATGAACAGGAGGGTGGTATTCTGCGGAGTATCGCTGACCGACGCGAACATGAGACGCTGGCTCTCATGGATTCATGCCAACAAGATGGCAGAATTCAAGGAGAACGGGCTCAACTGCAAGGACGCGACGGAGCATTTCTGGATACATAAGAAGCCTAACACTGTTCAGGAAAAGATATGGCTTGAGGAGTCGGTGGCACACCTTGGAGTGCGCCTTGTCTGGATTGATGAGTGGAACCAGACGGGGGAAGTGCTGAAAAAAATGCTGGGGCTGTAGCAAATTTGACACAAACAATCTCAAAATAGTACTTGCATTTTTACACACACCGTGCTATTATTGCAGAGTATGTTATAGCCGTAGCTATGCTTTTGGATTACTCCAACCTGTGGCTTGGTTACCGGCGATTATATTATTTTATTAAATGGAGGAATATCACTATGATATCTAAGGAAAAGAAGGCAGAGATTATTGCCGCTTACGGAAGAACACCTAACGACACAGGATCACCTGAGGTTCAGATCGCTCTTTTAACAGAGAGAATCAACGAGCTTACAGAGCATCTTAAGTCCAACATGAAGGATCATCATTCAAGAAGAGGTCTTCTTAAGATGGTTGGTCAGAGAAGAGGTCTGCTTGAGTATCTCAAGAAGAATGATGTTGAAGCTTACCGTTCTTTGATTGCACGTTTAGGAATCAGAAAGTAATTATGGGAGGGCGGAGTTTATCCGCCCTTTTATGCGTTAATAAGTGGTTTACAGCTTGTTGACGGGGCGCAATGCCACAAAACACGCAGGAGAAATTTTCCGAGACTTCTGAAAAACACACGGTTTCCGGGATTTTCGAGAGTGCGGCGGCACGGAGAGGATTCTGTAATTATCTAATAGCAAATTTTACCGAAATTCCCTATTTATTAATTCAGAGCGTGTATTTTTCAGTTGTTTCGGTTTCTTCTGCGGGATATTAAAAAATATGACGAAGAGGAGACAGGACATGTATAAGAGTTTTTCTATGGAATTAGCCGGCAGAACACTTACAGTTGATGTCGGAAGAGTTGCGGCGCAGGCTAACGGTGCTGCATTTATGCATTATGGAGATACAACAGTATTATCCACAGCTACAGCTTCTGAGAAGCCAAGGGATGGTATTGATTTCTTCCCATTATCAGTTGAGTATGAGGAGAAGTTATATGCCGTAGGTAAGATTCCGGGAGGTTTTAACAAGAGAGAGGGTAAGGCATCTGAGAACGCCATCCTCACATCACGAGTTATCGACAGACCTATGAGACCTCTTTTCCCTAAGGATTACAGAAATGATGTCACACTCAACAACATGGTTATGTCGGTTGACCCTGAGTGTGCACCGGAGCTTACTGCTATGTTAGGTTCTGCTATCGCGGTTGCTATTTCAGATATTCCATTCGACGGACCATGTGCTACAACACAGGTTGGTCTTATAGGTGGTGAGTTCGTAATCAACCCTAACGCATCACAGAACGCAGTATCAGACCTTAAGCTTACAGTTGCTTCGACAAGAGATAAGGTTATTATGATTGAGGCGGGCGCTAACGAAGTACCTGAGGCTAAGATGGTTGAGGCTATCTACAAGGCACATGAGGTTAACCAGCAGGTTATCGCCTTCATCGACAAGATTGTTGCCGAGTGCGGCAAGCCTAAGCATGAGTATACAAGCTGTGCAATTCCTGAGGAGCTGTTTGCGGCTATCAAGGAAATCGTTCCTCCTGCTGAGATGGAAGTCGTTATGTTCGCTCCTGAGAAGCAGGTAAGAGAGGAGAGAATCAGAAACTTAAAGGACAAGCTTGCCGAGTGCTTCGCAGACAAGGAGGACTGGCTTCCGCTTATCGATGAGGCTGTTTACCAGTATGAGAAGAAGACTGTCCGCAAGATGATCTTAAAGGATCACAAGAGACCGGATGGCCGTGAGATTACACAGATTCGTTCGCTTGCAGCAGAGGTTGATATCATCCCTAGAGTTCATGGTTCTGCCATGTTCACAAGAGGACAGACACAGATATGTAACGTATGTACACTTGCTCCTTTATCTGAGGCACAGAAGCTTGATGGTCTTGATGACACAACATCAAAGAGATATATGCACCACTACAATTTCCCTGCTTACTCAGTAGGTGAGACTAAGGTTTCAAGAGGACCGGGACGCCGTGAAATCGGACATGGTGCTCTTGCAGAGAGGGCTCTTGTACCTGTACTTCCATCGGAGGAGGAGTTCCCATACGCAATCAGAACAGTATCCGAGACATTTGAGTCCAATGGTTCAACATCAATGGCTTCAACATGTGCTTCCTGTATGTCACTTATGGCAGCAGGTGTTCCTATTAAGAAGATGGTAGCAGGTATCTCCTGTGGTCTTGTGACAGGTGAGACAGATGACGACTATGTACTTCTCACAGATATCCAGGGGCTTGAGGATTTCTTCGGAGATATGGACTTCAAGGTAACAGGTACAACAGATGGTATCACTGCTATCCAGATGGATATTAAGATTCATGGTCTTACAAGACCTATCGTTGAGGGCGCCATTGCAAGATGCCGTGAGGCCAGACTGTTCATCATGGATACCTGCATGAAGCCGGCTATCGCAGAGCCTAGAAAGGAAGTAGGTCCTTACGCTCCTAAGATTGTTCAGATTCAGATTGACCCATCTAAGATTGGCGATGTTGTCGGACAGAGAGGAAAGACAATCAACGCAATCATCGATGAGACAGGTGTTAAGATTGATATAACAGACGACGGTGCCGTATCCGTATGCGGAACAGATAAGGCTATGATGGACAAGGCCATCAAGTACATCCAGACTATCGTAACAGATTACGAAGAGGGACAGGTATTTGAGGGCAAGGTTGTAAGCATCAAGGAGTTCGGCGCATTCTTAGAGTTCGCTCCGGGCAAGGAGGGAATGGTTCACATTTCCAAGATAAGCAAGGAGAGAATCGACCATGTAGAGGACGTCCTCACACTTGGCGATGTTGTTAAGGTAGTATGCCTTGGCAAGGATAAGATGGGACGCTACAGCTTCAGCATTAAGGATTACAAGGAAGAGGTAAAGTAATATGTCAGGACATTCAAAATTTGCCAACATTAAGCATAAGAAAGAGAAGAATGACGCAGCAAAGGGTAAGATTTTTACAAGAATAGGTAAAGAGCTTATGATAGCTGTCAAGGAGGGCGGTCCGGATCCTAACAATAACAGTAAGCTTCGTGATGTTATTGCCAAGGCTAAGGCCAACAACATGCCTAATGACACTATCGACAGAAGTGTTAAGAAGGCAGCCGGAGATAGCAACGCAGCCAACTATGTGGTTGCTACATACGAGGGCTATGGCCCAAGCGGCACAGCTATTATCGTTGAGTGCCTTACAGATAATAAGAACAGAACAGCAGCCAATGTCCGCAGTGCATTCACAAAGGGCGGCGGAAGCATCGGCACGCAGGGCTGTGTATCTTTCATGTTCGACAAGAAGGGTCAGATTATCATTGACAAGGAAGAGTGCAGCATGGATGCAGATGAGCTTATGATGGCAGCTCTTGATGCAGGCGCAGAGGATTTCGACGAGGATGATGACAGCTTCGAGATTCTTACAGACCCGGATTCCTGCGGTGCTGTGAGAGAGGCTCTTGAGGCTCTCGGAATCAAGATGGCACAGGCTGAGGTTACAATGCTTCCTCAGAACTATGTGACACTCACATCTGAGGATGATATCAAGCAGATGAACAGGATACTTGACCTTCTTGATGATGATGACGATGTTCAGGAAGTATGGCATAACTGGGAAGAGTAATTGAATACATTATAGCTGCAGATATGCATGAAAATAAGACCGGTCTTTGATTTCAAGGACCGGTCTTTTTGGGTGTGCCTGGCGATGCATGTTTCTAACGGGTTAAAGTCCCTAATCCACCTTAGTAGTGGGTCGGCTGCTCAACTAAGGGGCAGCCTCCTGCCCGATTAGAGACAACTAAAATAACAGCTTACGGCTGCATTATGAAGCTTAAAACCTCGTCAAGCGCCATGCTTCCGCCGAACAGGTCGAGTGCGCTTCCTATGGTCACATTGATGCGTGATTTTCCGAGCACTTTAAGGCGTGCGAGGTCATTAAAGGAGCCTACGCCGCCGGCATACGTTACGGGGAGTCCCTCGTAGGCTGAGAGCTGTTCCACGAGCTCACACTCAATGCCGTTACATTTTCCCTCCACGTCGACCGCGTGAATAAGGTATTCGCCGCAGTACTTTGCCAGTTCATTAAGCAGGGCAGGGGTAATACTGGTGTCGGTCAGCTTCTGCCAGCGGTCAGTCACTATTTTGTAGCCGGATTCGGTCTTTTTACAGCTCAGGTCTAAGACAAGGTGCTCTTTTCCGACCTTTTTCACAAGCACTTTTAACCGGTCGTAGTCTATATGACCGCCGCAAAAGACGTAGGAGGTCACGATGACATGTGAGGCACCTGCTTCTATAAATTCGGAGGCGTTGTCAGCATTTATGCCGCCGCCAATCTGCAAAAAGCCCGGGTGGCGCGAGAGTGCTGAGAGCGCCTGAGCCTTTGTCTCATTATAATACGGTGAGGAGGCAGGATTTAACAGGATTACATGACCGCCGTGTATTCCGAGACTGTAATATAAATCTGAAAAATACGCTGCGTCAGCCTCGGACACAAAATTCTCGCGTGCGTAATCTCCCTTGTCGGCGAGGCTCCCACCGACAATCTGTTTTACCTTGCCGTTATGTATATCTATGCAGGGACGAAATTCCATGATTTTCCTCCTAAAAATTATAAGTATGATGTTGATATCAATGATATCGAATTGCTCCGCACTGTGTGCTCCCACAATTCTCAAAAATATTCGTAATTCGCACATTTTTCTTTGAAAAATGGTTGCTTACTCATATTTTTGGCGGGTCACAATGTCAAAAATCCTCACGCAAGCAAGCCTGCATCGGACTTCTGACCTTTTGCCCCTGATATCATAAGTATAAAAGAATTATTTAAAACGGACAACCTGATTTTTAAAATTTTGTATTTATCTGATTTTTAAAATTTTGTATTTATCTGTACACATTCGGACGCATATAAAATAATAATGGCTTCAAATTCACCTGATTGTGTGTTACAATTAAATTCAGGAGATTGATTTAGGGTAATGAGAAAATTTAAGTACGATAATATTCAGGGAAGCGTGAGCACCAGAAAGCAGTGGGCGGCTCACAACAGACGCAAAAAGAGCAGGAACGGCAGTTTCAGAGCCGGCATAATAATTTTTTTATGTTTTTTATTGTTGATACTGATTGCATTTTGTGTTATTTTATTTATTAGGGTCAGTGGGCACATGGGCGGAGAAGAGCAGCCGGTTGTTCTCATACAGAAAAACAGGGAGACCGAGGAGGCGGCGCAGGAGACCACCACGGAGTATATCTGGAGCGATGCGGTCAATGGGCTGCCGTCGGAGCAGGAGGTACTCGAGGAGGGGCGCAAGGTCGTGTATTTGACCTTTGACGACGGACCTAGCCGGAACACTGACAGGATATTGGATGTACTCAAGGAGTGCAGGGTTAAAGCCACCTTTTTCACGGTCGGCAAAGAGGATTATGACGACGAGTATAAGAGGATTGTGGCTGAGGGACACACGATAGGAATGCATTCCTATTCCCATGACTACGGGCTTATATACAGCTCAGTTGAGGCATTCGATAAGGATTTTAATAAAATCAGCGATCATATAGAGAGCATAACAGGGGTGAAGCCGACGCTCTACAGATTTCCGGGCGGTTCGAGCAACACCGTCAGCGATATCCCGATGAAGAAGTTCATACGGTATCTCAATGACAGGGATATCACCTATTATGACTGGAATGCACTCGCCGGAGATGCCGAGGGCAAGGAAATCTCGGCGGACGATATGATTGACAGAATTATCCAGGATGTGAAGAAATATGATGTTTCGGTTGTCCTGCTGCATGACACGAACGTGCTCGACACGACAGTTGACATGCTTCCGGAGCTGATAAAGCGGCTGCGCGCGTTGGGGGCTGAGATGCTTCCGATTACCTCGACGTCGACGGTGATACAGCATGTTGCGGCAGACAGCGTGAAGTAGAATATAAAAATAAGACATAGGAGTAATCTAAGATGAAGCTGGACAGAATTATGTTAAAATTAAGCGGCGAGGCTCTTGCCGGTGAGAAAAAGACGGGCTTTGACGAAGCTACAGTGCTTGCCATAGCAGAGCAGGTCAGGAAGGTTTCCGCTCTTGGCAAGGAGATTGGAATTGTCATAGGAGGAGGCAACTTCTGGAGAGGCCGTTCAAGTGAGAATATGGACAGAACGAAGGCTGACCAGATAGGTATGCTGGCGACCATTATGAACTGTATATATGTATCGGAGATGTTCCGCTCCGTTGGGCTTGAGACTGAGATACTCACACCTTTTGCGTGCGGCTCCATGACCAAGCTCTTTTCCAAGGATTTAGCCAACGAGTGCTTTAAGCAGGGCAAGATAGTATTCTTCGCCGGCGGCACAGGTCATCCGTATTTCTCGACGGATACGGGAATTGTGCTTCGTGCCATTGAGATGGAGGCAGATGCCATTCTCCTTGCGAAGGCTATCGACGGAGTATATGACAGCGACCCGAAGCTCAATCCTTGTGCAAAGAAGTTCGATACACTCTCAATTCAGGAGGTAGTCGACAGGAAGCTCGGCGTTATAGATATGACAGCGTCCGTCATGTGCATGGAGAATAAGATGCCGCTCGTTATCTTCGGACTCAACGAGGAGAACAGCATCGTGAATACCGTGGACGGAAAGATAAACGGAACCGTTGTGACAGCATAAGCCTGTGTAAGATATTTTTGAATATAACATAATATTAATTAAATTTTGGAGGACATTATGGCAGACATTAAAGAATTTGAAGAGAAGATGAATAAGACAATCGATACATTGCTCGAGGACTACGCGACAATCAGGGCCGGAAGAGCTAACCCGCATATCCTTGACAAGATAAGAGTTGATTATTGGGGAACACCTACACCACTTCAGCAGGTTGCTAATGTTTCCGTGCCTGAGGCGAGAATGATACAGATACAGCCATGGGAGTCCAGCCTTATCAAGGAAATCGAGAAGATGATACTCGTATCCGATATCGGCATCACACCTACCAACGACGGTAAGGTTATCCGTCTTATCTTCCCTGAACTCACAGAGGACAGACGTAAGGAAATAGTTAAGGACATCAAGAAGAAGGGTGAGAATGCCAAGGTTGCCGTAAGAAATGTAAGAAGAGATGCCAACGATTTCTTTAAGAAGCAGAATAAGGACAATCTCATTTCCGAGGATGAGTACAAGAACATTGAGGAAGATGTCCAGAAGCTTACCGACAAGTACATTGCAGAGATTGATAAGGCTGTAGAAGCTAAGTCTAAGGAGATTCTTACTGTATAAGAGTCAATACCGGGAATATAGAAGGCTGTTACGGATGCATCATACATCGGTGACAGCCTATTTTGTGTAAATAGGGAGGCACACTTGGATACATTTAATGAAAAACTTGGAATGAACGTCCCGAATCATATTGCAATTATATTGGACGGCAATGGAAGATGGGCAAAGAAGAGAATGATGCCGCGCAACTTTGGACATTCACAGGGCTGTAAGGTCATAGAACAGACCTGCCGTGACATGGATGCCATCGGTGTAAAGTATTTTACGATATATGTTTTTTCAACTGAGAACTGGAAACGCTCCGAGTCGGAGGTTACGGGACTTATGAAGCTGTTGAGAGGTTATCTCACCGACTGCATCAAGAGAAGCAACAAGGATAATATGCGCGTGAGAATCCTCGGCAGGAGAGATGAACTCGCACAGGATATAATAGACAAGATTGAAGAGCTTGAGGAGGCTACGAAGAACAATACGGGTCTCAATTTCCAGATAGCGCTAAATTATGGCTCGAGGGACGAGATAACAAGGGCTGTCAGAGAGCTGACCAAGGAGTGCATCGAGAAAGGAATAGACCCTGATACCATAACAGAGGATATGATTTCCGCGCATCTTGACACGAGGGATATACCTGACCCTGATTTCCTCATAAGGACAAGCGGTGAGAAGAGAATATCGAATTATCTTTTATGGCAGTGTGCTTATTCGGAATTTGATTTTCCTGAGGTGCTCTGGCCTGATTTTAACATGGATTATCTCATCAAGGAGATAGAAAAATATAATAAGCGTGACCGTCGCTTTGGTGGAGTGAAGGAGGAATAGTATGTTAGTTAGAATAGCCAGCGGAGCGGCGCTCACGGTTATTGTGGGAGCCGGACTTGTATTTGGAGGTCCGTACCTGTTCCTTTTGACACTTGCCATATCGTTAATCGGCATGTATGAGCTTTATAAGGTGTATGGCATTGAGAAGAGTCCGATAGGAATTATAGGGTATGCGTTCGCCGTAATCTATTATATATGTATGTGGTTAGGACAGAATGAGTTCATGCTGCTGTGCCTTGCGGCGGGGCTTATCTGTGTTATGGCAGGTTATGTTATTACCTTTCCCAGGTATAAGGCAGATCAGGCGGTGATGGGATTTTTTGCACTTGTATATGTAGCGGTTATGATTTCTTTCATATACAGAATACGCCTTCTTCCTGACGGTGCCTTCTATGTGTGGCTGGTTTTTATATGCTCATGGATTGCGGATACCTGTGCTTATTTTGTGGGCGTGAAATTCGGAAAGCACAAGATGACACCAGTGTTGAGCCCTAAGAAGTCGGTCGAGGGAGCCATAGGTGGGATAATTGGTCCGATGCTCATAGGAGGAATATACGGAGCCGTAATCAACTCTAAAATCAGTGTGAACGCACCTGTTGTGTTCGCCGTTGCCTGCGGAGCGGGCGCGATTATCTCGATTATAGGCGACTTGGCTGCGTCTGCAATCAAGCGTGACCATTCCGTGAAGGACTACGGAAAGCTCATACCTGGACACGGCGGAATTATGGACAGATTTGACAGCACTATCTTTACGGCACCGGTGGTGTATATTGTAATTGAGATATTCAGGGCTTTAAGCTGAGTTTTGGAGGAGTGGTGAGAAAGGCATGAAAAATATATCGATACTTGGGTCCACGGGCTCGATAGGAACCCAGACACTTGATGTGGTCAGGAAAAATAATGATATCAAGGTTGTAGCTTTGTCGGCGGGAAAGAATGTTGAACTTATTGAAAAGCAGGTGAGGGAGTTTAAGCCTGCATTTGTCTCAATGGCAGATGAGAAGTCCTTATCCGACTTAAAGGTGAGGCTTGCCGATATGCAGGGAATCGAGTACGGCGTGGGAATGGACGGACTTATCCGCACAGCGACCATGTCTGAGGCAGAGATTGTAGTGACCGCGGTGGTCGGAATGATGGGAATTGTTCCGACAATAGAGGCTATAAATGCGGGCAAGAATATAGCACTTGCCAACAAGGAGACACTTGTTACTGCCGGACACATCATTATGAAGCTTGCGGCCGATAAGGGAGTTAAGATTTTACCTGTCGACAGTGAGCACAGCGCAATCTTCCAGTGTCTTAACGGCGAGCGGGAAAACAAAATTCACAAAATTCTCCTGACGGCATCGGGCGGGCCGTTCAGAGGAAGAACGATGGAACAGATGAGGGATATCCGGGTCGAGGACGCATTGAAACACCCTAACTGGACTATGGGAAGAAAGATAACGATAGACTCATCAACCATGGTAAATAAAGGACTTGAGGTTATGGAGGCGAGATGGCTTTTTGGCGTGGAGCTTGACCGGGTACAGGTTGTCGTGCAGCCACAGAGCGTCATTCATTCGATGGTTGAGTTCGAGGACGGTGCAGTCATGGCACAGCTTGGAACACCTGATATGAGACTTCCTATCCAGTATGCACTCTATTATCCAGAGAGGCGTTTCCTTGACACGGAGCATCTGGATTTTTGGAAGCTGAGACAGATTACCTTCGAGGAGCCTGATCTGGTGAACTTCCGGGGGCTTGCGCTTGCATATGAGGCGGGAAGAAGGGGCGGAAATGTCCCGACAATGTTCAATGCGGCGAATGAGCTTGCGGTGGCAATGTTTCTTGACAGAAAGATAAAATATCTTGATATTATTGATATAATAGAACAAACTATGACTAACATAGAATATATTGATAATCCTGATGTCAGCCGGATTCTTGACACGGAAGCGGCGGCTTATGAGTTCATAAGGAGCCGTTACTAAATCTTCAAGGGGAGGATATTACAACTTGAATATTATTATAGCTATTATTATTCTCAGTATCATTGTTATCATTCACGAGTTCGGGCATTTTATTGTCGCAAAGGCAAACGGAATCGCGGTTAGTGAGTTTGCGCTGGGGCTTGGTCCGACAATTCTCAAATTTAAGAAAAAGGGGACATTGTTCTCACTCAAGCTTCTTCCGTTTGGCGGAGCCTGCATTATGGCAGGAGAGGACGGCAATGAGGACGGCGTGAGCGAGCTTGACAAGGATAAGCTCTTTGCCTCTAAGTCGGTTTGGAGAAGGATTTCCGTAATAGCTGCGGGTCCTATTTTTAATTTCATTCTTGCATTTATAATGGCGGTATTTATTATAGGAAGCATTGGCTACGACCCGTGTAAGCTCTACAGTGTAGAGGAGGGAAGCGCTGCCGGGGAGGCAGGGCTTCAGGCGGGCGATGTCATAACCTCGGTGAACGGAAAGAGAATACATTTT
>CAKRJT010000023.1 GCA_934351925.1 uncultured Lachnospiraceae bacterium
AGATGGGAAGCCACGACGAGCTTATGAAAAATAAGGACGGAATGTATTACAAGCTTTATATGTCGCAGTATGATTTCTTGAATAAGAAATAATTGAACAGAAAATAATTAAACAGAAAACAATTAAATAGCTGGAGCTGTGAGCCGGAAGCTTATTTGATTTTGGAACAGCCGCCTCAGGAATAATATATGGATAGGGGAAGTATACTTGAAATGTATTATCTGTGGGGCGGCTTGTTTTTTGGGAGTTGTGATGGGCGGCGGAGAAGGGTCTGTGGAGGTCTAAAAAAGATTCATGTAGTTTAGTGCGATTTGCGGCAGAAAATATGAATAATTTAGTGTGAAAATTCACATAAGAGCAGTTGATTTTTACATGAACAGCATATAAGAAACCACCGCTTTGCAGAAGTTTATTACACATCAGTTATGATGCAGCCGTAATATCTTATCCGCAAAGCGGTGGTTCCATATTTTTGACGGGTCACAATGTCAAAAATCCTCACGCAGGCAAGCTCGCATCGGGCTTCTGACCTTTTAACCCTTATATTTTGAATACTGCATTATTCTATTTCATGTATCTATCGAAGGATTGAATGCATAGAAGTTCTTTGCGTCAAGTCCCTCCCGCGTGATGTTGAGTGCTTCACCGAAGCGCTGGAAGTGAACAATCTCCCTCGCTCTCAAAAAGCGTAACGGCTCAACAATATCCGGTTCACTTATCAGTCTCAACAGGTTATCATATACGCTTCTTGCTTTTTGCTCGGCAGCTAAATCCTCCATGAGATCTGTTATAGGGTCACCCTTTACCTGAAATTCACATGCGTTGAAGGGGATTCCGCCCGCTGCCTGCGGCCAGACACCAAGCGTATGGTCGACATAGTATGGTGCAAAACCTGATTTCTCTATCTCCTCGGGTGTGAGGTCGCGCGTGAGCTGGTGAACCATGGCACCGACTATCTCAAGATGTGCCAGTTCCTCCGTGCCGACATCGGTAAGCACTCCCGCTACGCGTCTGTCTTTCATCGAATATCTCTGCGACAGATATCTGAACGATGCCCCGGCTTCGCCGTCCGGGCCGCCATACTGGCTGATGATAATCTGTGCCAGCTTAGGATTAGGTTCCTTGATGTGTACAGGAAATTCTAATTTTTTTTCATAAATCCACATTATTTATACGCCTCCATTTCCCAAGGCCACGGTAGCTGCTGCCATGTCCAGCAGGTGTCAGAGTTGACCTGATAGAATGTGAGCGGGCCATAGAGGCGCTCGTATTCAGCTACATTGTGCTCATATTCCGCCTGGTGCTTATGAAAGGCGGTGAGTGCCTGCGTGCAGTCGGGGTGAGTGTCGAGATACAGCCCGAGGTCAATCATCATAAATTCACATTCGTGAATTTTCCTGAAGAGAGCTTTTTTGTCGTTGCACATTTCGGTCATCTGCATCTGCCTCCTCTCATAAAAGGTTTTAAGAGTGAAGGAAAGGCGGTTCCGACCGTGAAGGCTTTGGACTCCTCGAATAATTCCTCAAATATCTGAAACGGTACATACGCCATCGCGACAGGGCAGTATGGTGACGGCGTGACACAGGATTGTGCAATACCCTCGGCAGGAGTTGTGCGCGGCTGTATCATGCACATTTTTTCGGAAGTGTTTGGAAGCTCATTTTGAGGTGCTGCTGCATTACAGCAGGGTTGTGGGGTGGCTGTATTTCGGCCGCAGCCGTTTGACTGCCTGTTATGTGCCTGATTTGGACAGGTCATCATAGGCTGGCGTTGACCGGCGCGGTAATTGCCATTATAATAAGCCATATAGGACTCCTCTTGTATTTTTCTATAAAATATAATATGAAGAAAGATATTTTTGGTGAAAACAGGGGCAGTATTGAAATATTATTTGTGCCCGGACGCAGGCGGTGAGATGGTGGCAGGTTATGAATAAGAGGACAGGGATATCGGTACACGGAATGGTTGATGTAAGTCATGTGACAAGCAGTGAGCCGCATGACATGGCGGTGTGGCATTACCATTCGGGCTATGAAATATATGTTCAGTCGGACGGCAGCAGATACATGTTCTATGATGGTCAGAGGTATCTTTTAAAGAGAGGTGCAGTTGCCGTGTTCAAGCCGTATGAGCTGCATTATGGCGAGAGCGCTGATTTGGGATACTATGAGAGATACGTCGTGAATTTTTCGGTGGAATATGTTGAGAAGGTGCTCGGTGGAAAAAATGAGGCGGAGGATATATTGTCGCGGATAAATTCCGGAATTTTTTATCTGTCGGAGCGGCAGACGATTTTTCTGACGGTGCTTTTTGACGAGCTGATTAAGGAGCGTGAAAAAAAGATAACATGCAATGACGGGATATTTGGGTGTGGGCTGGTTGCCATGCTGTCCTTTTTGACCGGCTGTGAGGTGGAGGACGATGGGAACGGGAATATGCAGGGATATAAAAACAACGGCAGCACATCGAAGCTTCCGGGTGAACTTAGGGCTGCTATTGAATACATAAATGCTAACTATCAGTCTCAGGTGACGCTTGATAAAATATCGTCCGTCATCAATATTGACAAGTACTATTTTAGTCATCTATTCAAAAGATACACGGGATTGACAGTGATGCAGTATGTGAACAGCGTGAGGATTTCAGGTGCACACAGGCTTTTAAATATGACGGATATGAGTGTGGAACAGATAGCGCATGCGTCAGGATTTGGAAGCTACACAAATATGGAACGTGCTTTTAAGAAGAAATATGATATGACACCAATTCAGCTTAGAAAGTCAGATAAAAGCAATATAAGCAGAAAAATATAAAAAATAAAGCAATATATGCATAAAATAAATATATGCTTGTGGTACGATTAATGCAGTGACAGATAAACACGAGATATGGTGTTTTCATAAATTTTGTGCCGCAGACAGGCGGTGGAATGGAGAAGCATATGCATAAAATAGTATCATCAGATTTCACATCAATCCAGCAGGCGATAGACCACTGCGCTGCTTGCGGTGGTGGCACGGTGTACATTCCAAAGGGAGAGTGGCACTGCGGCAGTCTGTATCTTAAAAGCCATGTGCATTTACAGCTCGACGATGAGGCGGTCGTAAGCTTCAGCGATGTGCCGGAGGACTATCTTCCCGTGGTGTTCACGCGCTGGGAGGGAATGGAGTGTTACAATTATTCGCCGCTCATATATGCGAGGGATTGTGAGGACATAGGCATAACAGGCGGCGGCAGGCTCGTTGGGAACGGGCAGGCATGGTGGCCGTGGAAGAAGCTGCAGCAGGAGGCGGCAAATGAGCTCTGCTATGCACAGGCAAAAGGAATTTCCGTGGAGAAGCGTGTCTACGGCACGAGGGAAGCGGCGCTCAGACCATCGTTTATACAGTTTGTTGGGTGTGAGAATGTTGTTCTGTCGGATTTTACGATAGAGGACGGTCCGCAATGGACAATTCACCCGGTCTACTGTGAGCATGTGACGGTCCGCGGAGTGAAGGTGGTTACGCACGGACCGAACACGGACGGGCTCAATCCCGACTCATGCACCGATGTGCTCATAGAGGGCTGCAGCTTTGAGACGGGTGACGACTGCATCGCGATAAATGCCGGAATGAACGAGGACGGCTGGCGTGTCGGAAAGCCGTGTAAGGACATTGTGATAAGGGATTGTACGATGAGCGGAGGCCACGGCGCGGTGGTCATAGGAAGTGCCATATCGGGCGGTGTCGAGAACGTCAGGGTGACGGACTGCAAGGTAAAGAATACGATGCAGGGAATAAGGATAAAGACAATGCGCGGGCGTGGCGGTTATGTGAAGAATGCTACATTTGAGAATATTGAGATTGAGAATATCTCAAATCAGGCGGTGCAGATTAACTCCTTTTATGAGTTCAGCACGGTTAAGCCGCTCACGGACACGCCGTCGGAGCTTTCGGATATAAGCATTGAGAATGTTCACGGTGAGGGCGCAGACACAGCCGTAGAGATAAAGGGGCTGCCTGAAAAGCCGTTACGCAATATTTCCCTGAAGAACATCAGGCTGACCGCGGCTAAGGCTATGACGGTGCTCGATGTGGAAAATATAAGCATCGAAGATGTGAAGGTCAATCTTTTATAGGAGATGTTGAGGGTAAATAGGCTTATTTATAGTTTGAACGTATAACGGAATATATTTATGCATATCGACTCCGATTGTACGGAGCAAGATGTTCTAAGGACTCTGATTTATATACTTGTAAGGTACGCCACCGATGCAAAATCAGCCTTCCATGGCTGTTTGCATCTATTCCGCCCTCCATGGCGGAATTGGCTGTGTGCTGTGCAGAGTTCTAAGAACATCTAAACTCCTCCCAAAAGTCGCGGTACGCATAAACATATCCCGTTATACATAGCAATTTTTATCCTATTTGCCCCGATACCCATAAACTTATAATGAATTAAACATATGTAAAACACAAGGAGGTATACCATGTTAAGATTATTTAACACACATGAGGTAAGAAGAGTTACCGAGCTTGAGGGAATGTGGGATTTTGTAATGGAGGGAAGTGACAAAAAATACAGAATGATGGTTCCGGGCTGCATAGAGCAGCACCCTGATTTTCTCGACAAGCGCGGGACAGGCTGGTACACGAGGAGGCTTGCCGTACCTTATGACACCAATCTGCGACTGGAATTTAAAGGGGTCAGCCATACGGCTGATGTGTACCTTGATGGCGTTAAAATGGGGCATCACTACAATGCCTTTACGCCATTTTCGGTGATTGCAAAGGACGTCAAGGCGGGTGAGCATGAGCTGAGGGTCAGGGTCGACAACAGATTTACGCAGGAGTCCGCACTTCATGTGCCGAATGACTATTACACCTACGGAGGCATCACAAGACCGGTGGCTATGGAGGAGCTTGGCGATGTTTACATAAAGAATCTGCATTTTGAGCCGTTTATGACGGAGAGCGGCTGGCATGCAAAGATTAAAGTCACCCTTGTCAATCTCTCGGATTGTGAGCAGACAGCAGAGCTTGACGGAAGGCTGGCTGCTGACATGATATATGCCGCCTCGGACAGTGATACTAATATAGATGAGCTCTCCGGGAGCATCACATTAGCGCCGGATGAGGAGCACACGCTCGAGGTTGAGGCAGCCTTTACGGACGTGCTCGCGTGGAGCAGCAGGGAACCTAATCTTTATCTTGTCAAGCTTCATATTTCAAGAGACGGAAAAATTGTCGACGATTACATAGACCGCGTCGGCTTCAGGCAGGTCAAGGTGTCGGGTAAGGACATTCTCGTGAATGGCGAGAAAATCTATATGAAGGGCTTTAACAGGCATGAGGACTATGCGACGGTGGGCTGTGCCATTCCGCTTCAGTTAATGGTCCAGGATATGGATCTGATGCAGGAGATGAATGCGAATGCCGTTAGAACCTGCCACTATCCTAATGATGAGAGATTTCTTGACCTCTGTGACGAGAGGGGCATGTATGTCTGGGAGGAAAATCATGCGAGAGGCTTTGGGCTGGAGCGCATGCAGAATCCTAACTTTGACAGACAGTGCAGGGACTGCATAGACGAGATGATTGAAAACCATTATAATCATCCGTCAATAGTTGTATGGGGAATTTTGAATGAGTGTGCGAGTGAGACCGAGGAAGGAAGGGAAAAATATGCCGCCCAGTACGCGCAGATACGCTCGCTCGACAGGTCAAGACCGACGACCTCGGCCACCTGCAGGCATCTTACGGATATATGTCTTGATTTGCCGGATATTGTGTCGTTTAATATGTACTCGGGCTGGTACAAGGACGTGCCGATTGAAGAGACGAACAGGACGGAGATTGAATGGATAAGAAAGAGCGGCGGTGAGGGTAAGCCGATTATCGTGAGTGAGTTCGGTGCGGCTGCAATCTATGGCTTCCGCGACAGGGCACACTGCAAGTGGAGCGAGGAGAGACAGGCAGATATCATAAGAGATAATCTTGAGGTCTATATGAATGACGCGGATATCTGCGGTGTGTTTGTATGGCAGTTTGCAGACTGCCGTGTGACCGAGGAGGAGTGGTTTGCCACGAGGGCAAGGTGCCACAACAACAAGGGAGTGGTGGACGAGTACCGCAGACCGAAGCTCGCTTTTGACACTATAAAGGAAATGTATTCAAAAAAATAGTGTCTGAAACTGTCCGTAAAATATAATAAATCCTTGTCATACTGATACATTAAGTGATAATATGTAACATATGGTATCGGCAACGCACTCCGCGGTGAGCCTGAATATTATAGGTTACATTATGGAAAAGGTATGGAGGAAGTATTATGGAGAACAAAAAAATTGACGGGCTCAGGCTGTCAAACAGAGCCAGCATGATTGCATACAGCATAATGAACATCATTCTTGTCGTCTGCTATCTGCTTGAGGTATTGAAAAAGAGCAGAACGCCTGGATACTTTGTTGTATTTTGCATTTTTGCACTTGTGCCGTATGCAATTTGTCTGGCATTGTACTTGAGGGACAGGGGAAACGCCTATCTGAAATATGCGATATCGGGTGGATATGTGGTATTTTATCTTTTTATTATATTTACAACTGTATCGCCGGTTGCATATGTCTATGCGTTACTTATTGCAGTCATTCTTGTGTCCTACAATGACATTAAGGTATCGGCAGCATTTATGGGTGTTGTGTCACTGGGAAACATTATTCAGGTGGCTTACAGTGCGGTATCCGGTCAACTCGCATCAGAGGATATGGCTAACGTTGAGATAAGAGTTGCCTCGGTACTCTTATTTATGGGATATCTTATGATGGCTACATATGTATCAAAGAAATGCAATGACAGTCAGCTTAAGCAGGTTGAGGAGGAGAAAGAGCATAGTGCGGCTCTTATGACTGAGATTTTAGGAGTTGCACAGAAGATTACCGATGATATCGGTGTGGTCTCAGAAAAAGTCGGTATACTCGAGGACACTGCGGGAAGAACGAAAGACTCGATGAGAGAAGTGGCATCAGGAACGAATGAGACTGTCGGCTCCATCCAGGTGCAGCTTGAAAAGACCGAGCAGATTCAAAAGACCATAAACAGCGTCAAGCAGGCATCGGGAATGATTGTCGAAAATGTGAATGAGACCAAGGCTGAGCTTGATCTGTCTAAGAAGAATATGGATGAGCTTTTAAGATGTGTTCAGGTTTCAAACGAAGCGAACGCGAATGTCTCGAAGGAGCTTTTACAGCTTCGCGGGCACACGGACAGAATGCAGTCAATAATAGACCTTATCAACAGTATCGCATCACAGACGAGTCTGCTTGCACTCAATGCGAGCATCGAGGCGGCAAGGGCAGGTGACGCCGGCCGCGGGTTTGCGGTGGTTGCCTCTGAGATTTCCAATCTTGCAGACCAGACACAGGGAGCGACCGGGGATATAACGGGACTTATTGGCAGTATATCCACGGAGCTTGCCGATGTGGTCAAGGTGATTGAGGATATGATTAAAGTGTCTGAAAATCAGAATCATGCTGCGGATGAGACTGTTAAGAGTTTTGAGAAGATTGCAGGAAAGAATGACAGAGTCTATGCTGAGGCGGGAAAGATGAACAGCCTTGTGCATGAGTTGAACGACGCTAACCAGGCGATAGTCGACGGAATACAGACAATATCCGGTGTCACCGAGGAGGTGACGGCTCACTCGACCGAGACACTCAAGGCGAGTGAGGACAACAGTGCCATCACGCAGGAGGTCGGAAGAACCATAGCAGGGCTTAATGAGCTTGCCGACCAGCTAAAAGGACTTAAAAAATAATTATAATGACCGCATGACAGCATTGAGATGGCTTCATGCGGTCATGTATGTTTGGGGTATATTCTGATATATAAGACGTAATCAAGCGTATACCTTATATATTTAGATAAAAAAGACTGGATTTTTTTACCGTTATGTGGTATAATAAACAAAGTTGTTGCAGGAGATGCACATATGCAGGATTAGTACATCGGTAGTATATCAGCTTCCCAAGCTGAGGAGGCGGGTTCGATTCCCGTATCCTGCTCTGCAAAAAGACGCATGAAGCTTTACGGTTCAAGGCTTTATGCGTTTTTTGTTTTTTTGAAAACATATTCCTTCAATGCCGCTTTATTCCTGCATGCATCAGTGCAAGGCAGTCTGATGGCTTGAATTATAATGATTTTACGCTTTGTACTTATTCTGTTCATAATTATATGGTATCCTTATATAAAAAGCGCGTGGCGGTAAAAAATTGCCGTTGTTACATTTGACGAATTAAAATTTACATGGGAGATGGAAAGGGCTATGCAGAATAACAACATTTTATTTTTTCTCACACCTAAGTGCGATGTAATCTATGTATATGAGGATGCTAATATAAGACAGGTTTTGGAGAAGATACGATATCATAAGTACACGGCGATGCCGATCATAAGCAGGGAAGGAAAGTATGTGGGAACCATAACGGAGGGAGATCTGCTATGGAAGATGGCTGACGAGAACATTGCCACTTTCGAGGAGGCTGAGGAGATTCCGATATCCGCTATCAGCAGGCGTGTCATGAACCACCCTGTCAATGCGGAGGCGCATATGGAGAATCTCATCGACCTCGCAATAAGGCAGAACTTCGTCCCTGTCGTGGACGATGACAATGTTTTTATAGGAATTGTGACGAGGAAGGATATTATTCAGTATCTTTACAAAAACTATAGAAGATAAAAAACAGAATTGAAAAATTTATCTCAAAAAATTTTTTATAATAAAGTGCAACCTGTGGAAATATAAGCTGTGTATATGTGCAGGATGGTATAACGGAGGAGAAAATGCAGGACAAGGCTATCGTGGAGCTGTTCCTTGGACGCGATGAGCGCGCGATAAGGGAGGCTTCTGAAAAATATAATCATTATTGCATGCATATTTCGATGAATATACTTGGTAATATTGAGGATAGCGAGGAGTGTGTGAATGATGCACTGCTCGGGGCATGGAGAGCCATACCTCCACATCATCCGGAAAATCTCGCAGCATTTCTTGGAAAGCTGACCAGAAATGCGGCAATTAACAAGTACAATGCCAGACATGCGGATAAGAGGGCGGCGGGAGAATACGCGGTATCGATACATGAGCTTGACGAGTGCATACCTGATATCAGGGATGTTGAGAGTCATGTGGACGCGGCGCAGCTTGAACAGGTCATCGACAATTTTCTCAGGGAACAGAAAGCGGACAGCAGGAATATCTTCTTGCTCAGATATTACTATAGCTGTCCGATTTCCGATATCTCAAGGAGAATGAATATCAGCGAGGGAACGATAAAATCGACGCTGTCAAGAATGAGAAACCGCCTTAAAAATTATCTGAAAAAGGAGGGAGTATGGTGAGGAAAGGTGAGATACTTTCGCAAGCCATGTCGGGTGTCAGCGATGAGCTCTTAGACGGAGCGAGGGAGCTTTTCGAAAAGAGCGGGGAGGATACAGCGCAGGCACGGCAGCTTTATGAGGTAAAGAGGCAGACGGCAAAGCGGAAAATGATATATGCAATATCAGCAGTGGCTGCTGCGGCATGTATCTTTATTGTACTTGGAACGGGCATCACTTTGATGTCTTTAAGACAGCATACACCTAAGATATACTACGACGGGGTGCTGCTTGATGGAGGCGGAATGGCGGTGGACGCACAGTTGGACAACGAGCCGTATGTAGTCTCATATTCTCTTGAGAGAAGCGTTTCTAACGAGAAATCCGAATTTGCGCTTCATATCAGGGCGAGGGGAAGCTTTATAATAGAAGCATCAGGCGGTGAGTTCGTCGAAAATGGTGGGAATGTGATGCCGGCAAGTGATGAGGCGGACATAGTCTGGGCAGTCGAGCCTTACGAGGGAGCGCATATAACGGTGAGTGCGGGGACACATTCCGTGAAGGTTGAGCTGCACCTTGACGAGGAGACGGGGCAGTGGCTGTTAAGGACTGCACAAGGGGTAAATTAATAATATTTTTGGAGGAATTTATGAGAAGATTAGCATTATTGACAGTTATGGCGGTATCAGTTGTTGCGCTCAGCGCATGTGGAAAGAAGGACAATAGCAACACGACAACCACAACCGGGCAGACGACGCCGGTTGAGACTACGACGGAGGCTCCGTCAACAGTTGAGAACACCACGACGGAGGCAGAGACAAATAAGGACGCACAGCAGAGCGAAGCCGAGGGTGCGGTGGGACTTCTTGACAGTATATGGTCAGCCTACAGCGAGGACGATAAGTTCCCGGCAGCAGGCGGAGACTATAACGAGGAGAATATGAGAGATGACGCACCGGGAAAGTTCGGCATCGAGGATACAGGTATGTTAAATGACACCTTCGGAATGCCGGAGGAGGACGCTGCACTGATAGATGATGCGGCATCACTTACGCATATGATGAATTTAAACAGCTTCACGGCAGGCGCTTTCCATGTGATTGACAAGGAGAATGCCGCATCAATCGCAGAGCATCTCAAAGACGGTGTTCTCGCAAAGCAGTGGATGTGTGGTTTCCCTGATGTTTTGGTTGTATATCAGGTAGATGACTATGTCATCTCAGCTTATGGTCTTACGGAGTTCATCGATACATTTGCATCAAAGATTGTCGAGGTATATCCTGACGCAGTTGAGTTATATAAGGAAAACATTGGATAGTTAAGATTAATTATTTATCGAGGATTGACATGATTTTTTCAAGTATTCCGTTTTTATATTATTTTCTGCCGGCTGTGATACTGCTGTATTTTGTGGCGCCGGGCAGGGGAAAGTTTGGGAATAAAAATGTGGTACTTCTGTTGGCGAGCCTTGTTTTCTACGCATGGGGAGAGTTAAGATATACTCTCCTCATGCTCGTTATGATAACACAGGGTTATATCCTTGGCAGGCTTATAGACTATAAGAGAAGGTGGTCAAAGCTTTTTTTGACCACCTCTGTTGTAATAAGCCTCGGTGTGCTCGGATACTTTAAGTACGCAGGTTTCTTTCTTGAATCGTTTGCTGCCGTGACGGGAATTGCGGTTCCGGTTTTAAAGGTTACACTGCCTATAGGTATCAGCTTTTATACTTTTCAGGTGATAAGCTATGTGATTGATGTCTACAGGGGAACGGTTGCAGCGCAGAAAAGCTATATCGACATGGCAATGTATATATCGATGTTTCCACAGCTCATAGCGGGACCTATTGTCAGGTATTCGGATATCGAGGGGCAGCTGCGCACAAGGGAACACAGCGCACGGAAGGCTGCTCAGGGAATAAGAAGATTTATAATAGGACTCTCCAAAAAGGTTCTCATAGCCAACCAGCTAGGCGAGCTAATAGATGCCTATGGCAGTGCGTCCGAGCCGTCGGTGCTCTTTGTGTGGTTGTATGCCGTTGCCTGCACGCTTCAGATATATTTTGATTTCTCGGGCTACAGTGACATGGCAATCGGTCTCGGGAAAATATTCGGCTTCGATTTTCCTGAAAATTTCAATTTTCCGTACATCTCTAAGAGCATAACCGAGTTCTGGAGGAGATGGCATATGTCACTTGGAACGTGGTTCCGCGATTATGTGTACATTCCGCTTGGAGGCAACCGTGTAAAAAAGTGGAGATGGTTTCTCAACATTCTTATCGTATGGGCGCTTACGGGACTGTGGCACGGCGCGGCCTGGAACTTTGTCGTGTGGGGACTGTACATGGCATTTTTTCTCATATTGGAGAAATTGTTTTTGCTTCCGCTGTTAAAAAAGAGCAGGGTGCTCGGGCATGTCTACACGATGTTTCTCGTGATCATAAGCTTTGTCATATTCAGCGCGGCAGATATGGCTGACGCAGGAAATGTCATAGCGGAAATGTTTGGTGCGGGCGGTCTTACGGCTGTGTCCGGAGAGTCACTTTACTACCTTAGAAGCTATGCAGCCACACTGCTGATTGCAGTTTTAGGCTCGCTGCCCGTGGTGAGAAATCTGTTCGCATCCCTTGAAGCAAAAATGCAGGAAAACAGGGCGGTAAATGTCATCTGTACCGTGGGTGAGCCGCTTGTTCTTGCGGCGCTCCTTATTCTGGTGACAGGGTATCTCGTGGACGGCTCCTTCAATCCGTTTTTGTATTTTAGATTTTAAGATTTTGGCATCTGCTGAGGTTAAGATGTAAAGCAGCGTTTTTAATTACTGTTTTGGGTTATAGTGTCAAAACATACGCTATATGTTTAACTGTGTACAACATGTTATACACTCACAGATTAAATTGGCATGGGGGTTAGAATGAGAAAATATATCAATAAAAATACCATAGTGATTTTCGTGGCTGCCCTGTGCATCTACGGGCTGTCACTGTGGGGAATTATAAAACCTGACGAGAGCTATTCCTACAGTGAGAGGAGGGGACTCAGGGCGTTTCCGAAACTGTCGGTACAGACCTTGCAGTCGGGCAGGTTTATGGAGGAGTTCGAGAAATACACGCTCGACCAGTTTCCGATGAGAGACTCCATGCGTATGGTCAAGGCTGTTGGCAATTACTATCTGTTTGGGCGCAAAGACAATAACGGGCTGTATCTGGTCGACGGCTATCTCTCGAAGCTTGAGTATCCTCTGAGTGAGAAAGCTCTCGAATACGCGGCGGAATGTTTTACCTCGCTGTATGAAAAATACCTTGAGGGGAATGTGAATGCCGTGTATGGCGTGATAGTGCCCGACAAGAACTATTTTCTTGCGGCAGAGAACGGATATCCGTCGCTCGATTATGACCGGTTTTATGCGACACTTGAGGATAAGCTTGATTTCATGGATTTTATAGATATCCGCGGTTTGTTGAGTATTGATGACTACTATCGCACGGACACGCACTGGAGACAGGAAAAGATAGTCGATGTGGCAGAAAGGATAGCTGATGAGATGGGTGTTTCCCTGACCGGGGAGTACACAAAAAAGCAGCTTGATAAGCCTTTTTTCGGAGTATATTACGGACAGGCGGCACTACCGGTTGCGGCGGAGACACTGTATTATCTGGAAAATGACGCGATAAAAAACAGCACCGTCTACGACTATGAATCGGGAAAGACGGGTGCAGTGTACGATATGGAGAAAGCGGCGGGCAACGACCGGTACGAGACCTTCCTCTCCGGCTCGCGCTCCCTTCTCATCATAGACAACCCCACCGCCACGACGGATAAAGAGCTCATCGTGTTCAGGGACTCCTTCGGAAGCAGCCTGACGCCGCTTCTCATAGAAGCCTACTCTAAGATAACCATAGTCGATATCCGCTACCTTGCTCCATCCTACTTAGGAAAATTCATCGATTTTAACGGACAAGACGTGCTTTTCCTATACAGCACCCTAGTCCTCAACAACAGCGATACGCTGAAGAAATAAGGAAAGTACAACGTCCGTTTCAATTTAATAATCCATCACACCACCCCGTTTGCCTTCCTATATTCCCTCGGAGACATCCCTTTAATCTTTTTAAAGCAGTCTCCGAAGTAGTTGCTGTCCTCAAAACCACATTTTTCCGCAATCTGTGTGATGGACAGGTCGGTGTTTAACAGGAGACGGCACGCCTCTATGATGCGTACCGTGACGAGGTATTCCTTGTACCCAAAGCCTGTGCAGAGCTTGAATTTGCGCGAGAAATAGGACGGGCTCATGTTGTACTTTGCGGATAGCTGTGCGAGCGAGAAGTCCTGTCTGAAATTACCTGATATGAATTTAGCTGCCTCTGAGATGACATTGTCTCCAATGTCGTCTGCCGGGTAGACTGCATCGGCATTTTCGTGGCAGCGCAGTACGAACAGTATAAGCTCATACACATATACTGTGAGCATACAGCCGGAATATATGTCTATTCCGTTATGTTCGCGGAGTATCTTGCCGAATAGTTCTTCAATGTACTCGCGTCTGTTAGGCGGGATGGATATCTGCCGCTTGTCAAAGCATTTTTTGAATGTGTCCATGCCGAGGTTGTTTATCAGTGGTTCAATAAACGCATCGCTGAATACCATGACTATCCTCTCATGGGTGTCGCCGCCTATGTAGGTGGTGCGGTGCAACTCGCCCTTTGGAATGACGATGAGGTCGCCTTTTTTTACAGAATATATAGTATCGTTTATGAAAATTCTTCTTGTGCCCGAGAGCAGGTAATAGAATTCATAGTATGGATGATAATGGGCATCCTTCATCTCAACATATGCTTTTCCCCTGACCTGGGTTATATCAAATTCTTTCTTTTTGTCGCTTAAAATCATATTTTATCCCCCCTGAATACTGCAGGCAGCCGTACAAAACAAAACGCGTGTCCCAGCTTATCTATAGTAAGTTTCAAAAGGTTTTTTGTCAATGAAAAAGTAAAAAAAACTGTATTATAGATAAAAAATACAAATTAAGATGTAGATAATACATCTATTATATAGTATGATAATTGAAAGATAAAATGAAAGCCGAGGGAAGAAAATATGATTAGTTTACATTTGGAAAAGCTGTACAGATATCCTAGATACATGGAGCCGATGTGGGTTGCTGTTCCGGTCAGGAAGGGAAGAATTAGTGATGTGTCAGGTGTGAGGGTCTGTGACGGAGCGGACGTACTACCGAGTCAGACGAAGGTGACGGCGAGGTATGATGATGGCTCGGTACGTTTCCTTTTTACCCGATTTGAGGGAAATCTTCCGGGGAACAGCAGGAAGGATTTCGCGCTGTTTCTTGATGAGGAGGATTTGAGGGCGTATAAGACGGAGTGCGTATCGGCTGAGGGAGAACGGCTCACGGAGGAGAGCGCAAGCGGCATGACAGATTTTGAAGGAATAAATACAATGCATGACAGGGACGGCTTTACCGTTGACACGGGTGCGGTGAGCTTTAGCGTAAGGAACTATTCGGACGGGCTGTTTGAGAGTCTCAGCCATGGCGGCAGATTATACGAAAAAGGACAGTTTAAGGGACCATATCTTAGAGATGCGTCCGGGAACTTCTATGAGATGAATTTAAACCGCTGGCGTATCGTGGAGGAAGGCCCGGTATGTACAATACTTGCGGCGGACGGTTATAATGAGACGGAGTTTGGCGGCTGTGAGGAGTCGAAGCATTATAGGTTCGAGCTTAGAATTACCGCGTATGCGGGAAAGCCATGGATTGAGGTGAGCTACAGGCTTTTTAACACATCGGAGGAACCGCTGAATATTAAGTCGCTTGTGTTTTCCATTATGGACGATGCGGGGAAGGCACAGGATATATCGATTGCACCGCTTGACGCGGCGGATATGATTGACTCAACCGGCTGCGGTGATGTCGTGTCGGGACTGAAAAACGACGGCAGCAGGCTCTTTAGGACAAGGGGGACAAAGGAACTTGGAACCATAGAGGAATTCACACCTGTCGAGAGTATTCGAACAATTGCGGGCGCGTCGAATTACAAGACGGATTTTATTATAGGAAGGGACGGCGCGCAGGTCAACAAGGCGGCGTGTGACAGGGCGCTTCTCATGGAGGGCAATGAGCACATGTCGGAGGTGCTTTACGGTACCTTCTTTGCTGACAGGACGGATGAGCAGGGAGGAGTCTGCGCGACGATTTTTCAGGCACAGCAGAATTATCCGAAGGCGGTGAAGGCTGACAGGGACGGGGTATATGTGATGCTCGTACCGGAGGGCTTCAATGAGGTTGTAATGCAGCCTGGAATGGCGAGGGAGCAGAAATTCATGCTTCATTTCCACGCCGCCGGTGAGAGCATAAGCGAGCTTGACAACCGAAGCCTTATATACCAGATGCCTGACAGACCGATAGTTGCACCGTATGTCTACAAGAACTCGGGTGCTGTGACGGACGTGTTTGCGGACAAGTGCTCCCCTGACATAGATATCCTCCTGATCAATAAGGCTGACTCGAGGGCAAGAAGCTTCGGCATGCTCAACTGGGGTGACACCATCGACAAGAATTACACGAAGCAGGGACGCGGAGGCGGGGCTCCGGTATGGGTCAACAACGAGTACGATTTTCCGCATGCCTGTGCGCTCATGTATATGAGAATGGGAATTAGAAGGTATCTTGACTTCTGTATGGTGCATGCGAGCCACTGGATGGATATTGACGTGTGCCATTACAGCAGTGATTCTCTGAAAATCGGAGGTCTCATAGAACATACTAAGGGGCATGTTATGAACGGAGTGCTCGTTCCGAGCCATGAATGGGTTGAGGGCTTTCTCGACTACTACCACCTGACAGGTGATGAGCGCGGGCTTGAGACGGCACTTGGGATAGGCGACAATATAATGAGGCTTCTGGATACACCTGCCTACGCTGTGGCAGGAGAGAGCAATGCCAGGGAGACAGGCTGGGCACTGCGCGCGCTGACGGCACTCTACATTGAGACGGGAAATGAAAAATACAAGGTTCAGTGTGACAGAATAGTGGGATATTTTGAAAAATGGTACGAGGATTATGGCTGTTTTGCGGCTCCGTACACAGACAACACATTGATTCATGTCGGATTTATGATTTCTGTTGCCGTTGGAAGCCTTATGAGGTACTATAGAGTAAACAGAACAGATGAGCTTAAGAGCCTTATCCTGCTGGCAGTCGATGACATACTGGATAATTGCATGTTAGATTGCGGGTTGTTCTACTATAAAGAACTTCCGAGTCTGACAAGGCTTGGCAATAATTCGCTCCTTCTCGAGGCGATGGCGACAGGCTATGAGCTCACCGGGGATAAAAAATATCTCGAGGCAGGTCTTGGAACGATAAAAAGAGTGCTTAACGAGCCGTTGCGCCATGTAGGCGGCGACAAGCAGATAATCGGCGATGCCCTCGTGTGGGATGGTGAGTCGACCAAGAACTTTGCACAGAGCTTTTATCCTATCGCGTATTACTATAAGTGCCTTGTGGAGGCGGGAATGGAAGAGCATGTACACATTTAAGGATGACATCTTAAAAATATCAGTCCGCAGTCTTGTGGAATTTATCTGCCGTGAGGGGGATATTGACTCAAGACGCGGGCGCGGTGGTGACAAGGCTGCGATGGAGGCGGGCAGCAAGGCTCACCGCCGCATACAAAAACAGATGGGTTCACAGTATGAGGCGGAGGTTCCTATGAGAATGGAATTTCCGTCTCTTAATTATACCATCGTGCTTGAGGGAAGGGCGGACGGCGTCATAACCGAGGACGAGGGCATAACAATAGACGAGATTAAGGGAACCTACCGCAATCTCAAATACCTCGATGCTCCCGTAGGCGTCCACAAGGCACAGGCGATGGTGTACGCGTATATGAAGAGCGTTGCGGACTCGCTTGAGAGTGTCCGTGTTATGATGACCTATGTAAATCTTGACACCGACGAGGTGAAATATTTTACGGAGACCTTCACCTTTGGGCAGATTGAGGAGTGGTTCACGGGCGTGCTTGAAAGCTTCAGAAAATGGAGCGATTTCCTCTATGAGAGCAAAAGACGCAGGCAGGAGTCTTTGCACATTATGGAGTTTCCTTTTGCGTACAGAGCCGGGCAGAGGGATATTGCGGTCAGTGTGTATAAGACGATACGCATGCAGAAAAAGCTGTTCATCCAGGCACCTACAGGTGTGGGAAAGACCATGTCCACCGTATTCCCGGCTGTCAAGGCGATAGGTGAAAATCTGGGCGACAAGCTTTTCTACCTCACGGCAAAGACCATAACAAGAACCGTTGCGGAGGAGGCATTTGCGATACTGCGCTCGAAGGGCGCGTATTTCAGGACGGCGACCATAACGGCGAAGGAGAAAATATGCATGTGCGGCAAGCCTGAATGTAATCCGCTTGCATGTCCCTACGCGAAGGGGCATTTTGACAGGGTGAATGATGCTGTGTACGACATGGTGACGCACGAGGACGTGATAGACCGTGCTGTGATTGAGGACTATGCGAACAAGTACACGGTATGCCCTTTTGAGATGTCGCTTGATGCGACCTACTGGGTGGACGGTATAATATGCGACTACAACTATATATTTGACCCTGACGTGTATTTGAAGAGATATTTTGCGGAAGGTGCGTCGGGGGACTATATTTTTCTCATAGACGAGGCGCACAATCTTGTCGACAGGGCGAGGGATATGTACAGCGCAGCTCTCTATAAGGAAGATTTCCTCAAGGTTCGAAAGCTTGTCGAGAAGGTGGATAAGAGACTTTCCTCAGCACTTGCAAAGTGCAATAAAAATTTTCTGGAGCTTAAGAGAAAATGCGATGATGTGGCCGTGCTTGGCAGTATAGGGGCTGTCACCATGTCGCTTGACAGGCTGTTTGAGGAGTTCACGAGATTTTTCGAGGAAAAGCCCGAGTTCGAATACAGCGAGGAGGCGTCGGAGCTGTTCTTTGCGGTGAGGCATTTTCTCAATATGTATGATTTGATACAGGACAACTATGTTATCTATGGGGAGCAGACGGACAACGGCTTTATGTTAAAGCTCTTCTGCGTAAATCCTTCGCCGTGTCTGGCACAGTACCTTATGAAGGGAAAGGCGGCGGTTTTCTTCTCTGCTACGCTGCTTCCCGTGACCTATTACAAGGAGCTGCTAAGCGACAGGGATGACTACGCAATATACATCCGGTCACCGTTTGATACGGACAACAGACTGCTTGCGGTGGGATATGATGTGACGAGCAGATACACGAGGCGCAATGAGTCGGAGTTTCTCAAGATAAAGGATTATATAGACAAGATAACCGCACAGAAAAAAGGAAATTACATGGTGTTCTTCCCTTCTTACGGCTACATGGACAGCGTCTATCAGCTCTATGGAGAAAATGAGCGTGAGGGGATATTTGTGCAGAACAGGGGAATGACCGAGGCTGAGAGGGAACAGTTTCTCGACCGTTTTAGAGTGGAACAGGCAGAAAATACGGGTTGTACCGGCTTCTGCGTGACGGGCGGAGTGTTCTCGGAGGGGATTGACCTCAAAAACGAGAGTCTCATTGGCTGCATCATTGTCGGAACGGGGATACCGCAGATATGCACGGAGCGCAGACTTTTGAAGGACTACTACGATGAGAAGGACGGCAACGGCTACAATTATGCGTACACATACCCGGGCATGAACAAGGTATTACAGGCAGCAGGGCGCGTGATAAGGACGATGGATGATGTCGGGGTGATTGTGCTGCTCGACGAGCGCTTTTCGCGCAGTGAGTATGTGAGGCTGTTCCCGGAGGAGTGGGCGGACTATAAGCTGTGCAGCCGTAGGGACGTGGGGGCGATGGTGGCGGAATTCTGGGGGAACAGATAATATTGAAAATACTGAGCAAAACAGGCCGGTTATGTTGTGAGTGTATAATGTAGCAGATTATGCATTTCGACTCCGTTGTTCGTAGCAAGTTGTTCTAAGAACTCTGATAAAATGTATATCAACTTACGCCACCGAAGCAAAGCATACCTCCTTGTATGCATTGCTTCTAAGTCAGCATCCATGCTGACTTTGGCTATGCAGTGAGCAGAGTTCTAAGAACAACTAAGCTACTGCCAAAAGTCGCGAAACGCATAATCTGCTACATTATACACGATTAAGTTTTCGAGCCTGTTTTGAATCCAATGATTTAAAAGTTGCTTTTTAAGTTCTTTTTCCTCGTCAGTTTCTTCAAATATGAAAATATCTTTTGGCTGCATGTCCAGAATTAGACACAGATTGTTCAATGCACTTAAATTAATATGGGTATCTTCGTTTCGTATTTTTTTAAGAGTATCTTGGCTTAAAAGCCCTGTAGTCTTAGCTTTGTATGTGTTAAATCCGACACGCTCAAGTGCATCGCCTACGTTAAATCTATATTTCAGCATATTGCTACCTCCATTTTAACTTTAATTATATATAGTCAGATTTTAAATAAAAGGTCTTTATATTTTCAATGGTTTGTTTTATAATGAAGCAGATAATGTAAAGAAGCAGAAGGGGGCATAACGCCGCTATTCGGCTACATGGGAGATTTGTATGATAGAAGAAGTGGTAACTGTGGCGATGCCGGTGAGTGAGAAGATTGTTATCCGAAAGAACAGGATAATATCGGATAACCTCACTGATAAGGCTAAGAGGCTGTCGATTGTCACCGGAATACACGGTGACGAGCTTGATGGCCAGTATATATGCTATGAGCTTAACCGCAGAATTAATGAACATATAGAGCAGCTTGATGGTATTGTGGATATATATCCGGCTGTCAATCCGCTCGGAATTGAGAGCTGCACCAGAGGCATGCCTATGTTTGATCTCGACATGAACCGTGTTTTTCCGGGAATAGAGAACGGGGCTACGGCAGAGTACCTCGCGTCGAAGATAGTGAATGATATAATAGGAAGCGATATGTGTGTGGATCTGCATTCGTCGAACATATTTATAAAAGAGACCCCGCAGGTGCGCGTGTTTGACCAGTTTAAAGATAAGTTAATGCCATATGCATATTTGATGAATGCGGATTTTATATGGGAATATAAGATAAATACGGTGCTTGAGGCAACACTTGCCAACAGTCTCAATCACCTTGGCGTTCCAACGCTTGTGATAGAGATGGGAGTCGGAAACAGGATTGAGAAGTCTTACGGCGACCAGATTATCGAAGGTATATTCAATCTTATGTGTGAGCTTGGAATGTGGAAGGGAGAAAAGACACCTGTCAGAAAGCCTATGATTTCAACGGAGGGTGAGATTACCGTCATACATGCCAAGGTCACGGGACTTTTTGTGCCGGATGAGGGCGCTATGCTGAAGTATGTGCAGTTCGGCGAGCATATAGGTGATATAGTGGAGCCGCTTACGGGCAGACTGCTTCACCGTGTAGAGGCTCCGTGTGAGGGAAGAATATTTACCTTCCGCGAATATCCGGTTGTCTACGAGGGTGCCATACTGTGCAGGATTTTTACGGGAGGAGTGCACAATGGTTAAGAAGGAATTGTATACACTAAAGGGCTATCACAGAGAAGATTTCAACATAACGGGCTACAGTTTCGGAAGCGGCGAGAAGGCGGCATGCATAGTCGGTGCGATAAGAGGAAATGAGTACCAGCAGATGTACATCTGCTCACAGCTCATAAAAATTCTCCGTGAGCTCGAGGAGAGAGGACAGATAACTGCGAACAATGAGATACTTGTGGTGCCGTGTCTTAACCACTATTCCGTGAACGTGCAGAAGCGTTTCTGGGCGATGGACAATTCTGATATCAACAGAAGATTTCCCGGAATACATGGCGGAGATACGACACAGAATATTGCGGCTGAGTTCTTTGATAAGGTCAAGGGCTACAGCTATGGAATACAGTTTACAAGTTTTTATATGCAGGGTGATTTCATACCTCATGTGCGTATGATGGAGACGGGACATCAGAGCCCGAGCCTTGCCAATCTTTTTGGACTGCCTTATGTGGTTATAAGAAAGCCGAAGCCGCTTGACACGACGACGCTCAACTATAACTGGCAGATGAGCGGGACATGTGCATTTTCGATATATACGGAGTGCAGTGATTACATTGACGATGCTTCTGCGAGACAGGCGGTTGCAAGTGTACTTCGCTTCTTGACGAGAATGGGTATTATAAAGTATTATAACCATAGCGGATTTATTGCACATGTACTTGATGAGGATGAGCTCATGGCTGTAAAGACCAATACGGCAGGGCTTTATCGCAGACTTAAGAGTCCGAGTGATCCCGTATACAGAGGAGATATAATCGGAGAGGTTATAGACCCTTACGAGGGAGAGGTAATCAATCAGGTTATCTCACCTACTGAGGGAATCATATTCTTTGCACACACCGCACCGACGGTTATGGAGAACAATGTTGTCTACAGAATTATCCGCAGACTTCATGAGTAATAAATAACGCACAAAAATATGTCATAAGACATGAACATGGAGGAAAAAATGAGCAAGGTTAGACGAGTTTATTCTGAGAAGATGCCTGCATTCGCTGTCAAGGCAAAGGAACTAAGTGACGAGATTTCTAATTATCTTAACATCAACACGGTTAAGAACGTGCGGGTACTCATCCGTTATGATATTGAGAATATCTCCGATGAGGTGTATAAGGATGCATTGGTTACTGTCTTTTCTGAGCCGCCTGTAGATTATGTTTATGAAGAGGACTTTGAGAAGAAGGAGAGTGAGAAGGTATTCGCTGTTGAGTTCCTTCCGGGACAGTTCGACCAGAGAGCTGATTCAGCCGTACAGTGTGTGAAGCTTCTCAAGGAGGACGAGGAGCCTGTTATCAGAACAGCTACCGTATATGTCATTGACGGTGATGTGACCGAGGATGAACTTGCCCGTATTAAGAGCTTCTGCATCAACCCTGTTGATTCAAGGGAAGCTGATATGGCTAAGCCTGAGACCCTTGTCACAGTTTTTGCCGAGCCTGCCGATGTCAAGGTTTTTGACGGCTTTAAGGACATGGAGGATGACAAGCTGTCAGAGCTCTACAAGTCGCTCGGTCTTGCCATGACATTCAAGGATTTCAAGCATATTCAGAATTATTTTAAGAATGAAGAGAAGCGTGATCCGTCCATGACGGAGATCCGTGTTCTCGATACATACTGGTCTGACCATTGCCGCCACACCACATTCTCGACAGAGCTTAAGAATGTAAGTTTCGGCGATGGAGACTACAAGAAGCCTATTGTTGATACCTACAATCGTTACCTTGCCGACAGAGAGGTTATCTTCAAGGGCAGAGATGACAAGTTCGTATGCCTTATGGATATTGCTCTTCTTGCTATGCGTAAGTTAAAGAAGGAGGGCAGGCTTGAGGATATGGAGGTATCCGATGAGATCAATGCCTGCAGCATCGTGGTTCCTGTCACAATAGACGGAGTAACAGAGGAGTGGCTTGTCAACTTTAAGAATGAGACACACAACCATCCTACAGAGATAGAGCCATTCGGTGGTGCTGCTACATGTCTTGGCGGTGCGATCCGTGATCCGCTCTCGGGAAGAACCTATGTATATCAGGCAATGAGGGTTACAGGTGCCGGAGACCCTACAGTTCCTGTAAGTGAGACATTAAAGGGTAAGCTTCCGCAGAAGAAGCTTGTCCGCGGTGCAGCCAACGGCTACAGCTCCTACGGCAACCAGATTGGTCTTGCAACAGGCTATGTCAAGGAGATTTATCATCCTAATTACGTTGCAAAGAGAATGGAAATCGGTGCCGTAATGGGAGCTGCGCCTAGAAAGAATGTCATCCGTGAGACATCGGATCCGGGCGATATCATCATTCTTCTCGGCGGAAGAACAGGACGTGACGGCTGCGGCGGTGCTACAGGTTCATCCAAGGTTCACACGGAGGCCTCCATTGAGACCTGCGGTGCTGAGGTTCAGAAGGGTAATGCACCTACAGAGCGCAAGATTCAGAGATTATTCAGAAGAAGTGAAGTAAGTCTTCTTATTAAGAAATGTAATGACTTTGGTGCAGGTGGTGTCTCTGTTGCAATCGGTGAGCTTGCGGATGGCCTTAACATCAACCTTGACAAGGTTCCGAAAAAGTATGCAGGTCTTGATGGAACAGAGATAGCAATTTCTGAGTCACAGGAGAGAATGGCAGTTGTTGTAGACAGGAAGGATGTCGATAAGATGCTTGCCTATGCCGCAGAGGAGAATCTTGAGGCTGTTCCTGTCGCTGAGGTTACACCTGAGAAGAGACTTGTCATGTACTGGAGAGGCAAGAAGATTGTTGATATCAGCAGAGCTTTCCTCGATACTAACGGTGCTCATCAGGAGACTGATGTACATGTAAATATCCCATCCAAGGCCGGAAGCTGCTTTAATGCTCCAGTCGTGAAAGATGTGCGCGCAAAGTGGCTTGAGACACTTGCAGACCTCAATGTATGTTCACAGAAGGGACTTGTCGAGATGTTCGACGGTTCAATCGGTGCAGGCTCGGTATTCATGCCTTACGGCGGTAAGTATCAGCTTACAGAGGTTCAGACTATGGTTGCGAAGCTTCCTGTTCTTAAGGGTAAGACCGATACAGTCACAATGATGAGCTACGGCTTCGACCCATATCTCTCATCATGGAGTGCTTATCATGGAGCTGTATACGCAGTGCTTGAATCAGTTGCAAAGATTGTCTGCGCAGGCGGTGATTTCTCCAAGGTAAGATTTACCTTCCAGGAGTACTTCAGAAGAATGACAGAGGATGCTTCACGCTGGGGCGAGCCGTTCAAGGCACTTCTCGGTGCTTATGATGCACAGCTTGGCTTCGGACTTCCGTCAATCGGAGGAAAGGATAGTATGTCCGGAACCTTCAATGATATGGACGTTCCTAACACACTTGTATCGTTTGCAGTTGACGTTGCCAAGTCACAGGATGTCATCTCACCTGAGTTTAAGAAGGCAGGAAATAAGATAGTTCTCTACACAATCAAGAAGAATGAGTATGACCTTCCTGATTATGATGCAGTTAAGAAGTTATATTCAGATATAAGCAAGGATATTGCAGATGGCGTTATCGTATCAGCATATACACTTGATGCCAAGGGAATCGCGGCAGCGGTCAGCAAGATGGCATTCGGCAATAAGCTCGGCGTTAAGCTTGATGCATCGGCTGTGAGTGCGGATGAGCTTTTTGCTCCGATGTACGGCTGTATCGTTGCGGAAGTTGCAGCGGACAAGAACGGTGTCGCAGACGGCAGAGTAATCGGTGAGGTTACGGATGAGGCTGCATTTGAGTACGCAGACGTAAAGATTGATGTCGAGGAGGCTCTTGCTTCATGGAAGTCAACTCTTGAGAAGGTATTCCCTACAGTTGCGGTGAAGGGCGGCAAGGAGCTTGACACACCTGTATACAGCACAGATAAGGTGTATGTGTGCAGGAATAAGGTTGCCAAGCCTACAGTGTTCATCCCTGTATTCCCGGGAACCAACTGTGAGTATGACAGCACCAAGGCATTCGAGCGCGCAGGTGCTGATGTAGTAACTAAGGTATTCAAGAACCTTTCAGCCGAGGATATCCGTGATTCAGCGCATGAGTTCGCTGATGAGATTAAGAAAGCACAGATTATCATGTTCCCTGGCGGCTTCAGCGCAGGTGATGAGCCGGACGGTTCGGCTAAGTTCTTTGCGACAGCCTTCAGAAATGCGGCTATCACAGAGGAAATCAACAAGCTTATAAATGAGAGAGACGGTCTTGTATTAGGTATCTGTAACGGCTTCCAGGCTCTCATCAAGCTTGGTCTTGTACCTTACGGCGAAATCAGAATGCAGACACCTGATTCACCTACACTTACCATGAACACAATCGGACGCCATGTATCCAAGATGGTTTACACCAAGGTTGTGACAAATAAGTCCCCATGGCTTGCAGGAGCACAGCTTGGCGGAGTATACTGTAACCCTGCATCACACGGTGAAGGTCGTTTCGTTGCCAATGATGAGTGGCTTAAGAAGCTATTTGAGAACGGACAGGTTGCAACGCAGTATGTCGATGTGAACACCGGTGTTCCGACAATGGATGAAGAGTGGAATCCTAACGGTTCATACATGGCAATCGAGGGTATCACAAGCCCTGACGGAAGAATACTTGGTAAGATGGCTCACTCTGAGCGCCGTGGTGATTCGGTGGCTGTCAATATCTACGGAGAGCAGGATATGAAGATATTCGAGTCCGGCGTGAAGTACTTCCTGTAATGTACTGCACTGTTGGTGCCGGTCACCGACAGGCGCGGATATAGTCATAGTATTAAAAAAGTTATATAATTAAATGTAAAGTCAGAACATGCATAGCAACATCAGCCGCCAAAGCCACCGGTAATTTATATCCGGTGGCGGAGGTGACAGGTGCAGCGAAGCATGTTTTGGCGGTTATGTATGCTGCTGTGGACAGCAGTATTGGAGATTGAGATCAGTATGAAAAAAAGTGTTAAAAAAGAGATATTCGGATATCTCAGGGTAATCGTAGCCGGCATTGTGATTGCCGTGCTGCTGAATAAGTTTGTTATCATAAATGCGGATATTACGTCTGAGTCTATGAGAACTACGCTCGAGAAGGGCGATAAGCTGATCGGTCTCAGGCTTAGCTATATATTCTCCAAGCCGGAGAGAGGTGATGTGATCATATTTGAGTACCCGGATGACGGCGATAAGCTTCTCATCAAGAGAGTTATAGGACTTCCGGGGGAGATGGTCATAATAAAGGATGGACTTGTGTATATCAACGGCAGCGAGGTGCCGCTTGAGGAGCCTTACGCACATGGCGTGAGCAGGCAGGATTTCGGACCTTATCTCATTCCGGCGGACTGCTATTTCGTGCTGGGGGACAACAGGGATAACTCTAAGGATTCAAGATACTGGAAGAATACCTACGTCACGAAGAAGCAGATAATTGCCAAGGCATTGTTCAGATATAATAATGGATTTAAGATTATAGAATAGCTTATACTTTTTGTTTAGACCTGACACGTTTTACGTTCCAGGTCTTTTGTTTTTTTTAGTTCTTTCAGGGTAATATATGATGCCAAATCAGCTTTCGTGTCAAAAGTATCACATTCATGACGGGAGCATTGTTTTTTGCCGGTCATCGGATATAATTTTATTGACACCTGAATCCTATATATATAACAAGAAAGGAACTGCTCGAAATGAAAATAAATAATCACAACAAGAAGATGTATATGCTTCTTCTCTTTACGATGATAGTCATGCTGCTCGTATTTAAGATAATATATATCAGACGTGAATATGTTGATTTGAATACGGATTATAGTGTTTACGTTGTTATGTTTATGCCTTTTGCAATTTTCTATGCACTAAAATATATGGACAATATAACAAGTGCGGCTGCATTGAACTGGCTCTGTACCGTTCCGATGAGTATATATCTTTATCAGAGCATGTATCTTCGTTTCAAACAATTTGATATGTTGATTGTATATTCTTTAATGGGAATTTTTATAAATTTAATTGTATTTAAAAAGGTTAAATTGAAAGAATTTATATTGGCGGTATCCGGATATATAATGTTGAATATATTGACGATTGCCGGGGCAGTACGGGAACTGGTTAATGCTGTTAACGGAAGGAATTATGAGCAGTGCCTGGTTATGAATATTATAAAGAATGCCAAAGGTTTTAAAGCCTCGGCTGCCTCGCAACAATACCTTGATGCTCTGCTTTATTTACCCGGCAAAAATTTGCGGCAGTATTTTATTGCAGAAAAGATAACACAATATGGGCTTTTGAATGTACACTTTGTTTTTATTTTGATTGTCGGGGTATTGGCAGTTCTGTTATATAAAAATTATAAAAGAAATAACGAGGCAGCTCTTATAGCCACGGCAATAATGATTATACAAAGTGTATGTTTTTTATTGGTTAACCTGGGTATTTTAAGAGGCTCTGTTTATGAGATTCCGTTTTTCAAAGAAAATATACTCTATTCTGTCTGTCAGTTATTACTGTTAGGAGCTGCATTGGACATTAAAGGAAAGGTTTTGAACATTGCGAAGAAAAGAATATGATTGTATGGTGTAAAAGGGATGTATACCGGAATGAAAAGTGACATGCTGTTAAGTATTTTGATTTGTGACGATGACAAATATTTTTTTGAAATATTAAGAGACTACTTATGCGAAAATATGAATTTTAATAACTCTAATTTTCTGTATTCCGGCAATAAAGAAGATATGCTTAAAGCGTATAGGAAAGTAAAACCAGACCTTGTATTTATGGATATTGAGGTTGGCAAGGACATCGGATTTGATATAATAAGGGAGCTGCTTAAAGAAGGATATTCACCACAAGTTGTTTATATAACTAATTATGATTATTATGTTTTTGATGCTTTTGTTGGCCAGCCGTTAGGTTTTGTAAGAAAACAGAGTTTAGAAACCGACTTGGAAACTGTTTTACGGGAAGTTAACAGGGTGCTGGAGAAAAAGCTAAAAGTAATTGAAATTACAAGCGGGACGACTAAGCACAATTTAAAATTAAGTGAAATAATTGCCTTTGAAATATTTGTTCATGATATGACGGTGTATTATTATGACGATACGGAACTTACAGTGAGGTATACGCTGAAAAAGATAGAAAATGAATTGAATAAGTATGATTTTATAAAGATAAGCAGAAATACGTTGATAAATCTTAATTATATAAAGGATATGTCAAAGGATATGCTTGTCATGAAGAATGGCAGAAGGTTTTACATATCATCGAGAAATGTGACAGAGGTAAAAAACAGATTTAAGAAATTTAATGAGGAAAGACATGATTAAGAAATACTTAAATATATTATTTTATATGTTTTCATTTATATTTATATATTATCTGCTTGTTTCCGGTACAAATTATGAGATTTTACCAAGCTTATTGATTATGGTAATTATCTTTATAGATATTGCGATGTATGTTGCTGATGAATATGAAAGCAGTATTATAACAGAAAGACAAAAAGCAGCGGTGTATTTAAAAGATTTGGAAAATCAAAGGGAGAATGTTGAAGCGATAGAACAAAGAAATTTAGAAACAGAAAGACGAAATCATGATTTAAAAAAGAATATAAGACTAATCAAGGACTTAATAGAAAATAACCGGTACGATGAAGCCGGGGAATATGTATGTAAACTGGAAGAAAAATGCAGCACATATTTTTCGTATCGGTTGTATTCTAAGCATTCCGTGATAAATTCTCTTTTGAATTCCAAGCTTGAGTTCTGTCAGTCAAATGGCATTGATGTAAAATGCTTTGTCTGTGGGAAAATAGATGGTGTCGATGATGTTGAATTGTATTGTCTGTTGGTAAATTTACTGGATAATGCGATTGCGGCGTCTCTGTTGAGTGAAAAACCTTATATAAGCATATTTCTTAACTGTTCCGATACTGAGATTTATGGAGAGTTTATTAATACCATAAAGACGACAGATTGTTCCGGCTTTGAAGATTTGATACCTGAAAATAATAAAGACGGACATGGATATGGTTTGCTGAATATACATGAAATAGTCAAAAAAAATAATGGCAAGATTGATTTCTTACTGCTTGATTCGGATAAGGTTAGAGTTACTTTCAGGATAAAGAAATTGATGACAAAAAGCAGATGAATATGACAGGATTGTTGAAAAATCATTTTTTGGAACTATATTGAAACAAAATATTACCTGTATATTATGTTGCTAAAGATGATACATTGTGATAACATATTGAATATAGTGCACGAGGGGCAGGAAGCGGATTGAGAATATCATTGACATATGATATATCATATACGATATATGGAGGGCATGTGGTTATGGGATATAATACTGTAAGTATTGGTAATCAGGGTTTTGATGATATAAGGGAAAATAAATATTTTTATATCGATAAGACAGGTCTGATAAAGGAGTGGTGGAGCTCAGGCGATGCTGTTACGCTTATAACCCGCCCACGCCGTTTCGGAAAGACGCTCAATATGAGCATGCTCAACTGTTTCTTCTCTAACCGGTATGCCAACCGCGGTGATTTATTTGAAGGCTTGTCTGTGTGGGAGGATGAGAAGTACAGGCAGTTACAGGGGACGTATCCTGTGATATTTTTGAGCTTTGCGGATGTGAAGCAGAATGATTTACAGGGAGCATTGTGGAAAATTAAGAAGATAATATTTAACATCTATCAGCAGTATGCATGGCTTGGTTCCTGGGAAGGTCTTATGGCTGTGGAGCGTGAACAGTTTGCGGGAATAACACCTGATATGGAGGACACGGCTGCTCAGAGTGCAATTCAGGATTTGTGCGGTTATCTGAGCAGATATTATAAGAAAAAGGTGATTGTGATACTGGATGAATATGACACTCCCATGCAGGAAGCGTACATTCATGGCTACTGGGATAAGTTTACGGCATTTATGAGAAGCTTTTTCAATGCGACCTTCAAGACAAACCCATACCTTGAGCGCGCCGTGATGACGGGCATAACAAGGGTTTCAAAGGAATCGATATTTTCAGACCTTAACAATCTTGCGGTTGTGACAACGACCTCCGACAGGTACAGCACAGCTTTCGGTTTTACACAGGAGGAGGTCTTTAAGTCACTTGATGATATGGGGCTTGGGGAGCGCAGGGACGATGTGAAAAGATGGTATGACGGGTTCGTTTTCGGGGAGCACAGGGACATATATAACCCATGGTCAATCACTAACTTCTTAAAAGAGAAAAAGTTAAGACCATATTGGGCATCGACAAGCTCTAATGGTCTTGTGAGCCGGCTCATACAGACAGCGCCGCCGGATATCAAGCAGATGATGGAGGAGCTGATAAGCGGCAGAGAGATAGTTGTGAACTTTGATGAGCAGATAGTGTTCAGCCAACTTGGGAAAAATAAGAATGCTATATGGAGCCTTCTTATGGCAAGCGGCTACTTAAAGCCCGATAATGTTGAGTACAAGGGTGAGCTGTTAGAGCCTTGGTATCATCTGTCGATAACCAATCTTGAGACGGTGAGCATGTTCTCCAATATGTTCAAGGGGTGGTTTGACAGTGACAGCTCCAACTATGGCGAATTTGTGCAGGCGCTGCTTAAGGGCAGGCTGCGCGAAATGAATATATACATGAATGATGTTGCGTTGTCAACATTCAGCTATTTTGACGTGGGGACACAGCCGTCGGAGAGGTCACAGCCGGAGCGTTTCTTTCACGGCTTTGTGTTAGGACTGCTGGTTGAACTGCGCGACATATATGAGATAAAATCCAACCGTGAGAGCGGATACGGAAGATATGATGTCATGCTTGTGCCGAAGAGTGGTGATGGAAGATACAATGCGATTATAATGGAATTTAAAGTGTTTGATTCCTATGATGAAAGCACACTTGAGGACACGGCACAGTCAGCCCTCAGGCAGATAGAGGAGAAGAACTATGACGCGGAGCTTATTGCCAGGGGCATAGAAAAAGAGAGAATACGGCACTACGGATTTGCATTCGAAGGGAAAAAGGTGCTGATAGCGGAATAGCGGGATATCGGTAATGTCTTTACGCATGGCTGTATTAAGAAAGCAAAGATGATACATTGTGATAATATATTGAATATAGTGAACGATGGGCAGGAAGCGGATTGAGAATATCATATATGATATATGGAGGGCATGTGGTTATGGGATATAATACTGTAAGTATAGGTAATCAGGGTTTTGATGATATAAGGGAAAATAAATATTTTTATATCGATAAGACAGGTCTGATAAAGGAGTGGTGGAGCTCAGGCGATGCTGTTACGCTTATAACCCGCCCACGCCGTTTCGGTAAGACGCTCAATATGAGCATGCTCAACTGTTTCTTCTCTAACCGATATGCTGACCGTGGGGATTTGTTTGAGGGTTTGTCTGTTTGGGAGGATGAGAAGTACAGGCAGTTACAGGGGACGTATCCTGTGATATTTTTGAGCTTTGCGGATGTGAAGCAGACTAATTATATTGACGCTGTTGCGAAGGTTAAGAGAAATATAGTTGATTTGTTTTCACAGTATGACCGGTTATATGATGCTGATGTGATGACAGAGACACAGAAGCAGCAGTACAGAATGATAAACTATGATATGAGTGATGTTATGGCACAGGATGCGCTCAAGCTCCTGTCCTCACATTTATCCGGGTATTATGGAAAAAAAGTATTGATCCTTCTTGATGAATATGACACTCCCATGCAGGAAGCGTACATTCATGGCTACTGGGATAAGTTTACGGCATTTATGAGAAGTCTTTTTAATGCGACATTCAAGACGAACCCATACCTTGAGCGCGCCGTGATGACAGGCATAACAAGGGTTTCCAAGGAATCAATATTTTCAGACCTTAACAATCTTGCGGTTGTGACAACAACTTCCGACAGGTACAGCACAGCCTTCGGTTTTACGCAGGAGGAGGTCTTTAAGTCACTTGATGATATGGGGCTTGGGGAGCGCAGGGAGGATGTGAAGAGATGGTATGACGGCTTTGTTTTCGGGGAACACAGGGACATATATAACCCATGGTCAATCACTAACTTCTTAAAAGAGAAAAAGTTAAGACCATACTGGGCATCGACAAGCTCCAATGGTCTTGTGAGCCGGCTCATACAGACAGCGCCGCCGGATATCAAGCAGATGATGGAGGACCTGATAAGCGGCAGAGAGATAGTTGTGAACTTTGATGAGCAGATAGTGTTCAGTCAACTGGGGAAAAATAAGAATGCTATATGGAGCCTTCTTATGGCAAGCGGCTACTTAAAGCCCGATAATGTTGAGTACAAGGGTGAGCTGTTAGAGCCTTGGTATCATCTGTCGATAACCAATCTTGAGACGGTGAGCATGTTCTCCAATATGTTCAAGGGGTGGTTTGATGACAATGATTCAAATTACGGTGCTTTTGTTGAGGCACTGCTTTATGGCGATGTTGAGGCGATGAATGAGTACATGAACGATGTTGCACTTGCCACAATCAGCAGCTTTGATACAGGAATACAGCAGTCGGAAAAAGCACATCCGGAGAGATTTTATCATGGGTTTGTGCTGGGTCTGATGGTCGGGCAGGCGGACAACTATGAAATACGTTCTAACAGGGAGAGCGGTTTTGGAAGGTATGACATAATGATGATACCGAAGAAAAATACATTACCTGCGATAGTGATAGAGTTCAAGGTATATAACAGAAGAAAGGAACAGAGTCTTGAGGACACGGCACAGTCAGCCCTCAGGCAGATAGAGGAGAAGAACTATGACGCGGAGCTTATTGCCAGGGGCATAGAAAAAGAGAGAATACGGCACTACGGATTTGCATTCGAAGGGAAAAAGGTGCTGATAGCGGAATAAAATATCTAGAACGGCTTCACACATGACTGCATTGGAAAGCATGCGTGAAGCTATTTTTTGCTGTCCGGGATGTCGGGGGAATCAGGTGTGAAGCCGCAAGTATTTTTTTCAGTAAAATAAAGTAAAAAATATATTGACATTATAAAAAAGGTGTGTTAGTATACCTATGTTGTGAAAATAAAGAAGAGTGTCCGCTCTCACCTTAGCACATATATGTGACTCGGGTTAATATCTAAGCTTTGACGGGCTGCTGATTGGTGTGCCCTTGAGCGTTGAGTGTGCGGATGGTTTTCTATCTGCATTTTTTTTGCGAAAATATGATGGAGGTGCACTACAATTAGCGACTTAATGATTAACGAACAGATCAGAGACAGAGAAGTACGTCTGATTGGTGAAAATGGCGAACTTATTGGCATCATGTCTGCCAAGGAAGCATATAAGCTGGCTCAGGAGGCAGAGCTTGATCTTGTGAAGATAGCTCCTACAGCTAAGCCGCCGGTATGTAAGATTATCGACTACGGCAAGTATAAGTATGAGCTTGCAAGAAAAGAGAAGGAAGCCAAGAAGAAGCAGAAGGTTATCGAGATTAAGGAGGTCCGTTTATCTCCGAATATCGAGGACAATGATCTTAACACCAAGGTTAGTGCAGCCAAGAAGTTCTTAGAGAAGGGCAATAAGGTTAAGGTAACCTTAAGGTTCAGAGGTCGTGAGATGGCTCATATGGCGAGCAGCAAGCATATTCTTGATGACTTCGCTAAGATGCTTGAGGAAGTAGCAGTTGTTGAGAAACCCGCCAAGGTAGAAGGCAGAAGCATGACACTGGTTTTAGCACAGAAGCGCTAAAATACTATATTTAAGGAGGATTTACATCATGCCAAAAATAAAGACAAGTAGGGCAGCAGCAAAGCGTTTTAAGAAGACAGGTACAGGACAGTTAAAGAGAATGAAGGCTTACAAGAGCCATATCCTTACTAAGAAGAGCACAAAGAGAAAGAGAAATCTCAGAAAGGCTACTTTAGTTGACCACACAAATCTTAAGGCAATGAAGAAGATTTTACCATATCTCTAAGATTAGGTCATGTTCGACAGCATTTTATAAGATATGATGATGCATTGCCGAGCGGTCGGCATGTGCTTAGAATAGAAATTTAGGAGGAATTAGACAAAATGGCAAGAATTAAAGGCGGTTTAAACGCAAAGAAGAAGCACAATAGAGTATTAAAGTTAGCTAAGGGTTACAGAGGAGCCAGATCTAAGCAGTACAGAGTTGCTAAGCAGTCTGTTATGAGAGCTCTTACAACAGCTTATGCAGGAAGAAAGCAGAAGAAGAGACAGTTCAGACAGTTATGGATTGCCAGAATCAACGCTGCAGCAAGAATGAACGGACTTTCATACAGCAAGTTCATGTTCGGTCTCAAGAATGCCGGTGTTACAATGAACAGAAAGATGTTAGCAGAGTTAGCAGTTAACGATGCAGCAACATTCACACAGTTAGCAGAGGTTGCTAAGGCTAACCTTAAGTAAATTTTTCTAACTGGTTAAAAATTATATAAAATTTTTGAAATTTACTCTTGCAAATTTTGATAGATTGATATATAATATAATTCGGTTCCGGGAATAACGGAGCCGGTATTCCTCGATAGCTCAATGGTAGAGCACACGGCTGTTAACCGTGGGGTTGTAGGTTCGAGCCCTACTCGGGGAGCTTTTATGAAACAGAGCGTTTAGGCTCTGTTTTTTTGTTGTGCGCCTGGCGGCGCACAGTGGATGTAATGATTTTGCAATAAATAAAGACTAACCCGATGTGGATTAGTCTCAATGTTAGATTTCTGCACCGAAAGATATTAAATGAGGGGCAGAATACCTTTTGAACCTGATATCATTACATATGAAGAAAATCCCTGAAATCAAGAAGCGCCTGCGGAGGTTCAACACCTTTGCGCTCAAGCTGTGATATGACAAGGTCAAGATGCTTGAGCTTTGCTGTGAACAGCTTGTTTTCACTGGAAAATAAATCCTTAACCATAGGATTTTCTTTGAGGTTATCACGGAATTCTCTGGAGAAAGGACAGTAGGTGGCGAGTATTCGACGCGCAATCTTGTTCAGCCGGAAGGAACCTAGTGATTCGTAGAGAATCCACGTCTCATAATCCCGTACAAATACTTCACGGTAATTATTACGGCACGATTTGAGAGTGGACTTAATTTTATCCTTGACTGCCTCGGGAAGCTCGCGGTTTTTCTTATAAAACTGAATATAGTCGCAATATTCTGCGGTCAATGACGGTTCAGATATATTGTTCCAGTATACGCCCTGTATTCTTTTGCACATTTCCCAGCGGAAACGTCCGGTCACGCAGGTGAGGATATTTGAGATATTGATAGTAGGGAATATCGGGAGTATGAAGCGGGCGGGCGAATCCTTCTTTCTTCCTTCAATCTCCTGCCACATGAGACCTTCATTCCCGACAACGGGCATCAGAATGATATTAGGAAGTACTTCCGACATTATGAACTCACGGTCAATTTCACATTCCTTATTCTGGTATATGATTTCGCGATAGAATGCAGAGTAATCCTTTCTGCGGATACCGTCAATGGAGGATATAATCTTCTCGGAGGTTGTAATAAATGCACTGAAATTTCTTGTCACACCGTTGTCGGTGAGTACAGGACAGAAGTTACTGCTTCTTCCATGCACAACACGGTTTGCTGATGTGAACATATTCTCAATCTCGAAGCGGATCTTGGCATCGTTGTCATGTAAAGCTGCCTCAGCGGCTGTAGATGAGATTTTTCCCATGCGTTTGTTTGAGTTGATTGTCTCAGCATAGTCCATATCCATATTGTTTTTAGATGGTTCCTTATCTCCCCACAGGATTTCCCTGAGCCACGAATATATCGTGTAGACACCTTTTCCGTTACATTCCCTTTCGACCACAAGCGATAGCTTGTACAGGTCAAGTACATTCTCCCTGGACAAGAGATTTTCGTCCATATATCCGAAATTCAAAAACATGGATATAATAGGAGGAGCAGTGAGACTGTTCGCAGCCTTGGTGAATACAAGATAATATATTTTATAAAATAATTTGGCTATCTCACGTCGAAGCTGTCTCGACTCGTCGGACGGTGAGGTCTGCTGTGCAGGAATCCTGTAGGTTTCCATAAGCCGCATAAAGTGGTCGGCCTCCTCGGGTTCAAGCTCAGAGTAGGAGAGAATGCGTGGAAGTGATTTCTCAAGCTGTGACCACGCAAATTCCTCATCAAAGTCATCCTCGGTTGTGAGGAGTGCTGCAGGAGTGTCCTCGATTGCCATGATGAAATCGTCCTCAGGTTCAGGTTCGATATAATCGAGGTTAATTTCAAGCCGGTCTGCCATCTGTGTGCAGGCATCATTGATTGTCGACAAAAAACGCAGCCCGTCGTATATCGCACCTATGGTTACAACAGAGCTTGCCTTATAATAGTCTATTGAAATTTTGTTAGGAATTGAGGAGAGCGCGTTAAATTTGTCCAGCTCCCATCTGGGTATGCGGGAATCAGGACGATATTCGTCATCCAATTCCCTGCACTTAAATGTAAGTTCAAGATATGTTTTGATAATGTCAGCAATATGACGTGACTGCATAATTAAAAAAATGTTTATATTATCTGCCTGGTCATTCAGCACACGGGTAATATCTGCAGAGGAAGAGACCGTGTATCTCTTCACAACGGTCTCTTCCTCTGCAAAATAATTATAAATATACATTCCGTAATAACAATCAGTTAAACCTGCTGCGGAACCGGGACCAAGATAATATGTACCATATGTTGTCATGCACTTAATTTTTCCCTTGAGGATGATAAAAACTTCGTTGACATCCTCACCACGGGTAGTTAGGCGCTCACCTGCAGTGTAAGTCGTAACGCTGCCTGATATATTGTTATCCATTATTATCCCCCATAGTAATGCAAAGCGTTATAACAAGGCTTAACGGATTAGCTCCTGCTTCCTATTTTAGAAAGGGTCTTGTGAACCTCTGCCTTGAGCTTCTCGTTAGCTGTTGTATTATACATAATCTGAAGTCTTGCCTTGATGTGATCTGTTCCGATCTCCCCGAGTGCGTCTACGGCTGCGAAAACAACTTCCTCGTCAAGGGACTCTAAGAGCATGATTACAAGGTTTCTTGAGTCGTCGTTAGCGTACTGCTTACATGCCTCGCATATTGCAAGCTGGTCTTCGATGGTTGACCATAAATACTTCTTTCTTATTGTCTCTGATTTCTTCTTCTTGAGTAATGTTAAATACTTTTTGGTTAATGCTTCATCTGCCATATTAAAATACCTTCCTTCTATTAATGTCAGAAAAATCAACTGACTTATAAGAAATAGTGTAGTATATTTTGAGCATAATGTCAATAAAATTTAGGTTGTTATGGAGCCGGAAATGTGTATAATAAGGATAGAAGATAAAGGGCGGCGCAAAAGAAAGGGAGTACTATGATAATACATGACAAGAATAATTATGTTGATATGATGATAAGAATTTTGGAGGCACTCGGATATCAGGAAGTGAAGAAGAACGGTGGCGACAATATAGTTGCGATAACAGCAAAGAAGGAGGGCAGAACATATGCCTTTGCGTGCCGCTATGATATAGATGCCATAAGTGGTTCGACCATGGAAGCGTTCATAGGCGCAGCTAAGAAACCTGGAGTTGACGTGATGGTCTTTATGACGAACAGCTCATTTTCCTCGGCAGCAAAGAAGGCAGGGGAGACTGCAGGTGTCGAATTATGGGATAGAAACTATATAGACAGAATATCGATAGGGGTAGATGTCGAATTTGAGCAGCCGGTTGTCAAAAGAAGGAGCAGCAAAAAGATATATATTGCGGTGGCAGCAGTCATTGCAGTCATTCTCGTAGCAGCGCTGGTGCTGTACTTTGTGGTGCCGATGCCGACACCGCGCTGGAGATAATTTAATATAAAGATGATGTTGAGGTCAAATAGACTTATTTATGTTTTGAACGTATAACGTGTTGTGTTTATGTATATCAGCTCCGTTGCTCGAAGCAAGGTGTTCTAAGAATTCCGATAAACGTTTCATATAATATACGCCACCGAAGCAAAGCATACCTCCATGTATGCATTGCTTCTAAAGCAGCCTCCATGCTGCTTTTGGCTGGGTTATGAGCAGAGTCCTAAGAACAACTATGCTTCTTACAAAAGTCGTGATATGCATAAACACAACACGTTATACATGGCAAAGTTTTTCCTATTTGACCTCAACATCATCATGTATATAAAGAACATCAGGGAGCCTATTTATCAAGCCGCATATCGGACTGTATGCGTTTCTTGTATATTTCAGGCTCCTTTGCCATTTTCGCCATAGCTTCGAAGGCGAAGAGTACCATAGCCTCCTTGGAGCAGGAGGCATCATTTTTTCCGACATCGTGCAGGAGATTGTAGTTAGCCATCTGCCACACGAACAGGTCAACGATGGAATAGTTCTCAATCGTGTATCTGCACAGCAGGTCGTGGTGGTCGATGTAGTAGAGCAGCTCGTCGTAAATATTCTCATTTTCCATGACCAGCGACCAGAACGAGTTGAACCATTCGTCGCTGTTTCCGACTAAGTCTGACAGCTCCTTTATAGCCTCCATAAGTTTGATTTTTCTCGCATCATAGATAATATTTGCCATAATAATCTCCGTTTCTGAGCGATTTATCGCGAAGAGGCTGACGTCAGAAGCAGTTTGTTTTCGCTCAGAGACAAATTGCCCGCGCAAGGCGCAGCCTCAGCCATGAGACAAATGACCTTTGAGTAAAATATAGCACAATTTGAGCGAAAAATATGTTTTTTTGAAAAAACAAAAAACACATCAGCGATGATGTGTTTTCAGTGCAGTCGAAGGGAGTTGAACCCTCATGGACGTAAGTCCACATGAACCTGAATCATGCGCGTGTGCCAATTTCGCCACGACTGCAAAATATATAATCGTTGGAATATCTCTTAAACAGATAAGATTGTTTCACAACACTTGTATATAATAGCATTTAAAGACTTGATTTGTCAAGTTATAAGTTGAAAATGTTTTGGATATGGGAAAAATAACAGGCATGAGGCGCAATTCGCGCGGATTTGCATGGAAGGAGAGGTAGCATGAATTGTGCTTTTTGTAGAAAAAGAATGTTTTTTAAAAAAAATTAAAAAAATTTCAAAAAAGTACTTGCAATCCTTAAAAAGGTGTGCTAATATACATCTTGTCGCTGGAACACAGACACAGCGGAACACATAATGAGCAGTCGTGGCGGAATTGGCATACGCGCTAGACTAAGGATCTAGTCCATATTGCTTGGGTGCGGGTTCAAGTCCCGCCGACTGCACTGATTAAGACCTTGAGACATTTCTCAAGGTCTTTTGCTTTATGTGAATTTATTTAATGAACATTCATAAGCCATAGCATCAATCACTCTCAAATAGTTTTGTTTTTGTTCACAGAATTATAACTATTGCAATCCTTGAATTTTCTCTTAGCTTGTTGTATAATCAATTTAATAACGCCGTGCGGACAAGCACGGATATTAGGAGGTTGTAATGGGCGATTTTTTTTCAGAATGGATAGTAAAGAGAAAGACACCGCAGAATGTCAAGATTATACAGATACTTCTCGTTGTTGTATGTGTACTCTCGTGTGCGCTGCTGCCGATACCATACATCGGTGTGCTGGCTGTGGCAGTCATTATTTTTCTCACATATCTTTATTTTAAGAATAATGACGTGGAGTGGGAGTATGCTCTTGTTGAGAAGTCAATGTACATTGACAAGATTATGAAGAAATCAAAGAGAAAGAGAATGGGCGAGTATGATCTTACCAAGACAGAAGTTATGGCCCCTGAGGGATCTTCATATATCAAGGAGTACGATAACAGAAATCTCAAGGTTGTAGATTTCTCCTCACTTATTCCGGAGAATAAGAAATATGTCATGGTTATCCTGAGCAACAATGAGCTTGTGAAGCTTGTGCTTGAGCCTAATGAGAGAATGTTAAAGGAATTGAGGGACATCATTCCGAGACAGCTCCATATCGACTAAATGTATGTAATTATTTTATTATTTACATACTTACTATTGTGAAATTTACGTTTTTTCAAAAGTATGGTTGACATTTGAAAGTGGATTTGCTAATATTGATAAAATTATACAAATTTATAAAAATATAAGAAAGCGAGGATAATTAAGATGGGTAAGATTATTGGCGAGGGCATTACCTTTGATGATGTGCTGCTGGTACCACAGTATTCGGAAGTGACACCGAATATGGTAGATTTATCAACAAATCTTACAAAGAAGATTAAACTGAATGTTCCTATTATGAGTGCCGGTATGGATACTGTTACCGAACACAGAATGGCTATTGCGATGGCAAGACAGGGTGGAATCGGTATTATTCACAAGAATATGTCCATAGAGGCACAGGCTGAGGAAGTTGATAAGGTTAAGCGCTCCGAACATGGAGTTATCACTGACCCATTTTATTTATCACCTGAACATACACTCCGCGATGCGGACGAGCTTATGGCTAAGTTCCGTATCTCCGGCGTTCCTATCACTGAGGGCAGGAAGCTGGTGGGTATCATTACTAACCGTGACCTCAAGTTCGAGCAGGATTTTGACAAGAAGATACGCGAGTGCATGACCAGCGAAGGTCTTGTAACCGCTAAGGAGGGAACAACCCTTGAGGAAGCTAAGCAGATACTTGCCAAGGCACGCAAGGAGAAGCTTCCTATCGTAGATGACGATTTCAATTTAAAGGGACTCATCACAATCAAGGATATTGAGAAGCAGATTAAGTATCCTTTATCTGCTAAGGACGAGCAGGGTAGACTTCTCTGCGGTGCCGCAGTAGGTATCACCAAGAATATCATGGAGAGAGTTGATGCACTGGTTGAGGCTAAGGTTGACTGCATAGTTATTGACTCAGCTCACGGTCACTCCAAGAACATCATTGACACACTCAAGATGGTTAAGGCGAAGTATCCTGACCTTCAGGTAATCGCTGGAAATATCGCGACAGGTGCCGCAGCAAAGGCGCTTATCGAGGCTGGTGTTGACGCTGTCAAGGTAGGTATCGGACCTGGTTCTATATGTACAACAAGAGTTGTTGCAGGTATCGGTGTTCCTCAGATATCGGCAGTTATGGATGTGTATGAGGTTGCGAAGGAGTACGGTATTCCTGTTATTGCAGACGGCGGTATCAAGTTCTCCGGAGACATCACCAAGGCTATCGCAGCCGGAGCTGATGTATGTATGATGGGAAGCATGTTCGCAGGCTGTGACGAGGCTCCGGGAGACTTCGAGTTATTCCAGGGTCGTAAGTACAAGGTATACCGCGGCATGGGTTCAATCGCAGCCATGGAGAACGGAAGCAAGGATCGTTATTTCCAGACAGACGCGAAGAAGCTTGTTCCTGAAGGCGTTGAGGGAAGAGTTGCTTATAAGGGGCTTTTGGAGGATACAGTGTTCCAGCTTATGGGTGGTCTCCGCTCAGGAATGGGCTACTGCGGGGCTTCCACAATTCCATACCTCAAGGAGCATGGTCAGTTTGTGAAGATTTCCGCTGCATCACTCAAGGAGAGCCATCCACATGATATCCATATCACGAAGGAAGCTCCGAACTACAGTGTGGATCAGTAGGAGAGCTTATACTGACATCAGGGTATAAACGAACTTCAAGAGGTACCTGAATGAAAAAAGGTATGTTAATTTTATCAGGAGTGCTGGGGCTGTCTATGATAGCCCTGGGGCTCCTGATTACGGTATATATAGCGAAAAGCGATATAATCGGGAATGAATCGGACGCTCAGGCGACGCAGGTGTCCGAGCAGGGGACGGTCACAAGAGCTGCTGTGTCACTCGTGACGCTGCCGACCGAGGTACAGCTTCCGAAATGGGCCGAGGAATTCAAGGGAACCATAACGGAGGAGCTGCTTCCGGTCAACGAGTATTCAAGACCGGGAAATGAGTTAAAGAAGGTCAATGCCGTGGTTATCCATTATGTGGGAAATCCCGGGACGACGGCGGCACAGAACAGGAGTTACTTCGAGAATATAAGTAAGACCGGTGAGGCATCGGTGAGCAGCCATTTTATTGTGGGGCTTGATGGTGAGATTATCCAGTGTGTTCCTCTCGATGAGATATCCTACGCGTCCAATGAGAGAAACTCTGACACCATAGCCATAGAATCGTGCCACCCTGATGATACGGGTGCTTACAATAAGGCGACTTATGACTCGATGGTCAAGCTGACTGCGTATCTGTGCATACTTTACGAACTTGATCCTGACAAGGATGTCATAAGACATTATGATGTGACCGGCAAGGAATGTCCTAAATATTTTGTCGATTACGAGAATGAGTGGAACCTGTTCAAGGCACAGGTAAAAAGACAGATGAGCGAAAAATAAAACGGAAATGCATTGATTTTATAATGCATTTCCGTTTTTTTGGTATATGTATTTTTATATTGAGAATAATTCCGTATTGTAAATATGTCTATATTGTTAATATTTTTACTTCGGCAATTATGCAGTATAACTTATAGGAACCTGCTGACCTTACAGCCTGTGTTAAGACCTGCGACCATCATATCCTCGAAATCATCTTTCCTTCCCTCAGGAATATCCTTATGTCGTATCATAACTAATACCTTGCTTTTCTGGAACATCATATAAAACCCAAAGACATTCGTGTACACATGGGTGAATTCGTCGTATCGGATAAAGCTGTGGACATCGTGCTCCGGCACATCGATGAGTATGCCATTTTCCATAATACAGAACTCGCACGGTGATGTTTCAGCCGGGTCACGGTGCTTGAGATGATATCTTATGCTCGCGTTAAACTGGGTTATGATGAGCACCGGATAGAACAAAAATACGATGCAGAGTATCGCCCAGAAGGAGTCCATAGTTCCGTTTACCAGTCTGTATATCCCGCAGCAGATGCTCACAAGCACGAGCGATGCCATGATAAGTGTCTCGGTCTTAACCCTCACAAATCGGTTCCAGTAGGTTATCTTCTTGTATTCGTCGCCATCAGGCTTCTGTGTCGAAGTAAATCTTATAACAGTTTTCACACTAATCTCCATTCCGCTGCCTTTTCTTTGGCGGCACAAATTGTATTAACCTCAATGTCGCTGCGTCGTAAATTGACATGTTCAGAGGCGTTGTGTACAAGTATAATACAAGGCACGGCGTGCGTCAAATAAATATTTAGGTTAAGTGAAAAGTTAAATTCCACTTGTAAACTTAAATTCCATTCCGAAGAGTAAATTCAGTTTTTTAGGGTTTGA
>CAKRJT010000024.1 GCA_934351925.1 uncultured Lachnospiraceae bacterium
GGGGGGTACAATCAATCTATGTGAATACAATTAATTTGTTAATGGAAATATAAACATAATTAGTATTCACAAATATAAATATCCGGGAGGAACAGTCAAATGAAAAAGTACTTTAAGTACATTGCGGTGCTGTTAAGCTTTGTGATGGTATTCTCACTCAGCGGCTTTGCGGCATTGCAGACATTAACAAATGTATTTGCGGCGGACAGTCCGAGCGCAGGGGATAACTCTGGAACGGGTTCAGACAGCCCAAGTGCGGGGGACAACACAGGGGACAATATAGGTTCAGACAGCCCAAGCGCAGGGGACAACTCTGACGATGGAAACGGCAGCGGTGAGCTGCAGAGCGGCGACTGGAAATATACCATCAATGAGGATGGAACGGTCAAGCTGACTGAGTTTAGTCCAAGCAGCTATGATGCAAAGCCACAGATTCCAAGTGAAATTGATGGCAGACAGGTCACAATTATAGGAGAAGGGGCAATAAAGAATCGTACATTTGGCGGCTACGCACTTGAAATTCCGGAAGGAATTAAGAAGATTGAGAATGCGGCAATAAGCTGGTGTACATTTTCCAAAATAGTTGTGCCTAAGTCACTTGTAGAAGTGGAGGGTCAGCCATTTCAGACAGTGCAGACTCCTATATATGGATATAAGGACAGTGTGGTTGAAGAGGTAGTCAACAATGGAGATTATACAAGATTCTATTGTCTTGACTATGACTATCCTGTATCGGGAGACTATACATATAGAATTAATAAAGATGGCACTGTCACTATAGTGAGCTACAATGGAAGCGCTACGGAGGTTGAGGTACCTGCTGCCATTGATGGCAGAGTGGTAACCGGAATAGGAAATTATGCGTTTTACAAGAATAATAGTAAAATAGTAAGCGTTAAACTTCCAGACAGCATCGTAAAGATAGGCGGTGGGGCTTTTTATAAGTGCATTTATCTTGAAAAGATAGACCTGCCTGACAGTATTACTGAAATCGGAAGATATGCATTTTGCGAGTGCTACAGTCTTTCGAGCTTGAGTATTCCAAAGAATGTAAAGAGAATAGAGCCATATACATTTTACCATGATTCCACTATCCGTTTGAGTGTGACAATCCCGGCAGGCGTGAATTACATAGATTTTTCTTCGTTTGCGTATGCTTATGGTATTGAATGTATAAATGGATATGCCAACTCATACGCTGAGGAGTTTGCCAAGGCGCATAATATAAACTTCAATGTCATCGGCGCATATGAGGAAGTAGAGGCAGGAAGTGGAAGTGATGTCTCAACGGATGTTATCGCTGACGCAATCGCAAATGGCACAGAACTCATATTTGAGGTCAAGGGAGCTGACGGAAATCCTGTTGTAAAGTACACCTTCAACGGAAGTAAATTCACAAAGGCACCTGATGCCAACTTCAAGCTTGACGTGACCTGCGGCGAGAAGAATGAAGTTACGGATAAGGTTAAGGAGCAGTTGAATGTAACAGGTGCTGACTCACTTTTCCTCTGCAATTTTGAACATTCGGGAGAACTCAACGGAGAGCTTGAGGTCACTGTATATCCTAACTACGACAACGGAACAGAGTTAAAGCTTTTCTACTATAACGAGGCAACAGGAAAAGCAGAGGATATGGGACAGACAGTGAAGGTTGAAAACGGAGAAGTTACATTTACCGTGACACATTTCTCGTCCTACCTTCTTGTAAAGACAGCGGACATTGTTACTCCAAGCGAGCCTGGCACAACAGAGCCGGAGAACCCGGGTGAGAGCGAGCCTGGTACAACAGAGCCGGGCAATAACCCAAGCGAGCCTGAGACGACTAACCCGGAGACAACACCAAGCGGGACACAGCCTGAGACCACACCGAGCCAGACAGAAACAGAGCCGGCATCAACCGAGCCTGAGAGCGGAAGCTATGTGGCACCGTCAACGGGAGCGGGTACAGGCTCAGCGGCAGCACTTGTCGGCGTGATGCTCATGGCATGCGGCGCGGCAGGAGTATGCATTGGTAAGAGAAGAAAATAGTCTGGAAAACAATCAAAAGGTTTGAATAATTACAAATCACAGCCATTACGGAGATTAAGTTCTCTGTAATGGCTATATTCAATCTACACAGTAAGTTATAATTAATACCGGAGACAATTTATGGACAGGAAAAATAAGACAAGAAGGAACACAAATAACAGAATCGGGAACAGAAATAGTAAAAGCTCAGATAATAAAAAAAGAAAAAAATCGCGCTCGGCAGTTGTACCTGCAGCGGTGCTTCTGGGGATAATTTTTACTGTGTGCATGGCATTTAATATTGTCCGCGAAATAGGTAAAAATAATCTGCACAAGGGTGCCGGTGTGGCTAAGGTATATGCGGAGAGCTTTTATGATAAAGCAACGGATATAGAATACGACGGAAAAATTTACAAATATAACAGTGACATCATAACATTTCTTGTCATGGGAATTGACAGCGATGAGAAGGTGCCGGAGGTTGACGAGAACACGGATTATTTGATGGGAGGGCAGTCGGACGCACTGTTTCTGTTCGTTATGAATCCGCATGACAAGAGCCTTTCGGTGATTGCAATCAACAGAAACAGCATGACCAACATTTACATGTGCGACAGAGCGGGAAACTACAGAAAAACGGGTTGGGCGCAGATATGTGTACAGCATGGATATGGTGACGGCAGGGAGCTTAGCTGCACGCGCACGCGTGATGCCGTGTCGGAGCTTTTTTATGGCCTGCCGATTAATGCCTATGTCTCTATGCAGATAGGGGCAGTGAAATACCTGAATAATGCTGTCGGCGGTATAGAGGTGGTTGTACCGTCGGATTTTCCTGAGATGGGGTTCGTTGAGGGCCAGACGGTGGAGTTAGACGATGAGCAGGCATATTTTTTCCTGCGGTTCCGCGATACGACCAAATTTAACTCCGCAAGCAAAAGACTTGAAAATGATAAGGTGTACCTGAAAGCATTTATGGAAAAGGTGTTTGAAAAGACGAAGAAGGATATAAGCTGTCCGATAAAGCTCTATAACATAGTTAAAGATTACGTCGTGACGGATATTACGGTCGATGAGATGACATATATCGCGTCTGAGCTCTTAGGCTATCAGATGTCAGAGCTTAGGTTTTACCAGCTTGAGGGTGAGATGGTTCATGGTCAGAAATATGAGGAGTTCAATGTGGACACCGAGGCGGCGAAGAGACTTATATTGCAGGTGTTTTACGAATAATTTTGCATGCCCCAATCTAAAAAATATCCGTATCCTGCCGATAAAGACCATATAGAGCATAGATAATTTGTGAATGGAGTCACATATTATGGAAGGTGTAGTTTGAGGGTGAAGCTTTCAAACTACCTATTAGTGGCAGTACTGCAGGAATGTCTGCAGTATGCAGGGGGATAAACATGGATGTTAATAATTTACAGGCAGGTATGTCGGGACTTGCAGCTTCGGGGATGAATGTCACATGTATGCGAAGCTCATTGAATTCCAAATCAAAAAACGGTAAAAAATCATTGTCCTACAATCCGAAGGAGATTTCATCGCAGATACTGCGCGCGAAAAAGACGGTCGGCGCGTCGCAGGTTCTCAACCGTGCGCGGGCGAAGCTTGCGATGCTTAAGAGGGCGCAGGCGACGGGAGAGTATGACAGCGCGGAGCTTGAGAATGCCATAGCACATGCCAAGAGAATGGTTGAATGTGCAGATATGAAGGTGAATAATCTCAAGGAGGAGGAGCGGCTCAGAAAGAGAGCTGAGAATAAGGCGGAGAGCGAGGCTGAGAGGCTTAGGAACTCAAAAAGGCTTGAGAACCTTAAAAAGAGAACTCACAGACAGGACGAGAATAAGGCGCTGTTTGACGCTGATACTAAATATTATGAAAAAGCGGCAAATAGTGTAACGGGTACATATTCAGCAGGAAATGCGGCATGCGGCGCAGTATCATCAGCAGCAGCTTCACTTGAGCTCAGCTCAGCGTCAGGGCAGATGAGAAGCCTTGAGATTGCGGCATCGGCAATGTCGCAGGCGGGAGCGCAGGGACAGGCTGTGAATGTGCTTGTGTAGTGCGGAGGTATAGTTTGCAATTATGGTTTTAGTGATGTTTATGGGTCAGTCCAATATGGCAGGCAGGGGCGAGGCAGAGAGTGCGGTTGTCTGTAGTGAGAATGCCGGCTATGAGTTTCGTGCGGTGACGTCACCGGATAGATTATACAGAATATCTGAGCCGTTTGGCAGGGACGAGAACAGGGCAGGCGGCGTTGATGACGGTTCTAAGAAGAGCGGAGGAATGGTGACGGCATTCGTTGACGAATATCACCGACTTACGGATAGGAGCATAATCGCCGTGTCGGCGTCCGAGGGAGGAACGTCACTTGCACAGTGGAAGGAGAGACTGCTTCCCGATGCAGTGGACAGGCTTGAGGCTGCCAAAGCATATACGTCTGAACACAATATTCCAATAGAACACATATATATGCTGTGGTGTCAGGGCGAGACAGATGGGGACTTACATACGCAAAAAGAGCAATATAAGTCAGGTTTCCATGATATATTTGAAACAATGAAGAAGCATGGTGTTGAGAAATGCTTCCTGATTCAGATTGGTCATTACAATTATGTCAAGCACCCCGAAGCGAGGAAAAGAATTGACGGTGTCGTGCCGTCAGGACAGGATGAGGACTACGAGCTTATACGCAGGGCGCAGCTTGAGCTGTGCGGGAAGAACGAGGATATTATATTTGCAGGTACGTTTGCGGACTGCATTGACGATATGAAGGATACCTTTCATTATCATCAGAGGGCATACACCAAGGCAGGCAGACAGGCAGCGAACGTGATGGCGAGGTATGACTGAATTATATATTTGTATAAATACACTGTCATGAAATATGAGACTTGAATTGTAGATAGTGCTATGATAAAATACATTGTTTTGAATTTTAAGTATGGAGGATTGTATTATCTATGGAAAAACTACATAGACAGAACATGTTTGTTGTCATTGCCGGAATTGTAATGTTATCGGTCATGACGATAGTTGCATTTGGGTTTAATGCCATGGGATTTAGGAATATAGCAGTGCTTGTGGCTGCGGGTATTGCCGTTGTCGTATGCTGGAAGTTTGTGAAGAATGACCTTGCCAAAGCACTCTGCATCACGCTTATTCCGTCTCTTTCCACGATAGTGTACGCAGCATCATGTGGAGGAAATTCTGTTACATTTTTGGCAAATTATGTATTTCTTGCCATGACGACGATTTATTTTGACAGAAGGTATGTGTTGTATTATTTGATACCGACAGGAAGCATTGCACTTATATGTGCATTGTTTATGCCGGAGATTATTGATGGAAAGGACTGCTCGCTTGCCGGTGCATTGACGAAGGTTGTCATTTTTATTTTTGTTGCTGTTGTGCTGGTAAATGCAACTGCAAGAGGAAGGACTTTTCTTAAAAAGACGGAGGAAACGCTATCGGAGGTGGAGAATAACAGTGCTGTAGCGATGGAGATTGCGGGAAATTTAAATGTTGCGATTTCTCAATGCAGAGATGGTGTAGAGGAGCTGTCTGCACAGGCAGGAACGGTTAACAGTGCGGCTGAGCAGATGGGGACAGTCATAGAAAGTACGGCAAACGCTACTATAGCTGTGACGGAACAAGTTAAGAATGCCACTGAGAAAATCGAACATAACCATGAGCTTGCAGGGCAGCTTGAGGAGAGCTTTTCTGCGGTAGATAAGGCGGTTGCGGCAGGACACGATGAGGCGATGAAGGTGAAGAAAAGCCTTATTGATATATATGAGACGGTTGGCTCCGCAAAGAGTGCCACAGAGACATTGAACAAGGAAATGAGTACAATTACGGATATTCTTGGAGAGATTAATTCAATTGCGGCGCAGACAAATCTCCTCTCACTCAATGCTTCTATAGAGGCGGCGAGGGCAGGCGAGCATGGAAGGGGATTTGCGGTTGTAGCAGATGAGATAAGAACTCTTTCAGAGCAGAGTGCAGGAGCAGCCGACAATATCAGGGATATTCTGCATGGTCTTGCAGCGACAACGGATATGGTATCAGGCAAAGTTAATGATGGTGCCGGAGCAGCCGCAGATGGGGTCGCAAGAATGGATGATATGTTGAATGTGTTTGAGAATATCAGAACCGCTGCAAGTGATGCGTCAACTGTTGTTGGTGAGGAATATGAGGTCATCGATTCGGTAAAGACAGGTTTTGACAATATTCATTCTGAGATAGAGACACTTATGGCGACCACGGAGGAAAATTCGGCAATGATAAGCAATATCATTGAAAGCATCGCCAGACAGCATGATTCAGTGGACACCATGAAGGAAGAAATAGTGAATATTGATGAGCTTTCAGGAAAACTGAGAGGGCATTTTGTGAACGCATAGTGTAAAAGGCTTTACAAATTTTTTTAACGACATAAATATACTGCCATATCAAAAAAGTATTGAATTTTTATCGGTGTGGCAGTATAATTTTGCTGCTGAGTTAGATATGCCTAACAAAAATAAAATACAGCTAACATAAATATAGCATATCTAACAAAAGACAACATGGGCGGCTTCGGGGATAATTGACGACCCGTGTATGATTAAGAAATTGTTTTAATATGGGAGGAAGAGAGATGCTGGTAGAATTTAAGGATGTGGTAAAGACCTACGGCGAGGGTGAGGGAGAGCAGATGGCGGTAGACCATGTGAGCTTCACGATAGATGAGGGTGAGTTCGTGGTCATACTCGGGCAGTCGGGAGCCGGAAAATCTACCATTCTGAATATGCTCGGCGGCATGGACACGCCGACGCAGGGTACGGTGACGGTTGACGGGAGAGAGATTTCCGGGATGAATGACAGGCAGCTTGGAACCTATAGGGCGGAGGTGATAGGCTTTATATTCCAGTTCTACAATCTGCTCCCAAGCCTTACAGCATACGAGAATATTTCGCTTACAAAGAGCATTGTGAAAAATGCAGCGGATGCAGATAAGCTTCTTGATATGGTAGGACTCTCCAAGTGCAGAAATAAGTTCCCGGCGCAGATGTCGGGGGGAGAACAGCAGAGAGTGTCGATAGCGAGAGCACTTGCAAAGAATCCTAAGATACTTCTAGGTGATGAGCCGACAGGAGCGCTCGATTCGGAGACCGGAATCATCGTACTTGAGCTTTTGCAGAGGTTGTGCAGGGAGGAGAAAAAGACTGTCATTATAGTGACACATAACTCCGACATTGCCAAGTGCGCCGACAAGGTTATCAGAATGAAGAATGGAAAAGTAAAGGCGATAACGATAAATGAAAAGCCTCTTGATGTAAAGGAGGTTGAGTGGTAATGCTTTTTCGCAAAATGCTCAGAGAATTTAAGACCAATTTCGGACTGTTTTTTTCAATCTTTCTGTTGTCGGGGCTTGCAATCGCGATGTTCTGTACGATGGAGGGACATGTGCTCTCACAGAATATAGCAAGGGCGCAGTACCATGATGATTGTAAGCTGTCAGACCTCTGGATGTACGGGGAGGGCTTCTCACAGGAGCAGCTTGATACCATAAGAGGACTTGATTTTGTGGAGGCGGCGCAGCTTCGTATGTCGGTGACGGGAAGTACTCCGGATTTTACCGGAGTTCAGGTCGATGTATTCCTCGAGAGAGAGAATCTTGTGAATACGCCGTATCTCATAAAGGGCGATGAGTTCAACCCTTCCGACACGGAAGGAATCTGGCTTGCCAATGCCTTTGCCGTGAGAAGAGGACTTGATGTAGGTGATGATTTTACCATCGAATACAATGGCGTTACATTTACTAAGAAAATTAAGGGACTTGTGGAGACGCCTGAGTACGAGTATAGGCAGGCGGACGGCGATGCGGATATGTACCTTGAGAATATAGCAATCGTGTTCATGTCCTATGACGCTTTCCCTATAAGGGATTATGTGACGCACCTTATTGAGAGCGGAAAGATTACGGCAAAAAAAGTGGCAGAGAACACAAAGCTTCTTGATGAGAAGCTTGAACAGCTAAAGGCTGCCGGAATGACCGTGGATGACATCACGCAGGATATGCTTCTACAGATTGCCGACAATATGAGCGACGAGAAGCTCGCAAAGATAATGCCGTACACACAGATGGTCATAAGGACGAAGGACGGCGGCGCACTCGCGCGCGAGGACGAGATAGCTGAGGCGATGGACTATGACTATTCTGCGATTATAGACCGCAAATCGGTTCAGGGACTTGCAAGACTTGACAGCGAGCTTGAGCAGCATCAGGCGTTTGCGTATGTGTTTGTTGTCATTTTTGTCGGCATAGCTGTGCTGGTTATCGCAACCTCGATGGGAAGAATTGTAGAGAAGCAGCGAACACAGATAGGTACGATGAACGCGCTGGGAATGAAGAGATGGAAGGTCATACTTCACTACATAAGCTACAGCCTTATAGTTTCGGTGCTAGGTGTAATCGTGGGGCTGGCAGCAGGCGTTGGCGCCGGCGCACCTGCGATGATTGGCATGTTTGAGCAGTATTACATAGTGCCGGGCTTACATTCAGCATTTCACCCTATGTACCTTGTCATATCCGTTGGCATTGTAGCGGTGTGCAGCTTTTCATGTTTCCTAAGCTGCCGTAAGGTGCTTAAGATTAAACCTGCCGAGGCTCTGCGCCCGGCTGCACCTAAGCAAGGCAGGAATTGTATATTTGAGAAACTTCCTTTCTGGGATAAATTATCATTTAATACACAGTACAATCTCAGGGACTTATCGAGGGCGAAGCTTCGTGCCTTCATGGGCGTTGTGGGAACCGCTTTCGGCATGCTTCTGATGCTCTACGGTGTCGGCTGTAATCAGCTTGTGGACATTATGAGTGATATTAATTTTAACAAGATATATACGTCAAAATATCAGGTGAAACTGTCGGCTGACGTGAAGCTTTCAGAGGCTGATGCTCTCGCAGATGAGCTCGGCGGTGAGCTTGTGATGACGGATGCGGTCGAGATATCCAAGGTAAAAAATGCCTCCTCGTCCGAAAAGAAGAAGGAGACTATAACGGTTATTGAGGGCAAGGGGCTCTACAATATGCTTGATGTGGACAATAATATCACACAGCTTGTGCCGGGGACGGTCGGACTCAGCCGTAAGCTGGCTAAGGACATGGGTATCAAGGTCGGCGACACGATTTACTGGCATCTTTACAGCAAAAATGAGTGGCACGAGGCGGTGGTCGGAAGTATCTACAGAAGCTGCGAGACGCAGGGAATAGCCTATCTTCGCGAGGACTACGAGGCAGCCGGGGCAGAGTACACACAGTTACTTCTTATGAGCGATGACGACAAGGCTGTTGATGCGGCTTCACTTAAATATGTGACAAGCGTGAATAGCAGGGCGGACATGATTGCTGCGTTTGAAAAGAGCATGGAGGTTGTCAACATTCTCGTCTATGTGATGGTGATATTCTCCGCAATTATGATAATAATTGTGCTCTACAATTCAGGCTCGCTCTCCTTCAACGAGCGTGTGAAGGAGCTCGCAACACTCAAGGTAATGGGACTTCAGTCAGCGCAGATAAGACGCCTTCTCACGGTTCAGAATATCTGGCTCTCCATAGTGGGAATAATTATCGGAACGCCGCTTGGCAATATCTCGCTCAACGCGATGATGAACAGCAACGGCGAGAACTTCGATTATAGTCTGTCCGTGCCTGTGATTGATTATATAATATCAGCCATTCTTGTGCTTATTGTATCGATGCTTGTAAGCTTCATGTTCTCCGGAAGAATTAAGAAGCTTGACCTTGTGGAGACGCTCAAGGGAGTGGAATAGTGTGAAAACAGACTGTGGACGGAATTGCAATATTCATGGAATAAAATATTTAAAATGCTTGTAAATGAGCAGTATACATGCTATAATTAGACTGTTGATGAAACGGATTGGTTATAGCATGTTTTTTACAAAAAAGGGGGGACTCTACAATGAGAAAACGATTATTGTTACCGGTCATATGCATGGCAGTTCTTGTCCTTTCGGGATGTGCGAAGAAGAACGCGGGAAATGCGGAGATTTCAACAGAGATGCACCACAAATATCTGGAGAGCTGTTCATGTCCTGCGGACGAAGATGGTGTGGTGAGAAAGCATTTAGACGGCTGTGAGGTTCCCAAGATAAGCGAGAAGGTCGAGATTGTGGCTGATATGTATACCTCGAACAGAATTACGAAGGACGGTTATGCGACGTACCGGTATGTTGTCACGGATAAGAAATATGACGGATATTTTGACAAGAAAAATCACATCAGCATACTCGATGAATATAATGGGCTGTTGGAGGAAGTGCTTGCCACAGTATCGGCGCAGGATACAAGGCCAAGATGCATGCTGAATGTAATGTATATGCACGCACAGCAGGGGACAACGCTCACACAGGAAGGCATGAAGGTGCTTAACTTTAATGAGAATGACCCGAAGCAGGTGGCAGAGAAGGTCAAGGTAAAGAATATGAACGCCAAGAACATACGCTGTCTGGTGCAGAATTATTTTATCGATACTGAGGGCAATATTCTGTCGGATAAGATATCGGAAAAGTATTTTGGCGGGAAAAAGGCGCTTGATTTGTCCAAGGAGCAGTTAGAGTGGGCGAAGCTTGCGGCAGAAGATGAGCTCAATATGTCATGGAGTTCCTTTGATGATTTTATGGAAAATTATTATAATGCGCTGACAGACGGGCAGATGAAGGTCTGGAATGAGATATGGGGAGTCGGGTACTGATACTTCAAAAATATTAAAATCCGCACTTGACATTCCGCTGTAGGAGTGCTATATTCTTTATAAATTTAACAGACTAAACCGTTGAAGCGAAGGTAAAGGTGATTATGCTCCTACAGAGAGCCCGCGTTGCTGAGAGTGGGTAGAAAACAGGTCATCAAGTGGATCGCAGAGGGCACGGAACAAAGGCTTATATCGTGTGCAGCATAACAGAATGTACATATTGCCGAGTATTTCGTGACGTGCAGGCATACGTCAGTTGCCGGGGATATGACTGTATCCTGATAAGTGCACAGCATGGCTGTGAAGCAAGGTGGTACCGCGGATTCGTAAATTCGTCCTTGGCAGAGAAGTAATTCTCTGTCAGGGACTTTTTGTTTGCAGAAAACTCAGGAAGCTTTGGACAGCATAAGGACGAAAGGAGATTACCATGAAAACAAACATTTCTTTGGAAGAGGTGAAGAAGATAGCCTCTGAGGGCGGCTACGACATCGTGCCTATCTGCACGGAGCTCTTGTCGGACATTAAGACGCCGGTGCAGGTTTTAAGAAACCTTATGAAGGTTTCCGAACACTGCTATATGCTCGAGAGCGTCGAGGACAATGAGCGATGGGGCCGCTATTCATTTCTTGGTTTTGAGCCTAAGTTCATAATAACGTGCAGCAACGGAAAGATGCGGGTCGGAGACGAGGAGTTTGAGACTGGCAACCCGGATAGGCACATAAGGGAAGTGCTTTCAAGGTACAAGAGTCCGGTGATTGACGGAATGCCTTCATTTACGGGAGGGCTTGTCGGATATTTCTCGTATGATTACCTCAAATATTCGGAGCCGACGCTGCGGCTTGACGCGAAGGACACGGAAGGGTTCAAGGATGTCGACCTGATGCTGTTTGACAAGGTGATTGCTTTTGACAATCTGAAAAGCAAGATAATTCTCATAGCAAATGTTCCGGTGAAGGACGTTGAAACAGGATACAATGAGGCGGTGGCAGAGCTTGAACGCATGGAGGAGCTGATAAGACACGGTGAGCCGGCAAAGGACATAGGCGGTCACCTGACGAGTGAGATTAAGCCGCTTTTTTCCAAAGAGGAGTACTGCGAGATGGTGGAGAAGGCAAAGCACCACATATTCGAGGGCGATATTTTCCAGATAGTTTTGTCAAACCGCCTCGAGGCTGAGTATGAGGGAAGCCTTTTAAATACCTACAGGGTTTTGAGAACCTTAAATCCTTCGCCGTACATGTTCTACTTTTCGGGAACAGACGTCGAGGTCGCGGGGGCATCGCCGGAGACGCTTGTAAAGCTTGAGAACGGAGTGCTCCACACATTTCCGCTCGCGGGCACAAGACCGAGGGGAAGGACGCCGGAGGAGGACAACAGGCTGGAGGCGGAGCTGTTAGCCGACCCGAAGGAGCTTGCAGAGCACAATATGCTCGTAGACCTTGGAAGGAATGACTTGGGTAAGATAAGTAAGTTCGGGACGGTCGAGGTCGAGAAGTATCATTGCATAGAAAAGTATTCGCATGTAATGCACATCGGTTCGACGGTGAGAGGGCAGATAAGGGACGACAGGGACGCGCTCGACGCGGTAGATGCAGTGCTTCCTGCCGGGACACTCTCGGGGGCGCCTAAGCTGCGCGCCTGCCGGATAATAAATGACCTTGAAAACAACAAGAGGGGTATATACGGCGGCGCGATAGGCTACATTGATTTCACGGGAAATCTTGACACATGTATCGCAATACGAATTGCCTACAAGAAAAACGGCAAGGTGTTTGTAAGAAGCGGAGCCGGAATTGTGGCTGACTCAGTTCCGGAGAAGGAGTATCAGGAGTGCATAAACAAGGCGGCGGCGGTCGTGAAGGCTCTTGAGGAGGCGGCGAAGCTTGCGGAGTGAAGCTAATCGCGATGAGACGGCGAGGGCTTGTGAAGTGAAGCCCGGATTTGAAAACGGATAACATAGGTTTTGACATACAGGGTTTTGTAATCAACGGTGTAAGTTTGAAAGTGAAACTTTCAAACAACTTATTGGTGGCAGTACTGCAAGCTATGCTTGCAGTATGCAGGGGTGTAAATATAGAGCAAGGAGGGTGAAACAGGAAATATGATTTTACTGATAGACAATTATGACAGCTTCTCGTATAACTTATATCAGCTTGCCGGCAGCATTGAGCCCGGCATCAAGGTTATAAGAAACGATGCGATGACGGTTGACGAGATAGAGAAATTAAACCCCGACGGAATCATCATTTCTCCGGGACCTGGCAGACCTGAGGACTCGGGTGTGTGCCCGGAGGTGATAAAAAAGCTTGGGAGCAGAATCCCGATACTCGGTGTCTGTCTCGGACATCAGGCGATATGCATGACATACGGTGCAACGGTGTCATACGCGAAGGAACTGATGCATGGGAAACAGTCGGACACGAAGTTAGATACGGAATGTGAGCTGTTTAAGGGCTGTTCACCGACAACACCGGTGGCGAGATACCATTCGCTTGCCGCGGTCGAGGACACGATGCCGGACTGCCTGATTGTCACCGCGCGCACGGCGGACGGAGAGATAATGGCGGTGAAGCACAGGGAATATCCGGTTTACGGCGTGCAGTTTCACCCGGAGTCGATTATGACACCGGAGGGAAAACAGATGCTTGCGAATTTCATAGGATTGGCTGGCAGAGATTGAAAACATACATCTGAACGGGGATAAGCAATTTGACAGATTATCGGAGTGGAAATCATAAAAAATTTTGAGACGAAAAATCAAAGACATATTTGAACTCTATAAAAAAATTTGTAGAAAGCGAGGAAATAATTATGATTAAGGAAGCCATTGTAAAGATTGTCCAGAAGGGAGATCTGACCTACGACGAGGCATATCAGGTAATGAACGAGATTATGAGCGGGGAGACGACACAGACACAGAATGCGGCTTTTCTTGCGGCGCTGTCCACAAAGAGCACGAAGTCTGAGACGATAGACGAGATTTCAGGCTGTGCCGCAGCCATGAGAGAGCACGCGGTTAAGGTTGAGCATGACGGCGATGTGCTTGAGATAGTTGGAACAGGCGGTGATGGCGCCCACAGCTTCAATATTTCCACAACGGCAGCCATGGTCATAGCGGCAGCAGGAATTAAGGTGGCCAAGCACGGAAACCGAGCGGCTTCTTCTAAGAGCGGAACGGCGGACTGCCTCGAAGCCCTCGGTGTGAACATAAACCTTGAGCCTGAACAGTGCAGAAAGCTGCTCGACACAGTCGGAATATGCTTCTTATTTGCACAGAAATACCACACCTCGATGAAGTACGTCGGGGCTATAAGAAAGGAGCTCGGAATAAGAACCGTGTTCAACATACTCGGACCGCTCACCAACCCGGCTCACCCGACATTTCAGGTGTTAGGCGTGTACGATGAGTCGCTTGTCGAGCCGCTCGCACAGGTGCTCATGGAGCTCGGCGTAAAGAAGGGTGTTGTCGTGTACGGCATGGATAAGCTCGATGAGATTTCCATAAGCGCACCGACAAAGGTCTGCGATTTCGAGAACGGAAGATACAGAACCTACATGATTAAGCCGGAGGATTTCGGATTTAAGACGGCAGACAAGTCCGAGATTGTCGGAGGCACACCGCAGGAGAACGCGAAGATTACGGAGGGAATACTTGACGGAAGCATCAGGGGAGCCAAGAGAGAAATCGTGCAGCTCAACGCGGGCGCAGGACTTTTTGCTGCAGGAAAGACGGCAACACTCGCAGACGGCGTGAAGCTCGCCGGGGAGTTAATCGACTCGGGTGCGGCACTTGAGAAATTAAACGAATTAAAGAAAGCGTCACAGGAAGTATGAGCACGATACTTGATACCATAGCAGACTATGCCCGCCACCGCGTGGAGCAGGCAGAAAAGAATATTTCCATATCGGATATGAGACGGCTTGCAGAGCAGATTTGTAATGCACAATATGCCGGAAAAAAATCAGGGGAACGAGATACTGCTTTAAAGAATGTTTTAAATGAAAAATTCAGTTTTGAGAAGGAGCTTGCCCGCCCTGATATCACATTTATATGCGAGTGCAAAAAGGCATCGCCGTCAAAGGGACTTATCGCACCGGATTTTCCGTATCTTGAGATAGCAAAAGAGTATGAGGCGGCAGGTGCGGGGGCGATATCGGTGCTCACCGAGCCTAAGTGGTTTCTCGGAAGCAACGATTATCTTTGTGAGATAGCACAGAATGTCAATATTCCGTGCCTGAGAAAGGATTTCACGGTTGACGGGTACATGATATATGAGGCGAAAACGCTCGGAGCTTCGGCGGTTCTGCTCATCTGTGCGATAACGGAAAAGACAAGACTTAGGGAGTACATAGAGATTGCGGACAGCTTGGGACTGTCGGCGCTTGTCGAGGCACACGACGAGCATGAGATTGAGGAGGCGCTCGACGCCGGGGCGAGGATAATCGGTGTGAACAACAGAAATCTCAAGGATTTCACCGTTGATGTGCACAACAGCGAGAGACTTAGAAGGCTAGTCCCGAAGGATGTGATGTTCGTGGCGGAGAGCGGCATTAAGACGGCGGAGGATATAGATGTGCTCCGCGCCGCGTCGGTCAACGGAGTACTAATCGGAGAGACGATGATGCTGTCTAAGGATAAGCGCGGTATGCTGGCAAAGCTGAGGGGATTGTGAAAAGCGGAAGGTGCACAATTTTGCCATATTACCGCCGGTCACGATTTTGCAATCAATGAATATCAGGATAATGGAGGAAGGTGAGCGCTTGGCAAAAATAAAGATATGCGGTCTGAGGCGGGAGTGCGATGCAGAGTACGCCAACAGACTGAAGCCCGACTATATCGGATATGTTTTCTGGCAGAAGAGCAGGAGATATGTCACCGGTGAGCAGGCGGCAATGCTCACGGCAGGGCTTGATAAGGAGATAACGCCGGTCGGTGTTTTTGTGGACGAGGAGCCGCAGAGAGCGGCACAGCTTGCAGATGATGGCATAATAAAGGTGATACAGCTCCACGGGCATGAGGACGAGGCATATCTGAGGCAGATAAGAGCCATGACGGATGCCACGGTTATCAAGGCATTCAAGATAAGGAATGTGGAGGACATAAAGAGAGCCAAAGCGTTCCCGTCGGATTTCATTCTCCTCGACAACGGCTGTGGCACAGGTCAGACCTTCGACTGGCAGTTGATTTCGGAGATTGACAGACCCTTCTTTCTGGCAGGAGGAATAAACACTGACAATGTGGCGCAGGCAATAAACACCCTTCGCCCCTACGCTGTCGACATAAGCTCCGGAGTGGAGACCGACGGATATAAGGATTTTGGGAAGATGCGGGAGTTTATGCAGGCTTGCGGACGTTACGAATAAATATAGTATTTGGAACATTATGCATTTATACAATAAATAAGTCTGTTTTACATCACGATACTTAATTTTTTTAAAGGAGAGTACACATGGCAAACGCAAATGACAGCTTCTACACAGGAAGCACAGGAAACGGAAGGTTCGGACAGCACGGTGGTCAGTACATTCCCGAGACGCTTATAAATGCGGTTATAGAGCTTGAGAAGGCTTACAATCATTATAAGGACGACCCTGAATTTAACAAGGAGCTCAACACTCTTTTGAATGAGTATGCGAACCGCCCGAGCCGCCTCTATTTTGCAAAGAAGATGACGGAGGATTTAGGCGGAGCTAAGATTTACTTAAAGAGAGAGGATTTAAACCACACGGGCGCGCACAAGATTAACAATGTGCTCGGTCAGGCACTTCTTGCAAAAAAGATGGGAAAGACAAGACTCATCGCTGAGACGGGAGCAGGCCAGCACGGTGTGGCGACTGCGACGGCGGCAGCGCTCATGGGAATGGAATGTGTTGTGTTCATGGGCGAGGAGGACACCAAGAGACAGGCGTTAAACGTATACAGAATGAGACTTCTCGGGGCTGAGGTCATTCCGGTAAAATCGGGAACAGCCACATTAAAGGATGCAGTATCGGAGGCGATGCGCGAGTGGACGAACAGGATTGACGACACGCACTACTGTCTTGGCTCGGTTATGGGACCGCACCCGTTCCCTACGATTGTCCGCGATTTTCAGGCTGTCATCTCCAAGGAGATTAAGGAGCAGCTTTTCGAGAAGGAGGGAAAGCTTCCTGACGCTGTCATAGCCTGTGTCGGCGGCGGTTCAAATGCAATCGGAACATTTTATAATTTCATAAACGACAAGAGTGTAAGGCTCATAGGCTGTGAGGCTGCGGGAAGGGGAATTGACACCTTTGAGACGGCGGCGACGGTAAACACCGGAAGAGAGGGAATTTTCCACGGAATGAAGTCCTATTTCTGCCAGGACAAATATGGTCAGATTGCCCCGGTTTACTCCATATCAGCCGGGCTTGACTATCCGGGAATAGGACCTGAGCACGCATATCTTCACGATATCGGAAGAGCCGAGTATGTACCTGTCACGGACGACGAGGCGGTTGACGCGTTTGAGTACCTTTCAAAGATGGAGGGAATTATTCCTGCCATCGAGTCGGCACATGCGGTCGCTTACGCAAAGAAGCTTGCACCGACGATGGACAAGGACAAGATAATAGTTATCACGATTTCGGGCAGAGGAGACAAGGATTGTGCAGCGATTGCGCGCTACAGAGGGGAGGATATCAATGAGTAGATTGAAGGAGGCATTTAAAAACGGAAAGGCATTTATACCATTTATAACCTGCGGAGACCCTGACCTTGAGACGACAGCGGATATAGTCAGGCAGATGAGCGCAAACGGGGCGGACATAATAGAGCTTGGAATACCTTTTTCCGACCCAACGGCTGAGGGACCTGTCATTCAGGAGGCTAACATACGCGCGCTTGCGGGCGGAGTAACAACCGACAAGATTTTTGATTTTGTCAGGGAGATAAGAAAAGAAGTGGACACCCCTATGGTGTTTATGACCTATGCAAACGTCGTATTCTCCTATGGAAGTGAGAAGTTTATCTCAATCTGCAAGGAGATAGGAATTGACGGACTAATCCTGCCTGATATCCCTTACGAGGAGAAGAACGAGTTTCTCCCGATTTGCAAAAAATATGACGTTGACCTCATCTCACTCATAGCACCGACCTCACATGAGCGCGCTGCGATGATTGCGCGCGAGGCTGACGGTTTTATATACCTTGTGTCATCGCTCGGCGTGACGGGCGTGCGCTCTGAGATAACCACGAACATCGGCGAGATTGTGAAGATGATTAAGGCTAATACGGACGTCCCATGTGCGGTCGGCTTCGGAATATCCACGCCTGAGCAGGCGGCGCAGATGGCAGCAGTGTCTGACGGAGTGATCGTCGGCAGCGCCATCGTAAAAATTGTCGCGCAGTATGGCAAGGACGCACCGAAGCATGTCGGGGAGTATGTGAGGAGCATGAAGGAAGCGATTGGATAGGATATAGTGTGAAAATACATTACATATGCATGACAATGGTTTGGAATAATGTTATAATGTAGAAAATTTAAACATTGTATGCGAGTGAGGTGAGTTAAGATGATGTACCCATATATGACATTGGCAGACGACACGGAAATAGTCCATTCTCAGATAATTGATGAGGACGGAAAGAGTAAAATCATTGTAAATTTTGAGAGACCGACGGAAGATGGGTTTGACTCTGCCAGATGTGAACTGCCTGATTACAAATGGACGGAACGGGAAGGGTATTCTGATGAGGAAATAGCCATGTTTGAAGAACTCCTGCACAGCAATGCACATTTGTTGTATAAGTATGCTAAGAATGGAGGTATTCATATTGCCTAAGTTATTTATGGTGAGTGGGTACACGGTTTACAGTTTTTTCTTATATGTGCAAAATGGAAGCATGCCTTTATAACAGATGATATAAAGTTCTATTGTTAAAACAGCTTAATATAATATTGGGGAAGGGTTATTTGTTAATCTCTATATGAAATTAAAATAAGCAGCCGCACGCCGGGCATTAAAGTATTTTACCGCATGGCGTGAGGCTGTTTTTGCGTTATTTTGAAGCTTTTGCGTGTTTCGTCTTTTTAGTTCGGCGTATTTTCGTCCTCTGTAACAATCCCGAAATATTCGTAACAATCCCGTAACAAAACTTAATATTTTTGTAACAAAATGTAAGAATTTTGTAACCTCAATCTGTAAATTGCGTGTTATTATATTGGATAGAAGTGTTAAAGTCAAAAAAATAAAGGCATCAGTTGATTGCGAAACTTGGCACATGTTATCGGAGATTGTGGGATTTTGTGATACTACCGCCTGATTGTTATATTTTCACATGTCAGCGGTAAAAAAAATCCATTTGTCCACGATATCATCGGACGATACCGCCTGATTGATTTTATTGTCTTTGCAGGCGGTATATTTTTTCATTAACCGGCGTTTTTGCACTGGATATTCCGATATTATACCGCCTAAAAAGTTCTATTAACCATATAAGCGGTAATTACAAGGACATTTCCTTTAAAATAACAGAATTTTACCGCCTTATTTCATGCATCAAGCTTTTAAGCGGTAAAGTCGAAGCTATTGGATGCTGTATTCAATGAGAAACAATTATTAATAAGACACTTTACTACATGAAGGAGGTTGCAAAGTATGAAAAGAGCAGCATTTACATCCGGAGCGGTGACACTCGCGATTATGGTGACGGCGTGCGGCAGGGCGGAAATTCCCGACAAGCCGACAGAGGAACTCACCTGTCCGCTGATTGGCGGAATGACAGGGCAGGATACCGAACACAGTTCCGGCTACAGATACAACAAGGGCACAAATAGCTGGGACGAGGTGTACACTGTCGGTGACGTCAGTCTCGTATACGAAAAGGCTGAAAATAAGCTTGCTATTGAGCACGATGGTAAGACAAGCGAGGTTTCGTGGGCGATACAGCATTTTGGCGGCGGAGTCGGAATGAGCATAGGGCTTGTCGATATGACTGGAGACGGTAGCGAGGAGTTTATTCTGGAGGCGCACGACAGGGAACTTAGTCTGTATTTTGTGTATGATTTTAAAAATGAGAGGGATTTGTCACCGTATTACTGTACTGATGCCTCAAATATTTTCAGCTCTTATCTGTATGAGGAGTATGCAGCACAGCTCAAAGAGGCGGTCAATGACAGCTTCACAAGTGTGGGAATGGAAAAAATCTTTTCTGATGTGGACGGCGAATTGGATTTGGATTTATTCAAACTCAGGAGAGATGACGCCGGAATTGAAATGTTTGAGAATGTGATTACCGAAAAGAGGCTGTGCTATCATTGGTACAGTCTGAGTGCTGCGGGGACGTATTGGGATTGTATTTTTGATTTCACGTTTGATGAGAACGGGTGCTGCATGGAAAATATTGACGTTGACAACGGACTGTAAAATATGATGACAAAGCTGCCTGATTTGTTTGCAGTGGTACATTTAGATATAATGATTAAAAGCTGTAAATATTAAAAAAAATATTCCATATGCACAAATTGACAAAATACGTCGAGTGTCGTAAAATGTAATGTGTAAAAGTTGTCAGGTATTACACAAAAGACAGGAGGTAAGCATATGTCAATCAAAAAAATAGTTTTAGGTGCACTTATCGTATCTGCGGCAGTTTTGTGCGGCTGCAATGGAAAAGAAAAGGAGAACGCATCTGAACAGCAGCAGTATCATGCCTACGAGTTTATGACAAAGACGGACAGGGTTGACCTTGTAGGCAGCATGTACACATCGAACATGATAACAAGGGACGGCTACGCAATGTACAGCTATGTGGTGACTGACCCGGAGTATGCAGACTATTTTGACGAGAATAAGCATGTGAGAGTTCTCGATGAATATGAAGGTCTCACAGAGGAGGTGCTCTCATCACTGGCAGAGAAGCCGGATTGTCCACGGAACATGAAGATAAGTATGTATCTTTGTGCCAAGAACGGAACAAATCTTACCGCTGATGGCATGAAAGTCCTTAATTTTAATGAGAATGACCCGAGACAGGTGGCACAGCAGGTCAAGGTTGAGGATATGAATGACAAGAATATAAGATGTCTTGTGCAGAATTATTTTATTGATGTTGACGGAACCGTGCTGTCGGATAAGATATCGGATAAATATTTTGGCGGTGCGGATAAGCTTGAGCTGTCAGAGGAGCAGCTCGGGTGGGCGAAGGCTGCCTATGAGGACAAAATGGGTATGGAGATGGACTATACGGAATTTATTGAGAAGTATTATAATCTCCTCACCGATGAGCAGATGCAGATATGGCGTGATATATGGGGTGTGGAATATTAGAGGTTTTAGCTGTGACGAGTGGGGAGCGCCGCATGGTGGATACGCTTGTTTTAGCACATTTAATTTACTGAAAGATTAAAGGTGAGTATAATGCAAGATGATTTTTTTGGATATATGAGCAGCCGTTTGAAGTACACCGATATCTCAGTAAAAGATGTCTGCGAGGGCTTGATTGATACCGACATACTATACAAATATATGAATCAGCAGTTGTCGCTGTCAAAGCTAATGATGGACAGGATATTGGACAGAATGGGCGGCTCCGACTATGACTATGAATACTATCTGCTGCCCGATGAATATAGGCTGTGGGAGGAAAGGCAGAAGATAGTGCGTGCCTTGCTTGAGGGCAAGGTTCCGGTTATAGACAAAAGCGACGCCATGTACAATGTAAAGGACGAGACGGAGGGCAGGCTACCAAGGCAGTTTATGTATTTTATGAAAATACAAGCCATGAAAAATGCGGCATATCGCAATAGTATTGAAAAAGAATATTGCAATAAAAAAAACAATAATAAAGAAAGCATCAATGAAGAAAGTGGTGATAAAAAAGGCATCAATAAAGAAAGCAATTATAAAAAAATAAGTAACAAAAAAATAAGCGATAAAAAAATAGGTGATAAAGATAATAGTGATAGGGAGTATATTGACGCGGAAATGCTTCGTGAAGCCGTGCAGCTTACAGTGCGGGATTTTGATAAAATCATTGATGCTATAGATAATAATGTATCAGATGAAAAAATTTATTCCTGCGATTTCGATGACATCTATACAACGACTAAAAGACTGGGGTGTCAGGAGATAGCGCTTATACTTGATTATGCAATGTGCATTGCACGGGACGATATTTCTTTGGCAATAAAGCTTTGCATGAGCTTTGTGAAATATATTCCGCAGGAATTCAATGAGAAAATAGCCGTGGTGAGCATATATCCCAAAGCGGTTTATTGTCTTTGTACCCTGTACAATGGTATCTTGTATAATTTGAAGATGACAGATAATGCAAAGATAGAAAATGCAAAGGAGTATAATGAAGAGTCAGGAAACTGCCGTGCCAAAGCTGTCATCATACATGAACTTGTGAAATTGTGTGATGATGCGATAAAAATGTTAGGCACCGGACTGAGACTGAACTATGCATGGGAACTGCTTGTGCTGAGGGAGAAGTACACGGGACAAGCCGACAGGCTGAGATGGGCGTTGGAATATCTGTACAGTAAATTCGGAATGGACATTGCCACGGTAAATGATGCGTATTTATACATCGAGACGGAGGTCTACGATGCTGCGACGGTGCTTGATGTGAGGCGGCGCATGATGTCAATGTCCAAGAAGGAATTGTGCAGGGATTTGTGTGCCGAGGCGACTTTGTACAGCTTTATAAATAAAAGGCGAAATCCGCATCTTCACACAGTCCGCATCATGTTTGACAAGCTCGGAATGGGGACACAGCTTGTCAGGTCGGATATAGCAAGCGAGTCGTATAGTGATAGAATGAATATGAGAGTGATAAGAAAGCTGTCAGCAGGTGGTGAGCGTGAAGCTGTGGAAAAAGCGAATAGGCAGCTTGCCGATAGTTTGGATATGACCTATATTCAAAATGAAAGATTTGTCAAAAGAATTGAACTGTGTACAAAACGGGAGAGCGGCTTGATTACAAATCAGGAGTATGCACAGGGGCTAAAAAAATTATTGAAAAAAACGGTGGATATTTCAGCTATTTTGGATTCGGAAAATAGTAAAAAGTTATGTGGGGATATTTTTTTGACGGGCGATGAACTGATATGTTTATATAATATATTATCTATTAAAATAGACTGCAATAATACGGAATTATTACATAATATCTGCATCAATTATGAGCGGAATTTTGAAGGCGATAGGAACGAAGATTTTCAATGTACGCGAATGTATAATCATGTAAACAGATATGCACTTATATTGGATTATGTAATTAGTGTATACGGAAGTATGGGCGCGTATGACAAATCGAGTGATATCGCTAAAGCAAACATTATCGACATGCTGAAGCTGAGAAGAAGAAATATCGTTACAAGTAATATGTACAATATTTGGTGGAACAACGGAGAAAAGAATGGATATGATGCAGACATTGACGAAGGCAGAAAATGTCTGGAAGCCTGCATCATATTAAGTACATGGGAGGAAAATATACGGGACATAAATTTTTTTAAGGCAAAGTTTAAAAAAATTTATGTGTAATCATTAATTGTATCTTTATCACAATACACTTCAATATCAACAATATGAGGTATATTATATAATGGAGTACATTTAATTAAAAATACTGCCGCAATAAATGAGATTAAAAAAAATCTGGTATATTTTTTCATATGATATCCTTTCGTAGAATGAGAGTTATAGGTGGTATATTGTATATTTTAATACATAAATAGTAAAAAGCGACTTTAACTTTTGTATGTTTTGCTGATTGGACAAAAATTAAAGTCGCTTCAGAGCGAGTTATAGTGTATAATGTAAACATAGTCAGACGTGACTTATAAGTAGTTAAAAGAAAACATGTTTTCAGGAGTAAGGTATTTTGCTAAACTAAACAATTTTTACAATTAAAAAGGAGGCTTTACAATGCACAAAGGAATTATAACAACTTTTATGACAGCGTTGGTAATACTCGGCAGTGTTACGCAGGTTAAGGCAGATGTTAATATCAATGCAAATGTCAATAGCAGGGCTTCACATGTACATGAATATCTTTCATTAGAATACTATGGGGAGGATTATGAAAACATATACACACATGATGTTCTTGTGGGAATTAACCCTATAACAGGTGTTAAGGAATATGGCTCATGTCAGATTATTGAACAGCATGAGATATATAGGTTCAGATGTGCATGTGGTGCATGGCAGAGTATTTCAACCGGAGGTTATAGAACAAAGGTAATTAGAGACCACACGATTTGCAACAATGAAGAGTATTGGCAGTAAATAGAGTCAGGCTGGTGGGATACTCCGGGGATTGATGGTAAATTGAGTTTATCATTAATGCTCGGAGTATTTTGGAATATTTTAGGGACGGTTCTATTTGGTTGAAAATATATAGAGGGGGGAGAATTACCTGAATGAAAACACAAAGAAAATTAGGTCTGCTTACAATATTAATGCTTATGCTGGTTTTTGTGTCCGCCTGCGCTAAAGCTGAGGACAGTGGTGAAACTGATGGTCAGAATTCCGACGGCATATATGCACATGCCGCCGACGATGTGAATGTATATTCGGCTGTCAAATATGAGATTAATTTAGGTGAAGAACAGAACGTGCATTCCATGAGCCAGTCACAGAGCGGAATATATTATGTGGTTCTGGATATGTCGGAAGGGTTGACGGCAGGCTTTGAGAACAGGATATACAGGCTTGACTATGATGCGCTCAACGGCGCCGATGCACAGCTAAAGAAGAACTATGGCTGGCTGTATGAGAGCGATTTGAATATAGTAGATATTTCAGAGGACATTACACCTGATGCCCTTTTAAATTTATATATACAGGATATTTACAGTCTGGAAGATAAGCTGTATATTCTGGTGCAGACATACGACCAGGCTGTTGAAAAATCGGGGTACTATGTATATTGCCGTGACGCGGACGGAAACACGGAGCTGGCAGGCGATATAACGGAGGGCTATGAGGCGGCGTATGCAGTTGCAAGCGCAGACTTGGGTATGGAAAACGTGCATCTCGATAATTTCTTTGTGGTCGAGACGGATAATGGTATTGTAGTGGTGACAGGTTTTGGGACTCCGACTGTGGAGAAGAAAGTGGCTGCGATTGCCATAGATAAGAATAATCAGGTAAAAAAGCTATGTGCAAATGAAATTTCTGAAGATATGTTTGCGTGCGATGGGACGAGCATATATACGGTGGGCGGTAAGGATTTGTGCCTGTATGATATGGGGGAGATAAGGGAGAACATTGTGCCTGCCGTCGTTGGAAACTTTTACGATACGACGTTTTCAGGTCTGGTGGGCGCCAGCATGAAAACGGACGAGGGTTTTGCGGTTGAGCTGTTTAACAGTGACGGAATATATGAGCTTGATGGTGGCAGCTATAAGCAGATATTGAAGTGGACAGACATGGCGATGAAGGGGGTAAAATTTCAGAGCATCGTACAATATGGTGAAGATAATTTTGTCGGGACACGCTTAGTTGGCGGTTCGGGCTACATTGTTGATATGGTTTGCTCCGGCATAAAGGCAGGGGACAAGGAAAAGATAATTATAGGCACACTGGAGGAGAGCGAAGAGCTTGACAGAATAGTCAGACTTTTCAATGGCTCTAACGGAAGATATGAAGCCGAGGTGAAGGTCTATGCGAGCGAGGAGAGCATGAATACCGAGCTGATAGCGGGCAAGGGACCTGATGTTTTCCCGACCAATCTGATAGATATAGATGAATACGCCGCGAGCGGTATTATAGAGGATTTGGGAAAGTATATTGATTCCGATACTGCGGTTGTGAGAAGGGATATGCTCATTGACAGGATATTGGAGCTGTATACGATTGATGGGATATTGGTTACCATACCTGACAAGTTTATGATATATGCTTTTTGCGGCAATGAGGACGTGATAGGCGACAGAGAGGGCTGGACGGTGCAGGAGATTATTGAAATGCTCAAAAAGCAGCCTGATGTTACAGTGTATAACTCTGGGATAGATGACAATGACATGCGGTATCATGTTGCCAACATGCTGCTGAGCAGCCTGTGCGAATCGTATGTTGACCGGAATGAAGGCAGGGCATCATTTGAGACGGAGGAGTTTATCGGTATTCTTGAGTTCATAAAAAATTACAGGGCCGGAAGCTTTAACAGAGAGGACTGCTATAATCTGCTGAGCGATGGCAGACTGTTAGTGATATCGGAACAGATAGGAGAAATTGAGCGGATAATCTCAAGGCATAAGGCAGGCTTCAGGTTTATCGGATACCCGGTTGCAGATGCAGGTGCGGCTTACGGTATTAAGGCTAACAACTGCTTCAGCATCAATATAAACAGCGAACATAAGCAGGCTGCGTGGGAGTATATTCAATATGTCATAATGACTCCGTCCGGCTCTGAGCAGTGGGGACGTACAGACTGGCTCTTCCCTGTTATAAAATCGCAGTTTGAGGACTATATAGACATAACGGACAAATATATTGACGGCTATAAAGAGATTGATGAGGCGGATATAGAAACGCTGAGATATATGATTGACAATGCAAAATATATCATCAACAAGAAATCTGCGGTGATGGATATAGTAGACGAGGAATTTTATAATTTTCTCGAGGGCAGCCGCTCGGCTCAGGATACAGCGAGAATTATAAACCAGAGAGTGCAGATATATCTTGACGAGAGAAAGTAGAAATTATTATCAAATTTTAAAATGATATTGTGAAAAGAAGCGGACGATGGATAAAATTCTAAATGATAATAATTTTGGAAAATTAGTAAAAAATTCAAGAATTCAAAAAAAATTAAGCCTATGTATGTATACCAAGGAATTTGTAGTGAGAGTGTATACTCAAGAATTGAAAGTGGAGATTTTAATGTTGATTTTCATATCAAAAGAGCTGTATTACAACGATTGGGAATAGATGAAGGCAGAGCTGGAGTGTACTTATCAAGGAAGAGTTGTGTTGAATTACATATGGGGGTGATGCAGTGACAAAAAAGATAATTAATATTTTCATAATAGCTATTGGAATAATGCTCATGGGGTGCAATGGAGTTGACAGAGCTGCTAACGATATTACTGAAACCTTTTTCGAGGGCAGTGACATGGAACTATGGAATGAGCAGCAGCTATCCGTTGTGCAGTATTATGAGAAAGGTGGTTTTAAAGCTTGTGAAGTTGTGATTTCAGGCGAGAGATATAGGGCACTTCGCAGTGAAAATGGGGTTATTATAGTTGATAAGGTGCTTGGCGACAATGAGTATGATATATATTATGGAGATAGTGTTATTTCAATATATATGGGTCTGCCCCTCGGAAGTGATTTGGATATGCTCAGAGTGAAATTTATTGATGATGTGTTAGATAAAGGCACTTATCTTGTGATTAGTGTTGCAGCAAGGAGTGATAGCAGTGCATATGGCTACGTCATAGATATGCAGGAATTCAAATTGATATCGGATGATTTTGATTTGAACGAATTGAATTCTGTTTTGAAGTGCAGGCTGGATAATATAGCCTTGGAGGACGGAAGGCTTGTGGCGGAGCTTGGAATAGAATATGCAGGTGACAATATTAATATTGAAACACCGGCATGGTCAGTTGACGGTGAAGATGAAAATATTGATGCCTGTCAATTAAGTGTAAAACTGTCAAAGGTCACACCGGCAGAATTTGTGACGTTTTTATCAAGACAGGTATTTATTGATATTAATTTGTCAGGAAGCAGTATTGCTGCAGGGGAACCTCAGAATGTAGAAGTAAGGACTCAGGCGCAGCTCATGCTGAATATGCAATATGATAGCACGGAAAGAATTTATAAGCCCGATTATTCATCAATTAAGGTTATTTGGAAAGATGTAGACGGAGAAAATCTTTATCAAATTTTAAAATGATATCATGTCAGGGACACGGAAAAATAGAAGCCGTGTCTCTTTTTTTGTGCTTTTACATACATTTTACATTTACATGATTAGGAATTTTACACACAGGTAGTAGACTGCTAATTGTAAACGAGAGGTGAAGCAAAAATACAGATAATTTACATACAATCGTTTACGAAAAGGACGGTAAAAGAAAAAGAACACATTCAGAAAAAGAAAACTGAAAAGAATGAATGTAAGCCGCGTAGCGGCAGGAAAGAGGCAGAAAATGAAAAAGAATTTATTTAAGAAATGTGCAGCGATGGTCGCATGTGCGGCTATGTCGATGATGATGGTTACAGGCTGTAACAGCAATTCGGCAGGAAATGGCACGACAGGCACAACACAGGGTTCAACGACAGGTTCGGCTGCAACCACAACACAGCAGACAACTCAGGAGACGACAAAGACTGCTGAAGCTGATAAGAAGCTTTCCGGTACAATCTCACTTGCAGGTTCGACATCCATGCAGAAGCTTGCGGATGCACTTGCAGAGACCTTCATGGACGCCAACAGCGGCGTGACGGTTACGGTTGAATATTCAGGTTCATCGGCAGGTATCGAGTCACTTCTTAACGGAAGCTGCGATATCGGTGATGCTTCAAGAAACTTAAAGGACAGCGAGAAGTCCGGCGGAGCTGTTGAGAACATCGTGGCAATCGATGGTATAGCAGTTATCGTTGACAAGAATAACACAGTAGCAGGTCTTACAAAGCAGCAGCTCTCAGACATCTACACGGGTGCTGTAACCAACTGGAGCGAGGTTGGCGGAAGCGATACACCGATTGTTGTAGTAGGCCGTGAGGCAGGTTCAGGTACAAGAGGAGCATTCGAGGAAATCTTAAAGGTTGAGGATGCGTGCAAGTACGCTGTAGAGTGCGATTCAACAGGTGCAGCTATGGCTAAGGTTGCTTCGACAGAGGGCGCAATCGGTTATGTATCACTCGATGTACTTGACGATTCCGTAAATGCACTTAACCTTGATGATGTAGCTCCTACATCGGACAACATTGTGGCAGGCACATATTTCCTTTGCAGACCGTTCGTTATGGCTACCAAGGGTGAGATAAGTGAGCAGAATGAGCTTGTGCAGGCATTCTTCGATTTCCTCAAGTCTGATGAAGGAAAGGCAGTAGTAAAGGCAGTCGGACTTATCACAGTAGATTAATAGAAATATTGGCAAGTCAGCGGCATGAGTGTGGTGCTTGGCATTACACATTTGCCGCTAAGTGTCTATTTCTTATGTGGTGTGTCTGTCATATAGTGGCTGGGAAATGAGGTAAATATGAAAGCTGAAGCGATAAACTGTCCGAATCCGGCGATTGAGATTGCTGCAGAGCCGGCAGCAGGTAAGAAAACAGATAAGAAAACAGATAGGGATGTACCGGTAAATACTGATAAAAGAAATGATAAAGCGTTAAGAATGACTGAAAATAAATTTGAAAAAAGCAATTTTCAGGGTGACGCACAGATAAATATTTTTAAAGGAAAAATAACAAAAAATCTCATAGAGGTTATCGCTAAGGTCATTTTCACAATATTTGCCTTTGTGGCTGTGGCGGCGGTAATTTCCATCACAGTATATATGTTCATAAAAGGTCTTCCGGCTCTTGGGGAGGTCGGAATTGCACAAATCCTGTTTGGCACGGTGTGGGCGCCTACAGCGGCGGAGCCACATTTCGGAATATTATATGTCATCTTAACCTCGCTTGTGGGCACAGCGATGGCGATAGTTATTGGAGTTCCGATAGGGCTTTTGACAGCGGTTTTCCTTGCGGAGGTAGCGCCGCAGAAGCTGTCTAAGGTGGTTAAGCCGGCAATCGAACTGCTTGCAGGTATTCCGTCAATTGTCTATGGACTTATAGGAATCATGGTGTTAAATCCTCTTATGTTCAAGCTTGAGAAAATAATATTTGCCGGGAGTAAGACACACCAGTTTACGGGCGGCTCGAACCTTATATCAGCGGTTCTGGTGCTCGCGGTGATGATACTTCCGACAGTTATAAATATAAGTGAGTCTTCGCTTCGTGCGGTTCCGAAGCACTACAAGGCGGCTTCGCTAGCGATGGGAGCCACACATATCCAGACTATATTCAAGGTTATTATTCCTGCAGCCAAGTCGGGAATATTGACAGCCGTTGTACTGGGAATAGGACGTGCGATAGGTGAGGCGATGGCGATTACGCTGGTTGCCGGAAGTGCCGTGAATGTGCCGCTTCCGTTTAATTCGGTACGTTTCCTCACAACGGCGATAGTCAGTGAGATGGCTTATTCGGCGGATACACACAGAAGGGTGTTATTCACAATCGGACTTGTACTTTTCGTATTTATCATGATTATCAATCTGGTTCTGAACCGTATGATGAAGAAGGGGGAAAAGGCAGATGGCTGATTCAATTCTTGTAAAGAAAAAGCGTCCGTTTGACAATGTGGCATACGCGCTTATATATCTGTCGGCATTGATATCCGTGGGAATACTTGTCGGAATAATCATATATGTTACAATAAAAGGCTTAAGCAATGTCAACTGGACTTTTCTCACCACAGAGAGAAGCGCATTGAAAGGAACAACCGGTATCGCAGGCAATATAGTAAACACGCTCTACATAGTGGTTGTCACGATAGTCATTGCCACACCTATCGGTGTTGGCTCAGCCATATACCTGAATGAGTATGCCAGGCCGGGAAAGCTTGTAAAGATAATTGAGTTTACAACGGAGACACTTGCGGGAATACCTTCAATCATATTCGGTATGTTCGGTCTGGTGCTCTTCAATCAGGCTTTCCACCTTGGATATTCACTCCTCACCGGAGCGCTCACTCTCACACTCATGGTGCTTCCGCTCATAACAAGAAACACGCAGGAGGCGTTAAAGACGGTTCCTAAGAGCTACCGCGACGGAGCGCTTGGAATGGGTGCAGGCAAATGGCACATGATAAGAACCATCATTCTGCCCTCGGCAATGCCCGGAATAATCACCGGAATTATCCTTGCGATAGGAAGAATCGTCGGCGAGTCGGCGGCACTCCTGTTCACTGCGGGTTCAGCCTACAAGCTTCCGAAGAGCCTCATGGCATTCTTCATGAAAATCAGGGAGGCGGGCGGTACACTCACAATAGAGATGTACTTCCGTATGTCGGACGGAAAATACGGTCAGGCATTCGGAATCGGTCTGGTGCTCCTTGTGGTTGTGCTTGGCATCAATTTTATCGCAAAATGGCTTGCGGCACGATTCGATGTGAACAGGAAAGGATAGGTACATATAAATGGATGAGAAAAAGAATTTACCGGAAAATATTTTGGATATAAAGAAGCTTGATCTGTGGTACGGTGAGAATCATGCACTCAAGAATGTCAATATGGAGATAAAAAGAAACGCAATCACAGCGTTCATCGGACCCTCCGGCTGCGGAAAATCGACATTTTTAAAGACCCTCAACAGGATGAATGACCTTGTGCCGGGAGTGCGTATTGAGGGGCAGGTGCTTCTTGATGGTGTGGATATCTATGACCCGAAGGTTGATACCTCAATGCTCCGTAAGAAAATCGGCATGGTATTCCAGCAGCCTAACCCATTTCCTATGAGCATATATGATAATGTGGCTTACGGACCGAGAATACATGGAATAAAGAATAAAGCCAAGCTTGACCAGATTGTCGAGGAGAGTCTGAAGGGTGCGGCTATATTCGATGAGGTAAAAGACAGACTTAAGAAGTCAGCGCTTGGTCTTTCAGGCGGACAGCAGCAGCGTCTTTGCATCGCGCGTGCGCTTGCGGTTTCGCCGGAGGTGCTTCTCATGGATGAGCCGACCAGCGCCCTTGACCCTATATCGACACTCAAGGTTGAGGAGCTTATGGAGGAGCTCAAGAAAAAATATACCGTTGTTGTTGTGACACATAACATGCAGCAGGCGGCAAGGGTATCAGATGATACAGCATTCTTTCTCGTCGGAGAGGTGATTGAGAAGGACAGCACGGACAACATATTCTCACAGCCTAAGGATAAGAGGACGGAGGATTATATTACGGGAAGATTTGGCTGATTAATCCGGACGTTGATAAATTTGTTTTTAATATAAGGAGGCAGAGATGAGAAGCAGATTTGACAAGGAGTTGGCACAGCTTAACAGTGAGCTTATCAATATGGGAACGCTTATTGAGGAAGCTATACAGAATGCGGTTGGTGCGCTTGTGAACCAGAATGTGGAGCAGGCACACAGGGCGGTTGATTTCGATGTGGATGTCGACCAGAAGGAGAAGGACATAGAGAATATATGCTATAAGCTTCTTCTTCACCAGCAGCCGGTGGCAGGTGATTTAAGACTTATCACGGCGGCACTGAAGATGGTGAGTGATATGGAGAGAATTGGAGACCAGGCAGCGGATATTTCGGAGCTGACGATAGCTATGTCACAGAAGCCTTATATAAAGAACCTTGAGCATATCCGTTCTATGGCAAAAGAGACAATGATAATGGTTATCGACAGCCTTCAGGCGTTCGTCGACAGGGATTTAGACAAGGCGCATGCGGTTATTGAACATGATGATGTTGTCGATGACTTGTTTATGACGGTAAAAAAAGAGATTATAGAGATTATACATAACAGTCCTGATGATGGCGACCAGGCAACAGACCTTCTCATGGTTGCAAAGTACTTTGAGAGAATCGGAGACCATGCGACCAACATCGCAGAGTGGGTAATCTTTTCGATAACCGGTGAGAGGTGAGCAATATAGCTCTAAGTCAAGGGTTCATAAGCTTTATCATGTATTTGATAAATGCTTTTGGACTTTTGGCTATTGCATTATGCGTTACGGCATGATATATAAAATTTAATAGGGACAGACGGATTTATGGTTTGTTATACCTGATGGACGGCACCGTAGGTGAGGTGCCCGCTCGGTTAGAGTGCTGGATGCTGTGTTTTTTATACCTGATGGACGGCGCCGTAGGTGAGCTGCCGTTGCCCGGGATAGCGTGAAAAACTTTATTTTTTTATGAAATTCCGGCAGACGGGTACTTATACCGTAATTGTAAAAAATAACTAAAAACTTTTATATTTTTCAGTAAAAAATATTTCAGGAAAAAAGGAGGCAGGAATGGATATTTTCAGTGTTTTGAATATGCTTGGAGGACTCGCGCTCTTCCTATACGGCATGAATGCAATGGGGGACGGACTCGCCAAGGTGTCGGGAGGCAGGCTTGAGAGCGTGCTTGAGAAGCTTACAAAGAAAAGAATAATGGCTGTGCTTCTAGGGGCTGCGGTTACTGCTGTAATCCAGTCCTCTTCGGCTACCACTGTAATGGTAGTCGGATTTGTCAATTCCGGTATTATGAAGCTGGGTCAGGCAATCGGAATTATTATGGGTGCGAACATTGGTACCACCATCACGTCATGGATACTTGCACTCACGGGAATCCAAAGTGACAATATTTTTGTATCGCTGTTGAAGCCGAGTTCGTTTTCACCTATACTTGCGGTTATAGGCTCGTCCTTCATATTATTTTCAAAGAAGGACAGACGCAAGGATATAGGTACAATTCTTGTGGGCTTTGCCATTCTCATGTTCGGAATGGAGACGATGAGCGCAGCAGTTAAGCCTCTTGCCGATGTTCCGCAGTTCACCAATATGTTCACCATGTTCACCAACCCGATACTGGGTATGATAGTTGGAGCGGTGCTGACAGCGGTAATCCAGAGCTCATCGGCTTCCGTCGGTATATTGCAGGCACTCTGTGCAACCGGCGGTGTCACGATGGCGTCGGCGATTCCTATTATAATGGGTCAGAATATCGGTACCTGCGTGACGTCACTTATATCCGCGATGGGAGCGAGCAGGAATGCGAAACGTGCGGCGCTTGTACACTTCTATTTTAATCTTATCGGAACAATTATTTTCATGGTGGTATTTTACACTCTGAATGCTTTCTTACACTTTGAAATACTTAATATGACAGCGAACGCATGGCTTATCGCACTTGTCCACTCATGCTTTAACATAGCTGCGACAATCATATTCCTTCCGTTCGGCGATTTCCTTGCAAAGCTTGCCTGTCTTACAATCAAGGATAAGGATGAAGCGCAGGAAAAGGCGGAAGCAGGTTCCGTCGAGAAGGATATACAGGTGCTTGACCCTCGTTTCCTTGAGTCCCCTGCGTTCGCAGTACAGCAGTGTAAAAATGTTGCGGTAAAGATGGCTGATGTGGCAAGGGATGGCTTGTTCCTGTCGATGGAGCTTCTTGAAAGCTATGATGAGGATAAGGCACAGAGGGTACTTCACTATGAGGATATCGTCGACAAGTACGAGGATGAGCTTGGAACCTATCTGATAAAGCTCAATGGAAAAGACCTCACTAAGAAGGACAGCCAGACCGTGTCAATGCTTCTTCATGTGATTGGAGACTTTGAAAGAATATCCGACCACGCCGTGAACATCAAGGAGGCAGCCGAGGAGATGAGAGACAAGAAGCTTCATTTTTCCGAGAAGGCAGCGGCAGAGCTCAATGTCTACACGACTGCGATACATGAGATTGTGAATATGGCATTTGATGCCTTTGCCACGGAGAATGTGGAAGCGGCGGGCAATGTCGAGCCGCTTGAGGAGGTCATGGATTATCTCAAGGCGGAGCTGAAGGACAGACATGTAAGGAGGCTTAGAAAGGGCAAATGTACAATTGAGCTGGGATTCGTGCTCACCGACCTTATAACCAACTATGAGAGAGTCGCCGACCACTGCTCGAATATTGCAGTCTGCCTGATACAGGTGGTAGGAAATGACGGCTTCGATACACATGAGTATCTTGACAATGTGAAGAGCAAAGACAATGAGGAATTCAGGATTAAGGTACATTGGTATAAGGAGAAGTATGAGCTGCCGTAGGAATAGGAAGTTTCAGACAAAATACCGCTTACATGAAGGTTAAAGTGAATTAAGCGGTAGCGCGGAGGCTAAATATAGGGTAGTATAGAAGTCTTTTACCGCTGTTGAATACAGATAGCATTACCGGGCGGTAATGTGGAGGCGAAATGCGGGGAAGCAGAGTGGTTTCACCGCCGTAACGTGCAGATAAAGTATCTGGGCGGTAAATGAGCCGCGAAGCAGGCAGGAAAGGAGAAATTGTTACCGCCGTAACGTGCAGATAAAGTATCTAAGCGGTAAATGAAGAGAAGCTTGCGACTGTAGTTCAGTAAGCTTACTAAGGCTTGTGCCTTTTATACTAATGATTAAGAAGCACATCGCGTCTCAAGAGTTTGTTCACTTTGAATTTTCCATTAAATATAATTCATATTAAAAAGGTACAAACAATTAAAAACATTCGATTGTACAGATAGAAAGAAGGTAAAGAACATGGCATTGATATATATAGTTGAAGATGACGACAACATAAGGGAGATTGAGAGCATAGCTCTCTGCAACAGCGGGCATGATGTGAGCGGGTTTGCATGCGGCAAGGATTTTAAGAAGGAGCTTGCAAAGAGAAAGCCGGACTTGATTTTACTGGATATCATGCTTCCGGATGAGGATGGCATTGAGATATTGAAGAAGCTGCGCGCTTCCGGCGAGACGAAGAAGATTCCGGTTATCCTTGTCACTGCGAAGTCAACCGAGCTTGACAAGGTGAAGGGACTTGATATCGGAGCGGATGACTATATAACCAAGCCGTTCGGGGTTATGGAGCTGATATCGAGGGTGAGAGCACTGATAAGAAGAAGCATGGACACCGGAGCTGACAAAAGTATCCGCGTGGGAAATATATTTCTTGACAGCGACAGACATATCGTGTATGTGGATGACGAGCCGAAGGAGCTGACCTTCAAGGAGTATGAGCTGCTCCGCTGTCTTATGAACAACAGCGGTGTTGCCATGCACCGTGACAGAATAATGGAGCTGGTGTGGGGCGTGGATTTCGAGGGTGAGTCGAGAACCCTTGACATGCACATCAAGACACTGAGGCAGAAGCTTGGAAGTGCGGGCGCGATGATTAAGACAGTCCGCAATGTGGGGTATGTATTAGAGCCATGAAAGAGAAGATATTAAGCCAGTTTTTGAGGATGACATTGTTCGCTATTGTGGTGACACTCTTTATGTCGGTTATGGTGTTCTATGAGCTTTTCAAAAAGCAGGTTTTTGATGATTTGAAAACCGACGCGGAGTTTGCAAGATATCTGATAAACGATTTTTCCGGGGAGGACGAGTTCGATGTGCGTGTCACCTGGATAGGCAGCGACGGAAGCGTGCTCTATGACAATGAGGCAGGTTCGCTTGAGAATCACTCAGACAGACCGGAGTATATTGAGGCGCTTAAAACCGGCGAGGGAAAATGTGTGAGAAATTCGGACACACTTTCGAGAAGAATTTTCTATTATGCGATGAAGCTTGAGGACGGCTCGGTCATCCGTATCGCCAAGGAAGCGAACAGTATATGGACGATATTCATGTCAGCGATTCCTATAATTATCGGGCTGTCGCTTATCCTGTATGTGATGTGCTTTTTCCTGTCAAAGCATCTTACAAAGCGGATTGTGAAGCCTATAGAGGAGCTTGTAAACAACAGCGCGAATCCATCACTTGTGCCGGAGTACAAGGAGCTGATACCATTTGTAGGTGCGCTGAAGGAGCAGCGCGAGGATATTCTAAGAAGCGCCACAATGCGGCAGGAGTTCACCGCGAATGTATCGCATGAGCTGAAGACCCCCCTCACCGCGATATCAGGCTACGCCGAGCTGATAGAGAACGGCATGGTAAAGGGCGATGACAGTGTGCGCTTTGCAGGGGAAATAAGAAAGAATTCCACAAGACTTCTCTCCCTCATAAATGACATCATCAACCTGTCGGAGCTTGATGACGGCGTGAAGTTAAATCTTGAGAGGATGGATTTATATGAGGCGGCGAAGAACTGTGTGAAGAATCTTGAAGTCGCCGCCGCAAAGAACAACGTAAAGCTTATGCTTCTTGGAACTTCTGCATATATAAACGCTGACAAGGCGATGATGGACGAGGTGCTCTACAACCTGTGTGACAACGCCATCCGCTACAATAACAAGGATAAGGGCGGAAATGTGATTGTCGATGTCAGCAGTACCCTTGACGGCAAGGTGAAGCTCACCGTCAAGGATGACGGAATAGGCATCGGCAAGGAACACCAGGAGCGCATATTTGAGCGCTTCTACCGCGTCGACAAGAGCCGTTCAAGAGAGAGCGGCGGAACAGGACTTGGACTTGCCATAGTCAAGCACATCCTCACCAGCCACGGCGCACAGCTTGAGCTTGAGAGCGAGCTTGGAAAGGGGACATGTATCACGGTTACGTTTGAGGGGGCGAAGTAGCGCTTATTTCTTCTTCCTATACTGATTCGGACTGAACCCCGTAATCTCCTTGAACTGCCGGTTAAAATGCTCCACATTCTCATAGCCGCAGCTCTCTGCGATGTGCGCGACAGAGTCGGGAGTCATGGTGAGGAGGTAGCAGGCACGCTCAATGCGGCTTCTTATTATATCCTGAGTTACCGGGACACCGAACAGATCCTTATAAATATGTTGGAAATATGATACACTCAGGGAGGCAGCTTCAGCCAGCTCACTCACCGTTTTTTTGGGCGAGTGCTGGCTGTATATGCCGTTTCTTATTTCATGGAAAAGCGGTCTGTGAACCTTCAGCTTGTCGGAGAGCTGTGTCTCAAGGTGGTAGGCATCGCTATATTTGAACAGTATGGTTCTAAGCTTAGCGTCAAGAATCTCCTCATGGTGTGAGCCGGTCTGGTGGAACTCCTGCCTTAGGTCGCGGATGAGCTGGCTTAGCTCCGTGTAGTCGGACAGAAGCGTGAGGCGGTTGAACGGGATGTCGAGGCTTAGCATGAAATCACTTATTGAATTATCTATATAATTATCTGCATTGCCGGCGGTATCAGCATTACTGTTGATTAAGTTGTCTGTGTCGGCATTTGAATTATTATTGGAAGAATTTCTATTTATATCCTTGCGGATATTGTCATTCTCATCCTTGCATGTATTCTCATCTGGAATATCGTCAAAATTTATCCAGTCATTCACATACTCATCATCGCTGTAATAGTAAACAGGGGCATCTTTTGTGTAAATTATGAAAGCGGGTGTGTTCACATACTGTCTTATCAGCCCCGGGTGCCTTGCGTTTCTGTCAAATGGCAGGTTGCCCCTTAGAAGCTCATCGGCGGTTGTCTTATTTTCATGCTCACCGCAGCAATATTGCCGGTATATGGTTTCCTCAGGAAATTCAAAGTACGCGTCACTTTTTACAAGGAGCATGAGATAATGCCCCATTCCGCCGGGACGTTCCATATTGATTCCATCAGGGTGGGTGTTGTTATAGCCCATGTAGCGTATTTTTAACATGATGTATATTCCTCCATAAATATAGTTGATATGTGCACTTGCGATAAACGGACGTTGTGCAATTTTACCGGCAAATTCATGTTTCACAATTTCTGTGTAGTTATATATAGTGAAGTTCACGATGAAGTCCGTATAATCTGTTTCAAAAAATAAAAAGCAGAAAAAATCAATTTTTTAACAGTATACATCATTGAGATTTGTTTGAAAAGTCATTATATTAGGTTGTACCTAAAGAGAACATATGTTGCTGTTGTGCGGTGTATATGGAATGCCCATATAAATATTTACATGAAGCATATATGAAAATGACTGCATTAGCAGCGAGTTTGGAGGACTTAAGAAAATGACGGCAATGAAATGGTTTTATTCGTACTTTAAAAAGTACCAGTGGAGAATGATTATCGGACTTGTCATGGTCACGATTACCTCCGTGCTTGCCATCGTAAATCCTAAGATAACAGGATTTATAGTGGATGACATCATAGGGGACGGAAGCAATATAAGGCTTGACCTGCTTCCGAGGTTCCTGCTTCTTATGATAGGCGTTACGCTGTTAAGGGCGGGACTGCGATTTATATTTTTATGGAATTTTGAGAACTGTTCACAGGGACTTCTCTACGATATGAGGGACGATGTGTACCGTAATCTGCTTGCAAAGGATTTCGCGTTCTATAACAGCCACAGGACGGGCGATCTGATGTCGAGGCAGACAGGAGATATGATGGCGATACGTCATTTTATGTCGTATGTGTGCTATTCAACCTATGAATGTATACTGCTGTTTTCGATATCGCTGTTTATGATGTTCACGGTCGACTGGAGAATCGCGCTTGCCATGCTTGCGGTGCTTCCTTTTACACTCATCAACACGATAATCCAGTCTAAGAATGTAAAGCCTAAGTTCGGCAAGGTAAGGGAGCGTTTTTCAAGCCTCAATGCATTTGTGCAGGAGAATATCAGCGGTAACAGAGTGGTCAAGGCATTTGCCAAGGAGGACTATGAGATTTCCAAGTTCGACACGGAGAACACGGAGTACAGGGATTCGGAGCTTGCGGCATCAAGGATATGGGTGCGTCATGTGCCGATATTTGAGCTTCTTGCCAATCTCCTCACCTTCGTGCTTATGCTTGCGGGTGGTCTTATGGTTATAAACGGACAGATGACTCTTGGAAATATGGCGATGATTAATGGATATCTGTGGATGCTTGATGCACCTCTTCGTATGGCAGGCTGGCTGGTAAATGACTGGCACCGTTTTACAACATCGGTTGAGAAGATATATGCGACAATCGAGGTGGAGCCTGAGATAAAGAATCCTGTGACAGGACCGGTTGATGAGAATGTGAAGAAGCCGGAGGGCAGCGTTGAATTTAGAAATGTGTCATATAGTATTGATGGTGAACAGATACTTAAAAATATCAATTTCAAGATTAAACCGGGTCAGAAGGTCGGAATTATCGGTGCGACCGGAGCAGGAAAGACATCGCTAATCAACCTTATGTGCCGCTTCTATGATGTTGACAGCGGCGAGGTGTTAGTCGGCGGCAGGAATGTCAAGGACATGGATTTAAGAGTATTGAGGCAGAGCATCGGAATGGCTATGCAGGACGTATTCCTCTTTTCGGACACAATCGAGGGAAATATAGCTTATGCGAAGCCGGACTGTCCTTTTGAGAGAGTTGAGTGGGCGGCAAAGATTGCGGATGCACATGATTTTATCATGCAGATGCCTGAGGGCTACGACACGATAGTGGGTGAACGAGGCGTCGGACTGTCCGGTGGACAGAAGCAGCGAATATCACTTGCCAGGGCGCTCCTTAAGGAGCCGTCAATTCTTGTGCTTGACGATACAACCTCCGCCGTGGATATGGAGACGGAATCGCAGATTCAGGATGCGCTTGCAAGGATAGAGAATGAGACCGTGTTTATAATAGCACATCGTATCTCCTCCATTAAGGATGCGGATGTGATTATAGTTCTCTCAGATGGTGAAATAGCTGAGATGGGCAATCATGATGAGCTTATACAGAAGAAGGGCTATTATTATACGGTATTCATGCACCAGTATGGGGAGCATGACGCGGCGTAGGCTGCCGGAAAAAGATGTGGTGTAAAATATAAGTGTGACAGCTTGTTTTTACCTGGAAATGAGGATAAATATGGCAAGGAATAAATACGATATAGATGAGACTTTGGAGAGTAAATTTGATTTAAACCAGTTAAAACGTCTTGGAAAATATGTTGGCAATTATAAAAAGACCTTGATTACGGTTATAGTGCTCATGCTTATCTCAAGTGCACTTTCAATGCTCAATCCTCTGTTTTTGAAGGATGTAATGGACACGATTGAGCAGTGCGCGGTTCATGGCACGATGAGCAAAGCAGCGGCTACACAGAGAGTCATCGCTGCGAGCTGTCTGATGCTTGCCGTGACGATAATAGTTGTGCTCATACTCAGATTCAAGATTAAGATGATGGCTGAGGTCGGGCAGGGCGTCATCCATGCACTGCGCCGTGATTTGTTTGTGCATTTGCAGGAGCTGCCGTTTTCCTACTATGACGATAAGCCGCATGGCAAGATTCAGGTGCGTGTGGTCAACTATGTAAATAACCTAAGCGACCTGCTCTCAAACGGTATTGTAAACACTATAACGGATATGTGCAGTCTTATATTCATTATAATTTTCATGTTAATGTTGAATGTGCAGTTCACGCTTGTGTGTCTGTGCGGATTGCCGATTCTGGCTGCGCTTGTGTGGATAATCAAGAAAAAACAGAGAAGAGCCTGGCAGATACAGTCTAATAAGCAGTCAAACCTGAATGCCTACATAGCGGAGAGCATCAACGGTATCCGTGTCACACAGTCATTTGTCCGCGAGGACGTTAACACGGATATATTTAACAGACTTAACATGGAGTCAAAAAAATCATGGCTGAATGCGGTCAAGTATAACTTCCTTCTGAACCCGGTGGTTCAGACAATCACGGTTGTGACAACGGCAATCATATATGTTCTGGGTGTCGCGTGGATTACGGACGGCTATGCGGCTATGACAGTCGGTACACTTGTTGCATTTACCGGCTATATCTCAAGATTCTGGGCGCCGATTACCACACTTGCGAACTTCTATAACAGTGTGCTTACCGCTGTTTCATATCTTGAGAGAATATTTGAGACGATAGATGAGCCGGTCAAGGTTACGGATGCGCCGGATGCTAAGCCCATGCCTGAGATTAAGGGTGAGGTTGAGTTTAAGAATGTCTGCTTTGCATACGATGACGGCGTGCCTGTCCTTAAGAATGTAAGCTTCAAGGCGGGAGTCGGAGAGAGCTATGCGATAGTAGGTCCTACGGGCGCCGGCAAGACAACCATAGTCAATCTCATAAGCCGTTTTTACAATCTCACCTCAGGGCAGGTGCTTATCGACGGAATAGATATCAGCAGGGGGACAATCAAATCCCTCAGAACCCAGATGGGTGTGATGATGCAGGACAGCTTCATATTCGCGGGAACGATTATGGACAATATCCGCTACGGCAATATGGAGGCGAGCGATGAGGATGTCATAAAGGCGGCTAAGACCGTGTGCGCCCACGACTTTATCATGGGGCTTGAGAACGGCTACTACACCGAGGTTAATGAGCGCGGAAGCCGTCTGTCTGCAGGGCAGAGGCAGCTTATCTCATTTGCGCGTGCTGTTTTGGCAGACCCTAAGATTCTCATACTTGATGAGGCAACCTCAAGTATCGACACTGAGACGGAGATACTTCTGCAGAAGGGACTTAACGAGCTGTTAAAGGGAAGAACCTCCTTCATTATCGCCCATCGTCTCTCAACAATCAAAAACTCGTCATGTATTATGTATGTCGACCACGGCGAGATTGTCGAGATGGGAAGCCACGACGAGCTTATGAAAAATAAGGACGGAATGTATTACAAGCTTTATATGTCGCAGTATGATTTC
>CAKRJT010000025.1 GCA_934351925.1 uncultured Lachnospiraceae bacterium
ACTATTCGCTAAACTTGCGTTTAGCGAATAGTTGACCAGCACTCCACCGGACTATTTCTACACACAAATTTCTTAGAAATGAGGCATATTATGGCTGAAAAGACTTATCACGAACAGGAACGAAACAAATGCATTTTGGAACTTCGACGGCTTCAGACAGACCTTCCTAAGTTTCTAAGGGACTATTTCCGCGGAATAGAATATTCCACAGCTCCGCGAACACAGATTGGCTATGCTATAGATCTGCGAACTTTTTTTGAATATATCAAGGAAAGCAGCTCAATGTACCGCAACACTGATATACACGATATGGACATCAGCATACTGTCAAAGCTCAATGCACAGGACATTGAGGAATACTTAGAATATCTCAAATACTATGTCAAGGACGGACATGAATATACCAATGATGAGCGTGCCATCAAGCGCAAGCTGTCAGCGCTCCGTTCAATGTATAACTATTTTCACAAGAACCGGATTATTAAGGAGAATCCTGTACTTCAAGTCGATTTACCTAAGATCCATAAAAAACAGATTATCCGGCTCGATGACGACGAGGTTGACGATCTGCTCAGTGTCGTTGAATCCGGCGACCGTCTCACCAAGAAACAGGCTGAATGTCACGATAAGCTAAAAGTTCGCGATCTGGCAATCCTCACGCTGCTTCTCGGTACAGGTATCCGTGTATCTGAATGTGTTGGAATTAATCTTGACGATGTAGATTATGTGAACGACAGGATAAAGATAGTCCGAAAAGGCGGTTATGAGGCCTTCGTATATTATGGTGAAGAAGTCAGACAGGCACTCCTCGACTATATGGAAGAACGCGATGAGCTTGAACCTCTGGAAGGACATGAGAGCGCCCTCTTCCTATCCTCCCAGCGCCGACGGATTACGGTACGCGCTGTGGAGCTTCTTGTAAAGAAGTACGCCTCCACCGTAACGGGTAAGCATATAACCCCACATAAGCTTAGGAGTACCTACGGAACCAACCTCTATAAGGAAACCGGGGACATCTACCTTGTCGCCGATGTTCTTGGACACAGTGATGTGAACACCACCAGGAAACACTACGCCGAGCTTGAGGAGGACCGCAAAAAGAAATTCAAGGACGCCGTCACACTGCGGCATAAAGAAGAATAAAATTTTTACGCAAAAAAAGAACCTTAAAAGGAAAAAGAGAACCTTGCAGCCGATTATATCCCGGACTCAATGTTCTCTTTTTTACTTTCCTATTCTTGTGGCTGACATTTACTCAACCTTCTGTAATTCGACCTCCAGCACGCCTATATTCCCATAGACATCTGATGTGCTGAAGCTTATATGAACCCTTCCATCAGCTTCTGTCAGCTCGTAGCTCACACCGTCATCACTTAGTTTACATAAATCTGTTACCGTAACCATTCCTCTTATATAATCAGGATTTTCTATCTGTGCCTGATTAATTTCGGTTACCTCCCTGTTTAGTGCAATTACGGGCGGTGTGGTGTCAACCACATGTAGATAACAGTTCTTATTCATTGACGTTCCATATACATCGGCAGCATAGAAGCCGACAATATAATCTCCCGGCAAAAGAAAACCATTTACATTCATACCGGCAATCTGGGCATCAGCATAAGCTGACAAATCAACTCTTCCTATCAGATAGCTGCTTATATCCTCACCATTCTCGTCTGTCAGCGTTACATCATTAAAAATAATGTGTATCAATGATTCCCCCTCAACCGGGTCAATGAATGAATACGCTATCTGCCCTGCCTCTGCGGTCTTGTCAGAGACATTATTTATTGCGCCCAATCTGTGCGGGCTGAACACATAATTGGCAGCGCTGTCCGTCGGATCACAGCTAAAGCCATCAGGTATGAACGGCAGCTCACCCTTTACCCGGTACTCTGAACCTGCCGTGTCTGTAATTACAGCAGCAATATCATTATAGCTCACTCCCGACAACAGCTTCGCACCATTAAGTTCACTTGAATCGAAGCTCTCGCATATATACACTGCCGCTGTCGACGGAACATTCTCATATATCGCCTTCGCCCCCGCGACTGACAAAGTTATGCCTCTAACGACATCACCGCTGTCATAGGCTTCATTGCCGCCAATAGCCTCATACGACTCCTTTACGATGGAATTATAATTACCGTTCTCAGTATAGATGGCAGAATGGAACTCTATCCCGTTAATCACCGAATAGTACTGTACATAATATGCTGTATTATCGTCATTATCAACCGACTCACCTACATTCCCATTACTGTGCGCGACTTCCTTCCAGGTCGCCTTTGACGCTGCTGACAAAAGCCCGCTCAGTACAGTCTGCCTTTTCCCCGAAAGATAACCCTTCACATCATCCCCGATATAGCATTTCTCCGACCTGATAATGTCAATCACTTCCCCTGCCGAATTGACGCCGCAATATGCCACGACACCGTCCTGAACAAAAACATATACCCTGTATTCTGACAATGTTTTGATGTCATCCTGCTCGGTTGTACTATCCGTTGACTGTGCCACACTGCTGTCGCTTCCGCTCACAGTCTCATTATCCCTCGATAATCCATATCCCCTTAATATAATACTGGCAGCAATCAAGCAAATTGCTGCCAGCATAACGACAACTAACATATAATATGTCTTATTGTTCTTGTTATTGCGGATACTTCTAAGAATACTCCTGTTTTTCCTGTAATACATAACTTCCTTCACTTTCAAAGCTCTAAATGGTTCCGCCCGCATACTCCTGCTTCGTCTTTATATACCGCTTGAGCAGCTCGACTGTACCATCAACCCCTAAAATACTTGAGTCAATGCAGAGATCATAACTCTTAGAGTCCCCCCACTTCTTGCTCGAATAATAGTTGTAGTAGTTGGCTCTCTTCTTATCGGTCTTTATGCAGAGATCCTTCGCCTTCTCGTCGGTATATCCGTAGAGTCTCTTGATACGGGCTACCTTGGCGTCCATCTGCGCCTTTATAAACACCTTAATGGTGTTGTCATGCTCCTCAAGCGCATAGTCAGCACAACGTCCAACGATAATACAGCTTTCCGTATCGGCAAGCTTCTTAATCGCATCAAACTGCGCTAAAAATACCTTATGGTTCAAAGGCATATCAATAAATGATGAAGTAGAATATCCCATAGAATATGTATCCATTACCAATGAATACAGAAAGCTGTTGGTCGGCTTCTCATCATGATTGTGAAAAAGCTCTTCACACATTCCGCTCTCCTTAGATGCCAGTGCAAGCAGCTCCTTATCGTAACACTTAATTCCTAAGTCAGCGGCAAGCTTACGTCCTATCTCTCGTCCTGCACTGCCGTACTCTCGTCCTATCGTAATAACTAATGGTTTACTCATATGAACCACTCCCTTCATGTATCCGCAAATTCGCAGATAACTCTTTTCTATAGAGTGTATTATACACCAATTTACAGATAATTTCCACCCTTTTTTAACTAAATTAAGGACATCCCACTGTCACGGTACGACTTATAAGAAAAACCCGGTTTCTGCCACATTCCTGTGTCCGAAACCGGGTCAATGTAAACACATATTAAAATTTAATATCAAGCTTAGAACTTATTTAGCCACAGCCTTTTTCTTCTTGCCAAACAAGGTGTCCCAGCCCTCGATTACGAGGAATATCGCGAGCACAACCAGAAGCGCACCGATAATTGCCTGTGCCCAAGGACCCCAGTCAGCACTTCCCTGCGCGATAATGCCAATCTGGTTCTTGATTGTAAGGCATAATGAACAGATTGTGACAACAATCATAAATGCCATTGGAATCAAGAACATCTTGTTGTTCTTACCACAGTTAGCAAGCCATGCGGCTACAGCCAGAAGACCAATTCCTGCGAGAAGCTGGTTGGCAGCACCGAAAAGCCCCCAGATCTTAGAGTAGCCTGTCATTCCAAGTGCAATACCAAGTACAACCGTGAGAATAGTTGCAAAGTAAGGATTTACAAGAACCTTCTTCCAGCCGCTCTTTACGTCCTTTACTGTCTGTCCCGGCTCAAGCCAGAACTCCTGGAACATGAAACGTGCAAGACGTGTTGCAGTGTCCAGCGATGTAAGACAGAATGCCGAATATGTAAGTGTAAGCAATGTTCTGAGGATTGTGACTGCCTTTGGTCCAAGTCCTGCATACATGTTGGCGATACCGCCCGCGAAGATACCCGTTGCGCCGGTAAGAGCCGTGTCAGGGTGAGCTGCATTGTACTTATATGCAAAGTTGATTGCACATACAGTCACAACTGCAAGCACACACTCAAGGAGCATGCCGCCGTAAGCGATAGGCTTCGCGTCCTTCTCCTTGTCGAGCTGCTTTGAGGTTGTACCTGATGATACAAGTGAATGAAAACCGGAGATGGCACCACAGGCAACTGTTGTGAAGAGAACAGGGAACATATACTGTACACCGTTTCCATTATCGATTGCGAATCCCTCGAATGCCTGAAGTCCGTCAGCGCCGCCTAAGTCAGCGTGTGATACAACTACTCCGACAAGAGCAACTGCAAGCATCGCATATAAAAGGAAGGAACTCAGATAATCACGAGGCTGAAGCAGAATCCAGACAGGTGTTACTGAGGCTAAAGCAATGTAAAATCCTACAATAATCATCCATACCTTGTAGGAAAGATAGATAGGATGGAAATTCATTCCTAATGCCATACATGCAACGATGGCGAGTACACCGATTATTGTGGCAACACCCATCGGAACATTACGTCTGTAAACAAGGAAACCAAATATAATGGCAATCACGATAAATAAAAGTGACACCATGGCAACTGATGCATTCGTCTCCTTAACTGCATCACTTACAACAGCACCTGCAGCATTGGTTGTGCCGAATGTGCCCGCAACGATTGATGCGAATGCGGCAACTACAAGGATGAGTGTGAGATATGCAAAGATGATAAAGAGTCTCTTCGCTCTCTTTCCCATATTAACCGAAATAATTTCGCCTATTGACTGACCTTTGTGGCGAAGTGATGCAAATAACGCACCGAAATCGTGCACACCTCCGAAGAATATACCGCCGACCAAAACCCAGAGAACAACAGGTACCCATCCGAAAATAGCTGCCCCAATAGGTCCTGTGATAGGTCCTGCACCTGCAATTGATGAAAAATGATGTCCCATAAGAACAGGCGCCTTTGCCGGAACGTAGTCAACGCCGTCCTCCAATTCATGAGCCGGTGTCTGAGTATCACTCCCGCCCACACCCCACTGCTTGCAAAGCCATCTTCCGTAGAAAATATAACCGCAGACAAGGATTGCAACACAGATTAAGAGAAGTACTAATGAATTCATTTTTAACTCTCCTTTTCCTTTTTGTGATAAAATATTTTTTTCATAAACTTCGCCGATGACTTTCCTGAAAAGTTACTGTCAACAACCGACTTGTCAAAGACGGCAACGGCATTATGGTAATCCATCCAGCCATGCAGTGAAAAATGAAAACTTTTATAAATGCGGGTCTTTTTAAGGGCACGGACTACCTTGGCATCACATGTGTCGCATAAAAAGACAGCCGTGAGATATGTGTACATATGCCCCGGACCGGCGCTCAGCCGCTCCATTCCGTCATCATATACATAATCCCTGCATTTTTCAAATAAATCCATTGTAAGCTCGGGTACGCTGAATAGATACAAAAACTCCTCCCTGTCAGCCGACCACAGCTCCGCCTTCCGGGAGATAACATATTTCTGTGAATGTTCAAAGAAATCACAGCGGGCAACAAGCGGGTATCCGTCCTCTGCCACAATGCCGCTTACCTCCTCGTCAGTCTTTCCCTTGACAGTGCTGCCCTCCCTGACCGCCGACTCACCGCCGTCAAATCGGTGGATATTGTAATATGACTTGTACAGCCTGAGCAGCTTGTCACATGCCTCTTCGCGTGTCAATGAAAAACTTCTTTCGGAATTAAACATATCGTCTCAACCTTTGCCTCTTGCAGTTATCTTGAACAGGTCTTAAAAACTTCCATTCAATACTGTAAAAATTTATTTAAAAAATGATTATTGTAAGAATATCATTTTTATTTAAGGATTTCAATATAAAGTTTATATTTTTTTAAGATTTTATTTTGCACAGTAATTGAGTAAAGTAGTAAGGCAGTGGTGCCTCAAATTCCATGTACTCACCGCTCCTCGGGTGGTTAAAGCCCAATATCCTGGCGTGAAGCGTCTGCCCCTGAAGCTTATACGGTGACTTATAAGGGCAGTAAAGTTCATCGCCAAGAAGCGGATGCCCTATGCTCGCCATATGCACCCGTATCTGATGCGTTCTTCCCGTCTCTAACGTACAGCGGATATACGAGAATTTGTCATAGGTTTCCAGAACCTCATAATGTGTCACGGCATGCTTTCCGTCCTTGACTATAGCCATCTTCTTTCTGTCCGCGCTGCTTCTTCCAAGAGGTGCATCCACCGTGCCCGTCAGCTCATTAAAATGTCCGTAACATATCGCCTCATAGCGTCTCGTTATCGAGTGAACTTTGAGCTGTTCCGACAACGACTGATGCGCAAAATCATTCTTGCACACCACGAGCGCACCCGTCGTATCCATATCTATCCTATGGACAATGCCAGGTCTTAATATGCCGTTTATCCCGGAAAGATTGTCACGGCAGTGATACAATAGCGCGTTGACAAGCGTCCCCGTATAATGTCCCGGTGCCGGGTGCACCACCATTCCCTTAGGCTTATTTACCACGATCAGATCGTCGTCCTCATACAGAATATCCAGTTGAATATCCTCAGGCTCGATGTTGAGTTCCTCAGGTTCCGGAATTATGAGTGATATCGTGTCGCCATGGGCAAGCTTGTAATTAGCCTTCACCGGCTTTAATTTCTCATAACCTTTACCGCACTGCACCTTACCGTCCTTTATAAGCTTCTGGAGCTGACTGCGCGAAAAAGATGGAAGCATGTCGGCAAGATACTTGTCAACACGCTCCCCCTCATTTTCACTATCAACTTCCAAATAGAACGGCTCATTATACTCGAAAATAAAGTCATTCATATTCAATCTCCATATTCACGGAATGAATTCTAATTCCCGTGTTTCCCACCTTTCTTCCTGAATGAAAATACCCTGCTCATCTCTTCCTCATCTTTATAATAAAAGATAAACAGAATAATGGCAGCTATGCAGGACACCACAATGTAGCAGTCTGCAACATTAAAGATAGGAAAATCTATAAGCTCAAAATACAGAAAATCCTGAACGCAGCCATACACACTTCTGTCTATACGGTTTCCTACAGCGCCCGAGAACAGCATGATTGCGATGATATTGAGCGGCAGCATGCGCTTGGTGACGGGTATTCTCTGGTACAGAACTGCGACAACGACCGCGATTATTACCGGAAGCCAGTTTAAAATGACATTCCCCCCCAACATTCCCCATGCAGCTCCGTCATTCTGTGTCCATGTGAGTGAAAAAACGCCCTTTATTACGGAAATCGGACCATTCACCCGCAGACTTGTATGCGCCCAGTATTTTGTCAGATGGTCTATGGCAAGCAAAACGCCAACTATCGGAATGGTCATGAGCATCTGCAAAAATGATTTATGTTTAATATTATCCATTTCAGTCTCCTATGTCACTGTCACGCAGCGACTCATGTAATATAAAAAACACAGACTCTTACATTTCCTGTGCAAAATTGCTTTTTAAAGTATCTCCTTGAGTGCCTGCGTCATCTCGTCATATGTCACGGTTTTATCAATGACAGCCTCGCCGAGCTTCTTTAGGAGAATGAACTTTACAACGCCGTTCTCCATCTTCTTGTCTGACTTGGATACCTCGAGAATTGAGAATATGTCGAGTCCCTCCACCCTTGTAGGAAATCCGTATTTCTTTAACATATTTTTGATGGCGGTATATTCCTCATCAGTTATGCAGCCACGCTCTTTTGAAATATATGACGCACATATCATTCCGAGTCCCACGCACTCGCCATGATACAGTGAGAAATTCATAAGCTTCTCTACGGCATGTCCGAGCGTGTGACCAAAATTGAGCAGCGCACGCTCGCCCTTCTCAGCAGGGTCGCGGTTCACGACATCTGCCTTTATAATACAGCTCCGGTAAACGACCTCAGTAATGTACTCCGGCTCCAATACCTTTATATGCTCATAATTCGTGTCAAGATAGTCAAAATAATCCCTGTTCTTTATGAGACCATGTTTTATTATCTCTCCAAAGCCTGAGTTGAACAGCCTGACAGACAAGGTAGACAGTGTATCGATGTTAATGTAAACCAGCCTCGGCATGTGGAATGCTCCGACCATGTTCTTATATTTTGAGAAATCAACACCTGTCTTACCGCCGATGCTCGAGTCGACCTGTGCAAGAAGGGATGTCGGCACCTGAATAAAGTCAATTCCTCTCAGATAGGTCGCCGCCGTAAAGCCCGCAAGGTCTCCCACAACGCCGCCGCCGAGCGCCACGATCATGTCCCTGCGCTCGAAGTGCTGCTCTATAAGATATGTATACACAGTCTCAACCACATCGAGATTTTTGTTAGCCTCACCTGCCGGGATTGTAAACACATATACGCTGTTGCCCGTCTGCTCCAATATTTCCTTTAGCTGTGCAGCATATATAGGTCCAACATTCGAGTCGGTCACAATGCACAGCTTTATGCCCTTTATGCCAAGAGTCTCCAGCTCCTGCTTAATACGGTCGAAGCCCTGTTCAATCACTATGTCGTAGCAGTGCTCCCCGTTCTTTTTCACATCAACTCTGCGGTTCATAAGCTTATCCTCCATCATACATACAAATTCAGTACAACCATGTATCTTCCCTTTTTTGTCTCACTCTTAGTATACATATACTTAAACCTGCCCTTGCCGCGCACGGAGATTATCTCTCCCTCCTTGAGGTTGTAGGCGTTGGTCGTTATGAGTCGTCCATTTACAAACACGAGCCCATCCTCTATGTATGAGACGCTGTGGCTCCTCGACTCGTTGAACGCAAGACTGATTACCGCGTCGAGTCTCAGTGAGGCGACCGAGCCCATAACCTCCTTATACGACGGCGAGAAGTCCCTGTCCAGCTCACAGTTTCTCGTGCAGCGGACATAATCGTTCCTTACTCTTGTCAGATTGTCCGCGATGAACTGCGCTATCCTCCCAAGGCAGAACACATAGGCAGCCCCGTCTGAAATTATAATATCTCCCAGAAGTGAGCGTTCAATGCCCAGATTCATAAGGGCACCTAAAAAATCCCTGTGCGTCAGATTGTCGGCAAAGCGCTTGTCTGCCTCCACCTTGACGACCTCGACCGGAAGCGTATACTCGTAATCATCATACGGCAGAAAAACCGCCACGCGCCTCTCCGCATACTCATAACCGCCGTCAGTCAGCACGCACACCCTCGCAAAATCCTTTTTGACGCTGCTTAGCACGTCCTGCTCATTCAGGTTCAGAAAACCCGAAAAAACCGGAATATTCCGATTGTAGCAGGTGTCTGCTAAATCGGATAATCTTCCGGCTAAAATCATTTCATCTTTATTCTTGTTACCCGAAGTACTATGATTAGTTTTTGAATACATACTTAGAACTTCCCGATAAATCAACTGAACCGTCGAGCATCTCGTCAAAATTGCCCGATATGTCAACTGTGCTAGGTGTTATGACGAATATGTAGCTTGTAACCTTCTGAAGGTTCCCGTTCATGGCGTATACCGAACCTGATGTAAAATCAAGTATCCTCTGTGCGAGATCAGCGTTCAGACCCTCAAGATTAAGTACAACCGGCATAGCGCTTGACAATGTATCACATATTTCCTTTGAGTCCTCATATGTCTTAGGTCTGATTACTCGAAGTTCCATCTTTCCCGCACCCCCCTGAATTGATTTCATATGAACTACTTTTCCATAATTCTTCTTAGGCTGCTTAACCTGCTTCGATTCCTGTTCATCGTCATCAAAGGTTTCTTCATCGTTATCCTTCCTGCCAAAGAGCTTTTTCTTCGGGGTCTCCTCCATGTCGTCGTCATTCTCCTCGACTGCACGTTTCCCCTTCTTCGCCGGCTTCTCATCCCAATCGTAACCTTCATCCTCGAAGTCGTCCTCGTCCTCGCCAAGATTTAAACCGTTTAAAATATTCTTAATAATGTTAGCCACTGTATATCGCTCCTGTTACAAATTATAGTTGCGCGCACCGAATATTCCGGTACCCACTCTCACCATGGTCGCACCCTCTTCTATCGCGGCCTGATAGTCCCCCGTCATTCCCATCGACAGGACATCCATATCTGTATTATCAATGTTTTTAGCTTTCAAGTCAACACATAATTGCTTTAATTTTTTAAAATATTGTCGATTTTCCTCGGAATTTTCAACATATGGAGCTATTGTCATAAGTCCGCATACATGGACACCTGAAAGCTTGGCACATTCCCTGACAAGATTTTCCACTTCACTGCAATTAACCCCGAACTTACTCTCCTCACCAGCCACATTGACTTCTATAAGAATATCCATTCTACACCCGGTTTTTTCTGCCTCACGGCTTATAACCTCTGCAAGATGAAGTGAGTCAACGGAATGTATCATTGCAACCTTATCGATAACCTGTCTGACCTTATTTGTCTGCAGATGACCTATCATATGGAAAACTGCCCCCGGCATCTGTGAGATTTTCTCATATTTTGAGCAGATTTCCTGCACCTTATTTTCGCCGAAAATTCTCTCGCCTGCATCGTATGCCGCTAAAAGCTCCTCGAAAGGTTTGGTTTTGCTCACAGCTATGAGCTCCACGCTCTCTTTTTCTCTTCCCGCTTTGGCACATGCCGACTCTATATTAGAATGAACTTGTTTAAGGTTATGTGCAATGTAGTCATACGCACTGTCCGCATTGAAATTATTCTCTTCCATTATCTTTTCCTCCGCATTAAACTATTTACATATTCGATGATTTGCACATCAGTATATATCTTCTAACATAATATCAATACATTACCTGATTTTCCGTAACCATGTCCGCATTTAAGATAATGTGGTCATATATTGACAAGCCATACCTTGTGCCGGGCTTTATGATGTAATACTCCTCATTTCTGTCGAGTATCTCAACCTGCCTGAACTGACAGTAGCCCTTATTCACACAGTAGGTACCCTTAAGCGCAGCAACCGTACCTATAATATATTTTTCATCGGTTACGGTTATGCCATCTTCTGAAGGCGGCTTCACAATGCAGTCTCCCACGCTGAAAACATCTTTATTCACATAATAATAGCCATCAATGTCTGCATAGTAAGTTGCCTCAACAAACTTACGCGTCTGATTTCCCTGTGTATCGTATGTCAGCAGAATAAATCCCGTGTTCATATCATCCCCGCCAACCAAGCCATATTCATTCGGAATGGTATAAAATTCCTTCTCACAGACGGAGCTTACGGGGATTTTAAGCCCCGAAGATACATTCTGTGATATCTCGAAATCCACAAAACGCTCATCCATGAAGTTTACAAGATAGTTGCTAAGTGTCAGCAGACCGTAGCTGCCGTCAGCAGTATATATAATCGAAAAACCAGCCGTCATAGTTATATTCTGTGACAGGAATTTGACCTTCACCGATGTCATATCGGAATACAGACTTACCTGATTTTGCGTAAGAGGAAATACAACCTCCCAATTATCGGAATTAATCTTCCTGTACAGCGTGTCCCCTATGCCAACCAAATCCCTGTTTCTCAAATTAGTAATGGTATAATTTGCCGTATCAAATGTCCCCGCTGTTATGTCGTCCTTAGTCAGACCATACAGCGAATCGACGGCATACGAGATCATAGTTGATTTTGCTGGCTTAATAATGTGAACCAGGCTGTTTTCCCCGCCTATGAGTTCTTCAAGGTTTGCGACCTTATATTCAGCATTATAGCCATTCACTGCTCCGCTTATATTATCAAGAATATTGTAAGCCTGATAAAAATCATGTTGGTCATAGGTTTTTGCATAGTTTACCAGCTTGTGACCGATATTATTTATTGCAACCGAACTCATGCCATTATTTAATGCATCAGCGGCAAGTGCAGAAGAAACACTTCCGGTCTCGTCCACTATGCATATAATCGTATCCACCCCGGCTCTCTCATTGTCATTGAGAAAATAATTGATATGTCCGGATACGCTCGTTGTCTCAACTGCTTCGTCATACAGAATGACTCCGGAAAAGGTATTATCTGAGACAAGCTGTCCCGCACTTACTTCATACTTTAAGACTTTATCCTTCGTTATATATAGGTAAAGGCATATTACAAGATATATAAAAATGACAGTCAAAAGCAATACTCCGACGTTAAAGCGCGGCATATAATGAAGCTTTACGACATTATTATTTTTTTTATTTTTGTTCTGAACAGCCATTTTCCAACTCCAACCATTAATGTATATATATAACTGTATAAAAACAGCGTAATTTTCAAACCATAATTTTGTAACAAAATAGTCTTTTTAACACAGCGTTCTGGCACGGCGCTCTGTAAAAGAAGCGCATTTCAAGCGCAGAAAAGAGGTAACTATGAATAACAGGGGATTTGATTATTTTGCTCTCACAATCGCCATAATCGGTGCAATAAACTGGGGACTTATCGGATTCTTTAAATTCGACCTTGTAGCATTTCTTTTCGGAAACCTGACTGTTCTCTCAAGAATAGTCTATGCTATAGTCGGAATCTGTGGTCTCTACCTTATCAGTGTATACGGCAGAATAACGAGCTTAAATGAAGCATAAAAACCAGGCTGAATAACAGCTTTATAAGCCCTATACACATCAAGCCGCGGGAAAATCCTGCGGCTTGTAATTCTACACTGCCCGGCACTCTATTGATAAGAGGCCTTTTCAAGCAGGTAACTCATCTGATTGTATAAATCTTCTCTCTTTGAGGCATTGAGAATAACTGAAATAAAACGATGTCCGGTTGATGGAGATTCACTCAGAATCACCAGACAATAACCGGCAGCCTCAGTGTAGCCTGTCTTTCCGCATATAACCTTCATACCGTTCGGCGCCGTAACGCTTCCATTTATGAACTGATTTCCGTTAGTCCATGTCGGCACTATCGTGTATTTACCTCTGGTAAAAGAAGTCGAATACTTGACGGTAGATGCAATCTTGACAAACTCAGCATTTTTAATCGCTTCATTAAAAATCAGGTATAAGTCATATGCTGTCGTATAATGTTGTTCATTTGTAAGTCCATGTGGATTTACAAAATGTGAATTGGTTGCACCTATCTCAAGCGCTCTCTCATTCATCATATCCGCAAATGCCTTAATAGACCCTGCCACAGTTGTTGCAACGATGATTGCTGCATCATTTCCGGAATTGACTATTGCACCATACAGTGCCTGCTCAAGGGTTATGACATCACCAACTCTCAAATCACATATCCATACATTACTTTCATCTATTTTTATAGATTCATCTATGGTCGCAACCTGACTGATATCTGCATTCTCGAGCGCAACCAGACCTGTCAGAATCTTGGTTGTACTCGCAGGATAGAGCTTCATGTGTGGGTTTTTCTGATAGACTACTTCATCTGCGGTGATGTCCACTAAAAGTGCCGCTGAAGCAGACAGCACACCTTCCTCCGTGTTAGCTGAACCTGCAGGACTCACACCGAGTTCTGCAGCAAATCCCTTCGCAGTTGAAAGCGTTGAACTAAGCACATAATCATATGCTATATTATTCTCAATGGACAGCCCTTTCATTGCTGCACTTGTCTCATTCTCACAGCCTGTAAGTACAATTACAGATGTAAGCATAAGCGCAATTGCGCGCAAAAATCCTGTCTTTCTTTTTATCATTTCCAATTATTATCCTTTAATTTCTATTATTTGTACATTTCGCGCCAGTCAAGATCTCCGCGCTCAAGTGCCTTAATCATAAGCTCTGCAGTTGCAAGATTAGTTGCAAAAGGAATATTATGCATATCACACGCCCTGAAAATATTTGAGGACTCTCTCTCATCTTCATGTGAACAGTTGTCAGGATCTCTCAAATAAATAATCATATCAATCTGATTCATCTCAATCATAGAGCTGAGCTGCTGACCTCCCCCGAGACGTCCCGAGAGGAACTTGTGTACACTCAAATTTGTGACTTCCTCAACCAGCCTTCCGGTTGTCTCAGTGGCATATAACTCATTACGGTTCAAAATTCCCCTGTACGCAATACAGAAATTCTGCATGAGCTTCTTTTTTGAATCATGTGCTACTAAACCGATGTTCATAGTTACCTCCAATATTTACTGCAAGGCTGCAAGTCCTACAGTTATTATCCTACAGTTCCGTCAATAGTCTAATTCCGTGTGCGCTGAAGGCTCACATTTAGCACAAAACCCATTCCTCCAAACAGCGACAAAAGAGAGCTGAGACCTGAACTGATAAACGGAAGCGGAATTCCCGTATTGGGAAGCAATTCCGTTGCCACACCCACATTGATGAATACCTGCAATGTCAATAAAGCCGCCATACCCGTACATACCATGCGCCCCGTCATATCCGGGGCAAATATGGCAGCCAAAAAACATTCCACTATAATAAGAAATAATACACCCAGCACAATACAGCTTCCAACAAATCCCATCTCCTCACCTATGATGGCGAAAATAAAGTCATTCACCATCTCTCTTGAGAGATAATTGGCATTTTTAAGTGACTCCGTGCTGTCATTGTACAGCCCCTTGCCGTACAGCCTGCCGGATCCTATCGCAAGCACCGAGTTATCCTGCTGATATCTCTGATCGTCATACTCGTCAGGGTAAAGGAAGGCATTAATTCTGTTTAACTGATACTGGTCTAATAATTTCTGCTCCGGCTGCTGTATATAAATAATAGCTGCCGCTGCAACCGGAATGAACACAGCAAGCATTATTCCTATCTTTTTATAGCTGATACCTGCCGCAAAAATCATTATAATGGTAAGTCCCGTGATAAGAATGGTCGTAGACAAATCCGGCTCCTTTTCTATAAGGAGCAGAGGAATGCCTGCAAGCACCGCTGTCAGAAATATGAACCACCACTTTGAAAGTCTTTCCTTATTGACTGTGAGAAACTTTGCAAAAAACAGAATGGTAAAAATCTTAGCAAACTCTGACGGCTGTATGGTAAGACTCGACCCTATATCAATCCATCTCTGTGCGCCGTGATGATTGTCACCTATCAGCAGAACTGCCGACAAAAGTCCTATATTAAATACATATATCATCCAGTAAAACTTGAGCACCCAGCCATAATCGATAAGCGATATCACTACCATTCCGGCGAATCCGATAATCATACCTACCGCCTGTTTTATTACTGCCGAATTGCTGCCTGCACCGTCATTGGCACTGCCGATGACGGCAATTCCAAGCCCACATATAATCAGCATCAACAATACAAGGCGGAAATTGTAATTTTTCAGTCTGTATGTCTTTAATTTAGCAAACGGTACAAATTCATTGCGTCTAATGGTTCGATTTCTGTCCATTCTTCATATCCTTAATCGGAATATTGGCATACAACGCCGGGACACTTCCGTTGCCCCCATCTGATTCGGTCTGAGTAATCTGAATATCCAGTCCGCTTGCATCAATTTCCATATATTTTGAAATCACGGCGATAATGTCATTCTTAATTGCCTCCATGATATCCGGAGAGCAGTTGGCACGATCTGATACAAGTAAAAGCTTGAGACGATCCTTCGCCACATCACCTGAGGATTTCTTCTTGAACATATCAAATAAGCTCATCAATACGTCCCCCTCTTTATATTATTTTGATGAAAAAACAGCCTTGAGCTTGTTCCAGAAGCCTGACTTCTCTGAAAGGTCAAGAAGAGGAACGTCCTCGCCCAGAATTCTCTTACATATATTCATATATGCCTGTCCGGCAAGTGTGTCGTTGCCGACTAAAGGCTCACCGTTGTTGGTGGAAATAACAATATTCTCATCGTCCGGTACTGCACCGATAAGGTTGATTGAGAGAATGTCAACTACATCATCAATCGACATCATATCGCCCTTCTTGACCATATCCATCCTGATGCGGTTAACAATCAGGTCACTCCTCTTGAGATCATTCGCCTCTAACAGTCCAATAATTCTGTCTGCGTCTCTGATAGCTGATACCTCAGGTGTTGTGACAACAAGTGCTCTGTCCGCACCTGCAATGGCATTCTTAAATCCCTGTTCAATTCCAGCCGGGCAGTCAAGAATTATGTAGTCAAACTCCTGTCTAAGCTCATCTATCAGCGCCTTCATCTGCTCAGGAGAAACGCTTGTCTTATCCCTTGTCTGTGCAGACGGGAGAAGATACAGATTAGGGTATCTCTTGTCCTTAATAAGAGCCTGTTTGTATCTGCAGTTTCCCTCTATAACATCAACAAGATTGTATACTATTCTATTCTCGAGACCCATAACAACATCAAGATTACGAAGGCCTATATCTGTATCAATTAATACAACTTTCTTATTAAGCTTTGCAAGACCCGTACCTACATTTGCAGATGTAGTTGTCTTGCCAACGCCACCCTTACCACTGGTGACAACGATAACTTCACTCATACATTTCTCCATTCCGCCGCATAAACGGCTCTTTTTTTCTCTCCTCTGTCCAGGAGAAAATTACAATAATATTATGATTGTTTTTTCTAATAATTGCAATCTTTTTTTGAAAATTTTTATAATATTCAGAGCTGACGGCATAAATTACAGCCTTATATCTGAGAGAACATTTTTATCAAGCTTTTCAATATAAATATTGTTATCGTCAACAAAGGCAATCTTAGGATCAAAGGTCTTGCTTGGCTTTAGCTGTACCGTATCGTTGCTCCTGGCGATGACATCTCCTATCCTTATCTGCATTGGTGTCATCTCAAGAGCCACCACAAACGAGTCCTGATTCCCGTTCGCTCCTGCAAACACAAGACCTTTAAGGCTGCCTAACACAACCACATTTCCTTTGGAGATTACTCTCGCACCCGGATTTACATCGCCGAGAATTATGATGCTGCTCTCGGACTCTAAAACCTGCCCGCTTCTCAAGGTTCCCTTGTAAAACTGCCCGGTATGTGTTGACAGCTCCTCAAGCTTCTCCTCGACGGCCTTCTTGTAATATTCGTCCCTCATCTTATCATTGTCTATAACGCAGATGATATTTAGCTGCGAGTTCCCGGCAATAATATCAAGAACCTCCTTCTCCTCCTCCGGTGTCAGCCTGCGTCCCTCAAATGTCACTGCCATGTTCGCTTTATCAAAGAACTTGGTAGCTGAGCGGAATTTCTCAGCCAATGACTCCTTCAGCTCGGCAAAAGGGATTTTTTCATCCATCACTACCACAATGCCGTGTTTGTTTCCTTTAATTATAACTGAATTATCCATAATACCTTTATAACCCGCCTTTCAGGATTTTTACTCTACTATTGTTAAAGCACCGTTCACATCCGAATAGACATGTGAAGGAATATATGAATCATAATACGATGATAAGGCATAAAATGACATTATACCTGCATTTACGGCAGCGTATCCGTTTGGAATCATAACAGCAACCGCAACCTGTGCATTCTGGTACGGAGCCCATGTAATATAGTTGGCATGTGAGCCTCTGTTCTTGTTCTCCTCAGCGGTTCCTGACTTACCTCCAACCGGCACCGGCAGGTATTTGTCAAAAAGCTGCGTTCCTACTGCACTGCCCAATATAACATTTCTTCCGCCCTCATAAACAGAATCCCATACAACGCTGTCAAGTTCAACCTCATTGGCTGTAACAGGCTCAAATAGCTCGAGCACGTCACCATTGCTGTCGACAACCTTGCTTATAACACTGGAATTATATACTGTTCCTCCATTACCGATGGTAGAAGTGTATCTCGCAAGATTAAGTGCAGTATATGCATGATTGCCCTGTCCGATGGTCGACGCTATAACCGACACGTTTGACGGGTTAGGAGCTGCCTCGGAAATCTGTATTCCGGTCTTGGTTGCAAGACCAAGCTCCTCAGCATACTTTTTAAGAATCGAAAGTCCCTTGTCCGCATTGAGGCTTCCGTCCGCCTCAGTCGCAAGCCGGTAACCGACCTCACAGAAGAAATAGTTACATGAAACACCGATAGCCTGCTTTACATTAATCGAGCCATGATTTTGAGGATAAATCCAGCACTTCAGGTTAGGTTTGACCTTATCAAAAATACCTGTGTCTGTTATCGTCTCATTCGGTGTTATGACCCCCTCCATAAGCCCCGCTATTGCCGTCGCTATCTTAAATGTGGAACCTGGCGCAATCCTCGTCTGCGTCGCACGGTTTACAAGCGGCGTCGATTTATCCGCTAAGAGTGAAGCGTAATAATCAGAATCTATGGAACCCGAGAAATTGTTGATATCGTAGCTCGGGTATGTGACCATCGCTATTATGCTTCCCGTTTGTGCCTCCTCGAGGACAACTGCTCCCGAACACGGATCAAGCGCTAACATCGCCGGTGTGATATTAAGCTCATTTATCTGATTTACAATATAATCATACGGTGAAGCGCCGTTTGCAACAGCATCGTAGTCGTCCTGTGTAAATGGAACACAGCCCTGCTCCATGAGCAGAAGGCAGGTTTCCCTGCCCGTAACCTGTCCACCCTGTACAAGATACTTCATAACCAGCTTATCAAACGCATCATCCTGTTCAAGCTCCTCCATTGCATAGCTTAACATCGCGTCAAGAACTTCCTCCATTGTAGGGTAGTCGTCCTTGACATCCAGATTATATATATTAACCCAGTCCTTTGCAATAGCGTTATACAAATAGTCTGTCAGGCTTATCTCCCCGTCAGTCCACGATACCGACAACTCATCCGTCGAGCTTATGGCATCCCTGTTTAGGATTCCTCCGTTTAGAAGTATTGTCCTTACATTCTTTATGTACTCCCGCATCTCCTCTGAAAGTGCCGAATAAACAGTTGAAGTATTATAGAGCTCATCGCTGATTTCACTTATAATCTGCTCTCTCCTGTCATTAAAGACTGTATATATTGCTGCTGCCGCACCCGCTTCGTGGTTCTCCCTCAGCCCGTCTATAGAAAGTGTGTTATTGTCAAACAGTGCAAAATACACATCTTTCACCGGAATTACCACAGCATCACCTTCCAGTGAGCCTGCGCGGTCCGAATCGGAATTCACAATGCGCGCAACCAGTATCTCAGCTAATCTTCTCTCGAGCAGATCATAAATCCGCTGTGTCAGCTTAACATCTATTGTAAGATATATATCCGAGCCTGTGACAGGTTCTTTTTCGTCAACAACCTCCAAAACTCGACCATAACTGTCAACAAGAACCTTTCTGCTTCCCTTAGTACCATTCAGAATCTGCTCATAGCTCTTTTCAACACCGGATTTTCCGACAATATCACTCGCCTGATATGACGGATCCTCCTTTTGGAGCTGTTCAAGTTCTTCCGAGGACACTTTACCTGTGTAACCAATGAGGTGTGCTATATACTTTCCATAACTGTAACATCGTATATATTCATCCTTCACCGTCACCCCCACAAGCCTGTCCGAATTCTCAAGTATGGCCGCCATCGTCGCCTCTGAGACATTGGTTGCCACGGTAAATGATATATATCTTTGATATGCATGCGCAGCAAGATTTGAGCGCACATATATTATTTCAAGCACCTCTTCCCTGCTGTAACTGTCATCAATATTGTAATAGCTCCTGCTCTTTAAAACATCTATAACATCATCGGCAGTCGCATTTCTCTCCTCATCTGTAAGCTGGCTTATATATTGATGCCCGTATATATCTCTCAGATACCTTAGCAGCGCATTTCCCGACTTCGTAAATTCGTATCTGCCATACTTATTCAATCTTATGGAGTAATCTATCGTATAGCTGTCATCGTTCTCCTCTATAATATCGTACATGCCAACTATAATCTCGTTGAGCTGCGTGTTCTTTATCGCTGTAGAACTGTCCTCAATAATCACTGAATAGGCAAGTTTATTGTAGGCGAGCAGTTCACCGTTGACATCATAGATATTTCCTCTTGTGCTGTCGAGAACAAGCGTTTTTTCTGCCTTCTGTGCATAATTAACCTTATAGTCCTCACCGTGCACAATCTGCAGGTTAAAAAGCTTATATATGAGTATACCAAAAAGAACCGTGGAGAATATCATCAACGGCAGCAGCCTTGAACGAAGGATGTTCTTCACATAGTCCCAAATAATTTTCAAGTCCTCTTTAAGCACTGGTCACAGTCCTCCTCTTTTTCGACTGCTCAACCTTTCGGGTTATAAAATATATAAATACATATGCCAAAAGGGTCATCAAAACCGTATATATAACCTCAGGAATAATAATTCTGGTAAAATAATAAGATAATCTCAACTTATTCTGAAGTAAGAAATAAAATACATAATATAAAAATTCATATGTAAAAGTGCTCACAGCAACGAGCGCCATCGGAAGAAACAGTTCCTCCTTCACATAGTCCTTGTAAAAGAAACCGTTAAGCACCCCGGCATACATGTATACAAGTGCAGTAAATCCTACCCTTCCTCCTGCCATCAAATCAAGCAGCAATCCCGCAAAAAAACCCTCTATAAGCCCCATTCTGCTTCCCATTGTAAAACCCGTGATACAGGTTATCATCAGAAGAAGATTGGGCTTAATTCCGGCTATCTCAAAATATGAAAAAGCACTCACCTGCAGGACATATGTAATTATTATAGAAAAAAAACAATACAAAGTTCGTTTTATACTAATTTTCATTTCCTGACAATTACCCCTTGAGTTTATTTTTCCTTGAGCTGCATTATCACAAGAACCTCTGTCAGACGTTCAAAATCGACCGCAGGGACAAGATATCCGGACTGTGTGAGGCTGTTGGCATCCTCCGATACATTCTTTACATATCCTATAAGAATACCCTGGATATACTTATCACTTATGTTGGACGTCACGATCATGTCGCCGTCCGAGGCATCAACATCCTTACGCAGGTATTCAAGATGAACATAGCCGCTGTCCATAAGCTCTAAGTCACCTCTTATATTGCAGGTGTCAGAGGATGTCACAAGCATGCCCGTGACATTGCTGTTATCATCAATTATACTCCTGACTGTGGCAGTATTGTCCGTGACACCTGTCACAATGCCTACAAGCCCGTTTCCGCATATAACATTCATGTCCACGAGTATTCCGTCCTTGCTGCCCTTATCTATCGTAAATGTTGAGAACCAGTTTCCTGAACTCTTTCCGATAACGCGGGCTGCCAGTTTCTCATAGCCCGGTATCTTGTTGTCAAGCGCGTACAGCTCGCGGAGATTGTTAAGCTCAATCTGATCCTGCACGAGAATAAGATTTTTCTCCTTAACCTCATCAAGCTGCACCCTCAATTCCTCATTCTGTGTCCGAAGCTCATCGATGGTCGCAAAATAGTCTGCCCTGTCAGTAAGCCACAGTCCCATTCCGTTAATGCCCTTCTGTAACGGTGTGATCACATATGAGAGCACATTCTGCACGGGCGCTGTAAGCTTATCCGTGAAAAAGGATATGGCAATCAGTATAAGGCACAGTACCGTGAATATCGTAAGCATAACTTTCTGTGAAACGTGTAATTGCGGTTTCTTTTCCATTCTAAACCTCACAAATAGTAATACAAATCTTTAATCGTATATCTTTTCCTTAGGGATATACGCGATCTCGGTGAACTCCGGGTCCTCGATGATGGTCTTTATTCCTCTCACAACGCTCTCTGACGGCTCGTCGGATATTACGACATTGAGATCCGTCTCATTGTTAATGAGGTCTGCAAGATGTCTTATTCCGGATGACCCTCCCGTGAGGTGTATGCCCGTATCAATGATATCCGATGCAAGCTCAGGCGGAGTCCTCTCAAGTATCATCTTCACGGAGTCAACTATCGAGTGTATGAAGTCAATCAGACAATCATAAACGACAGTCGATGAAATCTCTCTTGCCATAGGCAGACCTGTCACGAGGTCTCTTCCGTACACGCTCACGGACTGCTCCTCCATAGGAAGCGCACTTCCGAGCTTAATCTTGATGAACTCGGCAGTCTTTGCACCGATTACAAGATTGTACTTCTTGCGTACCGCGCCGATAATCTGCTCGTCAAGCTTATTTCCACCGAATTTTACCGCACGGCTTATGACGATACCGCCAAGGCTCATAACCGAAATCTCAGTGGTGTCCGCACCGATATTGACCACCATGACACCCTTAGCACCATTTACATCAACACCTGAACCGACTGCATCAGCCACCGGCTTGTTGATGACCATTATCTTTCTCGCCTTTATCTTCGAGTCCCTTATAAGCTCCAAAAAAGCTCTCTTCTCCACCTCGGTTATGTCCGTAGGAACGGCAATATAGTAATCTGCCGGAGCAATCTTGCCGCCCTTGCTGAGTTTCCTTATAAACTCGGTAACAAGCACCTGCATGTTGGCAAAATCGGCGATAACTCCGTATTTTACAGGAAAAGTCACCTGAATTGAGCCCGGTGCCTTCTCGTGCATCTCAAATGCCTCATCGCCCACCGCGAAAATATCCTTCTTGTTTGCGATTGCAATGATGTTCTTCTCGTTGAGGATTTCATCCCTTTCACTGCAGTAAATCTTTATGTTGCTTGTACCAATATCAAGGCCAAAAATGCTTCTAGCCATATACGTTCCTCCATTCTAAAACGCTGCCGCGCCGGATTTATATCAGTTTGCTGTCCTTCATACTGATATATGTATTATCACCAATAATTATGTGGTCAATCAGTGAGACCCCAATTAAATTGGCTGCATTCATTATCTTGTTCGTTGCCACTATATCCTCCCTGCTCGGAGCCGGATCCCCTGTCGGGTGATTGTGTACGAGAATAAAGCATGTGCTGTCCTTTAGAAGCGCCTCCCTGCAGATCTCCCTGGGCGGCATTATCGTGCTGTTGGCAGTGCCTATGCTCATTATCTTCTCATGTATCAGCATATACCTGGTATCGAGCAAAAGCAATCTTAGCTGTTCCTGCTCTAAATGCCTCATATCCTCCATAAGATATTCGACAACAGCCTTGGCCGAACCAAGTTTTGGCCTTTCAGCTCTTCTGCTGTTTGCCATACGTCTTGAAAGTTCACATATCGACTTTAGCTGTACAGCCTTCACCCTGCCTATTCCGGGAAGTGTTGAAAGCTCCTTCACCGAAATTCTCTGCAGCCCAACTATTCCCCGCCCCTCTAACTTATTAACGAGTGCCGACGCAGCCTCCATGCAGCTATGATTTTTGGTTCCGCTCCTTATTATTATGGCAAGAAGCTCCTCATCGCTCAGGCTCTCAAAGCCGTATGCCTGGCATTTTTCATAAGGAAGCAGCGCTCCCGCACACTCATCTGTGCTCTTACATAAATCCATTTTAACCTCCGTTCCGGCAAAATGGCATCCCCCATGTAAAATTTAACACAAATCCGTAACTTTTACAATTCCTTTATCAACAAGCTGCTGCAGACTCTTCAGTATTCCAAAACGCGCGTGATTCCATGTAAGTCCGCCCTGAAAGAACGCCGTGTAAGGCTCACGGAGAGGACCGTCGGCGCTCAGCTCAATGGACGCTCCGGATATAAATGCACCTGCTGCCATGATGACCTGCGAGTCATATCCCGGCATATCCCAAGGCTCAGGAACCGCAAAACTGTCAACCGGAGCTGCAGCCTGAATACCCTCACAGAATGCGATAAGTCCCTCTTCCGTTCCCATCTCGACGGCCTGAATTATGTCATATCGCTCCTCATTACTGTCAGGGATAACCCTGTAGCCGAGGCGCTCATAGAGATTAGCCGCATAGACTGCGCCCTTGAGTGCTCCCGCAGTCACGGTCGGTGCGAGGAAAAAGCCCTGATAGAAGGAATGATTTACCCCGAGCGTTGCACCGAGTTCCTTTCCAAGCCCCGGAGCAGTAAGGCGGTATGCCGCCTGGTTTACATACTCCTCCCTGCCGGCGATATATCCGCCTATAGGTGCGAGTCCGCCACCCGGATTTTTTATGAGTGAGCCGACAACCATATCCGCACCGACATCTGACGGCTCTATCGTCTCAACAAACTCGCCGTAGCAGTTGTCAACCATGCAGATAATCTCCGGCTTTATTCCCTTTATGAAGCTTATGAGTTCGCCTATTCTCTCAACAGAGAGTGTCGGTCTGCTGTCATAGCCCTTAGAACGCTGTATTGTGACAAGCTTGGTCTTTTCGTTTATGGCTGCCCTTATTCCGTCAAAATCAAAACCGCCGTCGGGAAGAAGGTCAACCTGTCTGTAGCTTATCCCATACTCAGCAAGTGACCCCGGGCACTCCCTCATTCCGATTATTCCCTGAAGCGTGTCGTAAGGCTTTCCCACAGGGGATAGGAGCTCATCTCCCGGTCTTAAATTGCCGGCAAGCGCGATTGTTAGTGCATGGGTTCCGCAGGTAATCTGCGGACGCACGAGAGCGGTCTCTGTGTGAAACACGTCGGCATACACCTGCTCGAGCGTGTCCCTTCCCATATCGGTGTAGCCATAGCCCGTGCTCGAGCCGAAATGAGCCTCGCTCACATGGTTTTTCTGCATCGCCTTTAAAACTTTCAACTGGTTGTACTCGGCAATCCTGTCTATCTTCTCAAAACGCTCCGTGAGCTTTTTCTCAGCACGCATGCCGTAATCTAACACCTCGCTGCATATTCCCATCTCACGGTACATACTGTAAATTTCATCTGTGATACTCATTTTAATCTCCATTCCGCCACAAGCCGGCAGCTTAAATAATTCTAAGATATAATACTATTTTACTCTATAATATTCTTCTTTCGGAGCGCGTCAAGCATATACTCAAAGGCCGCATCCCTGCTTCCAAGCTCGTCAAGCCGCACAAAATTGACGTCCTTCTCGCGGCGGAACCAAGTGAGCTGACGCTTTGCAAAATGCCTGGTATCGCGCTTTAGGATATATACCGCCTCGTCGAGGCTTATCTCACCCGCGAGGTATGCCGCAAGCTCCTTGTAGCCGAGCCCCTGCATGGACACGCACCCTCTCTCAACACCATCCTCAAGAAGTCTCCTCACCTCATCGACAAGTCCCTCCTCAAGCATCTTGTCTATACGTCTGTCTATGCGCTCATAGAGCACGGTCCTGTCATCACTCAGGACAAAATACTCAAAATTGTACGGCGAGGTGCGCTCCCTCTGCTCCATGTTATGCTCCGACATCTTCTGTCCTGTCTGCCTGAAAAACTCTATCGCGCGGATAACCTTTTTCACATTGTTCTCGTGAACCTCCGCCGCATATTCCGGATCAACCTCGGCGAGCAGGTCATGCATGCAGCCCGCACCACGCTCCTCATAAAGCCTGTTGAGTTCATCTCTTATGCCGTCATTCTCATCGCTGTCGGCAAACTCGATGTCATACAAAAGCGTCTGAATATAGAAGCCTGTTCCGCCGACTATGACCGGTATCATGCCACGCTCCCATATCTCATTCGCCGCCTTAATCGCATATTCCTTAAAAAGGAATGCGTTAAAGCTCTCAGTCGGCTCCAATATATCTATAAGATGGTGCTTCACACCATTCATTTCTTCCTTTTTTATCTTGGCAGTGCCGATATCCATGCGCCTGTAAACCTGCATCGAATCGGCACTTATTATCTCTCCCCCAACAGTCTTTGCAAGCCTTATGGATAAATCCGTCTTGCCGACCGCGGTAGGCCCTGTGAGAACTATCATTTTTTTCTTCATACTATTTTTTCACACTATTCTCTTAAATTTCTTTTCGAGCTCATATTTTGACATGGATATCATCGTAGGTCTTCCGTGAGGACAGTTGTACGGATTGTCAAGTGTCATAAGCTCACTCACCAGCTCCCGCACCTCCTCGGGCTGCAGGCGGTTATTTCCTTTCACGGCAGCCTTGCACGCCATGGTCGCAATCCTGCCCTTTACGGTCTCGTTAGATACTCTTCCAGGGTTCTCCATGAGGTCGTCGATTATCTCCATTATCATATCCTTGCCCGATGCCCCATATAGCTCCACAGGCACGGCGCGTATCGTGTATTCATTTCCGCCGAAACTCTCTATCTCAAAGCCCATTCCGGTAATGATGTCAAGATTGTCCTTCAACACCTGCCCCGCTGCCAAGGTAAGAGTGATTATCTGCGGCGGCATAAGCTGCTGCGATGCGGGTTTCCCCTCCGCGGCGCGCTTCATGAAGCGCTCATACAGAACCTTCTCATGTGCAGCGTGCTGATCCATTATGAATAACTTCTGATCAAACTCTATAAGCCAGTAGGTGTCAAAGAGCTGCCCTATAACCTTGTGATCCGCAAGATTTTTCTGGTCGAGAAGCTTCTTATCCTCATTAAAAAGACTTAGCTGTTCAGGCAGCGCTGCCGGAGCCGGCTCGCTCTTTATCTCCGCAGCTTTTTCATACAGCTTCTCCTCGTATACCTTGTTCTCGTGCGCCTTGTACTCCGTCCTGTGCTCACCTAATATGGCACCGCCCGCAGCAGCAACATCACCGTATTCCGGAGTGCTCCTGTTGTCAGCAATGCCCGTATTCACATTTGCTTCCTGTGAAGCCGCATTTTTCGCAGCCGACATCCGATTTATCTCAAACGGCTCAGGAAGCTTGTTTTCCTTTATCTTTGGCAGTGTGACAATTTCCTGCGGCTTTGATAACTGCGCTGCCTGCGTTGAGCTCACGGTTCCTTGAGCTACAGTTTTATCAATCTGTTCATGGACAGCCTGTACATTATGGTTAACACTCTTTTTTGGTTCATCAATGGTCATCTGCGGAATGACATCCCTGTGCATAATAGCGCCATGCACCGCGGTGTAAAGCTCCTTGTAAACCCTCTCACCCTCCGAGAAACGAAGCTCCATCTTCGTCGGGTGGACATTGATGTCTATGGTGTCAGGGTCTATGTGAAAATGCAGCGATGTGAACGGATATTTCTTAGGCATAGAGTAGCCCGCATAGGCATCTTCTATAGCTTTCGAGATTATACTGCTCTTTATATATCGTCCGTTTATATAGTAATTTTCAAGCGCCCTGTTTCCCCTGTTCATGGCAGGCTTGCCGATGAAGCCGTCCACCTTAAAAAGCCCGCACTCATACTCAAGCGGGATAAGTCCTGCTGTTATATCGCGCCCGTACACGCCGTATATGACGTCCTTTAATGTGCCATTCCCAGATGTATAGAGCTTATTCTGTCCTCCGCTTATAAATCTGAAGGATATCTCAGGGTGCGAGAGTGCAAGCCTCTCCACGAGGTCACTTATGTAATTGCCCTCGGTTATGCCGGTCTTTAAGAATTTGCGGCGTGCAGGAGTATTGTAAAACAGGTTTCTAACGAGAAAAGTCGTTCCGTTTGGAGCACCAATCTCCTCCATGCTCTTCTCCTTGCCGCCGTCTATTAAATATCTGCTTCCCGTGAGGCTGTCTGCCGTTTTCGTGATAAGCTCCACCTGCGACACCGCCGCGATGCTTGAGAGAGCCTCACCCCTGAAGCCGAGAGAGGATATCGTGAGCAGATCCTCCACCGACTTAATCTTGCTCGTGGAATGACGCAGAAATGCGAGCTGTATCTGATCCTTCGGTATTCCGCTCCCGTTGTCGGTAATTCTTATAAATGAACAGCCGCCGTCCTTTATCTCGATAGTGACGGCAGATGCCCCTGCATCTATGGCGTTCTCGACAAGCTCCTTCACCACCGAGGAAGGTCTTTCAATCACCTCTCCGGCCGCAATTTTATTTATCGTGCTCTGGTCTAATACCTTTATCTGCGCCATATCTTTCCTTTCCGCAAAGCCTTCCCGTCAATTATTTCCTGTTGTCCTTTGCCAGTTCAGACGTTTTCTTTCCCGCCGCTCTCCTGCCTAACAGCTCCAGCGGTTCTTCACCTTATTCTGAAGCTTATACAGTGTATTCAACGCCTCGATTGGTGTAAGATTTCCGAGGTCAATATTCTTAAGCTCCTCTATAATGTCATCGTCCTTCACCGCGTCAAAAAGCGTCATCTGTTCAAGGTCAACATCGTCCGGTTTTGTCATTTTCTTCTTTGTCTTAGCCGAACCAGCACCGAGCTTGGCAATATCCTTCGCCTTAGCCGAAATATCCGCATCCACAAGGTCTGCCAAAATCTCCTTTGCGCGGTTTATCACGCTGTCAGGAACGCCGGCAAGCTTAGCAACCTGTATACCGTAGCTCTTGTCTGCACCACCTGCCACTATCTTTCGAAGGAACACGATGTCATCGCCCTGCTCCTTGACTGCTATGCAGTAGTTGTTCACCGAGTCTATCGTCCCCTCAAGCTCCGTGAGCTCATGGTAGTGGGTCGCAAACAGGGTCTTTGCCCCTAAAAGCTTAGGGTTGCTGATATGCTCCACAACAGACCACGCAATGCTCAGTCCGTCGAAGGTGCTCGTGCCTCGTCCAATCTCATCCAGCACCAAAAGACTGTTCGAGGTGGCATTTCTAAGTATGTTGGCAACCTCGTTCATCTCAACCATGAATGTACTCTGACCACTTGCGAGGTCGTCAGATGCACCCACACGCGTAAATATTCTGTCGACAAGCCCGATATCCGCGGATTTTGCCGGGACAAACGAGCCTATCTGAGACATGAGCACGATAAGTGCCGCCTGCCTCATGTAGGTGGATTTACCAGCCATGTTCGGTCCCGTGATTATGGACACCCTCTTCCTGTTATTGTCAAGGTAGGTATCATTCGGGATAAACATGCTGTTAGGTATCATTTTCTCGACAACAGGATGCCTGCCTTCCTTGATATCTATGACACCCTTGCTGTTAATCTTAGGGCACACATAATCGTTCTGATCTGCCACTGCCGCGAGCGATGCGAACACGTCAAGCTGTGCCACCGCCCCCGCTGTCTTTTGTATCCTTACGACCTCGGCGGACACCTTCTCCCTCACGTCCGCAAACACGTCGTACTCGAGCGAGAAAAGCTTATCCTCCGCATTAAGTATGATATCCTCGAGCTCCTTGAGCTTAGGCGTCGAGTATCTCTCCGCATTAGTGAGAGTCTGTTTTCTTATATAATCCTCAGGAACACTGCCCTTGAAGGAATTTAATACCTCAATATAGTAGCCAAAGACCTTATTATACTTAATTCTAAGGTTCTTTATGCCCGTTCTCTCCCTCTCGTCCGTCTCAAGCTGTGCAAGCCAGTTCTTGCCCTCCGTCTTGGCGGTTCTGAGTCTGTCTATCTCCTCGTTGAAGCCCTCCTTTATGAGACCGCCGTCCTTTATGGCGATAGGCGGCTCGTCAACGACGGCCCGCTCAATCAATGTGCAGACATCTTCAAGCTCGTCAATCTCATCGTGCAGCTCATGTAAAAGCGGCACATTGCACTCCCTTATGAGATACTTTATATGAGGAAGCATCGAGAGTGAGCTTTTGAGCGCAATCATATCCCTGGGATTCGCCGACTTGGTGCTTATACGTCCTATAAGACGCTCAAGGTCATAGACAGGATTTAAGTATTCCCTTAACTCCTCCCTCGTTATGACATCATTCTTAAGGTAGGCAACTGCCTCCTGACGGTGCACGATATCCTCCGCAACGACAAGCGGCTGCTCTATCATCTGTCTCAGTTTCCTGGCTCCCATGGCAGTCTTTGTCTTGTCAAGCACCCACAAAAGCGAACCCTTCTTCTGCTTCTCCCTGAGTGTCTCCGTGAGTTCAAGGTTGCGTCTGGTGGAGCTGTCAACTATCATGTATTTTCCGACAGCATACGGTGTTATATGCGTAAGGTGCGGAAGCGAGCTCTTCTGTGTCTCATAAAGGTACTGCAGCAGCGCCCCCGCCGCAACGGAGCCTATCGAGTAATCTGAAAGTCCAAGACCGGTCATATCCGCAGCCTTGAAGTGCTCAAGCAGCAGTCTTTTTGACAGCTCATCGTCAAAATAGTACGGTTCAAGCGAGGACACCGTGATGCTCAGCCTGTCCTTGATACCGTCAAGCGATATGCCGCTCATCATAAATGCCTCATTGCATATTATCTCTGACGGGGAAAACTTATTAATCTCATCAAAGAGTTCCCTCGCCGAGTGCACCTCCGTCACAAGGTACTCGCCCGTGGTGATATCCGAGACAGCTATTCCGAGCATATTGCTCATGTACACAACACACATTATATAGTTGTTTTTCCCTTCCTCGAGCGCCGAAGGGTTGAAATTCGTTCCCGGGGTCACGATGCGGATAACCTCTCTCTTTACAAGTCCCTTGGCAAGCTTAGGATCCTCCACCTGCTCACAGATTGCCACCTTGTGCCCGTTCGACACGAGTCTGTTTATATAATTTTCCGCCGCATGGTAAGGAATACCGCACATCGGAGCGCGCTCCTCCTGCCCGCAGTCCTTGCCTGTCAGCGTAAGTTCAAGCTCTTTTGACACCATGAGGGCATCATCAAAGAACATCTCATAGAAATCTCCTAATCTGTAAAAAAGTACACAGTCCTTGTACTGCTCCTTGGTCTCTAAGTACTTCTGCATCATAGGTGAATATGTCGGCATCTTTATCTCCAATCCGTAGAAAAAAGCTCAACGGCTTGTTTTCTCACTTACTTCCTGTCTCTTTTTATATAAAATGTTGCTTAAAGCATGGTTCCCATATAGTAGAAGCCCTTCGACTCATCAAGGTGCACCTTGACAATCTGACCCACAAGCGAGGCATCTCCCGGAAAATGCACGAGCATGTTGCTGCCCATTCTTCCCGTCAAAAGCGTGCTGTCATGGTCGTTCACTCCCTCGACGAGAACCTCCATGTCCTTGCCCTCAAATCTGTAGGACAGCTCATGTGAAATCTCATTTACAGTTGCGAGAAGCCTGTCAAATCTGTCCTTCACAACAGCCTCGTCAATCTGGTCATCCATCGAGGCAGCAGGCGTGCCCGTTCTCTTAGAATATATAAATGTGTAGGCGCTGTCATAGCCGGACTTACGCACCACATCGAGAGTTTCCTCAAAATCCTCCTCCGTCTCACCCGGAAATCCCACTATGATATCCGTCGTTATGGAGATATCCGGCATCGCCGCCTTAAGCTTATCCACGAGTGACAGATAGCGCTCCTTCGTATAGTGTCGATTCATCACCTTCAATATTCTGTCGCTTCCCGACTGTAACGGAAGATGGAAATGCCTGCATATCTTCTTTGACTGCGCCATGACCTCAATGAGCTCTTCCGATAAATCCTTCGGGTGGGAGGTCATAAAGCGGATACGCTCCAACCCCTCAATCTTCTCAACCATCTTCAAAAGCTCGGCAAACGACACCGGGTTTTCAAGATTTTTGCCGTAGGAGTTGACATTCTGACCGAGGAGCATGACCTCCTTCACCCCGTCAGCCACCAGCTTCTCTATCTCGCATATAATATCCTCAGGCTCCCTGCTCTTCTCCCTTCCTCTTACATAAGGCACGATACAGTAGCTGCAGAAATTGTTGCAGCCGAACATGATATTTACACCTGACTTGAAGGAATATTTTCTGTCCACAGGCAGCTCCTCAACTATCTGTGAGCTGTCCTTTAACACCTCGACAACCATCTTTCCGCTCTCGATGCGGTTATATATAAGTTCCGCAAGTCTGTAGAGGTTATGTGTTCCAAATATGATATCTATAAATCTGTAGGACTCCTTGAGCTTTTCGACCACCTGTGGCTCCTGCATCATGCAGCCGCAGAGAGCAATCATCATGTCAGGGTTCTTCTTTTTATAATTACCGAGCACTCCGAGATGTCCGTACACCTTATTGTTGGCATTCTCCCGCACCGTACAGGTATTATATATGACAAAATCAGCTTTCTCCGTGTCAGTCTCGACAAAGCCAATCTCCTTTAATATTCCGGAAATCTTTTCTGAGTCGCGGGCATTCATCTGACAACCAAAAACGACGTTGCACATAGTCAATTTTCTTCCAAGTTTTTCTGAGAGTGCATTGACGTATTCGCGGCACTTTCCAATGAAGTAATACTGGCGTGCGACCTCATAGTTCGGCTCGCTCTTCATCTTCTCTAATAACTCTAAATCTATCTCTGACATTCTTATCTCCTTTATATTTGCAATCATTTTAATATACACCTTATCCGCCAGGCTTGTCAAATGCACTCTTTAAGACTATTTTACTACTCTCTTATCTGCCCGTCACCATATATAATATACTTCGTGGTCGTGAGCTCATTTATACCCATTGGTCCTCTCGCGTGAAGCTTCTGGGTGCTTATGCCAATCTCCGCGCCGAAGCCGAACTCGTTTCCGTCCGTAAATCTTGTCGATGCGTTCACATACACGCACGCCGCGTCAATCTCGTCCAAAAATCTCTGCGAATTCTCATAGCTGTTGGTTACTATGGTCTCGGAATGACCAGTATTGTTGGCATTGATATGCTCTATTGCCTCGTCAAGCGTGTCCACGGTCTTAAGCGAAATTATGTAGTCAAGATATTCCGCTGCGTAGTCCTCCTCTGCCGCCGGGACTATATATGGATCAATACTCTGCGAATACTCGTCACCTCTTATCTCGACATTGTGCTCCTTTAACATCGCGGCAAGCTTCGGTATAAAGGTCCTGGCTATATTCCTGTGCACGACGAGGGACTCACAGGCATTGCACACGCCAACCCTCTGTGTTTTCGCATTCTCGATAATTCTGAGTGCCATGTCAAAATCGGCGCTCTCATCGACAAACACATGACAGTTGCCGGTTCCCGTCTCAATTACAGGCACGGTGGCGTTCTTTACCACGAACTGTATAAGCCCCCTTCCCCCTCTTGGAATGATGACATCCACATACTCGTTCATTGTGAGAAGCTCCTTTACGCACTCCCTGTCTGTGGAATCGATAAGCTGCAATGCATTCTCATCAATTCCGCAGGACTTCAGCGCTTCCCTTATTACCTTCGCTATCGCAATATTCGAGTTGATTGCATCGCTTCCGCCCTTTAATATAACGGCGTTGCCCGTCTTAAAACACAGACCGAAGGTGTCAAGTGTCACATTCGGTCTGGACTCATATATTACGGCTATAACTCCAAATGGCACACGCTTTTTTCCTATAAGAAGCCCGTTAGGTCTCTTCTTCATCGACAGAACCTCTCCAACCGGGTCGTCAAGCGCCGCTACCTGGCGCACGCCGTCAGCCATGCCCTCAATTCTCGACTGTGTGAGTGTAAGTCTGTCCAAAAGACCGCTCTTCATTCCGTCTGCCCTGCCCTGCTCAACATCTTTACGGTTTTCCTCTAAAATATAATCTGCATCAGCCCTTATCGCCTCAGCCACCGCAGAAAGCACCTCATTTTTCTTGTCGGTTCCAAGCCTTGCGAGACTTCTTGAGGCTTTGCGCGCGTTCTTTCCCATTGTGAGTATATCTGCCATATCAATCTCCATTCCGCCACGGCAACGGTGGCTCTGATTATAATTTCCGCTTATCAATAGTCAAGCTTTCTGTGTATGTCCTCCTCGGTGATTATCATATCCGGTCTGACATCGCCCTCCTGTGCCGGCACATGCTCCATAAGCTGATACTCATATGCAAGTGCGGCCTTGTAAAAACTGTTTTTCCCAGACAAATACCTGTCATAAAAGCCGCCGCCATAGCCTATGCGGTTATACTCCCTGTCAAAGGCGAGTCCCGGCATGCACATAAAGCCCGTCCTCGAATAGTCAGGCTCCTTGCCGTTAATATCCGGCTCGTATATCCCGAAATACCCTGGACTCAGCTCCGATATATCGCTTATCTCATAAAATTCCATATTTTTACCGACAACCTTCGGAACGAACACACGTTTTTCCATGCTGAGGCTGTAGTCGATCAGCATTATCGTATCCACCTCGTTATTCATGCTCACATAGGTAAATATCTTCTCCGCGCGCTTATATTCCGGCACGGTTATGAGCTGTTCGAAAATCTGTGTGGACTTTGAAAACATATCCTCGCGTGTCATATTTTCGCGGTACAGCTTCATCTGCTTTCTTATATCATTTTTCCCAAAGACCGTATCCATATCCAAAACACCCCTTTATATGTGTAAAAACGTCAATCATCAGTATCCGAAATCACCCGTAAGGCTGTCGTCCTCATCAATCCAGTCCTTGGTGTCAATCACCCTGAAATTCTCACTGTCATCGCGTATTATCACCGTCGATATGCCCGCATTCAAAATCATCCTCTTGCACATGGAGCAGCAGTTGCCGTTCTCCACATAGCCGCCCTTCTCCATATCTATGCCGACCAGGTATATCGTGCTCCCAAGCATCGACTCCCTCGAGGCGCTTATGATTGCATTAGCCTCGGCGTGCACGCTTCTGCACATCTCATAGCGCTCGCCCCTCGGAATTGACAGCTTCTGCCTTATACAATAGTTAAGGTCAGAGCAGTTTCTCCGCCCGCGCGGTGCCCCGACATAGCCCGTCGAGATAATCTCATCGTTTTTTACAATAACCGCTCCATAGTGCTTTCTAAGACATGTTCCTCTCTGTGAAACTGCCTCCGCGATATCCAGATAATAATTATTCTTATCCCTTCTATCCATGCCTTACCTCCACGCTTTTTCACTTGATTGTGCTAAACTATCAAATTATAACATACTATCTTTACTGCATCAAATATTTTTTACTATAGCCTCGTACACCTTTATTCCGTCTACTGCCGCCGAGGTTATTCCACCCGCGTAGCCTGCGCCCTCGCCACACGGATATATTCCTCTTATGCCTGACGCCTGCAGTCTGTCGTCCCTGTTTATGCGTACAGGCGATGAGGTTCTCGACTCAACCCCCGCAAAGACCGCGTCAGGATTGGCATAGCCCGGTATCTGCCTGTCAAAGCTTATCACGCCCTCTATGAGTGCATCGCACAGAGCGTCAGGTAAAAGCTCCCGCAAATTAGCAGCCGCGAATCCACCCTTTATGCACGGCTTTATGGAGTTATTTTTAATTTCCTCCTCGGTGGTTGCCCTGTTCTCCCTAAAATCCACAAAACGCTGTACCGGTATCCTGCCATCTCCAAGCTCATACGCCTTTTTCTCGAGCGTTCTCTGAAATTCAATTCCTGCCAGAACCTCGTCGGAGCCAAAATCCTCACTCCCCACGGTCACTATAAGCGCCGAGTTGGCATTCTCACTGTCACGACCGGAATAGCTCATGCCGTTCACTGCAAGCATGCCCTCCTCAGATGAGGCATTGACAACATATCCTCCCGGGCACATGCAGAACGAGTACACCCCGCGCCCGTTGGAAGCCTTGTGCGTGAGCTTGTAGCTTGCCGGCATGTAGTTCTTATATTTTCCGTCACCAAACTCATGTATGTTTATGAGCTCCTGCCTGTGCTCTATTCTAAGCCCCACCGCGAACGCCTTCTGCTCCATGGTCAGCTTATCCTTCAACATGTAAAAGGTATCCCTTGCACTGTGGCCTATCGCAAGCACAAGGCTGTCGCATGGCATGAACTCCCTATGTGAACCCTCAACGGTTATTCCGGCAACGTGCTTATCCACGCTTCCCTCAATGCTTATATCTACGAGTTTAGTGTTAAAACGAACCTCACCGCCGAGGCACTCGATTTCCTTCCTTATGCTCTTTACAATGTCCACAAGGCGGTCGGTGCCTATATGCGGCTTGGCATCGTAGGTAATGCTCTCATCAGCCCCGTGCTCCACAAATATCTCCAAGACCTTGCTGATACGCCCATACACCTCCTTGACCTGGGTGTTGAGCTTCCCGTCCGAGAAGGTTCCCGCACCGCCCTCGCCAAACTGCGCGTTGGAGTCCGGTCTTAGCCTTCCGCCGTTCCAGAAATCGTTGACGGACTTTATTCTGTCCTCCACAGCCTCACCGCGCTCGACCACAATAGGTCTGTAGCCCGCCCTCGCGAGCATGAGCGCGCAGAACATTCCCGCAGGTCCAAAGCCAACTATGACAGGTCTGCCGCCGTCCTTAGCTCTCACAGGCTCCGGCTGTGTATACTTCACTGTTTTACTTAACATAATATTGTTATTGTTAATCTTTTTTACAAGTTTCTCCTCATAAGACTTGACCGCTTTTTTATCCGCGCCGTACAGCTCGACATCTACCGAATAGACGATAAATATATCCGGCTTGTGCCTTGAGTCAATTGATTTTTTTACTATTTTATAGGAAAAACTGTCTCCCTTAATACGCAGCAGCTTCGCTATCTTTCCCTTTAACGCCGCATCAAGCTGTGCCTCATCAAGTGAAGCCTCGGGGGAGATTTTTAACTGGTTTATTCTTATCACAAATTTATCCTTCCATTATCAGTATTGATTTTTGGTATACCATATATTATTTCAGAACCTATTTATAAAAACACGCTTGCCCTAAATTTCCCTTATATTCAAAAACGGCTGGAAATCCTCGGTGTCCGAACCGATTTTTCCTCCGAATTCAGAAATCAATGCCTCCATAATCTTGCGGAGAACGCCCCTGTCGGACAGATAATAGTCGACCGCATACACCTTCTTAACCTCGAGCACCTCAAGTGTCTTAAAATCCTCACCGCTCAGATTATCCTTCATATCCTCAAAGGTGACTGTACCCTCGTCTACAGTGACCTCAAGAAGATTAAGCTCCGTCCACACCTCAAGCTGCTTCTCACCAAGGAAATCAAGCACCCCTTGAAGCTCCTTCGCGCTCGTCTCATCTGGCAGCAGATACAAAAAGCTCCCCTCCTTAGGCTTTGGGGCAGACGCTTTTCCGCCGGACTTGGCCTTTGACGTTCCGTGCGTATCAGAACTCACACCGGTTTTGAGGTAACCCTTCGCATTGCCCTTTGTATTCTTCCCGGTAAATTTCTGCGTACCCTTATTGTATTTATCTTTCTTTGCAAAGCTCTTGGCCTTTGACGTATTATTGGTTATCTTTTTCATTATGCCTCCAGATTATTTTATCTTTAATTTTTATCTTTGTTAAAAATATCTCTTATATTCCTGCTTAAATCTTCTCATTTTTCTGAACATGGTTGTAATCTGCCTTTCTTATTATCCATTTTCCCTTTTGACTTGTCCCAACTCTGTCTAATATCCCTTTTGCCTTTAAATGTGTGGTGTAGTATTTTACACGGGATATACTCCAATTCAATATATGCGACATCTCTTTTTGTGTAATGTTCGGACACTTTCCGACCAAACATAATAGTTCTTTTTCTTCATTATTCAGTAAGCCTCCGATGTCATGTATAACTTCGGAAATTTCCCGTGCTGTAACCTGGTTAGCTTGGTCAGCTTGGTCAGCTTGGTTAACTTGGTCAGCTTGGTTCTCCACATTAACCACTTCCCTGAACAATTTGTGTTTTTGAAAACGGAAAATAATCCGATGTAAGAAGAGCATACGCATTGGTCGCAAGGAGCTGCCCATCACTTTGCTTCAATATCTTCCAGTTTATCAACTAAAAATTCACATATAAGATAATTATACCATGAACCCTCCAAAAAATCCACGCCAACTCCGTCTTTTCGGAAAATTTGAAAATATATCTCCATATTTGCAGAAGAGCTTTATTGTAAAGGAAGATTAGGGTGTCAAAACATGCTAGGTATATTTAGCTGTGTATAACGTGTTATATTTATGCATATCACGACTTTTGTGGAAAGCTTAGTTGTTCTTAGGACTCTGTTCACTGTGCAGCCACAGTCAGCATGGAGGCTGACTGAGTTGCAAACAGCCACGGAGGGCTGGTTTTGCAACGGTGGCGGATATTTATAAAATATATATCAGAGTCCTTAGAACACCTTGCTTCACACAACCGGAGCTGAGGTGCATAAATATAACACGTTATACACTGACAGATTAAATTGTCATGTTTTAACACCCTAATCAAAGGAACTTAAAAGGCAGCCCTGCCGCGCCGCATGACTGCCTTTAATTTTATACTGTATTTATTCTTAATCTGTTCCATCAGATGCATAAAGTTCTTCTCCGCGATAATCGCAATCCCCTGAGCCTCATCTCCCGGAACAATAAGGTTGTCGCCCGGCTCGATGTTAAATACCTTCCTCGCTTTCGCCGGAATTATCTCATCTGCCATCAAAGCAATTTGTTTTCACACTAATCCTCATTCCGCCAATCATTTTAATATTCCCATCTCATCAAGCGCAACCACGCCATCGTCGAGCTTTACCTCTATTGTATCCCACAGTGTCGCATTGACTCCCATATATGTGTATGCATCCATCTTATTATGACCAATGAGAAATATGAGCTTCAGCCTGCACCTGACAGGAAGGAACTTCTCCATGAACCCTGACAGCCATTTTCTTTTCTTGCCGCCACATTCCACCGTGGTCAGAACCGTCACGTCATAGGGGCTCTTGCCGTAAAGCTCGTCAACAACAGCATTATCGCTCCTGCTGCCGCTGCTGTCAATATTTCCACGCTCGATCACAACGGGCTTCTCACCCAGCAGAATTTCACCAACCCGCTCAAGCGCGTACCTGGTTCCTCTGTATCTTTTCAGCTCAAAAGCCTCAGCCGCCAGTTTTCTTATCGTATCATCGTCAACATATTCCCGCGATATGTCCATTCCAAGCCAGCTCATATACTCCACCAGGAACTCACAAGGAGCGTTTTTAGAATCAAACCGGCTGGACAGATTGTCAATTTCTGCCTGAAAATCATTGTATATGCTCGAAAATATCGAAATATATCTGTGAAAGAAGCTGTTCCTCTCCCTGTATATCTGTGGAAACGTCGCCATAAAATTATCCCCCACCATATCTATCCTCATATCCGAGAAGGAGAAATTCCCTTCACCCTGCACCTCGATAAACACCCAGAGAAACCTTCCGCTGAGGCTGTACAGCAGAATATCATTTGAATTGATAGCCCTGATTTCACCAGCATTTTCAAAAAAAATCTGCCTTCTGTCTGCATCAAGGGCAGAATCCGCGAGATACTCCTCAATATTTATGTTGACGTTATCCCTCAGAACGGACTTATCGTTGAGAGCAAAGACATGGACTATATACAGTACATTCTCCTCCGCTGACACGTTCATGGACAACCGCCCCCATGTGCTGTCCTCGTCCGCGCCGTCAATGGCCGGCAGCACAAAAAAAGCCGTCCTTGACGCGTTCTTTCTGTAAACACAGCCAGCCCTGCTGTCCTGTGCCATATTTTTATACGAAGCACAATCAAGCCTGTTTTTTTTGATTGAATATCTCCTGTCCCTCACATTTTTTCCATCAGAAGCCATTCTACTCCTCCAGCTTTATAATTATCGCGCCCGGATATAGGAGACAATTATTGTCCGGCACTATATCAAGCCCGCTGTATGCCACATGCGCCGAGTTGCAGCTAAGCCTAAGCTCCCCCACTCCCAGCACGTCCTCGAGCATTGAAATCTGTCTGTACACCTTCTCAAACTCAAGTTTCTGTCCAAAATTCTTATCAGTATTTATATAGTCCAGCATATTTTTAAGAAGCTGTTCCGCGGCAGCCCTGACGCGGGAGGTTCTCGCTACCTTCAGCTTTACAAATGCGTCCACATAAGCATACTCCGGGCTGACTATATGTACCCTCGTACAGAGCATTCTGTGCCTGTCGGCATACTCTGAAAGCAGCTTCATATATTCCGCGGAAAGCCTTGGAAACTGCTTTTCCGATTCGGGGAGCACTGCAACTATTACCTCATTGTCCCTGGCACCGCAGAATGTATTTATCTTTTTTATGCATAGTCCGGGAATACCCTTTAGTATGCGGCTGTAGTCCTCCGCCGTCACTGCAGTGCACGACGAGCGGCTTAACCGCTCAAAGCGCTCCTCCAATTCCCCTGACGAGGCCTCGCTTCTTCCCCCGGTGCCAGATGACACATTCATAAATTCCGCCTGTGAAGTGTACCCTGACGCTGTCAGTCTTTTCCCGGCATCAATATTACCCTGAGCCCCAAGGGTACAAGCCAAAGTACCTATGTATATCGTGGAGTTGATGTATTTTCCGGCATCATCTATAATAATCGCATTCCCGGCATCATTCAGATGGTATGAAAGATCCCCGTCGCCGCCGCAGCCCGGCTTCACAAAATCATAGACTGTCCCCGCCACTCCGGAACGCTGTGCTATAATTGACAGATGCCCGTCTATCACACCATCGCATGGAAGCTCAATAGTCTGGTTGTCGTACCCATAGACCGTTCCAAGATTATATCCTCTCATGGCAGTATCGCCATATACGACCAGCTTGACCGCATTAGAATAAGCTCCCGGTCTGTAACCACTTCTCTCATCGAAGCTTATCTTATACATTCCGTCGGCAAGCCGCCTTATAAAGCAATGCCTGTCGTCATCGGCATCTGACCAAGCATGCCCGTCATCGGCAATGAGCTCATATTTTCTATAGCTGTCCTCATTATCCTCCCGCACAAACACCGATATATACCCAAGCTCCAGAAGCTCATTGTACACAATTATTTTTTCATTGTTTCTGAAGGTATAGCAAAATGCCTCAGACGATTTCTGCCAGACCTCAAACACATAACCGTCGACATGCTTAATTCTCGGTGCAATATCATAGCCTTCACTTTCCAGAACAGCCCTTACCGCATAGCCATCATAGCCATAATGTGTATATTTCTGCGGCGGCTGCCTTGACATGGTCAATTTTATCACACCATCCTGCAGGAAACAACCTGTGTAGTCATTCGCCTTCAAATCCACAAAACGCCCATTGGCATATACCTGCCATTTTATCGAGGCAAAAGGATTTTTCGCCATTAAGTCAAGCTTATTTCTCTTATGTATATCATCTATGGTGACATACATAAGAAGCTCCTTTCCCGGCTCAGGCAGAGCACTTGTTATAAAATAAAGCTCTGCACCTTTTTCCGGTCTGCCTCCAAAAACATACTCGCTTGACGGAAATTCCCTGTCAAGAAGCTTGTCATGTGAGACTGCCCTGCCATCTTCAAGATGAAAAATATGCTCTATGCGGTCCCCCGAAATCTCAACCGCGCGGTTATTCTCGAAGGTCAGATTACCCACGGTAAACTTCTGGTTTGACGGCAGCAGAAAAGGCTCCGTCACATTCTGTGCCTTTACATACATCTTTGCTGTGTGCTGACCTCCACGCTTAAATCCGGCGAATTCCAGCATACTGAGCTTACATTCCTGCGCCGCGCGTTCTATGAAATTCTGCTGTAGCACATTGAACGCCGTCAGGTTTTCAATCATCGTAATTCCCGGGTCAGACGGACCATAATCAGTCCATTCGTCCGTATAAAGAGGAATGGATGTAACCGCATCGGAGTAGTATTCCTCAAAGCTTTTTCTGTTTTGCATTTTTATCCCCCCTGTATACTGTTAGCATCGCTTGCAGTACTGCCATCAATAAGTAGTTTGAAAATTTTATTTTCAAACTTATGCCATCCTATACTTATGTGTACCGCTGCACACTACCATATATGGCGAAATACTTATATTTTCTATATCCGTCTCATGGTACCCGCTGTCATCAAC
>CAKRJT010000026.1 GCA_934351925.1 uncultured Lachnospiraceae bacterium
GAAGAGCAGGACGCTTATATATTAGGTGTAAATGAGCCGGTAGACAAGTTTACAGGTAAAATTATTGCTATTGTTCATAGAAAAGATGATGTAGAAGAAAAGTGGGTAGTTGTGCCTGACGGAATGGCTTTTTCAAAGGAAGAAATCAGGAGGCAGATTCGTTTTCAGGAACAATATTTCGAGAGTGAAATTGTGATGTAATATTGTATTAAAATATCTTAATAAAACAGAATTTTAAATTCATTTAAGACATGAGAGGAATGTTCCTGTATCCGCTGTTGGGCGGAGCGGGAGCGTCCCTTATCTTCTTTAAGAAAAATGTAAATTACTGGAGTGTAAGGCTGTGGAACAGTGCTGTGGCGGTTTTGACGTGCGGCAGTCTGATTCATGGCATTATCGCAGTTTCAGGAAGAAGCAGTGAGTATGATTGGTGCTATTATGCCGTGGGAGCTGTGTTTGCGGTAAGTGCCGTGATTAACTATGTGAGGTCTAAATTGCAGGCAGGTAAGCCTTTCTGTAGATAAATAGGGCATGGTCTATAGAAAACAAAACAAAGAAATCAATAATCTAAGTCCGCACAGCTTGTTTTCATTGCAATAAGTGGGTATAATGTTTTATGTTATGAGTTGGGGCAAAACATATGAAGAAGATTACATTACCCACGGAGGAGATTGCAATGAAACTATTATTTGGCACGGGAAACGCGGCAAAGCTTTCTGTTATGCGGAACAGACTCAAAAAGATAGATATAGAGCTTATTGGACTGAATGATTTGAGGGCGGAGGGAATGGACATTCCGGAGGTTGCGGAGACAGGCAGCACTCCTCTTGAAAATGCGCGGATAAAAGCGCTGGCTTACTATAGGGCTTTTGATATGCCGGTATTTTCCTGTGATTCGGGGCTGTATTTTGACAATGTGCCGGATGAGTTTCAGCCGGGTGTGCATGTGCGCAATGTGAACGGTAAATGTCTCTCGGATGATGAGATGGTGGAATACTATTCGGGGCTTGCGAGAAAATATGGAAACCTCACGGCCAGGTACAGGAATGCAATATGTTTCGTGCAGGACGGGGAGCATATCTATGAGTCAATGGCACCTTCAATGGCGAGTGAGCCTTTTATTATTGCGGATACACAGCACAGCGCTATAAGAAAGAAGGGCTTTCCGCTTGATAGTCTTTCTATACACATAAGAACCAACAAGTATTTTTATGATTTGTCAGAGGAGGAGTTTGAGCAGTTTGCGGTTGAGGATGGGGTGCTGCAGTTTTTTGAAAATATTTATAAGCGATAGTAAGTCATAAAAATACAATATTACACAGAAAGAAGGAATTTAAGTTGGGGACATTGACATTGGAGGATGGCAGACCGAAGGATGTTACAGGCAGGCTTGAAAAGGAGATTCGCGTCTATGATTTGCTTGACAGGCTGGGGATTGAGTATCAGCGTGTCGACCATGAGGAAGCCAACACAATGGAGGCGTGCGCTGCGATTGATGAGGTGTTAGCGCCGGCGGTTATATGTAAGAATTTGTTTTTGACTAATTCGGCTAAAACAGAGTACTATCTGCTGATGCTGTGTGCCGACAAGAAATTTAGGACAGCGGAGGTCTCAAAGCAGATTGGCGCGTCGAGGCTGTCATTTGCGGATTCGGACAAAATGCTTGAATTTCTTGATATAACACCGGGCTCGGTGAGCGTTATGGGGCTGATGAATGACCATGGGCACAGGGTACATCTTATTGTTGATGAGGATGTTTTTAGGTCGGAATATTTTGGATGTCATCCATGTATAAATACATCAAGTCTCAGAATTAAGACAAAGGATGTGTTTGAAAAAGTACTGCCGGAGCTTGGTGTTGAGTACAGAACAGTCAGCGTGTAACAGCCGTATGTTGTGCAATTTTATGTATTACAATATTATGGTTCGGGTGTCGAAACCTGCTAATCTAATTTATGAGAGTACAACGTATTATATTTATGCATATCAGCTCCATTGCCCGTGGCAAGAGCTCTAAGAACATCTAGGCTTCTCCCCAAAGTCGTGCTATGCATAAATATAATACGTTATGCACGTTAGGTTTATAGCGGATGTTTTGACCAAACATCATATTATATAACTGAAATATATTTTAAGGAGGCTATTCACATGGAAAAGTATATTTTGAGCTGCTGCTCAACGGCTGATTTGACAAAGGAGCATTTTGAGGCGATTGATGTAAGGTATATATGTTTCCACTATGAGCTTGACGGTGTTGAGTACCCGGATGATTTAGGGCAGACGATTGGCTTTGAGGATTTTTACAGGAGAATGGCGGCGGGCGCTGACACGAAGACCTCACAGGTCAATGCAGATGAGTTTGAGGCGTATTTTGAGCCGTTTTTGCGGGAGGGATATGATATTCTGCATGTGTGTCTCTCGTCGGGAATATCGGGTGTAATCAATTCCGCCAATATAGCGAAGGCTGCACTCGAGGAAAAGTATCCGGACAGGAAGATATATGTTGTGGACTCGCTTGGAGCCTCATCGGGATATGGACTGATTATGGATACACTGTCGACTCTGCGCGCCGAGGGAATGAGCATAGATGAGCTGCATGAGTGGCTTGAGGAGAACAAGCTCAGACTCAATCACTGGTTCTTTTCAACTGACCTCTCATTCTACATCAAGGGCGGCAGGATTTCTAAGACAGCGGGGACGATAGGCAAGGTACTTAACATCTGTCCGCTGCTTAATATGGATAATCTGGGGCGTCTTATTCCGAGATATAAGATAAGGACGAAGAAAAAGGTGATTCAGGCTATCGTTGACAGAATGGCTGAGAATGCGCGGGACGGGCTTGACTATTCGGGAAAGTGTTATATCTCCCAGTCGGGCTGCGTTGAGGACGCGAAGGAGGTCGCAAGGCTTGTCGAGGAAAAGTTTCCTAAGCTTGATGGAGCGGTGGAGATTAACTATGTGGGGACAACGATAGGAAGCCACACGGGACCGGGAACGGTAGCGCTGTTCTTCTGGGGAAAAGAGCGCACAGAGTAGAACAAAAAAGCTGGACCTTATAAGTCCAGCTTTAAATCATTCTCCCTGATCCAGCCGATTTTTCTAAAGAACAATCCGAATGCCCATGCAAGAACACCTGGAAGTATGAAGCTTATGAGTACAAGTCCCAGCCAGTCAAAGCCTGTGATGGCAGTCTTGGTTCCGGCTGCTATATCATTGAGCCATCCGGTGTACACACCAATCTGGCCTACCAGACCGCAGGTTCCCATTCCTGAAGCTACGGCGGCACCGTTCATCTGAAGCTTGAATATACAGGTGGCAATCGGACCTGTGATGGCGGAGGTGAGTATGGCAGGGAGCCATATACGAGGATTGCGAACGATGTTTCCCATCTGGAGCATGCTGGTTCCGATGCCCTGCGCGAACAGACCGCCCCACTTGTTTTCCCTAAAGCTGAGCACTGCAAAGCCGACCATGTTGGCACAGCAGCCGGCGAGTGCGGCACCGCCAGCGAGTCCTGTAAGGCTTAACGCAGCACAGATTGCGGCACTGCTTATAGGCAGGGTGAGTGCGATACCGACTATCACGGAAATGATTATTCCCATAAAGAATGGCTGCAGCTCAGTTGCCCACATGATTGCGGCACCGACACTGCTGGCAGCTTTTCCGATTGCCGGTGCGAGAAGCATTGCAAGAAGGCTTCCTATAACGATAGTCACAAACGGAGTGACGATAATATCAATCTTGGTTTCCTTTGAAACTGCTTTTCCGAATTCAGCAGCGAGTACTGTTATGATAAGAACAGCAAGCGGACCGCCGGCACCTCCAAGCGTGTTAGCCGCCGAACCGACAGCCACCAGTGAGAACAGGACAAGCGGAGGACAGTGGAGGGCATATCCGATGGCGACAGCCATTGCGGGACCGGTTGCAGCCTTGGCATATCCGCCGATTGTAACCAGCAGGGCAATGCCGAGCTGTTCGCCGAGCGTGGCTATGATTGTTCCTATCAATAATGAAGCAAATAGTCCCTGTGCCATTGCGCCAAGGGCATCAATACCGTATCTCTTTGCAGAGATTTCGATATCTTTTCGTTTAAGAAATTCTTTAAACTTTTTCATTGGTATCTCCTTTTTAAAATATATCTGATGATGTGCACAGTCAAAAAATGCCGGCTTATAATGTGTTATAATTATGCAAATCAGTTGTTGTATCAGCAATATGATGTGCGTAACGGCTTTTGACCTTGTACCATTATATATTCATGAAAACAATATGTCAAATTTTCCGGTAATTCCTTACAGACTGATTTTCCCGTAATTCATTACAGACTGATATTGTGATAAAACGTAATTAGTTATTATCCCATAAACTCTTCGGATATCAGCTTCAAGAGCCGCCAAAATCCTCTTGCAGGTAAGTTTATATCGGACTTTTGCCCCTCCGGTCCTGATATAATAGTATGTCATATCGGGCGTGAAGAACTGAAATGTTTGAATAGTTTGAATATTAAACTATAATCATAAAATTATTGCACTGCATTTTTACTTGGATTATAATATGGTATGTAATTTCGGAACTTATTAAAATACAAGGGAGAGAAAATACTATGGGAAGGTTTTTAAAGAAAGTGACGGCATTAGTTATGGCATGTATGCTGCTTTCGGGATGTTCGAAGGATACTCAGCTTGATGATTATGCGACGAATCTCACTGGGAACAACAGCAGGCAGTCAGCACAGGAGGTGACTGTGGATAAGGAGCAGACGGAGACTGTAAAGAAAGGTATATCCAAGGATGAAATTAAGGTTGGAGTGCTGCATTTATCAGACCCGGCGGAGGGCAGCGGATATACATATACGCATGAGCTTGGTATACAGGGAATGCAGCAGAATCTCGGTTTGTCGGACAGTCAGATAGTGAGAAAAATCAATATTGATGATTCGGACGAGGAGGCAACGGAAAAGGCTATAAAGGAGTGTATTGATGCGGGTTGTAATATAATCTTCACCACAAGCTGGGGGTACATGGAGACAACAGCTAAGCTGGCAGAGGAGTACCCTGATGTATATTTTTCTCATGGAACGGGGTATATGAGCAATGGCAGGAATTTTAACAATTACTTTGGCAGAATCTATCAGGCAAGGTATTTAAGCGGAATTGTTGCCGGGATGAATACAAAGACCGATAAGATTGGATATGTTGCAGCGATGGATTCAAGCAACTCAGAGGTTACAGGCGGAATTGATGCATTTGCACTTGGGGTATATTCTGTGAATACGGACGCTAAGGTTTATGTGAAGGTTACGAACAGTTGGTATGCTCCGGAAGCAGAGAAAGAGGCGGCGGAGGTTCTTCTTGATATGGGCTGTGATGTCATAACACAGCATTGTGATACTTCATATCCGCAGACACTTGCCCAGGAGAGAGGTGTGTATGGCATCGGTTATAATTCGGATATGAGCAAGGAGGCTCCTGATGCATGTCTGTGCAGTGTAATCTGGAACTGGAGTGCATACTATACGGCTGCGGTTCAGAGTGTTATAGATGGAACATGGGACGGAAGCAATTATTACGGAGGTATGAGTGAGAACCTTGTGGGAATCACAGAGCTTGCAGATTTCTGTGCGGATGGCACGGCTGAGAAGGTGAATGAGGCTAAGAAAAAGATATTGTCGGGTGAGCTGGGTGTGTTTGACGGAGTGATAGAAACCAATACAGGTGAGACAGTCGGTGAGGCAGGCAGGACTTTGGATGATGCCACAATAACAGGAGCGATTAACTGGTATTTTAAGACCGTGGACGTGGTAGAGTAGGAGGGTTAGGATGAACATTAAGAAAAAAATATTGATGATAGCTATTGGCCCGGTGCTTATGCTTGGTGTGATATCGATTTTTTTCATCAGTACCCAGGTACGAAAAGCGGTGACAAGTGAGATTGAGGAGGCTCTAAAGGGAACGGCGGCAGCGACGCTTGCAGCTTATGACCAGAATGCCGGAGATTATATTCAGAGCACAAATGGTGATATATGGAAGGGCAGCTATAATATATCCAAGTCGGAGAGCCTGGTTGATAAGATAAAGAGCAACAGCGGAATGGATGTAACCTTTTTCTACGGAGACGAAAGAATCATGACATCGGCGAAGGATGCCAACGGTGACCGTGTGCTGGGCTCGAGAGCGGGAGATAAGATTGTCGAGAAGGTACTAAAAGGCGGAGAGGAGTACTTCAGCAGTGCAGTTTCGATTGAGGGAGAATTAAATTACGGCTATTTTATGCCTGTACACCAGAATAATTCGGATAATCAGATTATAGGAATGATTTTTGTGGGTACTAATTTAAAGGAAAAGGAAGCGGTTGTTAAACGTATTTTAAGCTCAATATGTTCATCGGTAATCGTTGTCATGCTTATATGTATTGCAGTGGGAATCAAGCTCGCAGGCAGTATGAGCAGAAATATCAAGAAGAGTATTCAGATGGTTGGCAGGCTGGCTGAAGGAAATCTGGATGTGTGGGTTGATGATAAGCTTCTTAAGAAGAAGGATGAGATAGGTGAGCTTTCAAGAGTTACCGTAACGCTTCGTGACACTATGAGGTCTACCATAAAGGAAATAACCGATAACGCGAAGGCTCTTCTTGAAGCTTCACAGCTTCTTGGAACGGCAGCGGACAACACTAACGGAACCATGAAGGATGTCCGCACGGCGGTAAGCCAGGTTGTTGATAATTCGCAGCTCCAGGCAGAAAATTCACAGAGCACGTCTGAGCAGATGAAGATTATGGGAGATAATATCACAGAGACATCAAATGAAGCAGAGCTGTTGAGCGGTAATGCTGCTTCAATGCAGCTTTCAAGTGAGAAGGCGTCTAAAACACTTTTAAGCCTCAGACAGATAAATGAGGATGTCAAAAAGATAATCGGTGAGGTGCAGGAGCAGACTAACAGGACAAATGAGTCGGTTAAAAAGATTCAGGCGGCTACGACCTTTATCAATTCGATTGCGGAGGACACCGGTCTTTTAAGTCTCAATGCTTCAATAGAAGCGGCAAGAGCAGGAGACAGCGGACGAGGTTTTGCGGTTGTGGCAGAGCAGATTAAGAATCTGTCGGAGCAGTCTAATGAGTCAAGCAAGGAGATTGAAGCTACGGCAGAGGTGCTTAGAGCGGACTCGGAGAAGGCAGTACAGGCAATGCAGCAGATGCAGGAAATTATAGCCAGCCAGAGCGAGAGCATGCAGGAGACACAGCAGGTTGTCGCAGAGGTTATAGAGGAGATTGCAAGCTCCATGAAGAGCATTGCACAGATAAAGGAGAGCTCAGGAAGACTTGAAGGTGCCAGGAATGAAGTGCTTCAGGCGGTTGAACATCTTTCAGAAATATCTGCCGAGAATCTTGACAGCACAAAAAGTACTTATGAGCAGACAGAAATTGTTGCAGATACCTTTAAGCAGGTGTACAATAGTGCGGACGAGCTGAAGACGATTGCTGATAAGCTCGTTAAAAGTATTGAATATTTTAAGATGTAGTGCACCGGAATATTCCGGCAGTCTGCCCTGATTGAGCTTGCACTTCATTTTAGGAAAACGGAAGAATTATGTTATGAAATTAAGTGAATTACAGATTGGTAAAAGCGGTGTTATTAAGGATGTAGGGGGGAGTGGTGCGCTCAGACAGCACTTCCTTGATATGGGAATGATTCCCGGTGCAGAGGTCACTGTTGTAAAGCTTGCACCGATGGGAGATCCGATGGAGCTTCAGGTTCATGGCTATGAGCTTACATTGCGTCTTGCCGAGGCGGCACAGATAGAGATTGACAGTATTGAGAAGAGAAGCAACCCACATGCGAGGGTAGAGAACGGAAAGGAATCTGAGCATCCGGGACTGGGCGAGGATGGAAGGTACCATTCGAAGAAGGATGAGAACCCGCTTCCGGAGGGAACGAAGCTTACTTACGCCCTGGTGGGTAATCAGAATTGCGGAAAAACTACACTTTTCAACCAGCTTACCGGTTCTAACCAGCATGTTGGCAACTTTCCGGGTGTAACCGTCGACAGGAAGGACGGCTCTATTAAAGGGTATTCCAACACTAACATTACGGATTTACCCGGAATATATTCGATGTCGCCCTATAGCAGTGAGGAGATTGTATCGCGTAACTTTGTGCTCAATGAACATCCAAAGGCAATCATCAACATAGTTGATGCCACGAATATAGAGAGAAATCTGTATCTTACCATGCAGCTTCTTGAGATGGACATTCCTATGGTAGTGGCGCTGAATATGATGGATGAGGTGACGGGAAATCATGGCTCCATTGATGTCAACACCATAGAGGGAATGCTTGGAGTACCGGTCATACCGATATCTGCCGCAAAAAATGAGGGTGTTGATGAGCTTGTAAAGCATGCACTGCATATTGCAAAATATCAGGAGCGCCCTTTAAGACAGGATTTCTGTGATAAACAGGATCATGGCGGTGCGGTTCATAGATGTATACATGCTGTTGAACACCTTATTGAGGATCATGCAGAGAGTGCAGATATTCCGGTGCGTTTCGCAGCTACAAAGGCTATAGAAGGCGACCACCTCATAATTGAAAAGCTTAAGCTTGACCAGAATGAGACAGAGACGCTTTTACATATTGTGAAGCAGATGGAGACAGAGAGAGGTCTTGACAGAAGTGCAGCGATAGCAGACATGCGCTTTGACTTTATTGAGAAACTGTGTGAGCAGACTGTTGTTAAACCTAAGGAGAGCAAGGAACGAATAAGAAGTGAGAAAATAGACAGAATCCTTACCGGAAAATATACCGGAATCCCGTGCTTTATAGCGATAATGGCGTTGGTCTTTTATCTCACCTTCAATGTCATAGGAGCGGCTCTTCAGAAGCTTCTTGAACTTGGAATAGATAAGCTTGCACAGGTCACAGATGCTGCAATGGCTGCCGCTAAGGTCAATGGTGCGCTCAGAAGCCTTGTGATTGACGGTATATTTACAGGAGTCGGAAGTGTCTTAAGCTTCCTCCCGATTATAGTCACACTGTTCTTCTTCCTGTCACTCATGGAGGACAGCGGTTACATAGCAAGAGTTGCGTTTATGATGGACAAGCTTCTTCGTAAGATTGGTCTTTCGGGAAGAAGCATAGTGCCTATGCTTATCGGTTTCGGCTGCACGGTTCCGGCTGTCATGGCTACAAGAACCCTCACCAGTGAGAGAGACCGTAAGATGACGATACTCCTCACACCATTCATGAGCTGTACGGCTAAGCTTCCGATATATGCTTTCTTTGTGAGTGTATTCTTCCCTAAGCAGGGAGGAATTATTATGACGGGACTGTATCTTTTTGGAATATTAGTGGGAATACTCGTTGCATTTCTCTACAAGGGAACACTCTTTAAGGGAGAACCGGTTCCGTTTGTCATGGAGCTTCCTAATTACAGACTGCCAAGTCCTAAGAATGTAGGACAGCTTCTGTGGGAGAAAGCAAAGGATTTCCTCCAGAAGGCATTCTCGGTAATCCTTATTGCAACTATAGTAGTGTGGCTTTTACAGAGCTTTGACATTCATTTCAACATGGTTGAGGACTCGGGCGGGAGCATACTTGCGGGAATATCAGGGCTGCTGGTTCCGTTATTTAAGCCGCTTGGTCTTGGCGACTGGCGTATATGTACATCACTTATCAGCGGCTTTATGGCAAAGGAGAGTGTTGTATCTACGCTTGAGGTACTTTTCGGCACAGATATTGGTACAGTATTATCGCCGGTGGCAGCGGCAGCGCTTCTCACGTTCAGTCTTTTGTACACACCTTGTGTAGCGGCGATAGCGGCAATCAAGAGAGAGCTTGGAATGAAGTGGGCTGTAGGAGTTGTAATATGGCAGTGTGCGATAGCGTGGGCTGCGGCACTCATTGTGAAGCTGGTGGTTGGAATTTTTGTGTAGAAATATCAAAGTGCAAAGCTTGAAAGTTCCACTCTAAAACTGCTTACTGTTGGCAGTACTTGCGGGCAATGCCTGAAGGCAATGTTTGAAGGCAATGTCAGCAGGCATTGCCTGCAGTACGCATGGGTATAAAATCAATAAAATACGGCTGTATGCCCTTTTTCACTCTGATTATGGGTGGCACGTGGGCATACAAGCCGTATTTTTGCTTCCTATGCCCACGAGTTGCCTTATTTTGAGCATTTTAAGGGCAAGAAAATGAAAAAAGTGGCTTTTATACCCACGAGAGATGGCAGCTTGGCAGCGGGAAGGGTTTTTTGAAGGAAAATGAGAGGAATAAACCCATGGAGGGTAAGCAGGTTTTATGTTGGACGGCAATAAAAAAGGAAAAGATGGTGATAAAATATATAATGGAGAATGTGGAACACACTCAAGGTATGGTGGTTACAGTCGACAAGATGGTATTTGATTAAGAGCCTATTTAAGTATTTGAAATTATTCAAGAATTTTCATAATGCGTTGACAAACATAAGAATAAAGTATATATTAGATATCAAGATGTGAGGTTAGTATCTATATGAAATTTCTACTATAATAGTAGATTGAAGTTATCAGGTTTAAAATAACGTATGAATGTTACGTTATTTTTTTACAAATATCACAAACAAAGAATACATAACTTCATAAAAATGAAAGGAGCAAAAATGGGCTACGAAAATTTTATTAACAAGAATTCGTGTGTAAAAACACTGGTGAACGAGCTTCGTCCTACGGAGTGGACAAGAAAGCATATTGAGGAGGATGGTATTCTCTCAGCAGATGAACTTAGGGCAGAGGAAAGTGATAAGCTAAAGAGTATAATGGACGATTACTACAGAAGGTACATTTATACAAAGCTTTCCGGGGTAAATTCGTTATACTGGAGTGAATTCTTCTCAATAATTGAGATGGCTTATAAAGAAGGAAAAAAGGATAAGAATTGCAAAGCTCAACTGGAAAAGGCACAAGAAGAGATGAGAGGTAAGTTTTACAATGTTCTGTCAGACGATGATATATTTAAAATGATGTTTTCCGGGAAGTTTGTAACAAAGGTTCTGCCGGAGTTTGTGCGGAATAATAAAGAGTACAGTGATGAAGAGAAGCAGCAGAAGCTTGACACACTAAAACTTTTTAAAGGATTTACCACTTCATTAGTTCCTTTTTTTAACAACAGGGAAAATATATTTTCTAAAAAGCCAATACATTCGTCAATATGTCATAGAACAGTTGACGAGAATACGGCAATTTTTTATCAGAATATTATTTCTTATAAAAATATTGAGGATAACGCACCGCAGGAAATTGAGAAAATAGAGCATCAGGGCAGACAGCAGCTTGGTGAATGGAAGCTGCCAGACATATATTCTTATAGCTTTTATAATAATGTGCTGACACAGCAGGGGATAGAGTTCTACAATGATATATGCGGAATTGTTAATAGTCATATGAACCTGTACTGTCAGCAGACGAAAGAAAAGTCGGGGCAGTACAGAATGAGAAAGCTTTACAAGCAGATATTGAGCATCTCATCGACAAGCTATGAAGTACCATATAAATATGAAGATGATGCACAAGTTTACAGCTCGATAAATGAGTTCGTCGATAGAATTTTTAACAGCAATTTCAGTGCTAAGGTTGAAAAGATGCTTGGAAAAGCAGAGGAATACGATTTTGATAAAATATACATAGCGTCCAAGAATTACAGCAGTATTTCAAATTTTATAAGTGGAAAATGGAATACTTTGGAGGATTGTATTAGAAGATATTATGAGGATAATACAGTTGGCAATGGGGATAAAAAGGAGAAGAAGGTTGAGGAAAAGGTAAAAAAGGATAGCTTCAGGAGTCTGGACAGCATAGATAAAGTCGTTGAGATGTATGGGAAAGGGGAGAAAAGTGCTAAAGAATATATATATCAAATCAGAGAAATATATAATGATAATAGATTAGATAAATTTGGGCAGGACGGCTCGGACTCTATAAAGCTCATTGAGAACGATGCAAAGATTGAGCGCATAAAGTGCGTGCTTGATATGCTGCTTAATACAAACCGCTTCCTCGACATGTTTGCTGTCGGGGACGGCGAGGCGGTAGATGTGGGATTTTACAGTGAGATTGACGAACTCAAAGAGATAATAGATGGAATTGAGCCTCTTTATAACAGGGTGAGAAATTATGTAACCAGAAAACCATACAATAAGAATAAAATTAAGCTTAATTTTAATTCCCCTACATTGGCAGAGGGATGGTCCAAAAGCAAGGAATATGAGGATAATGCAATTATACTTCGCAGAGATGGCAAGTATTATCTTGGCATTTTTAATGTAAAGAATAAACCCGATAAGAAGATAATTGAGGGATATACGGGAGATGTTGGCGATGGATATGAGAAGATGGTGTATAGTTTGGTTCCCGGAGCGGGAAAAATGTTGCCAAAGGTATTTTTGTCAAAGACGGGGATAGGCAATTATAAACCCTCAAGCTATATCATTGATGGATATGACAATGACAGACATATCAAGTCGAGTAAGAACTTTGACATAAATTTCTGCCATGACCTTATTGATTATTTTAAGGCATCAATAAGTGCCAACCCTGATTGGAAGGTCTTTGATTTTAAATTTTCCGATACAAAGAGTTATGAGGATATAAGTGGATTTTATAGTGAGGTTGAGAAGCAGGGATATAAAATTAGCTGGGTCAATATTTCAAAGGGAGATATTGACAGGCTTGACGAGACGGGTCAGATATATCTTTTCCAGATATATAATAAGGATTTCTCGGAAAGCAGTACGGGCACGCCTAATCTTCACACCCTGTATTTTAAGAATTTGTTCAGTGAAGAAAATATCAGGGAGACCATGTTGAAACTTAGTGGTAAGGGGGAGCTGTTCTTTAGAAAGGCGAGCATTGACAATCCAGGCGGACACAGGAAAGGCTCTATACTTGTGAATAAGACCTACAAGGCTAATATTGGAAATGAGGAGGTGAGAGTACCTGTTCCTGATAAAGAGTATATGGAAATATATACATACCTTAATAATGGAAGAACAACGAAACTCTCAGAAAACGCACAGAGCCTGCTTGACAATAAGTTGGTAGAGTATTTCGAGGCTGAGAAAGAAATAATCAAGGACAGAAGATATACGGTTGATAAGTTTTTTATCCATACATCTGTTGTAATCAATTACAATGCAGAGGGAGCAAGTGCTAAGCAGTTAAACGAGCAGGTGCTTGATTATATCTCAAAACAGGATGACATGCACATAATAGGAATAGACCGTGGCGAGAGAAATCTTGTATATGTGTCCGTTATCGACATGAAGGGAAGAATAGTTGAGCAGAAATCTTATAATGTTGTAAATAGCTATAGTTATCAGAAAAAACTTGTTGAGCGTGAAAAGGCGAGGGACGAGGCGAGAAAGAGCTGGAAGGAGGTCGGCAGGATAAAAGACCTCAAGGACGGGTATCTTTCACTTGTGGTACATGAGATTGCAGATATGGTTATTAAATATAATGCCATAATTGCGATGGAGGATTTGAACTATGGTTTCAAACGAGGACGATTTAAGATTGAAAGACAGGTATACCAGAAATTTGAGAGTATGCTTATAAGTAAGCTAAGTTACCTTGTGGACAAAACAAAAAAAGTAGATGAGCCGGGAGGTGTTTTAAAGGGCTATCAGCTTGCATTTGTTCCAAAAGATGTCAAGAAGGTTGGAAGACAGTGCGGTATTATCTTCTATGTTCCGCCTGCGTATACATCTAAGATTGACCCTGCGACAGGTTTCGTGGACATGTTTAAGTTCAAATCCGGAGAAAAAGAGGGCACGGCAAGGGTAGATAATGACAGAAAGGAATTTTTATCTAAATTTGACTGTATAAGATATGTCGAAAAGAACGATAACAGAGAGGAAATGTTTGCATTTACTTTCGACTATGATAATTTTGCTATGCACAATACGGTAATAGCAAAGAAAAAATGGACGGCATATACTTTCGGAAGCAGAATACAGAAGGTATATGAAAATGGACGGTATACAAGTAGCACACGTGAGATAGACCTTACGGATAAGATGAAAAGACTGCTGAATGAAAATAATATTGAGTATGGTGACGGTCACAATCTTGTAGATGACATTCGGACTTTAGATGTGGATAGTTCAGGTGCGGTGATTAATGAAATTTTTAAAATATTCCGTTTGACAGTTCAATTAAGAAACAGTAAAAGTGAAGCGGAGAATGAGAAAAATGGAGAGTATGACAGAATTATATCTCCTATAATGAATGATGCAGGAGAGTTTTTTGACTCATTTAAGTATAAAAAAATGAACGAAGAAACTGAGCCGGGTAAGCATAACGCAACAATGCCGATTGATGCCGATGCCAACGGAGCTTACTGCATAGCAATGAAATGTCTGTATGAAGCAAAAAATATAAAATCAGGCTGGGAAAAGGAAGGTAAGAAAAATAATGACCTGCTGTGTGTTACCAATGCAGATTGGTTTGACTTTATGCAGAATAAAAGGTATGTGTGATGGACGATACAATAATTATATCAAATTTAAATGATTTTATATTTTGCCCTGCTTCCATATACTTCCATAAGTTATATGGGAGTGAGGACAAGCTTATGTATCAGACGAACTATCAGATTGATGGAACCAAAGCGCATGAGTCAGTGGATAATAAGTCATATTCTACGAGGAAATGCTTTTTAATCTTGTTGACGCGATACTTCAGGTATATGGATTTGATACATATTATGGTGTGTTTCATAAATGTTTTTATATGAGAAAATCACTTGTGTGTGACATTATGGAACCTATGCGACCGATTATAGATTATGAAATAAGGAAAGCGATTAATCTCAATCAGTGTAAGAAAGATGATTTTGAAGTATACGGTAACAGGTGGTGTTTGTCTTACCAAAATAGTGTTGCATATATCCAGTTCCTAATGAAAGCAATTCTTGATTATAAGGACGATATTTTTATATATGTTCAAAATTATTATAGGTATTTTATGAAGAGAAAGAGTGTCGAGGAACTTCCGATATTCAAATTACATTAACATTGTTTGTTTATGGAGGAAAAAATGATTGTAGTGAGTTATGATATATCAGATGATAAACTTAGAACGAAATTCTCGAAATATCTGTCAAGATTTGGACATTGACTACAATATTCAGTATTCGAGATTGACAACAGCCCTAGAATAGTAGATAATATAGTCAACGATTTGAAGAACAGATACGAGAAACTTTTTTCTCAACAGGATAGCGTCATTATATTTAAACTGTCATCAATCTGTGAAGTGTTAAGGTTCGGATATGCTAAAAATGATGAGAAGGATTTTATCATTATCTCATAGAAATCTGAAAAGAGAGAATAAATTGCAAACCTCAGCCTTAATATTTTAAATTAACTTGTGTTACTTGACAATGTTGTAAAAAACTTACAAAAAATATGATTAATATGTGTGTTACTCAGTGAATGTTTGTGCATAATGACGGAGTAGGTGTTGAGTAACACAAGAAAATTTCTGCTTTTGCAGATATGTAGCAGTTAAAATACATATTCTGATGTTGAGTAACACAAGAAAATTTCTGCTTTTGCAGATCTATGATTAGACAACGAATCCAAGTCCGTTGAGTAACACAAGAAAATTTCTGCTTTTGCAGATTGAATGAACATCCTGATAACAAAGATGGTTGAGTAACACAAGAAAATTTCTGCTTTTGCAGATACAGAGTAGTTGCAGAAATACCACTTCGTTGAGTAACACAAGAAAATTTCTGCTTTTGCAGATCTCACATGTGAACATTTATTCTTTCCTTGTTGAATAACACAAGATAATTTTCAAAAGTGCAAAGCTTGAAAGCTTCACTCTAAAACTGATTACTGTTGGCAATACTTGCGGGCATTGCCTGTAGTACGTGTGGGTATAAAATCAATAAAATACGGCTGTATGCCCTTTTTCACCCTGATTATGGGTGGCGCGTGGGCATACAAGCCGTATTTTTGCTTCCTATGCCCACGAATTGCCTTATTTTGAGCATTTTAAGGGCAGGAAAATGAAAAAGTGGTCTTTATACCCATGAGAGGTGGTAGCTTGGCAGCGGGAGTGGGGTGAGGAAAAATGAGAGGAATAAACCTATTGAGGGTAAGCGGGTTTTATGCTGAACCGCAATAAAAAAGGAGAAGCTGGTGATAAAATATATAATGGGGCATAGAGGAAAATAAAACATACATATAATGGCAAAATATACTTTGCAGTATCTGCATATAGTAATATAATGAGTTAAGTGACAAAATATGTTTCATTTGTTGTTTAACCCATATAATTGATAATGGTAATTGTCATAAGTCACAATATCTTAACGACAGCTATCCTAAAGGATAATACAATAATGTTGGTTATCATAGGAAAATTTTCATAGATGTATTGATTGCTATAGCTGTATTGAGGGTAAATTTATCACCCATATAATTAATGAAGAAAAGAGGTACAGTCCATGTGCACAGCAGCGACCTATAAGACAAAAGATTTTTACTTCGGAAGAACCTTAGACTACGAATTTTCATATGGGGATGATGTGACGGTTACTCCCCGCAATTATGTGTTTGATTTCAGGCATGAGGGAAAGCTTGATAGCCATTATGCCATAGTCGGCATGGCTCATGTTGCGGACGGATATCCGCTCTATTATGATGCGGTAAATGAGAAGGGGCTTGGAATGGCAGGTCTTAACTTTGTCGGGAATGCGAAGTATCAGGAGGTATCAGAGGGGCACGGGAATGTGGCTCAGTTTGAGTTTATTCCGTGGATACTCGCACAGTGCGGCAGCGTGGCGCAGGCGAGGGAGTACCTCGGAAGGATGAACCTTGTGGGGACAACCTTTAACGAGCATTTTCCGGCGGCACAGCTTCACTGGCTGATTGCAGATAAGGAGGAGGCAGTCACTGTTGAATGTACAGCTTCGGGGCTTCAGGTTTATGACAATCCGGTCGGAGTGCTCACGAACAATCCGCCGTTTGAGCTGCAGATGTTCATGCTGAACAATTATATGGCGCTCTCGCCGGAGCAGCCGCAGAATACATTCTCTGACAAGGTGGAGCTTAAAACCTACAGCAGGGGGATGGGAGCGCTGGGACTTCCCGGAGATTTATCGTCAGCGTCGAGATTTGCGAGGGTGGCATACACGAAGCTTAATTCCGTTTCGGGAGATGGCGAGGAGGAGAGTGTGAGCCAGTTTTTTCATATTCTCGGAAGTGTTGACCAGCAGAGAGGCTGCTGTAAGGTGGCTGAGGACAAGTATGAGATAACGATATACACCTCATGCTGCAATGCGACGAAGGGCATCTATTATTACACGACCTACGACAATCACAGCATAAATGCCGTTGACCTGAATAGGGAGAAGCTTGATGGAAGAGAGCTTGTCAGATATCCTCTTGATGAGAAGATGAAGATAAATTATGTAAACTAATTTGGTAATAGGTAGTTGCATGCCGATATAGATGGATGGTATGCGATTACCTATTATTTTTACATAAAAGGGATTAGACTGAAATTTCTTTAAAAAAAATCTGTTTTGTAAATTAGTACTACACATTCGGATGAAAAAGTAGTATAATCAGATTATACTTGCAAAAGCATGAAATAATAAAAAAATACAAAAGGAGTGGACTATAGTGATGAAAAACTTAAGTGTACGTGTTAAGATGATACTGCTTGCGGTAATTACCCTTGTAGGCACGCTTGCCATTGTATTGCTGGCAGAAACGCACATCTCAGAGATGGAGAAGGGCTCAGAGATGGTTCTTCGTGCGAGCATAGAATCGGACTATGATGAGAATATCAAGAACCAGGTTGACAGTGCGATTTCTCTTCTGAATGAGGTATACGAGGGCTATGAGAGGGGAGAGTATTCTCTTGATAAGGCAAAGGAGATGGGTGCGAGCCTTCTTCGTGATCTAAGATATGGTGACGGCGGTTATTTCTGGGCAGATACCTATGAGGGTGTTAATGTGGTTCTTCTTGGAAATACAACTGAAGGCACTAACCGTATGGAGGCCAAGGATACCAACGGTAATTCATATATAAAGGACATTATAAGTGCCGGAAGGAATCCGGATGGAGGATATGTTGACTATATGTTCCCTAAGGCAGGTGAGACGGAATCATCTCCTAAGAGAGCATACAGTAAATCCTTTGAGCCGTTTGAGTGGGTAATCGGAACAGGTAATTATATTGATTATATTAATACCACAGTAGCTGATGAGACACAGGCCGTGAAGGCAAATGCAAGGTCTGCGATGAACAGGATTGCAGGCATGGGCGGAGCACTTGTGGTGGTTGTCCTTGCAGTCTGCATATATATGGCTGTAGAGCTAAGCAGATCATTTAGGCATACACTTGGATATATAGGGAATATCACAAGGGGTGATTTTACACAGGAGCTTCCTAAGCAGCTTCAGAACAGAAGGGATGATTTCGGAATACTAAGTGAGAACCTTGAGAATATGAAGAAGCAGGTCAGCGTTCTTATACAGGAGGTGAAGGAACAGAGCAATACCATCGGCGAGGTTGTGGATACTGTTAAGACGAATGTATTATCCCTCACCGGAAATATTGAGGATGTATCAGCTACGACACAGGAACTTGCGGCAGGCATGGAGGAGACAGCAGCTTCATCGGATACAGTCAAGAGCATGGCTAACGAGATTGAGGAGGCAGCAAAGAATATTGCAACACGTTCACAGGAAGGAGCACAGCAGGCGGCAGACATTCACGAACGCGCTTCCGAGGCACAGACTACTGCGAGAAAGCAGCGTGAGCATGTCGCAGAGGTACACAGAAGTATAAGGGCGAGCCTTACAAAGGCACTTGAGGATGCCGGAGTTGTTAAGCAGATAGAGGTGCTGTCATCCTCTATCATGGAGATTACAAGCCAGACCAATCTTCTTGCACTTAACGCTTCAATAGAAGCTGCGCGTGCAGGCGATGCGGGCAGGGGCTTTGCGGTTGTAGCTACAGAGATTGGTGGTCTTGCAGAACAGTCAAAGGAGGCTGTTGTTAAGATTCAGCAGGTTACCGAGGCGGTTACGGCTTCGGTTGAGAGACTTTCGGAGGATGCCGGCCAGCTCCTTGAGTTTGTAGGCGGTGATGTTGTTGCAAGCTATGATATGTTTGATAAGGTTGTGGATGCATACAATCAGGATGCCAAGTATATCGATATGCTTATCGGGGATTTCAGTGCTACATCGGAGGAGCTTTTAGCCTCTATCGATGGTGTGCTTTCCTCAATGGACGGGATTGCCACGGCGACCAACGAAGGTGCTAAGGGCACAACAGATATTGCACAGAAGACGATTGATGTCAAGGCTGAGGCTGATCAGGTTACTGCTGAGGTGGAAAGATGTGACGAGACAGCGAAGAAGCTCATGGAGGAGATTGGGGTATTTAAAATTTAACTGACTGCGCCCAAAGCAAGGCTTAAGAAAATAAGCATAAAAACAAAATGTTTTGAATGTAGAAAATAAGAAAGCTTAACAATCTTAACAATAAGGAAAGTATCCGTGAAAAATGCCTGTTCATTGTTCATGGATACTTTCCTTTTTTGATTAAATCAGTGTCCGGACATTGGAATACAACTAGCGCGGATGCATAAAAAATTATTGACAAAATGCACGATAGTTCTATAATCATGTCGTTGAGGTCAAAAATTCTCATACGGGCAGGTTCGCATCGGATTTCCGACTTTTGGGCATGGAATCATAATAATACTGTAATGCTTGGTTATGAAACGGAAAGGATTTTTATGGGAAATAATAGTAAAAGATATGAGATAGATATGTGCAACGGCACTTTGCTTGATAAGCTGATATCGTTTTCACTTCCGCTCATGCTGTCAGGAATATTACAGCTTATGTTCAATGCGGTCGATATAATTGTGGTTGGAAAATTTACCGGAAGCCAGGCACTTGCCGCTGTGGGTTCCACAACCTCCTTGATTAACTTATTTATCAACCTGTTTATAGGTATATCACTTGGGGCTAATGTAATTGCAGCCCGTTTTTATGCCGCAGGGCGCGATAAGGAGATGTCTGATACAGTGCACAGTGCGATGGCACTGGCACTCATAAGCGGAGTGGTCATGGTGTTCGTCGGGCTTATATTTGCAAGAGGTGCGCTGGAGCTGATGGATACACCCGATGATGTCATAGACCAGTCAACACTTTATATGAGAATATATTTTGTGGGAATGCCTTTTTTCATGATGTATAACTATGGAGCTTCCATATTGAGAGCCGTGGGCGATACGAAAAGACCTCTTTTCTTTCTGGTCATAGCGGGAGTTGTAAATGCTGGTCTTAATATCTTCCTTGTAACAGTATTTCATCTTGGCGTGGCAGGAGTTGCCATCGCGACGGTGGTATCGCAGATAATCTCGTGTGTTCTTGTGCTTATCTGTCTATACAGGACGGACAGCAGTTATCAGCTCAGGTTCTCCAAGCTTAAGCTGAGATGGGTGTATATTAAGCAGATCTGTCAGGTGGGCATACCTGCGGGAATACAGAGCATGGTAATCAATTTTTCCAACGTGCTTTTGCAGTCATCGGTAAATTCGTTCGGCTCAATAGCAATGGCGGGGTACACTGCGGCTAATAATATATTCGGTTTTCTGTTTGCATCGGTCAATTCCGTTACACAGGCATGCATGAGCTTCACAAGCCAGAATTTCGGTGTCGGAAATTATAAGAGGATGACAAGGGTTCTGTTAGAGTGCATTGGTCTGTCAATGACGGTAGCACTCACATTAGGCTGCAGCGCTTATTTTTTCGGAAATAAGTTTTTGTGGATATATACGGATGAGGCTGAGGTTGTTAAGGCAGGTATGGAGGTTCTGAGATTTACGACCATAACATATTTTCTGTGCGGCATAATGGATCTTTTTCCCGGGGCGCTCCGTGGCATGGGATACTCTACTGTTCCTATGCTTCTTTCGGTTGTCGGAACGGTCGGAACAAGGCTGGTATGGATATATGGGGTATTTCCGTTTCACCGCTCAATTGACATACTGTTCATATCCTACCCGGCATCATGGTTTGTTACCATCGTTTTTCAGGTCGTGTGCTATATTATTGTCAGGAAGAAGCTTGGCATTGCTGTCCGGAAAAGAGCTGTGCGGAAACAGGCAAATAATCGGTAAAAAAATGAGACAGATTTATAAAAGTTATGGAAATGGGATGAAGTTTGAATTATAATCTACATTGTAACGAAAGTACTATAAAAATAAGATACTATAAAATACAACATGGGAGGGTTTGCGATGGAAGTTAAGAAGTACAGGTATAATGACATGACAGAGAGATATAGAAGGATGAACAGGTTCTATATTATTGCAACAGTAGTTCTTGGCGGCTCATTTATTGTATATCTGTGGCTTAAGATGGTTATGAGCAGTATTTCAGCCATGACTGTATATGGTAATACCGTGGTGATGGCAGCATTTACAATTGCTAATACGGTTATTTACATGCGTAACAGGGCAACGAAGCAGCTTAAGATAATTGCAACTTATGAAGTAGGGATTGAGTTCCTTCTGGTAGGTGTACAGTCGGATGCGCGCTTTATAAGCTATGCGGTTATTGCAATATTTTTGCTTCAGATTCCGTATTTTGATAAGAAGGGACTTACAAAGACGGCAGTTGGAATGGCAGTTCTGTATGCCATCGTGACTGCGGTACATATAAAAAAAGGCGTATTTGTCATGAATGTCAGCGGCTTTTGTGAAATCATATTAACTGTATTTATCGGTATAGCCATTCTCAATGTCGGGAAGATAATAATTGCTTTTAATGATGATGCCATGGGAGCCACGAAGGAGGAGCAGAACAATCTTCAGGTTTTTTTAAACAAGGTTATGGACATATCAAAGAGTGTCAATGCAGATACAGCTAAGAGTACCGAGCTTATGGATGAGCTTTTAGAAAGCACACAGAGCGTCGCCGGCAGCATGAAGGACATCACTGCCGCAACGAATAATACTGCCGCAAGCATTCAGGAGCAGAACAACATGACATCCATCATCAATGCCGCAATAACACAGACGGGCAGAACCTCTGAGGAGATGGTGAAGCTTGCAGAGGATTCCAATAAGAGCGTGAAGATGAACATGGAGCTTATGGAGGAGCTTAAGACACAGTCGGCTGATATTGCCATTACCAACGAGACGGTCAGCGAGGCTATGCGTAAGCTTCAGGAGAGAACGGAAGAGGTGGGAAAGATTGCGGGAATGATTCTTAGCATATCGGGGCAGACCAACCTTCTTGCACTCAATGCATCTATTGAGAGCGCCCGTGCCGGGGATGCCGGAAGGGGCTTTGCAGTTGTAGCAGAGCAGATAAGACAGTTGGCGGAGCAGACCAAAAAATCGACCGAGGACATTACAAGAATTGCCAATGAGCTGAGCGCTGATGCCAATGAGGTCGCTGAATCGGTTAAGGGAACGATAGCAGCGGCAGGCGTGCAGAGCGGGAAGATTGAGACAGCAAGTGAATCATTTAAGAGTCTTAATGAGAATATGGAGAAGCTTATAGGTCATGTCGATGATGTCAACAAGCAGGTGAACGGGCTTTCTGAGTCTAACAATAAGATTGTCGAGAATATATCCCAGTTGTCGGCTGTTACCGAGGAGGTTACGGTGAGTGCTGAACAGGTATATGAGCAGAGCCAGAAGAATCTTGAATTTGTACAGCAGGTTAAGGCTGCTGTAAATCATATAAAAAATACATCAGATGAAGCGGAAGAATTAATGTAAAAGGGTATTTATTGTAAATTAAGGAGATTTTTGAGATGACGAAGGATATGACACAGGGAAATCCAATGAAGCTGATTGTGGGTTTTGCTCTGCCACTTCTTTTTGGATTTTTATTTCAGCAGTTTTATAATCTGGTGGACACGGTTATTGTGGGGCGCTTTTTGGGCGTTGATGAGCTTGCCGGTGTAGGTGCTACGGGTTCAGTCAATTTCCTTGTTATCGGCTTCTGCATGGGCGTGTGCAATGGCTTTTCGATTCCGGTCGCACATAAATTCGGCGCAGGTGACTATAAGGGAATGAGAAAGTATGTGGCCAACTGTGCATGGCTTGGAATAGCTTTTTCGGTGGTTCTTACATTAGTGACCGTATTGCTGTGCAGACAGATATTGGAGCTTATGAGGACACCTGATGATATAATTGATTTTTCATATCAGTATATTGTGATTATATTTGCAGCAATACCGTTCACGTTCCTGTACAATATTGTGTCCGGAGTTATAAGAGCGCTTGGCGACAGCAGGACACCGGTCATATTTCTTGTCATTTCTTCTATTGTCAATATAGGACTTGACCTGTTCTTTATAATTGTACTGAAGCTGGGTGTTGCCGGAGCTGCGTGGGCAACCGCGATAGCGCAGGTAGTGGCAGGTGTGGGCTGTCTGTGGTACATGATAAAGAAGTTCGATATACTCCATATCCGGAAGGATGAGTGGGCTGTCAATGCCCACATGATGGGTTCGCTCTGCGCGATGGGTGTGCCGATGGGACTTCAGTATTCTATAACAGCGATAGGAAGCGTTATATTGCAGACGGCAACGAATACTCTTGGTTCATCAGCGGTTGCGGCGGTTACGGCAGCCGGAAAGGTGTGTAATTTCCTTGCATGCCCTTATGATGCGATGGGGTCAACGATGGCAACCTACGGAGGACAGAATGTCGGTGCAGGAAAGCTTGACCGTCTTGATAAGGGACTTGCCTCATGTGTGCTGTTAGGTGCGGTATATGCTGTTATAGCGGTACTGATTGCAGTATTCGGCGGCGGTCTTCTGGCACAGCTCTTTGTCGATGGCAGCGAACAGGAGATAATACATCAGGTAAGACAGTTCCTTATATGGAATACGGCGTTCTATTTTCCGCTTGCGCTTGTAAACATTGTGAGATTCCTTATTCAGGGAATGGGCTTCGCTTCGTTTGCGATATTGGCGGGGGTGCTTGAGATGGTTGCAAGGTCGCTTGCAGGCTTCGTTCTTGTCCCTATGATAGGCTTTACCGGGGTGTGCCTCGGAAGCCCGATTGCCTGGATATTCGCGGATGCATTCCTTATACCGGCATATTTCCATGTGAAAAAAGTATTAAAAAATAGAAGAACACAATATTATTCAACAGATAATTTATAGTGGGAAGGTGGAAATGCCGGTACAGGAACATATAGTTAATTTAGCCTAATTATAAGTAAATAGTTGCCATGTTTTTGTATAAATGGGATAATAACAGCCATGCGATTATTTTGAAAGAGGCATGGCTATGAACGACTTAGTTGAACAGTACAATTTAGAATTGAGATATCAGGAGAAAAAATCCAATGTGCGTACACTCAGAAGCTTTCTATGGTTTTTTATAGCCATGGTTGTAATCTGGGTGCTTACGGCAGTGGATTTTTTTGTTATAGATACAGGAATGGTAACGATTGCATTTTCTATTGCTGCTGTGCTTATGCTCGTTCCGCTTATGGTATTTTTAAAAGGAAATCTTGAAGCAGCCTGGGTTAAATATATGCTCTTAGCTGTATTATGTTTTATGGTGGGGGTTATAAACGGAATACTGTCATATCATGCGGTATTTTTATTTGTTCTGCCGCTTATATTTGCTATCCAGTACAGAAAAAAAGCTCCGTTATGGTATGTATACATAGTAAACTGCATCACCATGGCGGGAAGCATCGTGTATTCCTTTTATAAAGGTATATGTGACATCAATCTTCTGGTGGAGGGCAATCATTCGATGGACTGGTATATGTCGCATTATGACGGAGCGGCATTTAATGTGTCACTCAATGCTAATCCCCTTTTTGTCATGCTGGTATTTGCTGTATTGCCGCGATGTAAGAACATGTACATTGACAAGGCAAGGTGTAAACAGAGTGGGGATGAGATATCAAGACGTGAATAGAAGTAATTTATCTTTTTTTTATTTGTATTTTGTCTCATGTTTTCATATAATGTAACTGATATGACATTAATATGAAGATGGAGGTATTGCCAATGCATGAATTAAGCAGATCAGCGATTGAAGATTTTTTTGTACAGACTTTTGATGTGGATAAGGTATTCAGTTCGGTTAAGCGTGCTGACTACCTTTTCTTGTATTATATCGAGCATTGCAGTAAGAGCTCGCAGCATGAGAGCGGGGCTTATCTGTGGGAGCTTGCCGAGATGATGAATATGTCAATCCAGGACATCTCGAAAGCGGTTCAGAAGCTTCAGGATAAGGGATATATTGATTGGAAAACTAATGCGGAGAAGAGTAAGACTTATGTAGAGCTTACCAAGACGGCGCACAGGCTTATGGAGGAGGAACGTGATTACATGAAGCGCTGCTTCGACGAGATAGAGGAACAGGTTGATGCCGACGAACTTTCAGCAATGATAAATACAATGCATAAGGTTGTCGGCATCATCAAGAAGAACAGGAGTTAGAGCTGTTTATCTGTTATCAGTCAGCTTCATAAGCTCCTGCATTTTAGAATCAATGCGCTTAAGAATCTCAGTGTTTTTGTTCTCCTGATTGAGTGTCTGGCTTGAGTGTGCAGATACCTCTTCGGAGACGGCTGAGATTGTCTGTATGGAATCGGATATCGCACTGTTGGCAGCCTTGAGCTTCATAACATTGTCGGTGAGCTCATCAAGCTGTTCGCGGACGGATACACTGTTGGATTTGATGAGATCAAATATTCCGGCTGTATTGCTTGTGGATTCCTTCTCTGTATTTATTCCGTCAATCATGCGGGTGATTACTCTGACCACCTCGGTTATGGTTGCCGCAAAATTATTTATTATGTCTGTGATATGCTCAGTTGCTTCACTGGTCTGTCCCGCCATGTGGGAGATTTCGGATGCTACAACTGAAAAACCGCGGCCGGCATCACCGGCACGGGCAGCCTCAATGCTCGCGTTCAGGGCGAGGAGGCTCGTCTGCGAGGTGATGTCACTGATGAGGTCGATGATGGAGTTCATCTCCTTTATGTGGTGGTCAAGCTCTTTGAGTTTTTCACTGACATCAACACCGTTATGAACCGAATCATCTACCTGTGACACAAGTGTATTCACATCGTTTAGTCCGTCATCAATTACGGAGATAGTATGTTCCATGCTGGAATGTATGTTCTCTGAGATGCTGCTTACTGTGCTGACCTGCTTCTGGATAGCCTCTGTCTGGAGAAGCTGTTTCTGAACGGCATTTGCAGTATCCATAGCTCCGGCAGATACATCCTGCATGGCAGACACAGTGACAGAGGAACCATCGTTGAGAAGTGAGAGCTCATTGTGGATATATTCTATTCCCTCCTGCATTTTTGTGGAAAGATTGGAAATATCCGAAAGCAGCTTTTCTGTATCATTCTTTGAGGCGGTTATCGCGTCGAGCTTCTGTTTCTCATTCGTATTCAGGGTGGCAGAGGTGATATAGGAATAGACTGCTACAAGTATGACGAAGATAACATGTATTATTGCGGTGTCTGAATCGGGATATGCATATTTTCCTGATTGGATGCCTATGACAGCCAGGATTATTGTTTCAATCACAACACCGGTATTTACGAGAAGGGAGAATTTTTTGTTGTTGTACAGCGATATCACAACAATCATCGGTATTACGAATACGGAAGCCATGAAGGTCGTGGAGGTGTATATGTAGAATGTGAAAAACACCGCAAAGCCGTTTCCGACGAGATGGCGGATGGCGGTCGTCTCATGGTTTTTCTTCCAGTAAAACAGCTCCGCAGCTACGGGAGCTATTCCGAGAATACATGAGATGGTTAACACGGCAGGATTAATCCCGCGAGTGGCAGCCTGTAAAAACAGGAGAAGAAGCATAACGCCGGCTGTGGCAGTATGTGCAATCATACATGTTCTGTTGTTGCGCGCTAATGCTGTTAAATTAGAATCAGGATTCATTTAGAGCACCACCTTTATATTATTATTATCGTTTGTATACAGTATAACATTGAGTGAAAGTATTTTCCATAGCAAAGTTTAGTTTTAAACTGGTAAATTATCAAAATACTTTGTGAAAATATTAACTTCTGAACAAGCTCTTGAAAGTGCTTACATTTTTATGCTATAATACAGATAACGTATGCCGCAGGGCGGCGTAATAACTTACAAAAACAATTATTCATGACCTTTCAGGTCAGAAAATGGAGGCAGAGCGATGAATTTAAATTTAAGACCAGCAAGCGAGTGCAAGTATGACGCTGTATCATTAGGCGAGGTTATGTTACGTCTTGATCCGGGTGAGGGAAGAATCCGTACAGCAAGACAGTTCCGTGCCTGGGAAGGCGGCGGAGAGTACAATGTAGTTCGTGGACTTCATAAGTGCTTCGGTTTAAGATCAGGTGTCATCACAGCTTTCGCTGACAATGAGGTAGGTGCATTAATGATAGACTTCATTGAGCAGGGCGGCGTTGCTACAGATCTTATTTACATGAAGAAGACAGACGGTATCGGAAGATTATGCCGTAACGGTATCAACTTCACAGAGCGTGGATTCGGTATCCGTGGCGCTAAAGGCTGCTCTGACAGAGCTAACACAGCTATCGCACAGGCTACTCCTGAGGATTTCGATTTCGATTACATCTTCGGAACACTTGGAGTAAGATGGTTACATACAGGCGGTATCTACGCAGCATTATCCGAGCAGTCATGCGAGACAGTTCTTGCAGCTATCAAGACAGCTAAGAAGTACGGAACAATCGTTTCCTACGACCTTAACTACAGACCATCTATGTGGGATGCTATCGGCGGACAGGCTAAGGCTCAGGAAGTTAACAAGGAGATCGCTAAGTACGTTGACGTTATGATCGGTAACGAGGAGGACTTCACAGCATGTCTCGGTTTCGAGATCGAGGGTAATGATGCAGACCTCAAGGAGCTTAACCTTGACGGATACAAGAAGATGATCAACGAGGCAGCTAAGACATATCCTAACTTCAAGGCTGTTGCTACAACTCTTCGTACAGTTAAGACTGCTACAGTTAACGATTGGAGCGCAATCTGCTGGGCAGATGGTGAGATCTACAAGGCTAAGGATTACAAGGGTCTTGAGATTATGGACCGTGTTGGTGGCGGAGATTCATTCGCATCAGGTCTTGTATATGGTCTTATGACAACAGGCGATGCTGAGTTAGCTGTTAACTACGGTGCAGCTCACGGTGCACTTGCCATGACAACACCTGGTGATACAACAATGGCTACTAAGAAGGAAGTTGAAGCTATCATGGGTGGCGCAGGCGCAAGAGTACAGAGATAATCTGATACTTATAGGCATTTAATACATCAATAAAAACGTATGTCCGGATGTAAACGGGCATACGTTTTTTTGATTAATGAGATATTTATATTCTGCTATATAGATTCGGGTGTAAAAATATGCTGTATATACACACATAAATTTGATTAGCATGTTTTTACACCCGAATCCTGCATATTTTAAAAATTAAAGATTGGCATCTCGTTGTTTTATGCCCGTCTGTATCTGTTAAGGCATGCCGCAAGCTCCTGTCTGCGAGGCATTGCATATCCGCCGGACAGATGGCTGCCATCCATGAATACAGAGAAACCGTTTTTCTCATATAGCTTATACAGCTCATCGACTATTGCCATGATGGTGCGCTTTCCGTCGATAAGGTGTTCAACGGTGTATTTTAACAGCATGGACAGAGCGGCAGTCTGTTCAGAGTCAATAAGCTGCTCGACATATCTTAAATCCACGGTCTGTTTTCCAATAAGGAAACTGTCGCGCGACAGAAGTTTCACCTTGAGGGAGTCGTGGTCATCGCTTTTTACTGCGCCGGTGCGGTAGTCGCGGCGCTTAGGAGCACCTTGTGGATCCTTCGTCATAACACGGTGGCTTGACGGTTGAGAGAATGGCTTGGCGCTATCGGCGGGAACAGGATACTCTGCTAACAGGCTTCTGACCTGTGATGTGATATCCACGGTGTGGTAGTTGTCCATCTGGATAATGGTGTCGGCAATGTGAAAAAAAGCGCCGGAGCTTCCCGCTACAAGAATTGTTGATATGTCCGCCTTCTCATAGAGCTCCCTTGCCCTTGCAGTGAACGGGGTTATAGGTTCCTTGTCGGAGCTTATCACCCGCTGCATGAACGCGTCGCGCACCATGAAGTTGGTGGCTGAGGTGTCCTCGTCTATGAGGAACAATGAACTGCCTGCCTCCATGCCCTCAACAACGCCTGCCGCCTGCGAGGTGCTTCCGCTCGCGTCTTCGGTTGAGAAGGAGTGAGTGTCCTTCCTGTTCGGAAGGTCGTTTATAAAGAGCGAGATGTCAACATCCTTGATAAAACGTCCGTCCTCGGCACGCAGCTTTAAAGCTGTGCTGTCAGTGATAACATACTCGCGCCCGTCGCCCGGGATATGGTCGTATATTCCAAGCTCAAGGGCACAAAGAAGCGTCGACTTGCCGTGGTATCCGCCGCCCACGATGAGGGTTATTCCCTTTGGTATACCCATTCCGCTTATTTTTCCGGCATGAGGAAGGTCAAAGCTTACACTTAATGACCCGGGTGAGGAAAAAGCGACTGCAGTCTTCATCGGTTTCTGCGATATGCCGCTCTCGCGCGGAAGTATAGAGCCGTCTGCCACGAAGGCGCATAGGGAGCGAGCGGACAGTTGGACACGGATTTCCTGCTGGTCCTCGGCGAGGTATATCCATTTTTTAAGCCTGTCGGCATTGAGATTTCTGTAGAAGAGGCTCTTTTCAACGCATGCAGGGAGAAAATCGAAGAATATTTTCTCGAGCTCGCGTGAATTGATGGTTCTTCCGTTAGCCGGGAAGCCGACGAAGAAACGCACGATAAGCCTGTCTCCGGCAAGCTCGCAGTCGCTTCGGGAGAAAATCTCCTGTCCCGGGTGTGTTACCTGTATCAGGCCGCTCTTTCCCGAGCCCTTCGCCTGAAACGAGTAGTGCGCCACCTCTGACGAGAAGCTTCGCAGAAGAAAATCGCACAGCGCCGTAACAGCGGTCTTGTTTGCAAGGCTGTAGTCCGGGTAGCCGGCGGCTTTCAGAGCGACATGGATACTGACCTGTGACGGTGCGGCAAAGGGGTCGCCCTGCACATGTTCGATGTTCAAGGTATATTTGCCGAAATCATAGCTGCCGCGCAGCGATTTGTATGCGGGATAGCTCTTGTGGTCGATATCCCTGAGGGTGTTTCTTAATTCCTGTGATGTCATTTTTTTGTACAAAATCCTTTTCTTTAATTGGTTACTTCCATATTCTTAGGAAGAATAAGGTTTAGAATGATGGCTACCACGAACACCACGGCGACACAGTTCTGTGCAAACACGTTCTGAATGATTGCAGGGAAGAGTGAAAAGAGCTCAGGCACCTCGGTAAAGCCTATTCCGATGCTGAGTGAGAGAGCCGCTATGGTGACGTTACGCTGTGAGTAGCCGCAGCGTCCCATCATCTGGATACCGCTTATAACGATTGTTCCGAACATCATTATAGTGCAGCCGCCGAGCACTGCGTCAGGCAGTGTTGCGAGAAGCGCACCGAATATAGGGAATATTCCCGCAAGCAGCATGATGACAGCGCCTGTTGCTATGGTGAAACGGTTGACAACCTTGGTCATCGCTACGAGTCCGACGTTCTGGCTGAAGGACGTTATCGGCAGACAGCCAAAGAGTGAGGATACTGAGCTTATAAAGCCGTCGCAGGCGAGGGAGCCGGATATCTCCTTGTCCTCGACATCGCGCCCTAAGCCGCTCGCCGCGAGTGCCGTCGTATCGCCGATAGTCTCCGTGGCGGACACGAGGAAGATGAGAACCACCGAAAAGATGGCATCTGCGTGGAACTCCATCTTAAAAGGCATGAAGTGTGGGAAGGATATTATGCTCGTCCCTGCGAGTGAGGAAAAATCGACCATTCCCATAAATATGGCGACTATGTAGCCGACAACCAGTCCGAACAGCACGGAGAGCTGTTTGAAATACGATTTCGCAAAAATATTAAAGCCGATGCAGCATACAAGCGTGATGCTTCCGAGTATCCAGTTCTTTGCAGAGCCGAAATCAGCGCTGCCGCTTCCGCCGCCAAAGGAGGTGGAGCCGACTGAGAGAAGCGAAAAACCTATGGAGATTACGACTGTTGCAGCGATAACAGGTGTGATGAGCTTTATCCAGCAGCGCGCAAACAGTCCTAACAGTCCTTCGACGATACCGCCTATGAGTACTGCACCCATCACGGCACCATAGCCGTAAACGCTTCCGATATAGCAGCATATCGAGACGAAGGTGAAGCTTATTCCCATGACGATGGGAAGTCCCGAGCCTATGCGCCACAGCGGGAAGAGCTGTATGAGCGTGCCGATGCCGGCAATCATCATGGCACTCTGTATAAGGGAGGCAAGCTGTGCCTTGTCAAGACCGCTCGCGGCTCCCACGATGAGAATAGGTGCGATGTTGGCAACAAACATCGCGAGAATGTGCTGTAATCCAAATGGAATGGCTTTCATTATCGGTACACGTCCGCTCAGTGAATAGATATTGTTCATTGATGCGGTCTGACCGTTGGCATTTTTATCTTTCATAATCTGTGTGTTCTCCTGATATTTGATTTTTGTGGTTAGTTCCGGCTGCGGAAGGTTATTGTTCCGGTGGATGCGTCCATGCCGTCAACGATTGCGAGGGACTCAAGCTGATAGCCAAGATTTCTTATGACCTGTCCGCCCGCCTGGAAGCCCTTCTCAATGGCGATTCCGATTCCCTCAACGGTTGCACCTGCATCGTGGCAGATGGAGATGAGGCCCTGGAGCGCACAGCCGTTTGCGAGAAAATCATCGATAATGAGTACATGGTCGTCGGCACTTAAAAACTTCTTTGACACGATAACCTGATTTTTGTTCTTGTGTGTGAAGGACTCCACCTCTGTGACGTACATATCGCCATCAATATTCACGCTCTTGGATTTCTTGGCGAACACTACCGGCACGTCAAAGCTCATGGCAACAACGCAGGCGATGCCGATGCCCGACGCCTCGATGGTGAGAATTTTGTTGATTGGCTTTCCTTCAAAACGCTTTTTGAATTCCTCGCCCATAAGCTTAAAAAGCCTTGTGTCCATCTGGTGGTTCAAAAAGCTGTCAACCTTGAGGATGTTTCCCTCCTTGACGACTCCGTCCTTAACGATGCGTTCTTCTAAAAAGTTCATTAATGCAGTCTCCTTTTATATAATTTGATTATAGGTATTATTTCTAGATTGTAGCATGAAAAGTAAGTATAAAAAAGGATTATTTAAAAAATATTTTTTCAACGTAAAATATGCATGTATTGTCAGATTGCGCGTCTTGGATTTGCACAAAATGAAAAACTGTGCTACTATTAACCGGATGGCATCCTCATAGATTTTTGCGGGTGTTTTAATGAGGGAAAAGGAGATTATGGTATTGTTTAACTTGAGATTTAAGTGGGTGGTATTATCAAGCTTTTTCTATGTTATGTATGCGGTTCCGAAGGCTGAGTACATGTTAAGGCACCCTGACAAGTACACCGACGAAGAGAAATACGATTTTGCGATGAAGATTGTAAATCACATGAAAAAGAGAGCAAGGACGACGACAGATGTGTACGGAATAGAGAATATTCCGAAGGAGCACGGATATATTATGTACGGAAACCATCAGGGAAAGTATGACGCGCTGGGAATACTGCTGTCCCTTGGGGAGCCGTGCGGCGTACTCTGGGAGAAGAAGCAGGCGAGCAGGTTTTTAAGCCGTCAGGTCTGCGGACTCATAAACGGCGTTGCCATTGACCTGACCGACATAAGGGCTAAGGTGCGCGCCATCAGGGAGGTTTCAGACCGCGTGAAGGGAGGACAGAATTTTCTCATATTCCCGGAGGGCGGCTATGGGGATAACCATAATGAGCTTCAGGAATTTTTCAGCGGGTGCTTTGCGTGCAGTCAGGCGAGCAAAGGACCTATTGTGCCCGTCGTTGTCTATGACTCTTATAAGTCCATGAACAGCAATACCTTTGAAAAGGTGAACACTCAGGTGCATTATCTTCCGCCGATATCCTATGAGGAATATCAGGGAATGAAGAAGCCTGAGATATGTGAGCTTGTAAAGACAAGGATTGCAGAAAAATTGGAGGAGATTGAAAACGGTGAGCGAGGAAAAAAAGCTATTTAAAAGCCTTCAGGAGAGACTTGATGAACAGAGGTTAAAAAGACAGCAGGAGCAGCTTGTAAGCAGGGGAGAGATTACAAGATATGAGCCGGATGCTGATGCCGGACTTACGGCTGAACAGGTGAGAGCACATTTTGATGCGGGCTGGTACAATGAGACCATGGACTCGTGCACGAAGTCAGTGAGGGACATCGTACTGTCCAATACACTGACATATTTTAACCTTATCTTTCTTGTGCTGGGAGTGCTTCTCATCATAGTGGGGTCTTTTAGAAATCTCACATTCCTTCCGGTTATTTTTGCGAATTCTGCGATAGGAATTTTTCAGGAGATAAGAGCCAAGAAGGTTCTCGACAATATGAACATGCTCAATGCGCCCATGGCTAAGGTTATAAGGGATGGGAAGCCAAATGTGATAAAGACTCAGGAGCTTGTGGCGGATGATGTCGTCATATTCGGAGCGGGAAGCCAGATATGCGCCGATGCGGTGGTGCTCTCGGGCAGCGTTCTTGTAAACGAGGCATTGCTCACGGGAGAGTCGGACGATATAGTAAAAAAGAACGGGGATTCACTGATGAGCGGAAGTTTTGTCGTGTCGGGCGAGTGCCGCGCAAGACTTGAAAATGTGGGCCGCGACTCTTACATATCCAAGCTGACCATGGAGGCGAAGGCTATGGGCTCGGGCGAGGAGTCGGAGATGATAAGGTCGCTTAACAACCTTCTAAAGTGGGTCGGAATATGCATAATACCTATGGGCATACTGCTTTTGTGGCAGGGCATGAATGTCAACATGGAGAGCTTTCCCGATGCAGTTACTGCGATGGTTGCCGCAGTCATCGGAATGATACCGGAGGGACTCTACCTTCTTACGAGCGTCGCGCTCGCGGTCAGCACGATACGTCTCGCGTCACAGAAGGTTCTGCTGCACGACATGAAGAGCATAGAGACACTTGCGCGCGTCAATGTGCTCTGTGTAGATAAGACCGGAACGATTACCGAGAACAAGATGTCGGTTCAGGAGGTGTATGAGCTTGCCGGACAGAGGTACGCAGACAGCTCGAAGATGCTTGCGGATTTCGTCTCGGTGATGGGAAATGACAATATCACCATGAACGCGCTCAAGGAGTATTTCAAGGATACGACGGGAAAGCCGGCTGTGTCGCACACGGGTTTTACCTCAGCGTTAAAATACAGCTCGGTCACATATTCGGATGGTACATATGTGCTCGGAGCTCCCGAGATGGTTCTGCGTGAAGTGTATGGTGAATATAAGGATAAGATAGAAAGCTTCTCGAGGACGGGCGGAAGAGTTCTCGTGTTTGCGCGGTATTTTGGAGAGATTGAGGGAAAGCCTCTCACGGCAAGGGTTGAGCCGCTCGCGTTTGTGGTATTGTCTAACCCTATAAGGCAGAACGCGAAGGAGACCTTCAGGTATTTTGCCGAGCAGGAGGTTCAGGTAAAGGTTATCTCAGGAGATAATCCGGTCACGGTTTCCGAGGTCGCGCTCCGTGCGGGAATTGAAGGCGCAGAGCGCTTCATCGATGCGTCGACGCTTCACACGGAGAAGGATATATATGAGGCGGCGGGAAAATATGTCGTGTTCGGACGAGTATCGCCAGAGCAGAAGAGACAGCTCGTCGGTGCACTTCAAAAGCAGGGAAACACGGTTGCCATGACGGGCGACGGTGTGAACGATGTGCTCGCGCTCAAAGATGCCGATTGCAGCATCGCGATGGCTTCGGGAAGTGAAGCGGCAGCGCAGGCGGCACAGGTTGTGCTGCTCGAGTCGGATTTTTCCAAGATGCCGTCGGTAGTGCTCGAGGGCAGAAGGGTCGTCAACAATATCGAGCGCTCAGCGAGCCTTTTCCTTGTGAAAAATATATTCTCGTTCATAATGGCGCTGTGCTCAATAATCGCGGCGATAACATATCCGCTTGAGCCTGCACAGATATCGCTCATAGCGATGTTTACAATAGGAATACCTTCATTCTTCCTCGCATTGCAGCCGAACAAGAAGCGCATAGAGGGACATTTTATGAAGAATGTACTGTTAAAGGCTCTTCCGGGCGGTCTGACTGATGTTATATGTGTTGGTGCATTGGTCGTGTTCGGAAACACCTTCAACCTTGACCCTGACGGTGTGGCTACGGCGGCAACACTGCTGCTTGCGATAGTAGGCTTTATGATTATGATTAAAATTAGCAAGCCGTTCAACAAGCTGACTTTTACGGTGTTCGTGTTCTGTGTTATAGGACTTATCTTTTCGAGCACAGTGTTAAAGAGTCTGTTCTATATGAGCCATATGTCGACCGAGTGCATAATGCTTGCGGTTGTATTTGCCATCGCTACGGAGTCACTTTTCCGGTATCTCTCGCTTCTGGTTGAGAAGCTCGAGCGGTGGTTTGACTCGGACGCGGTGCAGGAGAGAATACCTAAGAGAAAAACAAGAAAAAGCAGGGCGTAGATATTTAGATGTCAAGATATCGGGAAAGGGCACGGTGATGACAAGTCACAGTGCCCTTTTTGAATTATGTCTTCTGCAGGTTAGCTTGTATTGTGGAGCTGTTATATTGCTTTAGGATTTTTATTTTATCGTTCCTGTCACGGTGAGCGTGCTGACTCCCGGATTGACAATCAGGGCACCGGTCGTCGCGTCGCGCGTGTAGGTGGCAGCAGGAACGGTTATCTGACCACCGATGGTCGTGAACAGTCCTGTAGTCGCGTTGTAGGTGTAGTTAGTTCCTTCTACCCAAGTGACATCATTGAAGGTGACGGTGATATCCTTGAGCACAGGAAGAAAGGTATCAGTAAGGACGACATTGTCCACGGCTCCGGCCTCCGTGTTACCTGAGTTCTGTATGACGAAGGTGTAGGTGAGCTGACCGTTCTCGGTGACGGTTGACGGCGTGAGAGATTTGCTGATTGTGAGAAAAGCATTGTTCTCAGGTTCCACGGTATCAACTGCGGTGATTGGGGCAGGCAGGTTGGCACCCGTGATTGCCGCGGTGTTGGTGATGACCGACTCATTGTCGAGCGGTGCGAACTCGTTGGTGTTTGTCTCGTACACGAGAATTGTGTTGCCGTTTGCCGGAACGGATATTCCGGTTATGGTTAGAGGGGAGGTTGAGGTGATGACAGGGGCTGCCTGCAAAACACCGTCCATATAATACTTGATAGAGCCCTCAACGTAGTCGAGAGGTGTAAGCATCGTGTTATTGTAGGTATATGCGCCGAGATTGTCGGTAACCGTGAGATCTGTAAAGTCGTTATCGCCGGTATTTACAATGCTCACAATATACGTTATGCGCCCGCCAGCCCGGTAGGTGTCCGTGACAGCGGTCTTTGCAGCGCTCAGTATCTCGATGATTTCACCTGTGGTGATGTTCGAGGTCGTGGTGTTTCCATTGTAGGAAAGAGTTGCCTGGTTATAAAAGGTTGCCATAAGTTCCTCCATTATTTAATGTGTGTAAGGTGTTAACCTTAATATATATTATGCACGGCTATAGAATATGACATAGTTTTGGGGAGAATTTGTGGGACTTAATGGGGCAAAACATATAGTTTTCAATGTTTTGCCCCATTAAATGTGCAGGGTAAAAAATTGACTATACCATAGCACTATTTTATATGGTTTTATTGTTATGAGGTTTTAGGTAATATGTTTACATGGTCGATGTTTAGGTTCGAGACTGAGAAAATATGGAGGAGGTTGTGATTTTGAAGGAAAAAACTAAAAAGGCGCTTATAATAGCGGTGCTGTCGTTCGTGCTGGTGGGGCTTGTGGTCTACATAGTGGCGGAGCTTGGGGCTTTTAAGCCGGCAGGGGATAAGGGAGCTGTGCGAAAGGAGCTTACCGCGGTTGAACTCACGAAGCTCATGGGAAACGGCATCAATCTTGGAAACACGATGGAGGCTTACGGGCGTGCCTCACTTGGAACGGGTGCACCGACGTCCGACTATGAGACGTTCTGGGGACAGCCGGTGACAACGCAGGAGATGATTACTGCGATGAAGAATTCGGGCTTCGACACAATCCGTATTCCGGTGGCGTGGACGAATGCGATGAATTTTGAGAGTGGTGACTACACCATAGGTGAGGACTGGTTTGCCCGCGTGGAGGAGATTGTCGGCTATGCCATGAACGAGAATATGTATGTCATAGTCAATGACCACTGGGACGGAAGCTGGTGGGGAATGTTCGGTTCGGCGACCGCAAAGACAAGACAGAAGGCAATGGACATGTATATTTCCATGTGGACACAGATTGCGGAGAGATTTAAGAATTATTCAGATTATCTCATTTTCGAGTCCGCGAATGAGGAGCTCGGGGATCGTCTCAACGATAAGGATATAGCGGCGGACTCTGGAACGCTCTCGACGGACGAGTGTTATGAGACGACAAACAAGATTAATCAGACCTTTGTGGACACTGTGCGCGCAACGGGCGGCAATAACAAGCAGAGATTTCTCCTCATAGCAGGCTACGGCACGGATATAAAGAGCACCTGTGACAGCAGATATGTCATGCCGGCCGATTCGGCACAGAATAAGCTCTTAGTGTCCGTACACTACTATGAGCCGTTCTCCTACTGCGGTTCGGCAAGCCTTTCAAGCTGGGGAACGATAAAGCATTATGAGAAGCAGAATGAGCTTTTAAAGATGATGACAAAGTTCACCGATGCCGGCTATGGAGTAATATTCGGCGAGTATGCCGTGGCACTCAATGGCGATGGTTCTGTAAAGGATAACACCTGCGACTTTATCAACAACTTCCTTGATAACTGTGATTTATATAATTACTGTCCTGTTCTCTGGGACTGTTCAAGTCTGTTTAAGAGAAGCACATTAAGCTGGCTTGACACCGATGTGGAGGCGCTCTATAAGGCGAGAAGCTATGAGGCACAGTCATCGCTTGATGATGGTACAATAAAGGAAAATGCGAAGGCAGAGATGGCAGCAGCACTCGCGGCAGCGCCTGAGTCACTCGACAACGGGACCCCGGCAGGAGCAGCTTCAGATGAAGCTATAGCATGGCTCATGTTCAACTCTAATGACTGGAATGTGACCTACAGTGTGGGAGATGAGTACAATCCATCCGAAAAGACAGAAGGTATTGCTGCGGAGGATATAAAGATTACAGGTGAGGGAACCTATACCGTATCACTTGACTTTTCAAAGACAGGAGCAGGCTATGCCAACAGCACCGTATTCTGTGCACTTGGTATTTCCAACGGTGAGCTTCTCTATCCGGGCTACATAATCAATGTTGTTGACCTTCAGATTAACGGAAAGTCATATCCGCTTGTCGCAGAGCCATACACAACAACCGATGACAAGAAGTGTACAAGACTTAACATCTACAATGCATGGGTTAAGTCGGTTCCTGCCGAGGCGAGAACGGAGGACGGCGACCTGTCCGCAGTCGCTCCATGCATCGTCGACAATGAGGAGCTTGGAAACATCACAAGCATAAGCCTTACATTCGAATATAAGCCGGGAAAATAATCTGAACGCAGAATAAGCAATCCCCCGCTTCATGTGTGTAGAGCACTAAGCGGTGGGTAAGGGGGATGTGAACTGCGTTCATGAGCAAGTAACGAAAGCGGATTGCGAATGTCCGCTTTACAACGGTTAGAAAAACGGAAGCCTTAGACGGTGGGAGAAATCCTGCCGTCTTTTTTTGTGGTGTTTAAAGTGTTTTATTTCTATGTAAAAAATCAATTAAAAAAAATAGTATTGACTATTTGTATTATTTGTATTACTATAACTAATACAAAATATATATTCAATAAGTTTCTGGTGTAAAAATATGCCATATATACCTAGCCGTGTATAACGTATTATGTTTATGCATATCACGACTTTTGGGAGAAGCTTAGATTGTTCTTAGGGCTCTGCTAAGTCCCCAGCCAAAAGCAGCACGGATGCTGCTTTAGAAGCAATGCATACACGGATGTATGCTTTGCTTCGGTGGCGTATACATAGAAAGCCTTTATCAGAGCCCTTAGAACATCTTGCTTCGTACAATGGAGCTGATATGCATGAACATAATACGTTATACACTCACAGACTAAATAGGCATATTTTTACACACTAACAACCACTATGGCAGATAAGGAGGTCACAACATGATAATAGAACTCAACACATCCTCGGACACCCCGATATATGTACAGCTCCGCAACCAGATTGTCCTGGGAATAGGCAGGGGGGAGCTTAAGGAGGGCGAGGGGCTTCCGACGGTAAGACAACTGGCACAGGACGCAGGAATCAATGTTATGACGGTCAATAAGGCTTACGGAGTGCTGAAGGCGGAGGGCTTCATCGAGATTGACAGAAGGCACGGCGCCAAGGTGTGCACCAGGCAGGACTTTGGCACTGAGTACAAGGAGAAGGTGGAGGCTGAGCTGGAGCTTCTGATAACAGAGACATCATTGAAGGGCATGAAGAAGGAAGAGTTCCTGAAAAAATGTGAGGAAATATACAATAGACAACAGTTGGCTTTTGAGTAGGAAGGGGAGTGGTTGTGATGGCTATTATGGTATTTATTATAGTGACAATGTTATTTATGCTGGGAACACTTGTGTTTACAATGGGCAGCAGCATGCTGCTTGACAACGGCTCATATTATCTTGGGATAACAATTCCTAGGAATTATAGGAATGAGGAAGCGGTAAAGGCAATTGCGGCAGAATATAAGAAGAGCTGGAGAGTGATAAGCTTTATCGGGCTTGCTACATGCTTTATGATTGTATTATTTTATGACTACGTCTCAATTCAGATGGTATATATCATGGTCTGGTTCTTTGCACTGATGTATGTCTATCAGCAGAATCTCAAAAAATACGGCTGGAAGCTCTACAACTGGAAGATAACACAGGAGTGGTATAACAGTGAGGAAAACGCAGGAGGGCTTCGCAGAATAGACACGGCGGTGACAGTCAATAAGGACAGGATGCCTGTTAGTGCATATTGGGGAATAATAACACTTGCTGGTGTTGCGTTCTGTGTATTCAGATATATCACAGCGGGCTTTTCGGCAGTTTCATTCAGCTTTGCCATGTGTGCAGTGGTGTTTCTTGTGACGTATTTTGTGATAGCCAAGTCGCGCACCAAGGTTTACTGCGATGACAGCAGTGTAAACATGAAGATAAATAGATGTGTCAGGTTCGAGTGGAGCAGATGTATGATGCTTCACAGCGGCATGGCAGCTTTTATCGCGGTTATGCTATTGATGTCGGGCGAAATGGAAGCACTTTTTGGCATTGACAGCAATACCGCTTCCGGGATGTCAATTGCGGTGACAATAATGCTTGGTTCGTTTGGCAGCATGATGGCTCTTTTTATCACTTATGATAACATAAGAAAGGTAAAGAATCAGGCTGCTTCAGTGAACTACTATGATGATGGCGATATATATTACCTTATGGGAAAGAAAAATCCCAATGCACCGGGAGTTCATGAAAAGAGAGTGGGAATAGGCTTTGAGCTTAATGCCGGAAGCAAAGTTGACTTGATAGTTATTGCTGTGATTATGCTTTTTGTGATAGGTCTTGCGGTTTTTATGCTGAAATATGATCTTGCCGATGTAGCGCTCAATATATCTGCCGATGACAGCGGAAGAAGGGTGGCGAAGGTTGAGGCGGCAGGGGATAGCAGCACCTTCTATCTTGATGAGATAACGGACGTTGAGCTTTTGGATGAACTCCCGGATATGTCGAAGAAGGTCGGTTATGACGGAACCGTGTATTACATAGGCAGCTTCAATGTGTACGGTTACGGAAACTGTGACACCTATGTATGTCTCAGAACAGATATGGCTGTCGTGGTAAAGACCAAGGACAGAACCTATGTGTTCAACGATGAGACAGCGGACGGCACAAGGCGGATGTATGAGAGTTTGCGTTGAAATAGCATGTTGGAAGTGATATGATAATAAATATATGATGTTGAGGTAAAAACATGCTAATTTAATGTACGAGTGTATAACGTATTATATTTATGCATATCAGCTCCGTTGTACGAAGCAAGATGTTCTAAGAACTCTGATATA
>CAKRJT010000027.1 GCA_934351925.1 uncultured Lachnospiraceae bacterium
AGAAAGCGCGAGACGGGAATCGAACCCGCGACCCCCTCCTTGGCAAGGAGGTGCTCCACCGCTGAGCCACTCGCGCATTGTACTTTGTAAGATGTTGCTCTCACAAGGACATTAAGTATAATACTATATGTCCCTGTGAAAGTCAATACCTAAATTAAAAATTTTTTATATTTTTTAAACTTCACGAATTATTTTAACTATTAGTATAATTAAACATCCATGAAACGCCGCTTACCGCCATAGCTCCTTACGCCGCCATTATGCCAATAATGTCTCCATCTCATCGAGAAGTCCCTCGAATACCTCGAGTCCTGTCTTGATTGCGTCAGGCTTAGACATATCCACTCCTGCAATCTTTAACAGCTCAATCGGATAATCTGAACCGCCGCTTGATAGGAACTTCATGTAACGGTCAACTGCAGGCTGTCCCTCCTTGCGGATCATTGAAGCTATCGCAACTGCTGCCGAGAAGCCCGTAGCATACTGATACACATAGAACGGTGTATAGAAGTGAGGTATTCTTGCCCACTCAACCTCAATATCCTTATCAACAACCATGTCAGGTCCGAAGTACTCCTTGTTAAGTTCGTAGTACATCTCATTAAGTGCCTTTGCAGTTAAACTCTTTCCGCTCTCTGCCATCTCATGAGCCTTCTTCTCGAACTCGGCAAACATTGTCTGGCGGTATACTGTTCCCTTGAAGCTGTCAAGGAAATGATTTATAAGATAAGCCTTCTCGTTCTTATCCTTTGCATTCTCTATAAGGTAGAAATTGAGGAGCGCCTCGTTGCAGGTTGATGCTACCTCTGCAACGAAAATTCTGTACGCCGCGTACACAGCCGGCTGAGCCGAGTCTGACTTGTAGCTATGAAGCGCATGACCCATCTCATGTGCAAGTGTGAACATGGAGTCTAAGTTGTCCTGATGATTTAAAAGAACATAAGGGTGAACACCGTTTGGTCCCCAGGAGTAAGCTCCGCTTCTCTTTCCCTCGTTCTCATACACATCAATCCAACCGCCGTTAAAGCCCTTATCAAGAAGCGCTATGTAATCCTCACCGAGAGGTGCGACACCTTTCTTCACTATCTCCTTTGCCTCATCAAAAGTGATATGCATGTCAAAATCTTTTACCATAGGCGTATATACATCATACATATGGAGCTCGTCAACGCCGAGAGCCTTCTTGCGGAGCTTCACATAGCGGTGCATGAGCGGAAGTCCCTCATGTATCGTGTCAATGAGATTGTCGTATACCGAAAGCGGAATATTTCCGTCAAAAAGGTAGGACTCAATGCTTGAATTGTACTTTCTTGTCTTTGCTGAAAAAATGTCACCCTTTACAAGAGTCTCATAGTTGGCGGCGATAGTGTTCTCAAAATTCTTGAATGCGCCGTGCATAGCGTGAAATGCCTCCTCGCGCACTCTTCTGTCGTTGCTTCTTATGAAGATTCCGTAGCGGCCATGTGTGACTGTCGCGTCCTCTCCGTTCTCGTCCTTGATAGTTCCGAGCTTCACGTCAGCGTTGTTGAACATTCCGAACACCTTCTTAGGTCCGCCAAGAACATCGTCCGCGGAAGCCATGACAGCCTCCATGTCAAGTGAGAGGACATGCGGCTTCTTTCTTGAAATGTATTCCCACTTCTTAGCATAGAGCTTGAGCTCCTCGCACTCCGCCATGTACTTGTCAACAACAGCGTCATCTATTGTGAGCATCTCAGGGCTGACAAAAGATGTCATCTCACCCGATTTTACCATGAGGTTCTCCGCCTCACCCGATAATGCCTGCGACTCCGCATTGGCTGTATCCTGGTCATAGAGCTGATGTGCATAGCAATAGATACGGTCGAGTAAGAGCATCAGCTTGTCCTCAAGCTGGAATACTGCAAGCATGTTCTTACTGCTCTCACCTATTCTGCCCTTGTAGCTCTCTATCTCCTCAGCCACCTTGACCGCCTTTGCATAGTCCTCTCTCCATTCAGCCGTATCCGGGTAAATATCCTCAAGTCTCCATGTATATTTCTTATCTGCTTCGCTTCTTTTTAAAACCTTATTTGCCATTGCGCCCTCCTTAAATTTGAATTATAATTATAGCACCATGGGTTAAGCTGCAATAGCCGTTTTTTTATCACATTAATGCATCTGCGCTTTAAACCCACTTCACTAATATACATTAATTTTCCAATAAAAACAAGACAGACCTGCCGCAATCCGGCTGATTGGAGGCAAACATGCAAAATCCCGGCACAATATCCTTAAACAGCATAGACCTTTTTATTAAAAAAAGCTCACAGACAGAAATCGATGACTATGAACCGTACATCAACTATGACTGCGAGCCTGTAATCACAAAATACCTGCGGCCTGTTCCGATGCTTGAAAACACGGGAATTGAACTCTTTGAGGACAGCAGCACCCCGGCGCTGTATATTGCAGAGCACACGCACGGAATTATCGGCTGCTGCACCGATTTTATCTACACAGACCGCGACGGCACTCCGACCCATGAGTTATCCGTGCTCGTAGCTCCTGAATACAGAAGGCACGGGCTTGGACGCATGCTGGTAATGCAGATGATATTGATAATCGAAGAAAATACCCGCAGCCCACACGTTCTTCTAACCGGAAGCAACGAGCATTTTGCCAGGAGCTGCGGATTTTCCTACTCGCACAGCGAACACTATATGACGAGGAAACCGCACAGCCAATTAGAAAACAGCTATACCTCGGCTCATTACAAAGTCATCGGACAAGACACTGCAAACTCTGAAACTCCTGACTGTCAATCCAGCCCACACCAATGCGTCATCACCATCACCCGGACCGACCACAAAGTGCCCGGGCATCACACTTACAGGCTTTTCTGTGATGACAGCAGCGCCGCGAAATGTACAGTCCTTGAGTGCAGCGGCTATGTGAACCTTGCCAACGTCTACACCAACAAAAAATACCGCGGACGCAGATTTGCCGGGCAGCTTATAAGCGCTGCAGCCGCCGATTTTCCACAAAAAAAGCTGCTTCTGCAGGTGTCAGGCAGCAATACCGCCGCCATACACGCTTACACAGAAGCAGGCTTTACATTTCTTAAGACATTTGACTATTACATGCTGGATCACTGAAGATTAGTATACCCCATCAGGTACTCGTCAACCTCCTTCGCCGCGTCGCGCCCCTCGCGGATTGCCCACACGACAAGTGACTGTCCTCTGTGCATGTCGCCCGCAGTGAACACCTTGTCGACGTTGGTCGCATGCTTTCCCGGTGCTGTATCGACATTCGTTCTCGCATTGAGCGTCACGCCAAAGGCATCGGAGACATACTTCTGGCAGCCGAGGAAGCCCGCTGCGATAAGCACAAGGTCTGCCTCGAGCTCGAACTCGCTTCCCGCAACCTCCGCCATCATCATGCGTCCCGTCTTTTCGTCCTTCTTGGACTCAAGTTTCACGCACTTTACCTTGCAGAGCTTACCGTTCTTATCCTTTATGAACTCCTTGACAGTTGTCTGGTATAGTCTCGGGTCTTTTCCGAATACAGCGATGGCCTCCTCCTGACCATAGTCTGTCTTGCAGACTCTCGGCCACTGCGGCCATGGGTTGTTATCGGCGCGCGTGTCAGGAAGCTTAGGCATCATCTCAAGCTGCACAACCGATGCACAGCCAAGACGGATTGAGGTTCCCACACAGTCATTTCCCGTGTCACCGCCTCCGATTACAACGACCTTCTTTCCCTTCGCGTCGATATACTTCTTATCGGCGAAGTTGGAGTCAAGCAGGCTCTTTGTCACCGAGGTAAGGTAATCTACGGCAAAATATATTCCCTGTGCATCCCTGCCCGGAGCCTTTATGTCCCTGGGATTTGCGGCACCGCAGCATAATACAACCGCATCGAAATCTTTTAATATTTTAAAAGCTTTCGGATTTTCACCTACATTCGCATTGGTGACAAATTCGATTCCATCTGCCTCCATGATGTCAATTCTTCTGTCGATGATGTGCTTTTCAAGCTTCATGTTCGGTATGCCGTAGCGCAGGAGTCCTCCGACCCTGTCAGCGCGCTCATACACCGTAACCTTATGTCCCCTCTTATTCAGAAGGTCGGCAGTTGCAAGTCCCGAAGGACCTGAACCGATGACAGCCACCTTCTTTCCCGTCCTTACCTTTGGCGGGTTAGGTGCAACATAGCCCTGCTCAAAAGCGTTCTCTATGATGGTCTTTTCGTTCTCCTTCGTCGTAACAGGCGAACCATTGAGCCCGCAGGTACAGGCAGCCTCGCACAGAGCCGGGCACACCCTCGAGGTGAACTCAGGGAAATTGCTCGTCTTTGCAAGCCTGTTGTAGGCTCTCTGGAGATTTCCGCTGTAGAGAAGGTCATTCCATTCGGGTATGAGGTTATTGAGAGGGCAGCCCGAAACCATGCCCTTTAACACCTTCCCCGACTGGCAGAACGGAACGCCGCAGTCCATACAGCGCGCCGCCTGCTGCCTCTGCTCCTCTATCGTGAGCGGAGTGTGAAACTCATTGAAATTCTTTATTCTGTTCTTTGGCTTGACAGCCTCGCTGTCAACTCTCTCATAATCTAAAAATCCTGTCGGCTTTCCCATGAATTTCCCTCCTTACTTCGCTGCTTTGTTTGCATAGAATGCTTCAATCTGTGCCTGCTCACTTGAAAGACCCTTCTCTTCCATCTGAACAATCTTCTGCATCATTCTCTTGTAGTCATGCGGCACAATCTTCTTGAACTTAGGAAGATAGTCTCCGAAGTTGTCTAGTATCTGCTTTCCCTTCACGGAGTTGGTGTATGCCACATGCTGCTGTATCATTTCCTTAAGCTCTAAGACATCGTACTTGTCTGTCACTTCCTCGGTCGATACGAGCTCCTTGTTCATCTTCTTGTAGAGACTGCTGTCCTCGTCGAGCACATAGGCGATACCGCCGCTCATGCCTGCCGCGAAGTTCTTTCCGGTCCTGCCAAGCACTACGACACGTCCTCCCGTCATGTACTCACAGCCGTGGTCGCCGACTCCCTCGACAACCGCCTTTGCACCGGAATTGCGGACGCAGAAACGCTCGCCTGCGACACCGTTTATATAAGCCTCACCGCTTGTTGCACCGTAGAGTGCAACATTTCCGATGATAATATTTTCGTCCTGCTTAAAGGCTGAACCCGTCGGCGGATATACCACCAGCTTACCGCCTGATAGACCCTTTCCAAAGTAATCGTTGCTGTCGCCCTCGAGGCACATCGTAAGTCCCTTAGGAATAAATGCACCGAAGCTCTGTCCGCCCGCACCATGACACATAATCGTGAAAGTGTCCTCAGCGAGTGTGTCGTCATACTGCCTTGTTATCTCTGAACCGAACATCGTACCGAAGGAACGGTCTGTGTTCTTTACATCTATCTCAAGACTTCTCTTCTGCTTCTTCTCAAGAGCTGGTCCGAGCTTCTTCAAAAGTACCTTCTCATCGAGTGTCTTTTCAAGCTCGAAGTTAAATACATTCTTGTGGAGATAGTCAATCTTCTCCTTTCCGGCGTAAGGATTGTCCAGGATTACGGAAAGGTCAATCTTTCCCTTCTTCTCCCCGTTTCCGTCCTTAGCCTGGAAAAGCATGTCTGTTCTTCCGACCATCTCATCTATGGTTCTGAAACCGAGCTTTGCCATGTACTCGCGAAGCTCCTGTGCGACAAATCTCATAAAATTCATCACATACTCAGGTTTTCCGGTAAACTTCTTTCTAAGCTCAGGATTCTGTGTAGCAACGCCGACCGGACAGGTATCAAGATTACATACCCTCATCATCACACAGCCGAGGGTTACAAGCGGTGCAGTCGCAAAGCCGAACTCCTCAGCTCCGAGTAAACATGCGATTGCCACGTCACGGCCCGTCATAAGCTTTCCGTCGGTCTCGACAACGACCTTATTTCTAAGTCCGTTCATTATAAGTGTCTGGTGAGCCTCTGCGAGTCCAAGCTCCCAAGGAAGTCCTGCATTGTGGATTGAGCTTCTAGGTGCCGCACCGGTTCCTCCGTCATAGCCCGACACCAGGATAACCTGCGCGCCCGCCTTGGCAACACCTGCCGCAACGGTTCCGACTCCTGCCTCGGACACGAGCTTTACGGATATTCTGGCCTTCTTGTTGGCATTTTTAAGGTCAAATATGAGCTGTGCCAGATCCTCAATCGAGTAGATATCGTGATGGGGCGGCGGCGAGATAAGCCCTACACCAGGGGTTGAGTGTCTGGTCTTGGCAATCCAAGGATAGACCTTTCCTCCCGGAAGATGACCGCCCTCGCCCGGCTTGGCTCCCTGTGCCATCTTAATCTGTATTTCATCGGCGCTGACAAGATATCTCGAGGTAACTCCGAAACGTCCCGATGCAACCTGCTTGATTGCGGAGCAGCGGTTGAGTCCGTCAGAACCTATCGTAAGTCTCTCAATATCCTCACCGCCCTCGCCCGAATTGGATTTTCCATGGAGCGTGTTCATGGCAATCGCCATCGCCTCATGTGCCTCCTGCGAGATGGAGCCGTAGGACATTGCACCTGTCTTAAAGCGCTTTACGATGGAGTCAACACTCTCGACCTCGTCAATAGGCACTCCGCTCTCAGGATATTTGAAATCCATGAGTCCTCTGAGATTGACCGGCTCAAGCTCCTCATTTATGAGCTTTGAATACTCCTTGAAGGCAGCGTAGTCACCGTTTCTCGTGGCAAGCTGGAGAAGATGTATCGTCTGCGGATTGTAGAGATGCTCCTCCTTGCCGCTTCTGAACTTGTGGCTTCCCGCACTGTCAAAGGTCGTGTCCGTCTGGAGCCCGAGCGGGTCATAGGCGCGGTCATGGTTTGTATTAATATCGTTTTCGATATCTTTTAACGTAATTCCGCCGACGCGGCTTACTGTATTTGTAAAATATTTGTCCATAACGCTCTTGTCGATACCGATTGCCTCGAAAATTTTCGAGCCCTGGTAGGACTGTATAGTGGAAATACCCATCTTGGAAGCTATCTTTACGATACCGCCAAGCACTGCTTTGTTGTAGTCATCGACTGCCGCATAGTAGTCCTTGTCAAGCATTCCGAGGTCTATGAGCTCCCTTATGCTGTCAAGTGCAAGATAAGGATTCACCGCACTCGCACCGAAACCTAAGAGTGTCGCAAAGTGGTGGACCTCCCTAGGCTCACCGGACTCGAGAATAACCGATACCTTGGTTCTCTTCTTGGTTCTTACGAGGTAGTCCTGCATAGCGGACACAGCAAGCAGTGACGGTATTGCCACATGGTTCTCGTCGACACCCCTGTCGGAGAGGATAAAAATATTCACACCCTCGCGGTAATGTCTGTCGGCCTCCACGAAGAGACGGTCAATAGCCTTCTCCATGGACGTATTTTTGTAATATATAATAGGAAGAACTGCAACCTTGAAGCCCTCCTGGTTCATGCTCTTAATCTTTAACAAATCCGTGTTGGTGAGTATCGGATTGTTCACCCTGAGCACCTGACAGTTTCTCGCAGTCTCCTCAAGGATATTTCCGTCAGCGCCAAGGTACATTGTCGTCGAGGTGACAATCTTCTCCCTAAGCGCATCGATAGGCGGGTTCGTAACCTGTGCAAAGAGCTGCTTGAAGTAGTTAAACAACGGAACCGTCTTGGTCGACAGCGCCGCAAGCGGTGTATCCGCACCCATCGCAGCTATCGGCTCCGCTCCGCCGAGCGCCATAGGAAGTATCGAGGTTCTGAAATCCTCATAGGTGTAGCCGAAAGCCTTCTGCAGCTTCGCCCGCTCCTCCTTGGAGTACTCCTCAACCCTCTGGTTAGGAATTTTCAAATCCTTCAACATCACGAGATTGCTGTCGAGCCACTCACCGTAAGGACGCTTGGAGGCATATTTTTCCTTGAGCTCGTCGTCATCTACGACCTCACCCTTGACCGTGTCAACAAGAAGCATCTTGCCAGGTCTGAGCCTCTCCTTCACCTTGATGTTGGAGGTCGGAATGTCGAGCACGCCCACCTCTGAGGAGAGTATAAGCTGGTCGTCATTGGTTATATAGTAACGCGATGGTCTGAGTCCGTTTCTGTCGAGCACCGCTCCCATTATGTCTCCGTCTGAGAAGAGAATGGATGCTGGTCCGTCCCACGGCTCCATCATCGTCGCATGGTACTCATAGAAATCCTTTTTCTTCCGGCTCATGCTATGGTTGTTCATCCACGGCTCGGGAATAAGTATCATAACCGCGAGAGGCAGCTCAAGCCCGCTCATCATAAGGAACTCGAGCGTGTTGTCAAGCATCGCCGAGTCAGAGCCCTCCTGATTTACAATAGGAGTTACCTTGCTCATCTCGCCCTCAAAATACTTAGTTTCCATGGACTCCTCGCGGGCGTGCATCTTATCTGCATTTCCGCGGATTGTATTAATCTCGCCGTTATGTACGATAATTCTGTTCGGATGGGCCCTCTGCCAGCTCGGGTTTGTGTTGGTGCTGAAACGTGAGTGGACGGTGGCTATCGCCGTCTCATAATCAGGGCTGTTTAAATCATCGAAGAAAGTTCTTAGCTGTCCCACAAGAAACATACCCTTATAAACGATGGTTCTGCTTGATAAGGAGGCTACATAGGTGTTGTCGTTGCTCTGCTCGAACACTCTTCTCACAACATAGAGCCTTCTGTCAAAATCCAGTCCCTTCGCCATTCTCGCAGGCTTCTTTATAAAACACTGCCAGATGCTCGGCATACACGCTATCGCCTTAGAGCCGAGGACATCCGGATTGGTTGGAACCTCTCTCCAGCCAAGGAACTCGAGTCCTTCCTTCCGGGTGATAATCTCGAACATCTTCTTCGCCTGATTGCGTTTAAATTCGTCCTGCGGGAAGAAGAACATTCCCACGCCGTACTCCCTCTCTCCGCCGATATTTATCCCAAGCGACTTAGCCACCTTGGAAAAGAACTTGTGGGATATCTGGAGCAGGATACCGACACCATCACCGGTCTTGCCCTCCGCGTCCTTGCCCGCACGATGCTCAAGATTTTCAACTATTCTCAGGGCATTCTCAACAACACCGTGTGTTTTCACGCCCTTGATGTTGACTATCGCGCCGATACCACAGTTGTCATGCTCAAAATCCGGGCTGTATATTGACGGTTTCACTTCACATACATTGCTCATACATCAATCCTCCATTCCTCGTCATCACAAAAAGCCTTGTAAAAAACTTGTACTAAATATACACTTTTTTGTTTTTGATGTAAATATTTTTTTATTGGAATTTTCAGATTATTTATTAATTCCATTTTTATAATTATTTTATCAGATATCTTAACGCTAAAAATTGCTAAACAAATATTCTAACATACAATAATGCGGCTTTTTTCTCCCAAAACCAAAAACAAGGGCGGCAATAAAAGTATCTTTAAAGTTTCATTGTCGACCCTTGTTTCTATTTTGTCTTAATTGTACATTCAATTTTCCTGCCCTGTCCGCAACATTCGAAAAATGTAAAACAGGCGGTTAAAAATTTAAAGTGATGTACTGTTTTCGGTTAATATTTTTCAGCGCCGAATGATAATATTTAAGCAACATGCGTGAAAAATACAACTGCGACAATTTTTTTCTGACAGATTGCGTTGTAAAAACATGCACACACACCTCAAACACCTTATATACTCAAAAAATACACCGGCACGTTCCGACGCCTTAATACCCACGCTGTCGTGGCAAATAGGATAGATAAACCCTTGCCATGTATAACGGGATATGTTTATGCGTATCGCGACTTTTGGGAGGAGCCGATACACATAAATATATCCCGTTATACATTCACAGCTTACATGGTCAGTATCTCCCTGCAATACCACCTTCCGTCAGTCTGGCATATCTTATCATCCTGCTCCACAATCGGATGTGCCGCGTCATTTAGCGGAATATACCTGATAAGCCCAATTTTGCCGTCCGACATCAGTACCTTCTTAGCGATATACTGCCTTCTCACATTTTTTAGAAAGGTCATAACCAGCTTTCTGTCGAGGCTCTTAAACTCATCCCGGTAGAGCATGTCGAACACGCCGAAGGGAAGATTGGCTTCCTTGTAGCTGCGCTTTGAGACCATGGCATCATATATGTCGGACAGCGAGGTTATCCTCGTAAATAGTGATATTTCATCGCCCTTCAGTCCATCCGGGTATCCCTCACCGTTGAGCTTCTCATGGTGATGCCTCGCCGCATCACGCACGGCATCGTCGAACTGATTTCCCAGCATCTCATACGAATATATAGGGTGCAGCTTCATAACCTTGAATTCCTTAGGCGTCAGCCTTCTGGGAGCGTTTAATATCTCCTCCGGAATTTTGGTCTTTCCGATATCATGCAGCAGCCCTGCAAGAACAAGGCTTCTGACGTCCTTCTGCGGCAGCCCAAGCCATTTCCCCATCATTCCATTCATAAACGATACATTGAGAGAATGTCTCTGCAAGCCCTCGTCCATTGGTCTCGGGAAATTGATGCAGGAGAAGATTGTGGCAGGGTCTATCTCTATCAGTTTCTCCGATATATTCCGGACTAACTTCTCGAGCTCATCGCTCTCGAACCATGTATCGACATGGTGCATCATTCCGCCGACGCTGTCACTCAGACCGCCATACCCGGAGACTTTCTCCGTCAGTTCCTGCCTCTTGCGCTGCGATATCCTCGTGTCCGTCAGTATGTCATAATATGTGCCATCGTGCACCATAATATTCTTGTCGCCCTTATTGAAATTGTATAGTTTCTCGAGCTTGTTGCGTGTAATCCTCTCGCCACGCGGTACAAGCAGCGCTGCCCCCGTATTGTCGTATATGTTGTCCTTGAGCACAAGCCCTTCCCACAGATATTCTATTGGCAGTTTACGCAGATTTCTTTTATCCATCTGAGCTTCCCTTCTACTTTATATTATGTTATCCTGCAAACGCCCTTCGCTACCCATCATCGCAGCGTATTCGTCTCAAACTGAGTTCCCACTATCTCGCAGCCGTACTCCTCCGTCAGCATGTCGTCATTCTGTATCCTGACTACCGTGCAGAAAAATGTGAGCGTTCTTCCCTCGACGGGAATTATCATTCTAAAGCAGTCGCCTTTTTCGAGGCTTCCACTGTCCATCTTCACAAGTATCCCCTTCGAGCTCATATTCACGGTCATAAGCACCATTGGCTTGCCAAGCTTAACCTCCCTGTCTCCAAAGCACAGTTCTGTCACAATCCCCTTCGTCGAGATGGCATAGCGCTGCTTTCTGCGTTCCTCCTTCTCCCTATGCCTGCCAAGCAGAACAGCAACCGTATTGTCAACCACCCCGCCCGCAATATTTCCTTCATATTCATACAGCTTGTCCGGTCCGAAAATCAGCACCGTTACATTGTAGCTGCCTTTGTCTGCCAGACTGTCAGCAGCGACAAAGCATATATTATTGTCCTTGCTATATCTCAGAATTTTTGTGTCTGCCACCACCCTGCCGTCGTCAGACCTCTTTATCAGAATTCTGCGGCTTTTCAAAATATTGTCATTCACACCTTACCGCCTCCTTCTCTTACATTCCCCTCTAAGCGCTTCATACTTATAGTTATATTTTACCAAAATTCGATTTTTCTGTCTATAATACCATGTAACTACATGCCTGCCTGAATAATTTCCACATTTTACCTGTACGGATTAGGGTGTCAAAAAAATCTTTACATTTCAGACAGCAACCTTATAATTTATAATATATCCGTGAAATTTCACAATAGCTCAACAACTCCGGACTACTATTGCCCTAAGGTAGTAGGTGTAAAGCCGCCCGGGAACATGAGCTTTGATTAATGATTACCGCTTGCGTTAACAAATTTCTATCTCGGGCGGTAAAATTAGCACCTTATTATTACAAAAAGAGCTGATATACGAGAAATAATACGGCTTATTAGAACAAGAAAGTCTATCAGGCGGTAATATACAATTAAAATACACAAAAATAGAATATATTTTACCGCTTCTGCGTGAAAACAGCCCGGTCAAGCGGTAATTTGTTTCTGAACAACTCCACTATATCATGAGGAAGTTTCCTCATTAGGACGTTTCCTCATTAGGAAGCTTCCTCAATAATTTCGCTGTTCGCCAGAAGTGAGCAGGCTCACCCGGCTCTCTTGCACCCGTCATATCACAAATCGATAGGAGACTTTTGATTTCAGTAACAAAAAATGCCGTATTTATGCGGCTTGCGGCATTTCGCAAACATCTAAAAAAATAAATAGCATAGGGAGGATATAATGAATCTGACAGAACGAATCAAAACAGGAATAAGAAATTATTTTACCAAAAAACGGATACTCTTTTTTATATACATCGGCATACTTCTTGTCATAACCTTTGGGCTCAATATAGCGGCGCGCAAAAGCACCGCGTTCGCCGAGTGGTACTCAACACATATCTACAAAGCGCTTGTCGCCACCGTCGGAAGGCTGGTCGGCTTCCTGCCGTTCTCGCTGTATGAACTCCTCATTATTCTCGGTGTGCTGCTTGTGTTCTTCGTGCTCGGAAGAACCGTATTTCTCATAATAAAAAAGCGCGGCAGAAATATTCCCACAATGTATGCGAATTTTTTCGCACTGCTTCTTACAGTGCTTGCACTGTTCACGGTAAACTGCGGGGTCAACTACCACAGGAAACCCTTCTCCTACTACTCGGGGCTTGAGATAACCAGGCAGTCCACCGACGTGCTCGTCGGCCTGTGCCGCTCGCTTATATCGGAGGCCAATGCTCTTGTGCCATATATTGATACAACCGAGATTCCCGACGACGAGGACGGCACCGTATACGGAACCATCTTCTCCCTGAAAAGCACGGACACAAGAGCCGAAGCAGTCAAAGCCATGAACAACCTCGGCACAATTTATCCCGTGCTCTCCGGATACTATCCAAAGGCTAAGCCCGTGCTGTTTTCCAAGGTGATGTCCTACGAATTTATAACCGGCGTATACTCCTTCACCATAGAGGCTAACTACAACAACGATGTTCCCGACTATGTGAAGGCAGACACCATATGCCATGAGCTCTCACATCTGCGCGGCTTCATGCGCGAGGACGAGGCGGGCTTTATCGCATATCTGGCGTGCATACATTCCGACAATGTGAATTTTCAGTACAGCGGTATTTTAAATGCACTCTCCTACGTCCTGAACTCGGTCTACTCCAACTGCGGAGCCACCGTTTACACGGAACTCTACAGGAGCATGGACGCACAGCTCATGCGCGATTATCTGTATGACAGCAAATACTGGGATAAATTCGAAACCCCCGTTGCCGAGGTGGCCGATGCCGTAAATAATGCCTATCTTGTGGCGAATGCACAGACTGACGGCGTTAAAAGCTACGGAAGAATGGTAGACCTCCTCTTAGCCTACTACTCCTCCCAGAATAATTGATCCAAGGTCTTACCAAGAACCTTGCAGATAGCTATACACAGCTTTATGGTAGGGTTGTAATCGCCCTTCTCAATGGCATTTATAGTCTGCCTAGACACTCCAACAAGCTCGGCAAGCTCCTGCTGTGACAAATCCATGGCAGCTCTTGCCGATTTCAATTTCAGATTCTTCTTGCTGACAGGCTTAATCTCACTCATCAGGTAAAAGCTCCCTTTCTACATAGTCAGGCTCCTCATCATGCTCAATCTCATTGTCTATCGCAAGTTTCACCTTCTCCTGCGTTCTTCTGACAGCCTCGCCGTGACCCGTCAGCGCCGCAAATGGTGCAAACTGAGCTGCCCTGTCTGCCTGTGACATATGCGGTCTGTCCTTTGAGACATGATGTGGCATACCTATTATATCATCATATCTGCCATCATTGACAGTGTTTTTGTAAAAATCCTCACTAATTTTTCCCTTAAATATATCCCCGTTCACGCTTTATGCCCTCCAATCTGACCGTTTCGCGATATCGCAGTCGCTCCGTCCTCCAGATTCATGCCCTTCAATATGGCGTTTTTGCCGAATTTCTTTTTTATGTCGAGGACAGCCTGCTGCATCTGACGCTCCTTTTCAAGCTTTTTCTTCTCCTCCCGCTTATCCCGTTCGAGCTTCTCATAGTCGGTAAACAGATCAAGCTGGGTATACTCCGGCTCATCGTCCTCGAGGCTCTCATCCACCACCCTGCATGCGACCACATTTATCCTTCTGACCAAAAGACTGCTGTTGATAATTCTGTCAAAAAGCTCCATCATGGCATCTATTATAACTCTCGTCGACGATGTCCTATGTGGAAGGTTCTGCGTGCCGTGAGCGTGCTTCGGTATGCGCCTGCCGTAACCGTCAAGCACAACCTCGCCCTTATACTTTTTAGCTATCTCGGGATTGGTGAGGTTCTCTACGTCGTAGCCTATCGTAAGCACAAGCTGGTCTGTGACAAGATGCTTGTCGACAAGCCCCAGCACGAGACCGTCTGTCATCTCCTTCACAATAAGCCTCGCCTTGTCAGCCGTGTACGGACATGACAATACCTGCCCCTCGCTTACGCTGTTCGTCTCCGACTTATACGCCTTGATATCAGCCATCGTGCACGGCTCATAGCCCCACGCGTGGTCGATGAGCAGCTCCGCGTTCACACCGAACAGCTTGTATAAAAGCTCCTCATTGTAGTAATCGTCCTTATTTCCAAGGGAGCAGCGCGCCACATCGCCCATCGTGTACATGCCGTACTCGTTGAGCTTCTTAGTGTAACCGCGCCCCACGCGCCAGAAATCCGTGAGTGGCTTGTGCCCCCACAGAAGCTTCCTGTAGCTCATCTCGTCAAGCTGTGCAATTCTCACGCCGTCCTCATCCGGCATGGCATGCTTCGCGACTATATCCATCGCAACCTTGCACAGATACAGATTGGTGCCAATCCCGGCGGTGGCGGTGATGCCCGTCTCCGCCTTAACCTCCCGTATAAGCTTGGTCGTGAGCTCTCTCGCCGTCAGGTTATACATTCCCATATACTCCGTAATGTCAATCATGACCTCGTCGATGGAATACACATGGATATCCTCGGGCGCAATATAGCGCAGATATATCTGATAGATTCTCGTGCTGTACTCCATGTAGTAAGCCATTCTCGGCGGTGCCGCAATATATCCCGCCCTGAGCGTTGGGTCAGCCGCAAGCTCGGGCGCGAAAACCGACTCACCGGTAAAGCGCTCACCCCTTTTCAACTTAAATGCTCTCTGTCTGTTCACCTCACGCATTTTCTGCACAACCTCAAAAAGCCTTGCCCTCCCCGGTATCCCGTAAGTCTTCAGGGATGGGGAGACGGCAAGGCATATTGTCTTTTCCGTCCTGCTCGTGTCTGCCACGACAAGATTGGTTGTGAGCGGATCAAGCTGACGCTCAATACACTCAACCGACGCATAAAAAGATTTTAAATCGATTGCAACGTAAATGTGCTCCGTAGCGGAACCTCCTTACATATTAATATAAGTCTCAGGCAATCACCTATTTTCTCACTGTGTCGAGCACTGCCGCGCACATGAGAAGGTATGCACCGCTGCCGTGAAGGTCATTCTCGCAGGTCGGTCTTGCACAGTAGAAGTCATAGTCGCCCACGCCCGTTCCTATGCAGATATTTCCGATGATGAGGTCATCCCCCCTCCAGGTCAGCGAGTCATTGACTGCCACATAACCCTTGGCTGCGATATCGAGATAGCTCTCAGGAAGAAATCCCTTCTTAACCGCACGGCATATCGCCGCGACGAATAGACAACTACAGGAATTTTCGAGCCAGTTGCCCTTCTCACCACCCTTGTCGACAACCTGATACCAGCGGCCCTCCTTGGACTGATAGCGGCATATATTTTCCAGAAGCTCCCTCATAATGCTCACAAGCTCTCCATAGTCCTTGTGATATTCAGGAATGTATCTAAGATCATCGAGTATCGCCATTGGAACCCAGCCAAGACTTCTTCCCCAGAACTCAGGTGACTGTCCTGTAACCGGATCAGCCCAAGCTGCCTTCTTATTGATATCCCACGCATGCCTCCAGAGACCTGTCGCCCTGTCCTCGGTGTGCTCCTTCATAAGCTTAATCTGCTTTGCAGCCATGTCGAACCATTCAGGCTTCTCGAATGCACTTCCATAGTGCGCCGTAATCGGTCCGCCCATGTACAGACCATCGAGCCACATCTCGCCCTCGCACCATGCCTTGTGCCAGTAGCCGCCGTCCTCATTGCGCGGATAGCTCTCCATATCTGCGATGAGCGTGTCAAGCGCCCTCTTATATCTTAAATCACCGGTTCTCTCATATATAGGATACAGAAGTACCCCCGGCTCTATGTCGTCCATCTGCCCCTTATCGTAGAGCTTGATATTACCCTTCTCGTCTATCGTGGAGTCAATCCATGCCTTGATATAGTCATAGTATTTCTCATCGCCCGTCAGAACATACGTCCGATACATTCCGCTCAAAAAAACGCCCTGATGATAGTGAAATCTGCCCTCCGGCGGAAGCTTCTCCGCCTCAAACCTTCGCATCATCGTGTCGCAGCAAGCCCGCGCATATTTTTCCGGATTATACTTTTCTACAGCCTCTAAAATGTTCATATCCCTCTCCATATTTTTAGTAAAAATATTAATACCCGCACTATCTACGAATGATTTTTCCCACAACCATAAGTATACTAAAAACCACAAAATTTGCAAGCACTATGCTCGCGCCCACAGGCAGATTAAAGCTGTACGAGCTATAGAGTCCCGTGAAAAAGCATACAACCGACACAATCCCCGAGATGAGCACAACCTTTCTGAAGCCCTTCACAACCGCACTTGCCGAGAGCGTCGGGAATATAATAAGGCTCGAGATGAGCATGGTTCCCATTATTCTCATTCCGACAACTATCGTGAGTGCCGTGAGCACGGCGATGAGCATATTGTAGAACTCCGCCTTAACGCCCGTAGCCTTCGCAAAGTCGCTGTCGAAGGTTATCGCAAATATCTTGTGATAAAACACGAAAAATAGTATGAGAACAACCACAGAGAGAGCTGCACTTATATACACGTCAGTCCTGCTCATGGCGAGTATACTTCCGAACATATAGCTGTACACATCTGTGTTGAGCCCGCCGCTTAACGATGTGACCGTGACACCGATTGCTATGGCAACCGAGGAAACGAGAGCAATGGCAGAGTCCGACTGAACCTTGCTGTCCTTGCCAAGCTTCAATATGAAGAACGCCGCCACGATGACAACCGGTATCGCGATTGCAAGCGGCGCAACGTTCATAACAGCAGCAACCGAGAGCGCACCGAAGCCCACATGGGACAGGCCATCGCCTATCATCGAAAATCTCTTAAGCACGAGGCTTACGCCAAGCAGCGCACAGCACAGTGCCACGAGTCCTCCCGCAGCCATGGCGCGCACTATGAAATCATATGAAAATAAAAGTTTCAACGTATCAAACATAGCGTTCTCCCTTCTCAACCTTATCTAACAGCGGGTTCTTCCTGCCGTTGTCAGTCCCATTACCACCTTTTATATCCTCCTCGTTACCACCTTTTATATCCTCCTCGTTACCACCTTTGGTATCCGCCACGTCTTTGTTATCCTTGCAGTCAAGCCCGAGAAAATGTCTCGCAGCCTCGCTGTCTAAGTACTTATCCGCAGGCCCGAAGTATCCGCAGCCGGAGCGCTTGTTCACATGAAGAATGAGCCCCGCGTCCGATACCGCCTTGTTAAGGTCGTGCGACACCATGAGAATGGTTGTCTTTTTCTCACGGTTTAATCTCTTTAACAGCTCATAGAGCTCCTCTGTCGCTACCGGGTCAAGTCCCGTCGTCGGCTCATCAAGAAGCAGAAGCTTGTCCGTGGCACACAGCGCCCTTGCAAGGAGCACCCTCTGCTTCTGACCACCCGATAGGCTTCCGAACGATGCCTTCACATAGTCAGCCATTCCGAAATCCTGCAAAATCGCCATGGCTTTCTCCTTCTCAGCCTTGTTGTAGTAAGGTCTGAGTCCCATCTTATTCAGAAAACCCGACATGACGACCTCCTTCACCGTCGCCGGGAAGTTCTTCTGGTAGTCCTTCTGCTGCGGGAGATAACCGACATCAGCCCTGCCAATGCCGTCACCATACTCAATTTTTCCGCCCTGCACCTTTGCAAGCCCCAATATTCCCTTTAGCAGGCTGCTCTTTCCCGCTCCATTCTCGCCGACAATACACACATAGTCCCCTCTGTTAAGCTCAAAGCTCACATCAGAAATTACTATGCCGTCCTCGTATCCGACACTTATATTCTCACACCTAAGCTGTGCCATCAGTTAAGTCCCTCCTTCAGATTTTCCACATTCCGCCACATTATATCCAGGTAGGTCACGCCGTTTTCATACTCCTCACGGCTGACGTTGTGCGCCGAGTGAAGAAGCAGAAGCTTCACGCCCGTCTCCTCGGCTATGGTTCTCGCCACCTTCGGGTCGACAAGCTCCTCATAGAAAACAGCCTTCGCCCCGCTCTCCTCTATTTCATCAATCATCTTCATGACACTGCTTATCGACGGCTCCGACTCAGCCGAGCAGTCATGGTAGGCGGATACACAGCCAAAGCCGTACTCCCTCACAAAATATGTCATCGCAAACCGTCCGCCAAAAAATATGGTCTTGTGCGCGGCGTCCTCACTCACCTGCCTGAACGCGGTGTCAAGCTCCGTGAGCTTACCGATATACTCGTCAGCCCTCTGACGGTACTCCGCCTCGTGCTGAGGGTCTTTTTCCACAAGCGCATCGACTATATTCTCGACCATCTGCATCGCATAGACGGGTGACGTCCATATATGTGGGTCGTACTCGTGCGTATGCCCGGCGTGGGAATGATGGCTGTGAGAGTCGCTGCTTTCGTCGTGCTCATGCTCATCTGCGTCATCGTGGTGCTCATCATGTCCGTCTGCGTCATCATGGTGCTCATCATGTCCGTCTACGTCATCATGGTGCTCATCATATCCGTCTGCGTCATCGTGGTCGGCAAGCTCATCCACGAAGTAGTCCTCCTCCTTCTCGAGAGTTATCCCGTCCGATACGTCCACGACCATTACACTGTCGTCGAGACTGTCGATTATCGTCTGAGCCCAGGTTTCCATATACTTTCCTGTGTATATGAACATATCGCTCTTTTTTATCTTAATCATATCCGACGGCCGCAGGTCATACGAATGGCTCTCCATTCCCGGCGGGAGCAGAAGTGTCACATCGGCGTAATCGCCGGCTATCTGCCTCGCAAAATCGTACTGTGGGAACAGTGTCGCAACTATCTTTAATTTTCCCTCTGTGGTCTGTCCTGACTGTCCGTCTCCCGATTTCTCACCATCAGCGCGTCCGCAGCCGGCAAGCAGCATACCCGCAAGCAGCCAAAATGCAATTCGCACCGACAGCCTCCGTCCTTTTAAAAATTTTCTATCCATAGCTCTGTCTCTTCCTCAATTTCCAAATAATCAATATTTGAATTTGAAATTGGATTTCAAATTGCTTTTTTATTATACCAATATAAATATTTTTGTCAAGAAATAATTCTGCAATACAGAGCACATAGCAATTCGGTATCAGAAGGTGCACAATACCTTTTAACCCTGACATCATCATTATTGTGAATAAAAAAATTGGCAGCCGCAGCCCTGATGCTGCAACCGCCAATCCCTTGTATCAGACCGTATTATCCTCAAAATCAGACTCAGTCAATGCGCTTATATCTGCTGAACACCTTATCCTCGCCCACTACCTGCTTCGTCCCGTCGGAGTCGACGATGATATAATCGCCCTCCTGAATAAATGTCCTTCCTCTCCTATGCCTTATATACGGGCACACTATAGCTCCGTTGTCCCTCTTCACCTGCATGAGCTTGTCCGTCACAATCCAGCCCTTCGTGATTACATCTGACAACAGCTCAAAACCATCCTCCAGACCCTTCCCGAGCTCATATTTTGTTACCTCAGCCTCAAGTGGAATTCTCGTGCACTTCATAAAGACCACCTCCGTTTAATTATTTTTATTATCTATTTTCATATATCTCTCTTCAAATTTCTCCACGGATACAGGCTTTGAAAAATAGAAGCCCTGAAACATGTCACAACCCATATCCGACAGAAAATCAAGCTGATTTTTCGTCTCTACTCCCTCTGTTATGACAGTCATATTAAGTGCGTTCGCCATGGATATGATTGAATTGAGAATTTTCCTGCTTCTTTCCTGGTTTTCGGTTTCATGCAGGAACAACATATCAATTTTAAGCAGATCCGCCTTGATATCCTTTAGTGTATTAAGTGATGAATACCCGCTGCCAAAGTCATCAATCTCAATATGAAAACCAAACTTCTGAAGCCTGTCCACAACTTCCATGTGCATCTTGACATCCGACATGATAACCGTCTCGGTTATCTCAAGATTAAGTTTTTCCGGCTCAATATCATACTTCCTTATCAAACCTGTAAATACCTCGTATAAATCAAGGTAGTAAAAATCCTTTGCAGAAATATTTACGGATATATGATAGTCACCAAAGCCCTCTTTCTTCCACTTGCAGAGCAGTTTTGCCGCTTTATCCCAGATACAGTTGTCAAGCCTGTATATCAATCCCGCCTTTTCTAGAACTCCGACGAATGAGTCAGGATACAGCAGTCCTCTCTTCGGATGAATCCATCTCACGAGTGCCTCCGCCCCTAAAAGATTGCCCTTACAGTCCACCTGCGGCTGTAAATACATGCAGAACTCCTCATTGGCAATAGCCTTGTCAAACTCAGCCACAATGCTCTTCTCATGCATAAGCGTCTCCATGTCGCTGTCACTATAGTAGGCTATTGTCTGCTGATAATCACCCTTTATGCGCTCAATGGCTATATTCGCCTTATCATACATGGTCTGAACCGATTCACTTTTATCCCTCAGTTCATACACGCCTACATATATATGCATTTTATACACACCATCGTCAGCAAATGAACACAATGCCTCAATGTTGTCCTTAAGCAGCTTCTCGTCAAGGTTCTTTTTTAATATAACCCTGCTGAATCTGTCACCCGATATTCTTCCTGTCACTGCTTCCTCTGCTCCATTGTCCGCAAGCAGCTTTGCATGCTTAACCAGTACCTCATCACCCTTATCATTGCCAAACAGTTCATTTACAAGCTTGAAATCCTTAACATTCGAGGCAAGCATACACAGTTCTTCCCCCTGGTGTTCCTTAATGAATTTCTTCGCCTCATCAAAAAATCCCTCTCTGTTATACAAACCTGTAAGACGGTCATGGGTTGCACGATACTGTTCATCCCTAAAACGCTTCACATCCTCCGTTTTATCCTCAATTCTGAAAAAGCACCCTATCGATACTCCGTCCTCATCCTTCATGTTGCGATATTCAAATCCGAAGAAGTGCTGTACTCCTGCTATCGACAGCTCTTCGTCCCAATAATCACTGTCCTTGTCTGAATTCTTATATCTGTTATACCAGTCTGTATAATACTCCTCAATTTTCTTTATAGCCGTCTGTTCATTCCAGACAGAAAACAGGCTCTTTGCCGCACGGTTCACATATACACAGGCTCCGTCTATATCAAAACATATAATACCGTTTCCCATCTCCTCAACAACATACGAATGTGTCCGCATCGCAAGCTCACGGGGCGTGGAAAACAACGTAAAATAACATACCAGCGGTCCCATTATGGCATATAAAAGTACCGAAAAATCTATCTCCAGTCCGACAAACAGAAATGCCGCATTCACTGCAATAACCATCACCAAAACTATAAATATGGCTGAATATTTTCTCCTGTAAAAGCGCGGTGACACAATAATCTTATAAATAAACGCAACAAATGTGAGCGCAATCAATGTGTAACACAACAGCAGATGTACATTCATAAACAATGCCGGTTGTGAAGTCCAGTAATAAGTACCCGTACTCTCATCAAGCACCTGTTTCATCACAAACACATGTCCGGTAAAATTATTTACTATTATACTTATTGAATCCATAACGGTAAGAATACCCAAAATATACCTTGGCGCCACCGTGATAAGTCGTACCTCCGTATATACCATGGCATAATTTGTCAAAAAATATGTAAGCCAGCTTACACTCAGATAATATAACCCTATAAATAAAGCTGCCGGCCATTCTCCCTTTCCGGAAACCATAAGATAAAGTGCATAAAAAAGTGAAGTGACTGCACCTGCCGTAATAACCTGGATAACAGGCACTGACATTTTACTTTTCTTTTTTCCTGCCGCGATACACCAGCCAATAAGAAACGCAACCAAAAGTATATAAACAACAGCAAAAATCATTCTCAACATGCTTTTGGCACCTCCACTATACTATTATGTATAATTTTACCACAACTAAAAAAGAATGGCAAACAACTTTGCTGTTGTCTGCCATGTATTTTCCCATGAATATGCTTCAAGAATATTCCATATATTTAGCCGCGTGCAAGCTTTCTTCTTATCTTGGTGGAAGCAAGCTCTATAATAAGAACAAGAACCATAAGTCCCCATATAAATGCACCCACCATAGCCCAGCGTCGGCTGTTCAGACACTGCATGAGCGATGCTCCGATACCGCCGGCACCTACGATACCGAGTGTCGTCGCATCCTTCAGATTAATATCAAATCTGTATATCGTTGTAGATATGAAGCTCGCCGTGAGCTGCGGAAGCACTCCGTAACGTATCTTCTGAAACGGTGTACATCCCATCGCATCAAGACTCTCAAGTATCTTTGTATCCAGATCCTCAATTGCCGTAATATACATCTTAGAAATCATGCCTATCGAACACACCGACTGTGTCACAACTCCGCAGAAAGCTCCGGGCCCGGTAACTCGTATCCACATGAGTGCCCACACAAGGCTCGGAATAGTTCTGATAAGCAGAATAAAAATTCTGAAAATGTATGCAACGGGCTTCGGCATAATCGTCGTCGAGGCAAGAAATGCAAATGGAATAGCCAAAATAGCACCAAAGAGTGTACCAAGCACTGCTATTGCAATTGTCTGTAGGAGCAGATACGGAACATCTGAGTCACCGGTGCCAAACATCAGCTTAGTGTCCGGGTGAAATACTCCGTGCAGAACGCCCTTGGCAACCTCTGTTCCGGTAGCAGTCATGCCTGAAAAGCTTATATCCGACGCAGACCAGCCGATTATCACCGCAACCACGAGCACTATTCCAAGATATAGAAGCCATTTGTGCGGCTGTCTCTCGTACATCTCGAGAACGGTCAGCTTCTTCTCCGCCGCGGCTAAGATGTTCTCCGTTTTCTGTTTTTTATTAGTATCATTTTTCATATCAATCCTCACTGACACATTCTAAGCAGCCCTGCTGCCATAAATGTATTTTTCAAACTTGTTTTTACCTAGCTGAGCTTCTTTCTCAGATACTCGCTGAAAAACTCAATCGCCACAACGACCACAAACAGTGCCAGCAGCACCATTCCAAGACCATTGTAATCGCGCCATCCGATACGCTCGTTGATTGTTATTCCAAGACCGCCCGCACCCACATATCCGAGTATCGCCGATGCTCTGACATTCATCTCAAAGCAGTAGAGGCTGTGGCTTAAATATACCGGCAAAATCTGCGGAATACATGCAGACCAGAAAGACTGGAACTTGTTCGCTCCGAGAGCCTCCATCGCCTCAAATGGTCCCATGTCAATGGTCTCTATGCTCTCATAAAGCATCTTAGCGACCACACCGAAGGTAAATATCGCTATGGCAAGCGTTCCCGCAAACGTACCAAGTGAGAAGATAAGAGCACAGACAAGGGCAATGATAAGCGTAGGTACGGTTCTTATAAGTGCCAGTATAAACCTGATGACGCTAACAATAACACGATTGTGTATGATATTGCTCGATGCAAGCACCGCAAAAGGAAGCGCAAGCGCACAGCCGATGACAGTACCCAGAATAGACATCTTTATAGTATCGATAAGCGGGGATATAACTTTGCCAAAGAAGCTCCACTTAGGGTGGAAAATCTTGCCGAGAATTACAAAGAGCTCATTTATTCTCGAAAATACCGTGGCAAAGCTGAAATTAGTCATTTTAAGCGCCCACGCAATCACAAGTACCATCATTATGATTATGAGAGGCATTCTGCTTCTCGGTCTGACTGTCGTATGACCGTTCGCGATGGTGATAACCTGCGGTTTGAATATGCGGTCAAACAGGTTCACCTTAGCCTTGGGTGCTTTGTATTCTTCACTCATCTGCACACCTCCTAATTATCGGACTTCTCTGTGGTAGGAACTGCTGTTCCATTGTATACCTCATCGAGCTGCTCCTGTGTGATGCTTGAGGCAGGTCCATCAAAGACTATCTCGCCCGCTCTCACACCGATTACCCGGTCACAGTAATTGAGAGCCAGGTCGACGTGATGTATATTCAACAGAATGGTGATCTTATATTCCTTGTTGATACGCACGAAATCACTCATAACCTGACGCGCCGTTACCGGGTCAAGGCTCGCAACCGGCTCATCAGCAAGAATAATTGAAGGGTTCTGGTTTAAGGTCCTTGCAAGCGCCACCCTCTGCTGCTGTCCGCCGGAGAGCTGGTCACATCTTGTATACGCTTTATCGAGGATACCAACCTTGTCAAGGCTCTCAAGTGCCCTCAGCTTCTGCTCCTTGGTAAATATTCCAAACAGTACTCGCCAGAAAGGCATGTCAGGGACATCGGCTGTCAGGACATTCTTGATTACCGTGCTTCTCGACACAAGGTTAAAGCTCTGGAAAATCATTCCCACCTTGCGGCGGAAACGGCGCAGTGACTTGCCGCTCAGACTCTCAACATCAACGCCGTCTACGGTAAGTGTCCCCTGCTGTATATCATGCATACGATTAATACAGCGAAGAATTGTGGATTTACCGGCACCGGAAAGACCGATGATGGCAACAAATTCTCCCTGTTCAATATTCAAATTCACATTTTTTAAGGCTGTAAAGCCATTCGGATAAGTTTTATATACATTTTTAAATTCAATCATTATCTAATTCCCTTTTTGTAAAGTTCCGGCTGTTTTCAGCCAAGGTCTGCGATTATTATTCAACAAAAGGGTACCCACAGCAAGTGGGGTACCCCTTTTTGTAAAACCCGGAGTTAAACCGTATTATTCTGAAACAGCCTGAAGTGCTGCGCGGGCTCCGTCATAATCAGCGTCTGTTGCGATTGCATAGCCTGCATGGCTGTATACACCGAAAATTTCCTTACCCTTCTCAGTATTAATAATGTTGATGAAGCACTGCTGAAGCGCATCCTTAAGCTCGTCTGTGTAGTATGGGCTTCTCTTTGAAATGGCAACAGTATCATTATAGATACCATCTGTAACACCGATTACATTGAGCTCATTCCAGATGGACTCACTTCTTCCCATACCCTGCTTACCTGTTGAATCCTGCTTATCTGTAGCAAGCATCCAGCTCTCCTCATAGTCGTTACGTCCGTCAGCGTAGCATACGATGATATCAACGCTCTCTGCTGCTGCATAAGAGAATGCGGTACCATAACCGGAATCAAGAGGAATAACATTATCAAGGTCACTTATCTTCTTGCCATCATAATTCTTCATAAGCCACATTGTAGGATAGATATAACCTGCTGATGAAGATGTCTTCTGAACAGCCCATGTAGCCTTGTTAAGATCATCCCATGTAAGTGTCTCTCCGTTGTTAACCTTCTCAGCTAACTGCTTTCCGTACTCTGAAGGTGTAGCATAGATAAGTGAACGGTAGTAAGTAACCTGTGGACCATTCTTCTGTGTCGCGTTAGCGTCACCGTTCCAGTCTGTCGGATTTTCGCTGTCGTTTGAAAGACCGTTACGGGTAGCTGTGAGGATAACATCAACATCGTCCGAGTAGAGTGCGTATGTACCACCCGGTAACCAGCCTACATCTATTGTTCCTGCTGACATAGCCTCGCCTGTTGCGTCGTAGCTTGTACCAACTGAGATATCTACTTCCCCGATTTCGTATCCCAGCTTAGCCATCTCGTCCTTAACAAGCTGCGGAAGCTCCTTCGTGCCTGTGATGATAACATCGGCATCCTTAGAAGGAACGAACTCAAGCGTGAGCTTGTCAAAGCTCTGCTTAACCTCATTTGATGCGCTCTCTGTTGTTGTGGCACTGGTTGTCACAGAGTTATCTGCGGCTGAAGTGTCCGCTGCGCTTGTACCTGTTGTAGCTGTGCTGTCAGTTGTCTTGCTGTTACAACCTGTAAGCATTGTCATCGCTGCCATCATAACAGCAGCACCCTTTACAAAACCCTTTTTCATAATAAGGCTCTCCTTTGTGCTTTAATATGCAAAAATGCTGCATTACACTCCTGCACTTCGGGTATCCCGAATTAACACGGATATAATGTAGCATTGAGAGATACATTTTTCAATACCTTTTTATGAGTTTTTTGAAGGTTATACCTTAATTTTCTTTCATTTTTACATGATTTTCACATTATTAAATATATAGTCCGGGCCATTCAAACCCTTTACCTGCACGGCTTTGAGGCTCATCCCATCCACATTGTTGGCTTTCATTCCATACAGTCCCTCTGCCCTGATATTTTCCAGTGTAATATTTTCCAGAGGGCTCTCGACAAGTCCCGTTATGAAAACCGCGTTGCCCGCAACGGTCTTTGTGTCGATATTCTTAAAATGTACATTTCTTATGTGCGGTGTTCCCTCATTCACTGGCTCAGCGCTGTTCTCGTCGAACTCCTCCACGCTGTAGAACTCATCGACATAGAGCGCACCGCGGAACCATCTGCAATCGTGATGCTCCGTCGAGGTGTTATCGTGCACGCAGTTCTCGTAGGTGATGTCCTCCACCATGCTGCCGCGCCCCCTCGGTGACTTGACACTCGCAAAGCTGTAGGTGTCCTTGAAAACGCAGTCCTGCACCAGAACCCTCCTTACATCTCCCGAGGTCTCGCTTCCCACGGCAACGCCAAAGCCGCTCGTGAACGAACAGTTGCTTATCCTGATGTCCTCTGACGGTATTCCAACCGTCCTGCCCTCCGCGTCGCGCCCGGATTTTACCGCGATGCAGTCGTCCTGGCTTCCTATCAGGCAGTTAAACACATACACATTGCTGCAGGAGTCGGGGTCAAAGCCGTCACCGTTAAATATATCCTCGTACCTTCTCCCGTCCTCGGCATACTTCGTGAATATCTTCACATTGTTGAGAGCCACATTGCGACAGTATATGGTGTGCAGGCACCATGCCGGCGACTGCCTTATAGTTATATCCTTGATGTACAGACCATCCGTGTTCCTTATACACACTGCCCTGCCGCGGACAGCCTTTTTCTCCTTCATAATCTCCATGAAAAGCTTGCGCCCGTTGGCATCTATCGAGCCGTTTCCACATATGGTTATGTTCGCATGCTCTCCGTCCGCCGTGTTGATAAGCGAGGCATAGCAATCGCTCTCCCGCCCCTCAAATCGATAGCTCATCACCGGATAATCGGCAAGCCTGCTGCTGCCAAAAAGCCTTCCATCAACCTTCAAGGTCATATCGCTCTTTAAAAACAGCGCCCCCGTGACATAAGTTCCCTCCGGCACATACACTATGTCACCCACGCCGCACTCGTCTATAGCACGCTGTACTGCCTCCGTGCAATCATAAAGCCTCTGCGTATCCGCCATGATGGAATTGTCTATCTCACTTGCCACAGCTCCATAATCGGTTATGTCAAGCACTCTCCCACGCGCTGCCGTGTGAAGCACGACAGGCTCACTCTTTGCTCTCTGACCGTCCCCGCCTATGGCAGCGACGTACACCTCGTACTCTCCGCCCGGCTCAAGCCCCTCAACTGTGTAATCAGTGCTCTCCGTCGTCGCAAGGAAGGCGTCCTCCACGAACACCTCATACCCCACTGCGGCTTCTACCTTCTCCCACAAAATTGCGATACTGTCCTCTGTACATGCATTGTCAAGCATTATGATGACGGGTTCCTTTAATTCGTTTTCCATGCTGTTTATCCTCTTTGCTTCAAATGTTCTACCCGAATACCACATCCAACGTCATCATTATAGTAAATCCCGCCGCAAATAGCAATGTTCCTATATCGCTTTGTTTTCCTTTTCCCTGCGCCATCTCAGGTATGAGTTCTTCGACAACAACATAAATCATCGCGCCCGCCGCGAAGCTCAGAAGATACGGCATCACCGGCACAACAATGCCTGCTGCCAATATTGTGAGAAGCGCTCCCACAGGCTCCACCGCTCCCGACAGCACTCCGTAAAGAAATGACCTTCCCCTGCCCACACCGTGGCTTCTTAGCGGCATGGATATAATCGCTCCCTCCGGAAAATTCTGTATGGCTATTCCGACTGCAAGAGCCATCGCCGACATCATCGTTATTCCGGAATTTCCGCTTATATAACCCGCATATACAGCTCCGACCGCCATTCCCTCGGGAATGTTGTGCAGCGTCACTGCCAGGACAAGCATTGTCGTTTTTTTTAGATTTGCCCTCGGTCCCTCCGCCTGCTCCGTGTCCGAGTGAAGATGCGGAATGACATTGTCGAGCAGAAAAAGAAACAGAATACCTGCCCAGAACCCGGCCACAGCCGGTACAAATGCCCATTTCCCCATACCCGATGCCTGACTAAGTGCAGGAAGCAAAAGGCTCCACACCGATGCTGCCACCATAACCCCGGCGGCAAATCCGGTAAGCGCCCTCTGCAGTGTGACATTCATTTCCTTTTTTACAAAAAGAACACATGCGGCACCAAGAGAGGTGCCCGCAAATGGTATGAGAAGTCCTGAAAGTACATCTGTCATGCTCCTACGGCCCCCTTGAAATCATTATCGTGTGTATTCTCAAGCTTCTTTAAAATTCTTCTCGTGACAACCTTTACCACCCTGCACACGACGATTATTGCAACTGTTAAAATTATACCGCTCATAATATCCTCCTTTTCCGGCACCAGCTATGCCTGCTGTATTATTATATGTGAGCCCCCATTGTATGTGACATCATACACGCTTTTAAGCTAATGTGTTTAAGTTAATATATTTGAGTTAATATGTTTAAATTAATATATTTAAGTTAATATATTTAAGTTAGTTACACCTAACCCCTATTGTCAGTATAGACTAACCTATGAAAAAAATCAAGAGTGTATGCTATTGTTTCATAATAAATATGATTTTCCCACACACATTTTCAATATGCGGTATGTTATATAAGCAGATAAGTGCAGATCAACAGGTAATTCTCTAAAGCCGTATGCAGATATCCGCGTTTGTAACCGGGAAATGAGCATGCTTATTCAAAATTACCGCCCGGAGCCTAAAAAATCCCCACCTGATGATTATACCCGCTCCGTGAGGTCAGACATAAAATCTGACAACCGGATACCGGTATAAATCAGGTGGGGATAATATTTCCACAAGCCATTGAGAACACTAAACAAAACCAAAAACTCCGTCCCCAATGACAATGACATATCAATCTTTCTTCTTATTCTTCTGCTTCTCGCGCTTCTCTCTTAAGCGGCGCTCAACTCCGAAATCAACTCTTCCCTTCTCATTTCTTGCGTTGCCGTCGCGTCCGATACGCTCCTTCCTGCGGCGCTCTTCTTTTGAATACTTCTCGCCTTTTTCACGGCACTCGTCCCTGTGCCTGCGCTCGTCCCTGTCACCATCATCTCTGCGACGGTCATCGCGTCCGCCTCTGCGCTCATCCTTATCGCCTCTGCGTCCACGTCCGCCCTTGCGTCCCTTCTCGTCCTCGAAGTGGCGAGCGCGTCTAGGCTTGTATACTTCAACCGGAATATCCTCGAGTTCTTCGCCCATGTGCATCTTCAGGAATGCTGCGGCAAGCTCCATAGCGGTAACATCATCGTCGTTCATCTTGTCGGCGATAATCTTGGTCATCTTGGTCAAATCCTTCTCGTTTCTGACCTCCATAACCTTTGACAAAATCTTCTGCGCCTTGACAGCGGTAATATCTGCCGCCGAAGGTATTGTGCGCGCCTTAATCTTCGTGTGGCACACATTCTCGATTTCCCTTATCTTGTATATCTCCCTGCCGACAACGAGCGTGAAGGAACGACCTGTTCTTCCTGCTCTTCCGGTACGGCCTATTCTGTGGACATAGTACTCGATATCCTGCGGAACGTCGTAGTTGAATACCGCCTCAACGTCGTCCACGTCAATTCCTCTCGCGGCAACGTCTGTTGCGATGAGAATTTCCACGGTTCCGTTTCTGAAGCCGCTCATAACCTTGTCACGCTGGAACTGCGACATATCTCCGTGAAGTCCCTCTGCAAAGTATCCTCTGCCCTTTAACTCCTCAGTGAGGTCGTCTACCATCTTCTTAGTGTTGCAGAAGATGAGTGAGCGCTTAGGGTTATAGTAATCTAAAAGTCTCGCAGTCACCTCAGCCTTGTTCTGTCGCTGAACCTCATAGTAATACTGCTTTACAAGCGGAATTGTAACCTCCTTGGCTGCAACCTTCACATGCACGGCATCCTTCTGGTAGGTGTGTGTGATGTCAAGGATAGGCTTAGGCATTGTCGCTGAGAACAATGCTGTCTGGTGGTTCTCAGGAATTTCTTTGAGAATAGTCTCGATATCCTCACGGAAGCCCATATTAAGCATCTCGTCAGCTTCATCGAGCACGATAGCCCTGATGTTCTCAAGACGTAGCGTATGTCTCCTCATGTGGTCCATGACACGTCCGGGTGTCCCGACGATGATTGACACATTTCCCTTGAGTGAGCGTATCTGCTTGGATATATCCTGTCCTCCGTAAATAGGAAGAATCTTTATACCATGCATGAACTTTGCAAACTTGCGGAGCTCCTCTGCCGCCTGAATCGCAAGCTCTCTGGTAGGACAGAGTATGATACACTGCACGCCCTCAACCTCCGGGTTAATCCTCTGTATCATCGGTATTCCGAATGCCGCAGTCTTGCCTGTTCCCGTCTGTGCCTGACCGAGCACATCGCGTCCCTCAAGGAGTGCCGGTATCGCCTGCTGCTGTATCGGTGTCATCACCTCGAAGCCCATCTCCTGAACTGCCCGTATTATTCGCTCATCGATAGGTGCGTCCTCATATCTGACAGCATTCCCCGTGCTATCCACGCTCTTAGTCTCCTCTGCGGCATTTGTCATGTTTTCTGTTTTGCTGTTTTCCATTAAATTAATTACTCTCTGCTTTCTATATATTAATATTTTCTTCTGTCAATTCCTGTCCTCTTATAATACGCAGCCTTATCCTGATACATCAGTTTCTCCGCCTCCGTCAAAAGTGCGTCCTGGTTTCTTGGTGCCTTGTCAGTCCACACCTCACCCACAGCCATATTGACACCGTGTGCCTTCATGTCCTCCTTCAAAAGACGTACATGCTCGCTAAGCTCCTCCCTGGTCACACCGTTGGCAGCCGCTAAGAATTCATCTCCGCCTATCCTGAACAGCCCATAACCATCAAACACTCTTCTGAGACTTTCACAAGCATTCTTAAGCAGCCTGTCGCCCATCTCATGTCCCTGGGTATCATTGACATTCTTAAGCCCGGTCACATCGCAGTAGACAATACCCAGGCTTCTGTTCACATCCACTGTATTCATGTATTCATTGAGCGCATATCTGTTTCCAAGCCCGGTAAGCTGATCGTTGTAGCTCATAATCTCGAGCTCTTTCATAAGATTTCTTCTCCTTATGCATGAGATTATGAAGTGGCCAAGTATATGCAAAATATTAGAAGCATACCTGAGTGTCTCCACCGGCGGATTATCAACACCATAGAAGCCTATAGCCTGTTTATTGTCATAAAGCGGAACAACAACCAGCGAATGTATATCCTGCCTCCTGAGGTTCTCATACTGAAGCGGGTCACTCTCCTTAATGTCCTCCAGATCTGCAATCATTATATACCTGTTCTCAGCAAAATTTCTGTACCATTCAGCACATACATCTGCCGGAACATTCTGCAGGATGTCCTTCTGCGGCTCCACACCGACCGCCGTCCATTCGTAGGTATTGTCATCCCCTCCAAGCTCATTCTGCTCAAATATATATGTTCTCTCACCCTTGAGTGCCTTACCTATATATTCAAGCACAATCTGTAATGACATATCAGGGGTTGGTGCCTGAAGTGCACTTCTTAGTGCCTCGTTTGATATAGCCTCTATGTTCTCATAGCGGCTCGCATCCTCGCACTCATGGTCATGCCCCGCCGCGTCAGCATCAATCGCAAGCTCCACCCTGTATCTTCTGCCGCCATCGGTTACAAGTGTATCCTTTATCGCAAAATCCTTGTCAAGCAGAAGATTGTAATGCCTCCATTCAATAAACTCTCCTTCACAAAGCTGTTTATTGTTGCAGACGGCACAAGGTGCTGAACAATGCTGCAGCACCTCATAACATTTCTTTCCAGCTATCTCATCTAACGAATGAATACCGTACATCCTGAGTGCCTTTTTATTCATATATACCAATTCATCCGTATCTATGTCCGAAGCATACACACATTCGTTCATATTTTCAAAAAATTCCCAAATTTTCATGGCATACACCTTTTTGCCGGACAAAGCCATATCTTCCAATGTCTTCATCCACAGTCTTATTTTTTTCGTAACAGTATATTGACAAATACATGTCTATTATACCTAGATGCCTGCAAAAATTCAAGAAACTTTTGACTATTCATTTACAATATTATAATACGATTTTGACGTAATTCTGTACACAATAACATAAAATACCGCAAACACAAGCGCACATATCACATTTACCAGTGCAAAAAAGCCCTTATCGTTAAATCCGAAACACAGCAGAAGCTTATTCACAATCGGAAATGCGAACGTAAGATGGACACATGCCATTATAATAGGTAGAAAGAATACCGTGAGCATCTGCGAATTGATACTGGACTTAATATCTTTTTGGGTCATGCCAAGCTTTTTCATTATCTCAAAGCGCCCGCAGTCCTCATAGCCTTCAGTAACCTGCTTGTAATATATGATAAGTACTGTTGCAAGCACAAATATTATTCCAAGAAAAATCGCAAGGAACAGGAGTGCACCGAACATTGTGTAGAAATTGTCTCTCTCAGCCTCCCTGCCCTCAACATTCACACGGGTAATCCCGGCAAGGTACACCTCATTTTCCTTATATTCCCGGTTGAACATGCTGTTAAGCTCATTCACAGCGGCGATTTTTCCTGCCTCACTGCCTGTCATGTCAAAATTATAGAACCACGATATTATCACCCCGCTGCTGCCCGGCGTATTGATTATAGGAAGCACTATGTCCTCTGGGTTGTTCACAATAATATACATTCCCGGAAGCACATTGAACGCTTCTGTTCCATTGGCTATGAACTTTCCGATAATATTTTTTACCTTATAGTGCGGTCCACTGTCCCCTAGAACCAGCTCATCAAGTGAGACATTCTCAGAGCTTCCCATTCCCTTCGTGAAGCAGACAAGCGCCTCATCATCATCAAGCTCCACATTCTCATCCATCAGGCGGTTGTAATCCTCCAATGAGATTGCAAACATCTGATATATGGTCGGCGACAGTCCGGCACTGTAGTAATCTGTGGTCTCATAATCTGTGTAATTAATTTTTCCGTTCGCATAGGCACATGTAAATATAGCCGCCGTATAATCGGTTAAATCCACAATCTCCTCACCTGCAGCGCCCACACAGCTCTTTACGGATTCCTTCATATCACCCATATAATTTTCCATATCAGAATAGCTGTCAAAGGTCGTTGTAAGGTTGATATCCCTCGGATACCTGTTTCTCACAACACTCTCCTCACCGGCATAAAGACATACCGTCGCCGAGAGCATGACTAACACCATCGTACACAGCACACATATTGAGGCAAGCCCCGCGCCGTTTCTCTTCATACGATATAGCATCGACGACACCGACACAAAATGATTGGTCTTATAGTAATAGTGCTTGTTCTTCTGCAGCAGACGGCACATTGTCACCGAGCCTGCTATAAACAGCAGATATGTGGCTATTATTACCATTATAACTGCCACAAAAAACATGCTTAGAGCGCTCAGCGGGCCCTCTATCGTCACGGCAATGTAGTACGCTCCTGCGAGGATAACTACACCGCACAGCGCAATGAACCAGTTCGCCTTAGGTGGCTTCTCTCCCCTGTTCTCGCTCCTTAACAGGTCAACCGGCTTTGACATTCTGACCTGTCTCACCATGTTGACAAAAAGAAGTGCATATATTACACCAAAAACCTTCAATGTCACAAACAGCGCTTCCGTGTTCACTGTTATATTATAATTATTCTCCCCCTTGATTGCATACATCATGGCAAGCTCGCCAAGCTTCGCAAACACCATGCCGAACACAAGTCCGACGCCGAGCGATATGAACGCAATCTGAACGCTCTCCCAGAATAAAATTCTCGCCAGATTGCCCTTTCCCATACCGAGCACATTGTACAGACCGAATTCCTTTTTCCTTCTCTTCATCAGAAATGAGTTAGTGTAAAAAAGGAACAGCACCGCAAAAATCATTATCACATAAGTTCCCATTCCAAGCATTTCCGCCATAAACGAACCACCTCTGATTGTTTTTAGCAGCGGATCTCCAGCTAAAAATACAATTATATAGAACATCATCACCATTCCGGTACATGTCAGTATGTACGGAAGGTAGAGTCTCCTATTTTTTCTTATACTGTCCCACGCAAGATGCGGGTAAAAACCTATTCCCATTTTTTATCCCCCTGCATACTGCAAGCATTGCTTGCAGTACTGCCACAATAAGTAGTTTGAAAATTTTTTTCAAACTTTTCTCCATTCTTTGCAAAAGTTCATTGTCTTAGCACATTTTAAAACAAAGAACTCAGTCACCTAAATCTTTCTTCCCTGTTGCAAGCACCGTGAGCGTATCTGCAATCTTGCGGTAAAACTCGTCCCCCGTGTCATCCCCACGGTAAATCTGGTGAAATACCTCTCCGTCCTTTATGAACAATACTCTCCCCGCGCGGCTTGCCGCCTTAGCCGAATGTGTCACCATGAGAATGGTCTGCCCCTTCTCATTAATCTCTCCAAAGAGCCTTAACAGCTCATCCGTCGACTTGGAATCCAGCGCCCCGGTCGGCTCATCTGCAAGTATCAGGCTCGGATTAATTATCAGTGCCCTCGCCACCGCCGCCCTCTGCTTCTGACCGCCCGACACCTCATACGGATATTTTTTTAACAACGGTTCAATTCCAAGCTGCACCGCAAGCGGTATCAGTCTCCGCTTCATCTCCGCATGCTTCTCTCCCGCAAGCACCAGCGGAAGGTATATATTGTCCTCCAGCGTAAATGTGTCGAGCAGGTTGAAATCCTGGAACACAAAGCCAAGCTTATCCCGCCTTAGCTGTGAAATCTCCTTCTCACTCAGCTCCGACAAATCCTGACCCTCGAGCCTTATCCTTCCGCCTGTCGGCTTATCGAGCGCCGCCAGAATATTCAACAGCGTTGTCTTACCTGACCCCGACTCACCCATAACAGCCACATACTCGCCCTTCTCCACGGCAAAGGACACATTCCTAAGTGCCTCCACCTTATTCCCGCCGAATCTTGTGGTGTATGTTTTTTTGATATTTGCTGCCTCTAATAAACTCATATTATCCTCCATTCTGACCGTCACCGGCAATTATATATTTTCATCTTATAATGCCTTACAACAGACAATTTCCTTTCGCCACATGAAATTTCTTTCATTTCAAAGCTATTATATCTCATTTATCTTTTCCCTCCCCACAGCATTACTATAACAAAAAAGGAAATGAAGCTCCATCTAATCGGCTTACATTTCCTTATGCAAAACTTACATTTGTGTAAGAATTGGCTTCTATCTTTTCTTTCTGAACACTCCCATAGAAAACAAAAGCCAGATAATCCCCACGACCACCGCAATCCAGCTAAGTATCATCAAAAATTGCAAATCATAGTACTCAACAAAATATCTGAAACTATGTGCAACATGGTTACTGTCCCACTCAAACACTCTGTGTCCATTTTGAATGTAACTGTATGGAATTGGCACCTCCACAAAGCGTGAAACAATGTAAATGACAAAATTAACAATAAGACCAAATGACATGCAAACAGTAGCTTTTACCTTATTGCTGAATTTACCCCCTGCTTTTGTCTCATTATTTTCCGTTGGTTCTATGCCTTTTAAAATATAATCTGTGGTGACTCCAAAATAATCGCTCATCAAAATCACTTTTTCCAAATCGGGAATTGACTGTTCGCTCTCCCATTTAGAAACAGCCTGTCTGGATACCCCCACCACATCGGCGAACTGCTCCTGCGATATGCCTTTTGCCTTTCTTAGCTTTTGTATTCTGTCCGCAATATTCATATTGTATCGTCCTCCTGTATTTTATAGGCACAATATAGCAATAATTGCGGTTGCATATCCACCAACCGCACCTTGAACCTTGTCAACCGACGGTTGCGGTGTCTTTTTTTGAATTGCTTCTAGTATCTGTCTGATAATTACACAATATCAAAGCTACTCAACCTCAAGCTTATCTCTTTCAAGCCCTATGATTATGGTTGTCCCATGCCCCGCAGCTGACTCCACCTTGATGCTGTGCCCGAGATTGTCGCATATCCGCCTGCACAGATACAGCCCTATTCCGCTCGCCTTTCTGTCAGCCCGTCCGTTAAAGCCCGTGTATCCCTTATCGAATATCCTCGGCAAATCCTCAGCCGCGATGCCTATTCCGGTGTCACTTATCACAAGCCTGTCCCCGTCACATTTGATGCTGATGCTCCCCGCAGAAGTATATTTCACCGCATTTGACAAAACCTGCTCCACCACGAAGCTGAGCCATTTCTCATCGGTGAGCGCAACCTCGTCTGTCTGCTCATACTCAAGCGAAAGCTTCTTCATTATGAACTGTGGCGCAAGCCTTCGCACTGCCGGGCGAATAATGTCATCAACCCTGTATTCCTTAATCACATAGTCCGTGAAATCCGAATCAAGCCTCAAAAAGCACAGCACCATCTGAACATACTGTTCCACCCTGAACAGCTCCGCGCGCAGCCTCCTTGAATCCTCCGAATCCTCCTTCTGTAATATCAAATGCATTGAGGCAATCGGCGTCTTAATCTGGTGCACCCACATGGTATAGTAGTCGACCATGTCCGAATATCTCATGTTCATGGAGTCATTTAACCTCATTCCCCCATTTTTAAGACGTTCAATTATTTCAAGAAGCTCATTTTCTATCTCATCAGTAGTGTTCAACTGTTTTCTTATCTCGGCGTTATCCAGTATCTTTACGAACTCACTGTCATCTCCGACCGTTTTTTGCAGGATATCCTGCATATTTTTCCATTTTCGGTATTCCATGCATGCCTCAATGACATACACCGCTAACAATATCACCGCACAGAGCAACGCAGGATACGCCGCCGCGGCAAATGTTATATCGTACATCAAAAATGTGAACATAAATATCGTTCCGCATACCAAAAGCATCAAAAACGACTTCTTTTTACCTATAATATATCTCAAAATAAAATGAATTTGTTTGTTCATATTAATCCCCATGTCACTGCTTTTGCAGTGACTCAAATAGTAATGAAAAACGTGCTTTTTACGTGTTTTCTAATAGTTCAGCTAGCTGAACTATTGTGAAATTGTAATACATCTTAGGCAATGTTTTTTATTGTCTTAGATGTATTTTTCACACTATACCCCTGCATACAGCAAGCATTGCTTGCTGTACTGCCTCAAATAAGTAGTTTGAAAGTTTCACTTTCAAACTTATACCCATGCATACTGCACATCTTAATCCGCCTGCACAATATATCCCACTCCGAACTTCGTCCCTATAAAATCATTGAGTCCCACATTATCAAGCTTCTTTCTTAGCCTATTCACATTGACTGTGAGGGTATTCTCATCGACAAAGCTGTCGCTCTCCCACAGCTTCTCCATAAGACTCTCCCGGCTGACCACCTTGCCCCTGTTCTCCATAAGCGTTAGAAGTATCTTATACTCGTTCTTGCTCAGGTCTATATTTTTCCCCTGATAAGTGAGGGTATTGTCCGCCATGTTGAGCATCGCTCCCTTGTGCTCAATGATGCTCACCGACGCCGCAAAATCATAGCTTCGTCTCAGCATCGCCGACAGCTTGGCAATAAGCACATTCCTGTCAAACGGCTTCGCGATAAAATCATCTGCTCCCATATTCATCGCCATTAGTATATTCATATTGTCCGATGCCGACGATAGAAATATTATCGGTAGCTTGGACACATTTCTTATCCGGCTGCACCAATAATACCCGTCAAAATACGGCAGTGATATGTCAAGCATAACCAGATGCGGCTGCACATTGGCAAACTCCGCCATTATATTCTCAAAATTCTTTGCAATATGCACCTCAAGCCCCCAGCCTGCGGCATAATCTGCAATCTCCTTTGCAATCCCTGCGTCGTCCTCTACCAGCAATATTTTATACATTTATCCGCTCCCCACCATCCTTAAAAATATACATTAAATATAGTATGATTTCATGGGTATTTCAATCTTTTTCTTAATAGCTTATTATTTATCTTCTTAACAAAATTACCGGCTGTTTTACATTTCTTAATATTTTCTTTACATCATTTTGAGTTAATTCCAACAAAAAAACCGCAGCACATCGGCTGCGGTTAAATTCTTGTTCCTTCAAAACTACACATTAAATTATCAGATATTTTAACCTGAACCATTTCTGGTCAAGCCCTCGACCTATTAGTATTGGTCAGCTGCA
>CAKRJT010000028.1 GCA_934351925.1 uncultured Lachnospiraceae bacterium
CTTGCGCAGCCCTGCACCATGTGATATGTACATTGAAGGAGAAGAAAAAGCTGGAAAAGCAGCAGGGACGGTAAAAGAGGAGGGATAATACAATGTGTGAAGCGCTGAGAAGACTTATGAAGGATGAGATTGAGGAGGCTTTGGACGCTGCGAAGCAGGAGGGCAGTGTAGAAGGACATATTCAGGCACAGAGGGAGACATCGATAGCACTTGCGAAGATGGGAATGACGGTTGAGAACATTGCCACCGCCGTAAATGCGAGTATAGAGCAGGTGCAGAGCTGGATAAGTGCGAAAGATAGTGCTTCTGTCATGTGATAGTATGATACCATGTAACAGTTCGATACCATATAATAGCTTGCTATGAGCTGCAATAAAATAAACCGATGATTCCCATGAAGTATGTGAATTATCGGTTTATTTTTATTGTAAGTATTATTTTAAAATTCAGAAATAAAAGTTAATTCTGATTCCCGCCGTAATGTATGTATAAACAGTAGATATTCTAGCTGTGGCTATTCGCCAAGATACTCCTCATACTTGGCAATGGCCTCCTTCATTGCAGCCGGGCTTGGAGCACCCTTGGTGAGTCTTTTCTCAACGCAGGTCTTTAAGGAGATGGCATCATAGATATCACTTTCAAATACAGGGCAGATAGCTTTAAGCTCCTCAAGGCTCATCTCATCTATGGAAATTCCCTTGTCGATGCAGTAGAGCACTATCTGACCGATTATGCCGTGTGCGTCGCGGAACGGAACACCGTGGTTTACAAGGTAGTCGGCAGCGTCGGTGGCATTTGTGAAGCCCGCCATCGCACTCTTTTCCATAACCTCCTTGTTGAAGGTCAGTGTGTTGAGCATCCCGGTGAAGAGGAGTATACAGCCCTTTGTGGTGTCGATTGCGTCGAAGGTGAGCTCCTTATCCTCCTGCATATCCTTGTTGTAGGCGAGAGGAAGTCCTTTCATGGTTGTGAGCAAGGACATGAGCGCTCCGTACACACGGCCTGTCTTTCCGCGCACGAGCTCGGCGATGTCAGGGTTCTTCTTCTGAGGCATTATTGAGCTTCCGGTGCTGTAGGCATCGTCAAGCTCTATAAAGCGGTATTCGTTGGAGTTCCAGATTATGATTTCCTCTGAAAAACGGCTTAAATGCATCATAATTGTCGACATGGCACTTAAAAATTCGATTAAATAGTCACGGTCGGATACAGAGTCAATGCTGTTGGCTGTCGCACCTGTAAAGCCGAGAAGAGAGGCTGTGTATTCACGGTCAAGAGGATAGGTGGTTCCGGCGAGTGCACCTGCTCCGAGAGGACAGTAGTTCATTCTCCTGTATATGTCGGCTATGCGTCCTCTGTCTCTTGAAAACATTTCAAAATATGCACCGAAATGGTGTGCCACAGTGATAGGCTGGGCTTTCTGAAGATGTGTAAAGCCCGGCATATATGTCTCGGTGTTTTCCTTCATGATTCTGAGAATCACCTTTAAAAGACCCTTTAAAAGTTCGTCCGTCTGTGTAAGCTCGTCGCGCGTGTAGAGTCTCATGTCGAGTGCGACCTGGTCGTTACGGCTTCTTCCGGTGTGAAGGCGTTTACCGGCGTCGCCGATGCGTGATATGAGCTCCGCCTCGACAAAGCTGTGAATATCCTCGGACTCATCGTCAAACTGTAAGGCGCCGCTGTCGATGTCGTCGCGGATTGAGGTGAGCCCTGCTATGATGGCAGCTTTGTCATCGTCTGACAATATTCCCTGTTTTGCAAGCATGGTCACATGTGCAATGCTTCCCTCAATGTCCTGCTTGTAAAATCTTCTGTCGAAGGGAAGAGATGCGTTGAAATTGTTTACTAACTGATTGGTTTCCTTTGTGAAACGTCCGCCCCAGAGCTTCATGGTTGTGTCCTCCATAGTGTGTATTGTGTGATAAAAAATGTGAGTCAAAACAGGCTGTTTTAGTTGCGGGTGTATAACGTGCTGCATTTGTGAGCCTGTTTTGACGTGATAGTTTAGTTATATTATTTTAGTAATATAAATATCTGTTATAATATCATTAAAACTAGTGTTAATATGAGCAAATGACTTTAAAGTAATGATATGAGTAAATAATGTTGTTTTTAACATTAATCTAGCTTCTGTAATCATAGTCATATCATAATTAATGGTCACATGCATGTATCATTAGCATTGTTAATGTTGTCTTGATATTATGATTGTCAACTTTAGTGTTGGATATTGGTAATATCGGAGTCCTCGGTATCGCCACTAGCAGTTCCATCACCAGCCGCCTCAGGCTTATCGCCGTCATTCTCCGCATCAACAGCCTTGCCGGCATTATCATCGACAGCTCCACTGGCAGCATTAGCATTAGCCGCCGTATCTGAATTATCATTATCACCAGTAACGCCTGTTGTGTCTGAATTGTCTGCAACAGCCGCCGCCTGCGGCTTGGTGAAAGGAAGAAATCCTTTTCCGGCTTCCCTGCGGTAGAAGCAGTATACGATGAAGAGTATTAAGAGGGCTGAGATGCTTATGAGCATGCCCGGCTTGAAGCCTCTTGGTGTGAAGGAGAGCTCTATGGTGTAATCGCCGGGTGCGAGCTCGACGCCGATGAGTGCCTCAGCAATCTCGGTTATCTCTGTCTTTACTCCGTTTACCTTGAGTGTCCAGCTAGGGTCGTAAGGTATCGAGAACATGAGAGTTCCTGCTTCGTGCACATTTATCGTACCGGTTATTGCGGTGTCGGTGTAGGAGGTGACGTTGAGCCCCTGATTGTTCAGCGCATTGTAGGTATCGATGAATTTGTTCAAATCCATTGTGTATACCATGGCACTTAATGACTCTTCGCCGTCCTTGTCCGCAATGCGGATATGGGTGCCGGCTGTCTGCCAGCCAAGGTCTATTATTCTGCCATGGTTTATTCCGGCGAAATTCTCGGTGTTGTCGCCTATTGTGACCTTTGCCGTCTTGACGGACTTGTTGGAGACATAGACATATACATATCCATCCTGCTCTACATCTATCGATATTCCGCTCTTGTCGTTATCGGTGAAGTCGATGGAGGTGAACAGCGAACTTACTCCGGTGTTCTCAAGCGCAAAATCATTCTGCACTGAGAATGGATTGCTTGAGGTATAGTTCCAGTTATCATTGATATCGGAGCTTACCATATAGGCGAGTGGAAGAGTGTATTTTGCCTTGTATAGGTATTCGCCGTCAACCGAATCGACAAGTTCAAGAGTGTAATTGTCGGAGAGCAGTTTGCTGCTCAGAATATATTTTATGTCGAACATCGAGTAGACCAGAGGAGTAGCTCCGTGGTCTGCATAGGCGTTCATGGAGTGTTCGAGTCCGAGGTAGCCGAACAGATCGGTTATACCTGCGTAAGCAGTTGATGAGAATACACTTGCACTGTTAAAATTGTGCCAGGCGGCATCATTTTTTGAACGGTATCCGAAGGCTTTGGCAATTCTGTAAAAGGAGTCGTCGGAGTCTGACAGTTCATCTGTCAACGTCTGTATGGAATTGTAGTCCTTGAAATAAGCGCTTCTTCCTGTCGTGCTGTAGCCTGTCTCTTCCATGTTCATGGTACATTCAATGCAGCTTACGCAGAACAGAAGGAATACTATAAAAGGTTTCTTGATCTTATCCTTTTTGTAGAGAAATGCGGCAATTACATACAGAAGCATGAAGAACGCATTTACAAGCAGTATGGCATAATCAGGGTCATTCTCGCCGCCGCTGTGGTCGAGCCAGAGCAGATAAATCAGGAAAAGTCCGAAAGCCTTTGCAATCTGGCTGCCGCTGTAATCCTTCATATCCTTATATGCGTCAAAGCACATGGTGAGCAGAATGAACACATATATGAAGGATTGTCTTGCCGGGAGCGAATTAGGGTAGTGGAATCCGTGCCATATAAAGTTAGGTATATTGAAGCTGAATGCGAAGATGAATACAAAAAGCAGCAGAGATTTTGCAATCTTTTCGCGAAGGCTTATTTTCCTATTAAAAATATAGAGCGGGTAGAGTAAAAATACGGCGACACCGCAGTATATATTAGGGAGGTGCTCAAGACCTATGCACACCTCGGTGTTGGCAAGCTGCCTGTTGAGCACGGTCACAACGGAGAAGTACTGTGTGAGCGTCTTTGGAAAGCTTATGTCGCTCGAGGCGGTGAGTCCGAGAGCGTACAGTTCAGGCAGAAGTATAGCGGCTGACAAGGCTCCTGCGAGCAGTGAAAAGAGAGTGAAGTAACCGATTTTCTGAAGGTAAACAGACTTCTTTTCAGGTACGGGCATTGTGACAAGCAGCATAAGAAAATAAAATACAATACTGATACATACCATAATCGCTATGTAATAGTTAGAGAGTATTGTAAGTCCGAGTGCCACTGTGTAGAGTATGCCCTTATCTTCATTTATGAGCCTTTCAAGTCCGAGGAGCACGAGAGGTAGTAAGAGCACACAGTCAAACCACATCAGGTTCCAGCTAAATGCGGCTGTGAAGCCCGAAAGCGCATAGAACATACCGAAAACAGATACCGTTATATTGCGTACCTTAAAGTGCTTTGCAATATAATAGGTAAACGTAGTCGATGCGAGTGACAGCTTTATGAGAATGATCAGGTTCATCAGTTCGATAATATAGTTATGTGGAAAGAAACCTATGAACCAGTTGAGCGGGCTTGAGAGATAGTAGCCGTAAAGCGCCGTAAAATTAGACCCGAGTCCTATCTCCCACGAATAAAAAAGACTTCCGCCATTACGGATTTTGTCCCACAATTCCGAGAAGAACGGACAATATTGATGATACATATCCGAGCGCAGATACACATTGTCGCCGAACGGATAGATTCCGCGGACTGCGAAAATTGCAGTCATTATGATAAGCGGAAGGAAAAAAGAAATATAATACATCGGATGTATCGATTTTATTTTTTCTTTGAATTTCATGATAACCATAACCCCTATTTTTTCTTTTTGAAAATAAATAATTTGCTCGCAATGTAGTTGATTATGACTACGAATATGGCAGCGATAACCTTGGCGATAAGCTTTGGAACGCCGAGCATTTCTACGGTGAGTGCCAAAAAGCCTGTCTCAAAGAGAAGCGAAAGCACTCTTGCGGCACCGAAGGACAATATTTCCTTTAATACAAGGACAGGTTCCCAGCTTTTGCTCTCAAACACGAAAAGCTTATTTGTCACATATGCAAAAGCTACAGCAAAAAACCACGAAATCACGTTAGCAGTAATATAGTATATCCCTAAAACGTCGGTGAACAGCCAGTAGAATACGAAGTTTACAACCGTTGTCAGCACACCGAAAATGAGATAGCTTATGACCTCACGGGTGAAAAATTTTTCTATTATTTTATTTATCAGATTCTTCATTACAATTATTTTTATCCTTATCTTTATTAAGGTTGTTTTCTTTTTCAATATAGATTGGACGCTGTTTTACCTCGGTAAAAATTCGTGCCAGGTATTCGCCGATAATGCCGATGCTAAGCTCAATAATTCCGCCGAGAAACAGCAGTATTATTATTGTCGAGGCGTAGCCCGGGATATCCTTTCCGAAGGCAAGGGTCTTTATGAGAAGATAAAAGCCGTAGAGCAGTGCGAGTGTGCTGATGGCAGCGCCGATAACCGACAGCATACGCAGCGGAGCCACGGAGAAGGATACAATCGCGTCCATGGCATACTTTACAAGACCCGAGAATTTCCACTTGGTCGTGCCCAGGGTTCTCTCGACATTCTCATAAGGAATCCACTTGGTATCATAGCCTACCCAGCAGAACAGACCCTTGGAGAAACGTTCCTTCTCAGGGAGTGCGACAAGGCTGTCAACCATCTGTCTTGACATGATGCGGTAGTCGACGGCACCATAAGGCATTTTGGTGTTGGTCAGCTTGTTGTTGAGCTTGTAGAAGGACTGTGAAAAGGCACTTCTGATTTTGCGCTCGCCCGTTCTTGTGGTCCTGTATGCGGCACAGCAGTCATGTCCCTCCTCAATGCCCTCGATTAGCTTAGGGAAGAGTGCGGGCGGGTGCTGTAAATCGGCGTCCATTACGATTACATAGTCCGCGGTGCTGTTTTTTAGTCCGGCAAACATAGCAGCTTCTTTACCAAAATTACGCGAAAAAGAGACATACCGTACATCATCATGGTCTGCGGCAAGTCCCTTTAGCAGGAGCAGGGTGTTGTCCCTGCTCCCATCATTTACAAAAATGTATCTGAAAGAGTAATTATTGATAGCTGCCACATGCTTTGAGGTCTCGTCATAGAAGGCTGCGATAACCTCCTGTTCGTTATAGCATGGAACAACGATATCGATAGTTTGCATTACTTCTTCTCCTCTAACATGGCACGAACTTTCATTGAAAGACCGAAGAGGTTGATAAAGCCTTCTGCATCGTGGTGGTCATAGAGTTCACCTGTTGTGAAGCTTGCAAGTGTCTCGCTGTAGAGTGAGTTAGGGCTTGTTGTGCCGGCCTTGATGATGTTGCCCTTATAGAGCTTCATCTTAACTTCACCTGTAACCTTCTCCTCGAGGGATTCAACGAATGCCTGGCATGCCTCGCGAAGAGGTGTGAACCACTTGCCCTCGTATACGATGTTGGCAAACTTCTCTGAAATGCCCTTCTTGAAGGAGAGGCTGTCACGATCAAGGATAAGCTCTTCAAGCTGCTCATGGGCTGCCATGAGGATTGTTCCGCCGGGTGTCTCGTATACACCACGGCTCTTCATGCCGACAACACGGTTCTCAACGATATCGATGATACCGATACCGTGCTTTCCGCCGAGCTTATTTAACTTTCTTAAAATATCGGATGCTTTCATCTTTTCACCGTTGATAGCGACAGGACGACCTTTCTCAAAAGTGAGCGATACATACTCTGCCTCGTCAGGAGCCTTCTCCGGAGTCACGCCGAGTACAAGGAGGTGATCATAGTTAGGCTCGTTGGCAGGATCCTCAAGCTCAAGTCCCTCGTGGCTTATATGCCAGATGTTGCGGTCGCGGCTGTAGCTGTTGTCTGCCGAGAAAGGAAGGTCGATACCGTGAGCCTTGCAGTAATCGATCTCGTCCTGACGTGACTGCATCTTCCAGGTCTCATTGCATCTCCAAGGAGCGATAATCTTGATATCAGGTGCTAAAGCCTTGATTGAGAGCTCGAAACGGACCTGATCATTACCCTTGCCCGTTGCACCGTGGCAGATGGCAACCGCATTCTCCTTGCGGGCAATCTCTACAAGCTTCTTGGCGATGAGAGGACGTGCAAAGGATGTACCGAGAAGGTACTTGTGCTCGTACACTGCGTCAGCCATAACTGTAGGCATAATGTAGTCGTCAACGAACTCATCAACAACATCGAGAATGTATAATTTCTCAGCTCCGGAAAGCTTAGCTCTCTCCTCAAGGCCGTCGAGCTCGCTCTCCTGACCTACATCGATGCAGCAGCAGACCACATCATAATTATAGTTCTCCTTGAGCCAAGGGATAATTGCGGTGGTATCAAGACCGCCGGAATAAGCGAGAATAACTTTGTCTTTCATTATTAATATTCCTCCTGATTAGGTTACTTATGTATGCATCCTTAGCGTTTATCCGCGCCTAATGTCAAACACTGTGTTAAATATACATCAAAAATACATTTTATGCAATAGTTTATCCAGTTTTTTTCATTTTTTTATTGCATAATATGCATTAATGATGTATATTTATTAACAAGCAGGCTGACAAAAGCATGAAAATTTTCTAATGTGGTTATTATCGGAATTGAAAATTAGGTATGGACTTTTGGAGGCATGAATAATAAAATTAGAACAAACAGAGAATTTAACTCTGCATCAGACTAAACAGGAGATGTGCGCTATGGTGAAGGTTGGTATTATCGGTTCTACAGGCTATGCGGGCAATGAGCTTGTGAGGCTCTTACTCGGACACAGGGACGTGGAGATTGTATGGTATGGCTCAAGAAGCTATATAGATAAGAAGTATTCGCAGGTTTACCGGAATATGTTCAAGCTGGTTGACAATGTGTGCAAGGACGACAACATGGAGGAACTGGCGTCACAGGTAGATGTCATATTCACGGCGACACCGCAGGGACTCTGCGCTTCACTTGTGAATGATGACATTTTATCTAAGGTGAAAATTATCGATTTGAGTGCGGATTTCAGGCTCAAGGACGTGAAGGTCTATGAGGAGTGGTACAGGCTTGAGCACGCCGCGCCGCAGTACATAGATGAGGCTGTTTACGGGCTGTGCGAGCTCAACAGGGAAAAAATTAAGAACACGAGAATACTTGCCAATCCGGGCTGCTATACGACCTGTTCGATACTCTCGATTTACCCGCTGGTGAAGGAGGGGCTTATAAAGCCGCAGTCAATCATTATCGATGCGAAATCGGGTACCTCCGGTGCAGGAAGGGGTGCGAAGGTGGAGAACCTCTACTGTGAGGTCAATGAGAGTATTAAAGCTTACGGGGTAGGAACACACAGACACACTCCTGAGATTGAGGAGCAGCTCTCCTATGCAGCCGGCGAGGATGTGAAGCTCATTTTCACACCGCATCTTGTACCTATGAATAGGGGAATACTTGTGACAGCGTATGCAGATCTGAAGGACGGTGTGACAGACGAGATGATACGAGCAGCTTACGGGAAGCACTACGCCAACGAATTTTTTATACGGCTTCTCGACAAGGATGTGTGCCCTGAGACACGATGGGTTGAGGGAAGCAATTTTGTGGACATCAATTATAAGGTTGAGCCGAGAACGGGACGTGTCATAATCATGGGCGCGATAGACAATCTCGTGAAGGGTGCGGCAGGCCAGGCCGTACAGAACATGAACATAATGTTCGGATTTGATGAGAAGGAAGGACTTATGGGTGCGCCAATGTTTCCGTAAAAGGGATTGCTGCCGGAAGTTGTGAAATTCTGCCGGTACATTACCGGACATGTTCTTATGTATGAAATTTAATGATTAGGAGGATATAGACATGAAATATATAGATGGCGGTGTCTGTGCCGCGAAGGGCTTTAAGGCGACGGGGCTTAATGCGGGGATTAAGAATAACGTGAAGAAGGATATGGCACTGGTATTCTCGGAGGTGCCTTGTGTCAAGGCGGGGACTTTTACCACCAACAGGGTGTGTGCTGCTCCGGTAAAGTGGGATAAGAAGGTGGTTTTCGAGTCCGGGAGCGCACAGGCTATTGTTGTAAACAGCGGCATTGCGAATGCGTGCACGGGTGAGGAGGGCTACGAAAAGTGCCGGCAGATGGCAGCAAAGACTGCGGCACAGCTTGGAATAAGCGAGGACGCGGTTCTGGTTGCGAGCACGGGTGTTATCGGAAAGCAGCTTCCTATGGATATTATCGGAAAGGGAATTGAACTGCTTCCTAAGCAGCTCGGAGCGACTGCGTCGGACGCGGCGCTTGCGGCTGAGGCGATTATGACGACGGATACGAAGTCTAAGCAGGCTGCCGTTGAGGTTGAAATTGACGGTGTTCCGGTACACATCGGAGGAATGTGCAAGGGTTCGGGAATGATACACCCTAATATGGCGACTATGCTGTGCTTTATCACCTCAGATGCGGTTGTCGATGAGAAGCTTTTGCAGAAGATGGTGCGCGCGATAGTCGATGACACCTTCAATATGATATCGGTTGACGGCGACACGTCGACGAACGACTCAGTGCTCCTGCTTGCAAACGGAATGGCAGGGAATAAGAAGATTGAGGATGAGGACAGCGCGGGCTATAAGGAGTTTTATGACGCACTCTTCTACATTCTGTGTGAGCTTTCAAAGAAGATTGCCGGGGACGGCGAGGGTGCCACCTGTCTTTTTGAGGTTCAGATGAAGAATGTAAAGACAAAGGCGGATGCCAAGGTACTCGCAAAGTCGGTAATCACCTCCAATCTTACCAAGGCGGCAATCTACGGGCACGATGCGAACTGGGGAAGAATACTCTGTGCGATGGGATATTCGGGAGTGGATTTCGACCCGGAGAAGGTTGACATATGGTTTAAGAGTGAGGCGGGCGAGTTGAAGATTGTCGAGGACGGCAAGGCGACCGACTACAGCGAGGAGAAGGCGACGCAGATACTCTCGAAGGAGCATGTAATTGCGATTGCCGATGTGAAGCAGGGAACCGAGTCAGCGACTGCTTACGGCTGTGACCTCACACATGAGTATGTCTCAATCAATGCCGATTACAGAAGCTAAGGAGGAAAAAATGATGCGTAACTATGACAATGAGATGGCGAAGGCTAATGTGCTGATAGAGGCACTGCCTTATATTCAGAAATTCAACCGCAAGATTATAGTCGTAAAGTATGGTGGAAGTGCCATGGTCGACGAGGAACTTAAAAAGAAGGTTATCGAGGATGTTGTACTCTTAAAGCTTGTAGGATTTAAGCCGATTATTGTTCACGGCGGCGGCAAGGAGATAAGCCGCTGGGTTGCGAAATCGGGAATGGAACCGAGATTTGTGAACGGGCTCAGGGTTACGGACGAGCCGACGATGGAGATTGCCGAGATGGTTTTAAACAGGGTCAACAAGAGTCTTGTAAATCTCGTTGAGCAGCTTGGCGTCAAGGCTGCCGGAATAAGCGGCAAGGACGGAGCGATGATTCATGTCACCAAGAAACTCTCGGGAGGACAGGACATTGGTTTTGTCGGGGAGGTGACGAAGGTTGATCCGTCGCTTATTAACACTCTTATCGAGAATGATTTTATACCGATTATTTGTCCTATCGGAATAGACGATGACTACAATACATACAACATCAATGCCGATGACGCGGCATGTGCCATCGCCAAGGCGGTCAAGGCTGAGAAACTTGCATTTTTAACAGATATTGAGGGAGTAAGAAAGGTTGCCGACGACCCGGAGACGCTGATCTCGGAACTCAGTCTTACCGAGGCTGAGGAGCTTATCGGAAACGGAAATATAGGCGGAGGAATGTTACCTAAGCTTAACAACTGTATAGATGCCATTGAGAACGGTGTTTCGAGGGTGCATATCATGGACGGACGTATTCCGCACTGCCTGCTTCTCGAGATTTTTACCAACAAGGGTATTGGAACGGCTATTATAGACAGAGACGCAGAGAGGTTTTATGATGGAGACAAAAACTAATACTATAATTAATAAAGCAGAGGAAAATCTTATCCACACCTACAACAGGGCAGATTTGGTGCTTGACCACGGCGACGGCGTGTATCTGTATGATGTGGAGGGAAAAAGATATCTTGATTTTGCCGCAGGTATAGCAGTGTACGCACTTGGGTATAATTATCAGGATTACAATGATGCGGTCAAGGCACAGGTCGATAAGATTGTGCACATTTCCAACCTCTACTACAGTGAACCGCTCGCCGATGCGGCAGAAAAGCTGGTTAAGGCGACGGGACTTAGCAAGGCATTTTTTACCAACAGTGGAACAGAGGCGATTGAGGGAGCATTAAAGCTTGCAAAGAAGTACGCTTACCTTCGCGACAACAGCACCGACCATGAGATTATCGCCATGGAACATTCCTTCCACGGAAGAAGCATGGGAGCGCTCTCCGTCACGGGAAATGCACATTACAGGGAGGCGTTCGGACCGCTTATACCGGGAATACGCTTCGCTGAGTACAATAATCTGGACAGTGTGAAGGCACTTGTAAATGATAAGACCTGCGCGATAATATGCGAGACGGTTCAGGGTGAGGGCGGAATATTCCCTGCCGAAAAGGAATTTTTGGAGGGTATTAGAAAGCTCTGCGATGATAAAGAAATGCTTCTCATTCTCGATGAGATACAGTGCGGCATGGGGCGCACGGGTTCGATGTTTGCATATCAGCAGTATGGTGTCAAGCCTGATGTGGTGACAGTTGCAAAGGCACTCGGCTGCGGCATGCCTGTGGGCGCTTTTGTTGCAAATGAGAAATGCGACAAGGTTCTGGTTCCGGGTGACCACGGCACGACCTACGGCGGCAACCCGCTCGCGACGGCAGCCGCCTCAAAGGTATTTGACTTATTCGAGAAAAATGATATCATAGGACATGTGAATGAGGTGGCGCCTTATCTTATGGAGAAGCTTAGGGCATTTGCTGACAGGCATGATTGTGTAAAGGCGGTCAGAGGTCTTGGACTTATGTGCGGCATGCAGTTTGCGGACGGGCTTCCTGTAGGAAATGTCGTGAAAGCGGCAAGAGAGCATGGACTTATCGTTATAAGTGCGGGACTTAATACGCTCAGGTTTGTTCCTCCGCTTATAATCACGAAGCAGAATGTGGACGAGATGATTGACATTCTTGAAAAATGTGTATAAGACCGCCTCATTATTAAGCCGGGACACTTTATCTGAAACAGCGGTGTGTTGGCTATAAATAGTGAAAGGTTTTAGTTTATATATGAAATTTGTTTGTTTGGTAAAAAAAATATGTGCAGGGGCCTTTGCAGGCATGCTTGCCGTGGTGAGTCTTTCAGGGTGCAGAATCCAGTACGTTGAAGATGAGACAACTTCCGCAGATGAGACTGTTTTAGAGCCGGCTGTATCTGATGAGCCTGTTAATATTAAGCTATGGTACAGCGACGAGACTTTTAGCGCGTATCTTAAGTACTGTGCTGACGAGTATGAGACGGCGAATAAGAATGTCCACATCAAGCTGGAATATGTGCCGGAGGCGGACTATGTTGATACTCTCACAGCGGAGGCGATTAAGCCGGACACGGTTGATCTCTATATGATTGACAATGACAAGCTTGAACAGGTGAGACTTGCGGGTATAGCGGCGGAGAACAGACTGACGGATATTTATAATATATATAACTATAGTCAGACTGCGCTTGATGCCTGTACCTACAATGGCATGCTGATTGCATATCCTTTAAGCTATGATACAAGTTTCCTTATCTATAATGCAGAATTTGTGCAGGATGTGGACATAGAGACCTTTGACGATGTCAAGCTCTTTGCCGAGAATATGGAGGTTCCTGCAGGGAGCAGTATAAGTTCGGTGTTTACCTGTGATCTGCAGGACATATTTTATAATTATGGTTATCTCGGGGCTTACCTTGACATTGGGGGCAGGAGCGGAGATGACAGAACGAGTGTATTCGAGCTTACACAGGAGCTTACACAGGCGACAGAGCTGTATAAGCAGTTGGTAGAATACTTTTACATTGATATAAACAATGTCGACTATTATTCCTGCATCAATGAGTTTGAGAAGGGTTCGGTTGTGTTCACAATCGGAGATATGGAGATGTACACAAGAGCGAAGGCGCAGGAGGGCCTGAGTGTAGGTACGGCGCCTTTTCCGGATATGAGTCCGCAGATTAAGAGTGCACCGTTATCGGTTACAACCGCCATCGCCGTCAATCCTTTTTCGGACAACCTGACCGTGGCGCAGAGTTTTGCAAAGCTTATTACTTACACCAATGTCGGCGAGCTGTATATACAGTCAGGAACGCCGGCGTGCCGCAGAATTGATAATGAGGACGGGAATCTGAACAGGATTTACGAGTCCTATGATAAATCGGTTCCTAAGCTCAAGCTGATGTACAGCGATGAGTTCTATGCATTGCTTGAGGTGACGATGCACCGTATTGCGGAAGGGACGGGAGATGTACAGATTTTGTCAAATGTCAGAAATTATTTAATACAGAATTGGCAGATTGAAGAGAGCGGAGCTGCAAATCAGTAATGGCGCATAATTGCGCGATAAATGTTAAAAACCCGGTTGCAATGACCGGGTTTTTTAGTTACAATAACTATATCAGGCTATCTTTCCTGAATCAGAGGGACCTTATGAGACAGACATAAGGAGAGAATATGATTAAAAAAAGATACTATAAAGCTATTGCTTACACTGCGGGAGTTCTCGCTTTTTTGTCATGTGGCTTTTTATATTCCTGTACTTCAGATAGGAGCGCATCATATACAATAGAAAATGATGCCGTAGGCACAGTATATGGAACGGAATTTTCTGAGAAAGCTGCAAATGGCACTGCATCGGATGCCATGGGTGCCGCAACAGTCGACGGCACTGAAGCCATAACAAGTCAGACACAGGCAACGGTATTCGTTTATGTGTGCGGCAATGTGGTTAATCCGGGGGTCTATGAGGCTGCAGAGGACGCGAGGGTGTACGAGCTTATCGACATGGCAGGCGGAGTGACACAGGACGGCTGTGCAGAGGCACTCAATCTGGCGGAACATGTTTTTGACGGTCAGAAGCTGTATGTGCCGGACTATGGTGAGTATGATTTCACGGAAAACATTGTAAATCAGACGGGCACCGCCGGGCAGGGCGATGGTCTTGTCAATATCAACGAGGCAGGAATTGAACTTTTGATGACGCTTCCGGGGATAGGAAAATCGCGCGCGCAGGCAATAATAGACTACAGGGACAGCTATGGCAGATTTGGCAGCATTGAGGATATAATGCAGGTAAGCGGAATAAAGGAAAGTGCTTTTTCAAAAATAAAAGAATATATTTGTGTGAACTGAAAATAAAGTGATTTTGAGGGTAACGGAAAGGGGAAAAATGGCTGATAAGGTATTGGTGGTTGACGATGAGAAGTTGATTGTAAAGGGGATAAAATACAGCCTGGAGCAGGACGGAATGGAGGTGTTCTGCGCCTATGACGGCAGGGAGGCGCTTGAGCTTATCAAGGCTAACAATTATGACATTGTTCTGCTCGATGTCATGCTGCCGGAGATGGACGGATACACGGTATGCCAGCAGGTGAGGGAGTTCTCAGACGTGCCTATTATTATGATTACTGCAAAGAGCGAGGACATGGACAAGATATTAGGGCTTGATTATGGCGCTGATGACTATATGACGAAACCGTTTAATATTCTTGAGGTTAAGGCGCGCATAAAGGCAATAAAGAGAAGGAACAGACATATCATTCCGACAGACCCGTCGACGCGCATTATCGCGGGCAACATGGTTATGGACAGAAATAACAGGCATGTGTATATAAAGGGGCGTGAAATCAGCCTTACGACAAAGGAGTATGATGTTCTTGAGCTGCTTGTGACCAATCCGAACAAGGTATACGGCAGAGAGATGCTTCTAAGCCTCATCTGGGGTTACGATTACCCGGGTGATGCGAGGACAGTTGATGTGCATATCCGAAGACTCCGAGAGAAGATTGAGACTAACCCGAGCGAGCCGGAGTATGTGCACACCAAGTGGGGAATGGGGTATTTCTTTAAGCAGTAGCAGGAAAGCATTGATATTGCTGCCACTGTTGGGCAGCAATATGGGAGATTGATATGAAAAATAAGCTTTTGTCTTTTTGCAGGACAATAAGAAAGCATCTGTTCAGCATAAGATTTACTGCGGTTATAGTGGTGCTCATTGCGTCGGTGGTTCCGCTTTTGTCGGTAAAGGGTATAGCAGTGAAATTATTCCGGAACAGGGAGATAAAGCAGCTTGAGTCGCAGCTTCTGAATACGGGAAATCTTCTCGCGGCGGATATAGGCAAGAACGGATATTTTAATAAGCAGTATGATGAAAAAATAAATGCACAGCTTGAGCAGATTTCTTATATGTATTCCGGGCGGGTTGTAATAGTGGCTGCCAATTATATAGTTGTGAAGGACACATATGTTGACCAGGAGAACAAGACGCTGGTATCTTATGAGGTAAATCAGGCATTTCACGGAATTTCCACGACAGACTATGATGAAAGTTATGGAATAATAGAGCTGACACAGCCGATATATGCTGCGGATTCGAGTACCATAATAGGTGTTCTTGTGTTTGCCGTGCCTGATACGTCTGTAAGGGAGGAGGTTCAGTACCTTGAACATTTTATGACATATGCGGTCGATATAGTGTTCACGGTGATGCTGCTTGCAGCGCTTGGCTACGCAGTGGCGATAAGCAGACCTTTAAGAAGGCTTGCCGAGTCGATACATGGAATAACCAGCGGATATATGGATAAGAGGCTTGATGAAACGAAGGGGTTTGGTGAGGTGTGCCTTATTTCAACGGAGGTCAACAAGATGCTTGAACGTCTGAAAACTCTCGACGATTCAAGGCAGGAGTTCGTTTCGAATGTTTCACATGAGTTAAAGACGCCAATAACGTCAATTAAGGTTCTGGCTGACTCGCTTAACGGGCAGGAGAATGTACCGATTGAACTGTATCAGGAATTCATGCACGATATTGTGGAGGAGATTGACAGGGAAAACCAGATTATAAATGACCTTCTTTCACTTGTGCGAATGGACAAGACCGCTGCGGAGTTAAATATCGCACCGCAGAATATGAACGAGCTTGTGGAGCGTGTGCTGAAGCGTCTGAAGCCTATCGCGGAGGAGAAGAACATAGAGCTGGTGCTCGAAAGTTTCAGACCTGTTGTCGCCGAGATTGATGAGGTTAAGATAACACAGGTAGTCACCAATCTCGTGGAAAACGGAATTAAGTACAATGTGGCAAACGGATGGGTGAGAGTATCAGTCAATGCTGACCACAAGTTCTTTTACCTGACGGTTGCTGATTCTGGAATCGGAATTCCCGATGACAGCCGGGACAAGATATTTGAGCGATTTTACCGCGTTGATAAGGCGCGTTCACGTCAAACGGGAGGAACCGGTCTTGGTCTTGCCATAGCAAAGACAGTTATTCTCATGCACAAGGGTGCCATAAGGGTATACAGCAAGGAGGGGGAGGGAAGCACCTTCACAGTCCGCATACCGCTCACGCAGCCTAAGAAATCATAAAGACGGAGAGGTAGCATGAAACAAAAAATATCTAAAAAATTCGTTTTTTTAATACTTTTGCTTACAAATACGTTGTTTTTGTGCTCGTGCGGCAGCCGGGGTAAGGAAGATGCACAGCTTGCTGAAAATGAATATCATGTATATTATTTAGATGGAACAGGGCAGGCGCTTACATCTGAGGCCTATACTGCAAGTGCGGCATTGGATGATGCAAAGGGGCTTATTGGAGAGCTTTTTGACGCGATGCGGTATCCTGCTGACGGGACAGACTGTATGAGTACTGTCAGAAAAGAGATAACCGTAATGGATATCAAACTAAATGACGAGGTTCTGACTGTCTGCTTTTCAGACTCCTATAGTAATCTTTCGGTGGAGGATGAGGTCATGTTCAGAGCAGCATATGTAAAGACCATGACGCAGATACAGGGAGTAAAGTATGTCAGCTTCTATGTAAATGAGCAGCCGCTGAAGGATGCACTTGGAAATCCCGTGGGAATAATGCTTGCATCCGATTTTATGGAGGATATAGGTTCTGGAACATATCGGACATGGGTTGATTTATCGGTTTATTATGGAAATGCATCTGCCGACAAACTTGTTCCTGAGAGAATTACCATTGGCTATGGAAAAAATGCATCAATTGAAATGGTTATAATAGAACAGCTTATAAAAGGTCCGGGTGAGGAGGGACATGTGAGGACGGTTCCTGCAACGCTTACGCTTCTTAATGCAACCACAAAGGACGGAATATGTTATGTGAATTTTGATTCCGTGCTCACTGATGAAGTGCTGCCTGTCTCGCCTGCCATGACAATATATTCCATAGTCAATTCACTCTGTGAGTTATCTAATGTAAGTAAGGTTCAGATATCTGTAAGGAGCAGTACGAATATAATATTCAGAGACACAATAGACTTGTCACAGCCTTTGGAGAGGAGCTTAGATATTATTGAAACACAGCAGAATTAAGAGACCGTTAGTTCCCGCTCTCATATTTACGGCGGCGGGAATTATGGCTTGTCTTTCAGATGCTGCGCCGCCCGTGCTTTTACTGTCCGCGGCGGCGCAGACGGTCTGCTGCTTCTGTTTCGTAAGAAGCAGACAGCGCAGGGAATTATTTATTCAGATTTTCTTTTTTTTCTTATTATTTTCGGTTGGTTATATCACAACCTACATCCATGATAATTTTGACAATGCTATATTAAATACGGATGATGAAGTGCGTGAGAGTGCGGAAAATGAGCTGTTTTGGGAGACGGCCGATGGTGCGTCGGAGAGAGTCAGTTTGGGCGGCGCGGCAGATGCGGGCGTAGTCCTGCGCGCTGAGATAGATAAGGTAACTGTCGGCACATATTCTAAGAGGCTGATGCTGAAAAGCTGCACTGCGGACGGAAGGCGGCTTATGAACAAGGTGGTTCTTGAAATCACGGAAAGTGACAGCCAGGGGTGGTACGCTCAAAGAGGCGACTGTATAGAGGCGGCAGTTGTCCTTGCATTTCCCGGGGCAGCGACGAACCCGGGGCAGTTTGACAGCAGGCAGTATTACAAATCGCTTGGCTATGCATACTACATAAAAAATCCCGACATCACAAGTGTGAGTGGCGGAAAAAATCTGATTTTGAAGGGCTTGGAGAGCCTTAAATTATCACTCAAAAAAGTCTATGGTTTATGTTGTACCGACACCGATGCCGGCGTGTACGAGGCGATGGTTACGGGGGATAAGTCAGACATGGACGAGAGTCTTAACGGTCTCTTTTCGGCTGCGGGGATAGGGCATATCCTTGCCATATCAGGACTTCATATCTCAATGATTGGAATGGGTGTGTTCGGACTTTTGCGAAGGATTGGTTTTATGTTTCCTGCATCAGCCGCGGTCAGCGGTATTCTTGTGGTGCTGTTCGGAACCATGACGGGCAGTTCGGTGTCAGCCGTGCGCGCGATAGTTATGTTTGTCTGTTCCGTGGGCGCAAGAGCACTTGGAAGAAAGTATGATATTCTGTCGGCGGTCTCACTGTCGGCGATAATTCTTATGTTAAAAAATCCCTATATTATTATGAATTCAGGCTTTCTGCTGTCGTTCATGGCTATAGCCGGAGTGGCTGTGGTCTCGGAGGGCTTTGACATGAAGTGGCTGAAATGGCTTACGACGCCATTTGCAATCTGGCTTGCAACTCTTCCTGTGCTTCTGTGGTTTTACTATGAAATCCCCGTGTATTCCATTTTGCTTAATCTTTTTGTCGTTCCGCTTATGAGTCTCATAATGATATCTGCTCTTGGTTGCGGTTTTATAGGTCTCATAAGTATCCATGCCGGCATTTTTTTTGCCGGGACAGGGCATTATATTCTTCTGCTGTTCAGAAATTGTTGTGAGCTTATGTTGTCACTGCCGGGAAGTATCCTTGTGGCAGGCAGACCTAAAATGTGGCAGGTTGTGCTGTACTACGCGCTTCTTATGTTGTTTTCGTGCAGGAAGAAAATTGTTAAGGCAGTAAGACGATGGAATGAAAAAAATAAGGAGGGATTGAGGAAAAGAACCTGGTTGAAAGTTTTGGTGAGTGGAAGAAGAAACGCTGGTTTGAAGACGGGAGATATTGGTGCAGGCAGGGGTGCGGTTTTAGAGCTGGTGACGGTTTATGTTATGAATGTCATCTTTAGGTCATTGTGGGCTGCCGCAGTTTTTATAGTGCTCATTTATAGAAGCAGAGGGGGGCTTGAGATTACATTTCTTGATATAGGTCAGGGAGATGCGATTTTTGTAAGCCTTCCTGATGGCACGAATATATTTATCGATGGCGGAAGTACTTCGACCAAGAATATCTATGACAAGGTGATTGAACCTTTTTTGAAGTACAAGGGAGTGAGGAAACTCGATTTCCTGTTCATAACGCACAGCGACAGTGACCATGAAAATGGCTGGAGTGAGGCTCTTTGGAGATTGGCTGACGGGCAGGTGTATATTCCGAAGATAGAAAATCTTGTTCTTAATGAATGTGATTATGAGAGCTATATTGATGCATATGGTATGGAGGTGACGGCAGAGCAAGGCTTGTCCACTATCGGCATGTCGAATGGAGGAATGTCATATGAAAGTGCGCCGAATGGAGGAATGTCATACGAGAGAGTGTCAGACGGAGGAATGTCATATGAGAGAGTGTCATACGGAGGAATGTCATATGAAAGTGCGCCGAATGGAGGTATGTCATACGAGAGAGTGTCAGACGGAGGAATGTCATATGAGAGAGTGTTAGATGGAGGAATGTCATATGAGAGAGTGTCAGACGGAGGTGTGTCATATGAAAGTGCGCCGAATGGAGGAATGTCATATGAGAGAGTGTCAGACGGAGGAATGTCATATGAAAGTGCGCCGAATGGAGGTATGTCATATGAGAGAACGTCAAACAGTGACGTGGAGGAGTTGAAGCCGTGGAATGGTGACAGGATTGATGGCTTTGGGGTTGATACTGTGGAGAGCATTGCGGGAGAGATGGCAAAATTTGGCAGTGAAGTTCTGTGTGCAAAGCAGGGAGATACATACAGATTTGGCGAGTGCAGTCTCACCTCTTTAAATGATTGTCGTGGAAAGGCGGACTATGTAAAGGATTCAGAGAATGACAATTCAATAGTGCTTCTGCTCAGGTACAAGGGCTTCTCCGCCCTTTTCACGGGCGACCTGACTTCAAATAAGGAAGTGTTGATTGCAGAGCAGGCGGCGTCATATGGTATTGATAGTCTGTCACTTTTGAAGGTCGCACATCACGGCTCAAAATATTCCTCAGGAGAAAAGTTTCTAAGCACAGTCAAGCCGCAGGCGGCGGTTATCTCCTGTTCTGCCAACAACTCGTATGGTCACCCTCATGCGGAGACGGTTGAACGTATAGAGGCGGTCGGTGCGGTGTTGTTCAGAACGGACATCAGCGGAGCTGTGACAGTAGAGATTGATGAGGCGGCTGGGCGTATGGAGGTTTTTGAGTATGTGAGATAGGGCAGGAAAACGAAAATCTGCTGAAAAAACCCGCGAAGCGCCCAAGAAGGAGGCTGAAAAGTGCGAGGAGCGAAGAAAGCCGCAAAAAAACCCGCTAAGCGCCCGAGAAGGAGGCTGAAAAGTGCAAGGAGCGAAGAAAGCCGCGAAAAAACCCGCTAAGCGCCCGAAAAGGAGGCTGAAAAGTGCAAGGAGGAAAGAAAGCCGCGAAAAAACCCGCGAAGCTACCAGAAAGAAGGTTGAAAAGTGCAAGGAGCGAAGAAAGCCGCAAAAAAACCCGCGAAGCGCCAAAAAGGAGGCTGAAAAGTGCAAGGAGGAAAGAAAGCCGCGAAAAAACCCGCGAAGCGCCAAAAAAGGAGGCTGAAAAGTGCAAGGAGGAAAGAAAGCCGCGAAAAAACCCGCGAAGCGCCCAAGAAGGAGGCTGAAAAGTGCAAGGAAATCGAATTATGCAATAGGTAGAAACAGACAACAATGCAAACATATAATACACAGAAAGGATGATTGCCATGTATGCGAATTTAAGTGAAATAAAAAGAAGAATGAAGAATATAGAGCAGGAGATTGAGAGGATAGAGGCTTATATAGGAAAGCTTCCGGAAGGGGAGTTGTTCTGTGCCAAAAATGGAAAGCATTATAAATGGGTTATAAAGAAGGATAATGTCAATGAATATCTGCCTAAGAAGAACATGGAGCTTGCACAGAGGCTTGCCGTGAAGAAGTATTTTAGCATGAGAAGGCAGGACCTGCTTGCGGAGCTGGAAGCTTGCAGGTCGTATTTGCGTGGGCTTGAAGGAAGAAACGAGAAAGCACAGAAAATTCTCACGCACGAAGGCTACGCGGCGCTTATGGGGAGCGGAATTGTACCGGATAGAAAAGCTTTGCAGGAATGGCAGAATTCAGAGTATGAGAAGTGCAAAAATTATCCTGAGAAGCTGAGGGTGCGGGGGGCGCAGGGGAACTTTCAGAGATATATGTAAAGGAGACTTTTGCGGTCTCCTTTTTGTTTCGCCTAAAAACATAATTTACAGATAAATTGTATTGACAATTTGCTCTACACGTTGTAGACTAAAAGTGAACTACAAACAGTAGACCAAAACAGATAAAACAATACATAAAACCGCACGGGAACATGAGCTTTGTCCAGCGACTAACACTTAAAAGTTTAATATATATTATCAGGCGGTAATAGCTGCGTAAAAAGAAAGAAAAAATAGCTATACTTACCGCTTACATTAATATATTCCTATCTCAGGCGGTAAATTTAACACCTTATTGTTACAAAAAGAGCTTATATGCGAAAAATTATACGGCTTATTAGAACAAGAAAGTTAATCAAGCGGTAATATACTACTGAAATACAGAAAAGTAGAATATATTTTACGGCTGCTGTGTGAAAATAGCCCAGTCAGGCGGTAATTCGTCTCTGGACAGCTCTCTTGAGCTCATTATGTCATAAACCGGGAGGAGATTTTTGATTTTAGTAACAAAAATACCGTATTTGTGCGGCTTGCGGCGTTTCACAAACGCTAGATAAAAATAATTACAGAAAGGAGTGGCGGTATGGCAGAGTACAGATTAGGAGAGGTTGAGATGAGGTTTGCGGACATCATCTGGGAAAATGAGCCCGTTGCGTCGGGCGAGCTGGTGAAATTGTGCGAGCGGGAGCTCAGGTGGAAGAAGTCGACGACCTACACGGTGCTTAAACGCCTCTGCGAGAGACAGATTTTTCAGAATGTCGACGGCGTGGTCAGCTCGCTTATAAGCAAGGAGCAGTTCCAGTTGAAGAAGGGCGAGGAGTTTCTCGACGAGAACTATGGCGGTTCGCTTCCGTCGTTTGTCGCGGCTTTCGCGTCAAAAAAGAAGCTGTCGAAGGCGGATATTGACAGTTTAAGGAAAATCATCGAGGAGAGCAAGTGAAAGAAGTATAACAATAATTTGTGTTCAAATAACTCATGCTTATGGAGAGAGGGGCTTCTTATGATTAATATTTTTTACGGAATAATTAAAATGAGCATTTCAGCAAGCTGGCTCATAGCGGCGGTTATCGTGTTGAGATTTTTCCTGAGAAAGGCGCCGAGGAGAATAGTCTGCTTTCTATGGGCGCTGGCAGCCATAAGGCTTGTGTGTCCGTTTGCTATTGAGAGCCGTTTCAGCCTTATTCCTGAGACACCGGGCAGCTTCCTGACTTACGAAGGGCAGGTAAACGGCGGCAATGAAGCAGATGATGTGAACGGTGGCAGCGAAACAGATAGCGTGAACGGGCAGATTTATAATGCTGGCGCAAATGACGGAGATTTTTTATATGGTGAAGATGCGGGAAATTTTGCAGGTAACAATGCAGAAACGAGTGTCGGAGACACAGTTAATGTGCCTGAGAATGTGAAGAATGACCTGACAGAAAAGCCGGCAATTTCTATGCCGGATAATTCTAAAGCAGACAATTTTACGTCAGATAATTTTACAGCAGGCAATGTCAATAGGCATGACAGCGCGAAACGAATGAATGGTGAAAAAATTGCCGCTGCTATATGGCTTTTGGGGGCTGCTATCCTGCTCTCCTATGCGGTATTTTCCTATGTGCTTCTTCGCAGAAGAACGAGGGTATCAATTAACAGCGGGGATAACATCTATATCTGCGACGACATTGACACTCCTTTTATTCTCGGGGTATTTTTGCCGAAAATATACATACCTTCATTGCTTACGGTTGAGGAGAGGGGCTATGTGATTGCACATGAGAGAGCACATTTGAAGCGCCTTGACAATATCCGGAAGCCGTTTGGCTACATTCTTGTTGCTGTCCACTGGTTCAATCCGCTTGTCTGGGCGGCGTACATGCTTATGTGCAGGGATATCGAGATTGCGTGTGACGAGAAGGTTGTATCGGACAAGAGCATCGAGTACAAGAAGCAGTACGCGATGACACTTTTAAGCTGCAGCTCGCAAAGAAAGATGGTGAGCGCGTGTCCGCTTGCCTTCGGGGAGGTCGGTGTAAAGACGAGGATAAGAAAGGTGCTCAACTACAGGAAGCCTGCATTCTGGCTGGTGATTATTGCGATTGTCACCTGCATCGTGGTGTCGGTCTGCTTTATGACAAATCCTAAAAGTGACGGGAAGAAGTTTGAAAAAAATATTTTCAAATTACTTATTGGTGGCAGTATGCAGGGGGATAATAATGAGAATTCGACAGATAATCTGCAGACAGATGATGGCCGGGAGTATCCGGGTTCACCGTCCGAGGTGCTCGAGAGTGACGGCTGGCGTGTGTGGATTGATGCACTCGAAGGCTACAGCTATGTGAACAATGATAACAGTATAGATATAAAAAATGATACACATGAAGGGAACGCGTATATTCAGGCATATAAGCTGCCGCAGGCTCTCGGAACATACGATGAGCTGAAGGAAAGTGACAGTCCCGGAAAATGGGGAATGGCGCTTGCCGGAACTCTCGAGGAGTACATAGACGGTGAGGTCGGAGTGAGCATATATAAATATTATGAGATGATTTCTCCGCTTGAGCGGGAGGAACCGGGCGCAGGCTACTATATTGTATTTGGCTCGTCAGAAAGCGATACCGTGTGGACAATGATGCTGCCTGTTGGCTGGACGCGTGAGGAAGCAGACGAATTTATAAAGGCAGTCCATCTTGAACTTGACAGCACTGAGAAGCTTGATTACATAGACTATGAGGGCTGGCATATAGAGTATCAGACGCAGGACGGCTGGGAGGGAAGCTTTTCCGGGAATGAGCTCAAAATAACTGACACGGAGGGGACGAGGAGCGTGAGTCTTGTTCCTTACGATGAGACGGAAAATAGCAGGAGCTATGATACGCGCAAGGAAAGCTATGAGCTTTATGTTTGGAGGATTGAAGGGCTTGGCTCCGGTTCGGGATATCTAAGCTCTTATACGGAGTCCAACGGAAATGTCGCGCAAAGCATATATTCTCTTACGGACAGTAAAGACATGTGGGGGGATTTCGGATATGTTGTCATCTACAGCGCTGCACAAAGCGATATTATATGGTATATAAGATTTCCGGAGGGCTACACAGACGACATTTATACGATTTTGCGTGGCATCAGTGTAAGGTGTCCCGAGGCGGAGGCTGCTATGGGAGGAAAGCTGAAATATTATGATAAAGCCCTTCCACTCTCGGTTTATGAACAATATGAGCGTGCTGAGGATGAGATAAAATTTCTCGCAATGAGTGTGCCGGACGAGGACGGAAACGGGATTTCGTATGATGATGGCTGGCTGAGTGTATTTGATCTTCTGGCAGACGAGCTGAAAACGGAAAATCCAGATTTTTATGAAAAACTGAAAAACCCGGCGAACTCAGCACAGGCTTTGCTCAGACTTAATTATACATCATATTTGATTTACAATGATATTAATGCAGGGGAAGTAAGTAAGGTGGTTGAATTTACGTTTGCTGACGGAAGTAAACGTGCAATTAAAATGAGAAATTATGATGAACGAGGTTTGTGGTGCCCTGATTATGAGTATGATATTGATTCGGATACATATCAGAAAATAATTTTTGTAAACGAATGTATGGATGCACTCACTTCAAAGAGGCTTAAGGATACAACTGAAGTGTATCAAAGTGGTAAGGTCTATGATTTAGCCGATGATTATGTGATTCTCAGTTCGGTACCTGACTCAGACATAGTGCTGTATGGGCTTTATGGCGGAAATGCGATGGTGTTAAGAGACGGGGAGAATGTTCTTCCTATATGGCTTGGCTGGATGTCACCTCAGATGTGGATACCAGAGCTTTACAGCGGAGACTATGATGATGACGGCGTGATGGAGTATGCATTAAAAACACATATGAAAACGGGAACAGGCGTATCGGGAGATGAACTGTATTTTATCGAAACGGACTGGAATACAGGTGCTGATGGACGCATTGAGCGCACAATCAACGAATTTAAAGAGGGAGAATGGATAAGGGAGCTTGGTGGCATAGATGCAAGCTTTGACGCCGGCAGCAATATATTGACCGTTACGCTTGACGGTGAAGCTGTTACACAGATGGATATATCGGCTCTGCTGGAAATGTATAGCGCGCAGTATTCGGGAATTGGCTTTGGAAATCAAAACAGCTTTACGCAGGAGGACGGGCAGTGGTATTTCAGCGCGTCATCAGGTATTTTTGTTGAGAAAAGCGCAATGCCGAGAAATGAATGTAAGATTATTGCAAATGCCAAAGTGGTATACACACCGGACGGACGCTTTCATCTTGAGGACGTAACCGTGTCAGTGGATAATTTGCCGGAATAGTGCTGCGGTAAAGCTCTGCCATGGGACAATTTTCGTGTTGTTATGGAAAAAAATAAATGCTATACTAGGTGATGAATACTGAATGTGGGGAAATTTTTTGCAAAGGGAGAAACTTATGAAAATCAGAGACATAATCAACGCGGACAAGCCGACGCTCTCGTTTGAGGTGTTTCCGCCTAAGAGGGATACGGATTTTGCCAATGTACAGACGGCTGCGTTTGGCATAGCGGCACTTAAACCGAGCTATATGAGCGTTACCTATGGTGCGGGCGGAAGCACGAAGGGGCATACTATCACGCTTGCACATGAGATACAGGAAAAATATGCGGTTCCGACAATAGCACATCTTACCTGTGTATGTGCCAACAGGAACGGAATTAGGGCGGCGCTTGATGAGATGAAGAGGGCCGGGATTGAGAATATTCTTGCACTCAGAGGAGATATTCCAAAGAATTATGACGGAGAGGTTTTTACAGATTTCTCGCATGCATCGGAGCTTGTTGAGCTGATAAAGGAGAGCGGCGATTTCTGCGTGGGAGGTGCGTGCTATCCGGAGGTGCATCCCGACTCGGCGAACCGCAGCGAGGACATAGTGGGACTCAGGCGAAAGGTCGATGCGGGCTGCGAGTATCTGACAACGCAGATGTTTTTTGACAATAATATCTTCTTTAATTTTATGTACAGACTGCGCGAGGCCGGCATAAATGTCCCGATAATTCCGGGCATCATGCCGATTACCAAGAAGGCGCAGGTTAAAAACGCGGTCAAACTGTCAGGCTGCAATGTGCCTGAGCGTTTCAAGAACATAGTTGACAGATTCGGCGACTCCGAGGAGGCGATGAAGCAGGCGGGAATAGCCTACGCGACCGACCAGATTATCGACCTCATGGCAAACGGAGTGAAGAACATTCATGTCTACTCAATGAATAAGCCTGAGATTGCGGAAGGGATACAAAAGAATTTGTCGGAGATACTTAAAGTGCAGTAATTCCTATTTTCGCCGTTGACGGCAGTATGCAGGGGTATAAGTTTGAAAGTAAACCTTTCAAACTACTTATTGTAGGCAGTACTGCAAGCAATGCTTGCAGTATGCAGGGGGGTAAATATGAAAAATATTCTGGCAGATATTAAAGCGGGAAGTTTTAAGCCGGTCTATCTTCTGTATGGCAGTGAAGATTATCTGAAAAAGCAGTTCCGCGACAAGCTCAGGGACGCTGTTGTCGCGGATGGCGATACAATGAATTATTCCTATTTTGAGGGAAAGACGCCCGACAGCAAGGCAGTTGCGGAGATTGCCGACACAATGCCTTTTTTTGCCGACAGACGACTTGTTGTGCTTGAGAACAGCCAGCTTTTTAAGACGGCAGATGACATGATTGTGGAACTTGTAAAAAATATTCCTGAGACCACGGTTATCGTATTTGTCGAGAACGAGGTCGACAAGCGCAGCAGATTGTACAAGGCGGTCAAGGAGAAGGGCTATATATGTGAGCTGAATGAACAGAGTGACAGCGACATAATAAAATGGGTTGTTTCCATTCTCAAGAGGGAAGGGAAGGTCATGGATAACTCCGCGATACAGCTATTTCTAACCAAGACGGGCAGCTCGATGGAGAATATATCGAAGGAGCTCGAAAAACTAATATGTTATACGATGGGGCGCGGGAGAATAAGCTCGGAGGATGTGGAGGAGGTGTGCACAACGCAGCTCACCAACCGTATATTCGATATGATAACAGCCATCTCGCAGAAAAATCAGGACAAAGCGCTTGCACTCTATTACGATCTGCTGACTCTCAAGGAGCCGCCCATGAGAATAATGTATCTGATAGCGCGCAACTTCAACCAGCTTCTTATGATAAAGGAGCTGACAGAGAATGGAAATGCGTCGGCTGCCATCGCATCGAAGATGGGGATACAGAGCTTCCTTGTAGGAAAGCTTCAGGCGCAGGCGAGACCGTTCAAGGTCGGGATGCTGCGGCGTGCGCTTGAGGAGTGCGTGTCTCTCGAGGAGGCGGTGAAAACAGGAAGGTTGGAGGACAGACTGGCTGTCGAGATGCTGATTGTGAAATATTCGGCGGCGTAGTGTGAAAAATAACCCCCATGATGGGCAGCCACCATCATGGGGGTTATAAATTAGAAACAGGTTATTGATAAGCAGTGTGTATAACAACCGGTTCAAAATTCGTTATATAATAAGCCTGCTATATTGCAGAAAGCCCGGATTAGTTCATGCTGTTAACAAGAGTAGCTAATCTGGAAACCTTTCTTGCAGCGTTGTTCTTGTGGTAAACACCCTTAGAACAAGCCTTAGCGATCTCTGTGGATGCAGCCTTGAGCTCAGCAGCAGCCGCAGCCTTATCGCCTGAAGCTACAGCAGCTTCAACCTTCTTTGTGTAAGTCTTAATCTTAGACTTGATTGCCTTATTGCGGTCTGCTCTTGTAGCAGCAACTAAAATTCTCTTCTTTGCAGATTTAATGTTAGCCAATTCAATACACCTCCAAATAGTATATAAAAATATTCTAAGTATAAGTGTCTACATCAGAACAGACACGGTAGCACTAATGTAAACATACTTGCTTATTATAGAGCGCAAATACCATATTGTCAAGCACTGGGAAGAATTTTTTTAAAAAATTTTGGAAAAAATATAGTGATATAGCAATATGGCATGAGAGGTGAGCTGGAATTGGAGCGCAAAAGTGCAGGGAAAGAAAGTTGATAAGGAGTGAGAAACCATGAAACTAAAAATAAGAACAGATTTGGCGCTTGAGACAAAAGAGAGCCTTGACGAGGACGGAAGGCTTAGCGGAGTCGTATTTGATGAGCGCACGGACGAAGAGACAGGCATCAAGGTGAGCAGACTGGAGATACTGAATGCACTTGGCGAGAAGAATATGGGTCGGGCTAAAGGGGTGTATTACACCTTTGAGACGGTGCCTCTCTCAGAAAACGATGGAGGTTATCATAGGACTGTGTCTGAGTTTCTTGCGGGCTATATCAGAAGGACAGTACAAAAGCACATGAACAGGAAGCCGCCGTATCATATTCTGGTGGCGGGGCTTGGAAACCGCGAGGCAACGCCCGATGCCCTTGGACCATATGTGGTTAACAATCTTGAAATTACGGAGGGGATTGCGGAAGACGATGGGCGCTTCGGTTTTGTGAGCGCGATATCTCCGGGTGTCATGGCTCAGACAGGCATGGAGACTGCTGAGATTCTGCGCGGTGTGACACAGACCATGGAGCCGGACTGCATGCTTGTGGTTGATGCGCTCGCGGCGAGAAGCACGATGAGACTTGCAAATACAATTCAGCTTGCTGACACAGGAATTATGCCGGGCTCGGGTGTAGGAAATCACAGAAATGCCATAAATGACAAGAATATGGGGGTTCCGGTGATTGCGATTGGTGTTCCGACGGTAGTCGATGCGGCGACCATCGTGGGCGATGCGCTTGAGGGATTGCTTGACAGCATGGACTATTCAAGGAGAAAACAGATAGTGCGGGATTTCATACCTGAGAGCATGTTTGGAATGTATGTCACGCCAAAGGATGTTGACGAGACCGTGAAGCGGATAAGCTATACAATATCGGAGGCAATCAATATTTCCATGTCGGTATAAAACCCAAACATCATTTTGTGGTAAGGGGAATATACTGCAATAAAGCTTGATGTGTGGAAGTACGTTGTGAGGAGACGAAGAGTTTTTAGACGCAGAACATCAAAATGCACGCCCTCAGGAGGACAGATATTTCAGAAAACAAGGTCGAAGTATTTGGCGTTTGTATGTCTGACAAGCTTTGTCTTGCTCGCTTTTTTTTCCATAATACGCGAAAATGGACTGAGACGTATTGTGGTATTGAGCGGAAAAATAGCATGCAATACCTTTTGCCCGGCGGCATTTTATGAGAAACCTCTCTATTACTATGAAGGAAACACACACCCGGCGGTTATGCTGTTTGGAAATATATTTCCGGTGGTGAGACTGATTACGGCGGGGGCTGTAGGCGCTGAGGACACAGAGGCACAGGTGGGGGCGGCACCGGCGGACGGGATAGCATACATGGAATTTGTGAATGTGCAGGGGGAAGGAAATTTTGATGGAGATGGGAAATACACCTTTGCGGACGGAACTGACTATAATGGTGACGGAGAAAAAACAGACGGAAATGGCGATGGAACAGGGGGCACCTACTCTGCGGACGGAAATACAATAGGAAACGGTGACAGTACATCAAATGGCAACGGAACGACTTCTAATCACAACACCGCCGGAACCGGCAACGGAACCGCGGATGGCAACGGAACTGATAGCAACAGTAACACAACCGGAAACAACAATAATACCGCCGCAAACGACAACGAAACCTCAACCTGCGGCAACTCCGGCTACGGCATCCCCGCAGGCAGTATTCCGCTTGTCAGCGCCTCGGTGCCGTATACATACGATAGATTGATAAGTTTTAATTTTGTGCATGACAATTTTTATGTAATTCCGGCACACACCGCTCTGTCAAGTGATTTGCTAAAGCCGAAGGAGTTTTTGGAGACAGATTTGTCGGTTTCGGGAAAGACGCCGTGTGTTCTCATCTATCACACGCACTCGCAGGAGGCTTTTGCAGATTCACAGGGCAGCAATATGACGATAGTGCAGGTGGGGGACTATCTTGAACAGCTTTTACGGGAAAAATACGGCTTTGAGGTCATACATATAACGACGGAGTTTGACATGATAGACGGTAACCTTGACAGAAGCAAGGCTTATACCTATGCTGAGCAGCAGCTTACAGCGTATATGGCGGAACATCCGGAGATTGATATGGTTATCGATCTGCACAGGGACGGAGTGAACGACAGCCTGCATTTTGTGACGGACATCAATGGCAGGCCTACGGCGAAGGTTATGCTGTTTAACGGAATAAGCTATTCGAACAATCAGGGAACAATAGATTATCTCTACAATCCATACCTTAAAGAAAATCTTGCGCTGACTTATCAGATGTATCTGCTCGGAAAAACCTATTATCCGGATTTTTTCAGATGCATATATATTGAAGCGTACAGATACAATCTGCACCTTTGTAAGCGGAGCATGCTCATAGAGGCGGGAGCGCAGACTAACAGCTTCGAGGAGGTCAAAAATGCGATGGAACCTCTCTCGGAGCTGATAGCAAGAGAACTATGCGGAGAAAAAATAATCAAATAGCGGTTCTTTCTTCAAATAGGTATTAATGTATAATAGCCCTGTCACTGTACAACGGACTCACCAAGTACATTGATTGCCGCGAGCTTATCAAGCTCGTTGTTAAAGAAAATCTTGAGTGCACCTTCCTCGCTGTCGCGGTTGTTTACGATGGCGAGGTTTTTTATGCTTATGTGGGAGGCGGTTATTCTGCTTATAATATCAAGAAGTGCACCCTCCCTGTCCTGTATAGTGCAGTAGACGACATGCTCTGCTATGATAGGACCGCGTCTGCCGTCAGCCACGGAGTTACGGTACTGCCTCGCCTCGTCAAAAAACGCGTTGAGTGCTGCATGTTCCCTTGAGGATACGATGTCCTTAATCTTGGTGAGATAATCTATGTAGTCACCAAGAAGCTTCACGATGGCGTCGGTGTTGGTCGTGCATATCTGCTCCCACATCTCAGGGGATGAGGAGGCTATTCGCGTTATGTCCTTGAAACCGCCGGCGGCAAGAAGCTTCATGGTTCCGTTCTCGTCATCGGAGTGCTTGATGAGGTTGACAAGCGAGGCGGCGATAATGTGGGGAACGTGACTTATTCCGGCAACGCTGTAGTCGTGGTGTTCAGGCTCGAGCACCACCGGGATGGCGCCGGTGAGCTTAACAAGCTCAATGTATCTTGCGAGCATGTCCTTTGTGGTCGACTTGGTCGGTGTAATGGCATAGAAAGCATTCTCAAGAAGAATGTCGGACGCGTTGGAATATCCGGTTTTTTCAGAGCCTGCCATCGGATGTCCGCCGATGAAGCAGTCCTCAAGTCCTAGCTGCCCGACGGTGTGATGTATATATCCCTTCACGCTGCCTACATCGGTGACGATGCAGCCCTTTTTTATGAAGGGGGTAAGTTTTTCAAGGTAAACTGAGTTGTACTCTACGGGTGTGCACAGGAAAATGAAATCGCAGGCGAGAAAGGACTCGTCTACCTGACTTGCCTTGTCGATAACGCCGTCCGCAACTGCCTGCTTTAAAGGAGCCTCGCTCCTGTTGTATGCTATCGTGTATATGTCAGGACGGTTCTTTTTGAGCACCTTTGCGATGGAGCCGCCGATTAAGCCTAAGCCTATAAAACCTACCGTGAGTGTGTTCATTTATTATAAGCCTCCTTGTCGGGAAAATTCAGAATGTATTGTAAATACTTTATTGCGTTGATTTATTATAGCACAAATGGAGATGGATTTACAATACGAAATATGGTAAGCACGGATGCACGGCAAATCACGGACGCGGTTTTATTGACAAAATAAACCGAAATTCTTATACTGAAAGCAGTATGCTGTTATTGCGGCGTGGAAGCGCAGACAGGGATATTTTATAATGAAGATTGTCACTTTTGTATATGATAAAAGAAGGAGATAAATATATGTATGATTATTTGGTTGTAGGTGCCGGCTTATTCGGCGCTGTTTTTGCACATGAGGCGGGGAAGGCGGGACGCAGTGTGCTTGTGATAGACAAGCGTCCGGATGTTGGTGGAAATGTTCACACGAAGCTTGTTGAGGGCATTAATGTGCATGAGTACGGTGCACATATTTTTCATACTAATGATGAAAGGGTATGGAAGTATATAACGCAGTTTGCCGAGTTCAACAGATACACTAATTCACCTGTTGCAAACTATAAGGGGGAGCTGTATTCACTGCCATTTAACATGTACACGTTTAACAAAATATGGAATGTGGTTACGCCGGCACAGGCCGCTGCTAAGATTGAGGAGCAGAGAAGGGAGATTAAATCTGAACCACAAAATCTTGAGGAACAGGCAATCTCGCTTGTCGGACGCGATATATACGAGAAGCTTATCAAGGGGTATACACAGAAACAGTGGGGGCGTGATTGCAGGGAGCTTCCTGCGTCCATTATCAACAGACTTCCGGTAAGACTCACATTTGATAATAATTATTTTAATGCCAGGTATCAGGGTATTCCTATCGGCGGATATACCGGAATGGTTAGGAGAATGTTAGAGGGCGTTGAGGTTCGTCTGAATGAGGATTATTTTGCAAAGAAGGAGGAATACGATAAGCTTGCGGGCAAGGTAATCTACACGGGTGCGATTGATGCGTACTTTAATTACTGTCTGGGCAATCTTGAGTACCGTTCCGTGAGGTTTGAGACGGAGCTTCTTGACACAGCCAATTATCAGGGAAATGCGGTGGTAAATTACACAGACCCGGAGACTCCTTATACGAGAATAATTGAACATAAGTGGTTTGAATTTGGAAAGGACGAGGCAGGCTGTGATATTCCTAAGACTGTCATCAGCAGGGAGTACAGTTCAGAGTGGAAGCCTGGCGATGAACCTTACTATCCGGTAAACGATAAGAGAAACAGCGACCTGTATGCAGAGTACAGAAAACTCGCGGACAAGGAGAAAAAAGTGGTATTCGGCGGCCGCCTTGGTGAGTACAGGTATTATGACATGGACGCTGTCATTGCGTCGGCACTCAGGCTGTGTGAGAAGGAGCTCGTATAGCGAATGAGGTAAAAATCCTCTTTTATTTTCGTCCGTCTTATGATATCATAGATTGATTAGAAAGCTGATTTTAGAAGAAATGAGGAATAAAATGTCAATAGACCAGAGTAAGATTCGTAATTTTTGTATTATAGCCCACATCGACCATGGTAAATCCACGCTTGCGGACCGTATTATCGAGAAAACCGGACTGCTCACCAGCCGTGAGATGCAGGCACAGGTGCTTGACAACATGGATATTGAGAGGGAGAGAGGTATAACCATCAAGTCGCAGACCGTCCGTGTTGTATATAAGGCAGAGGACGGTGAGGAGTACATCTTCAACTTGATTGATACTCCGGGACATGTAGATTTCAACTATGAGGTTTCAAGAAGCCTTGCAGCCTGCGATGGAGCAATACTTGTAGTTGATGCCGCACAGGGAATAGAGGCGCAGACACTCGCGAACGTGTATCTTGCACTTGACCATGACCTTGATGTCATTCCGGTCATCAACAAGATAGACCTTCCGAGTGCAGAGCCGCAGAGAGTTATCGATGAGATAGAGGACGTTATCGGGCTTGAAGCGCATGATGCACCTCTTATCTCAGCCAAGAACGGAATTAATATTGAACAGGTCCTTGAGGCGGTGGTGCACAAGATACCTGCACCTACGGGTTCGAAGGACAACCCTCTTGCAGCGCTTATCTTCGACTCGCTCTACGACCCGTATAAGGGTGTTATCGTTTTCTGCCGTATAAAAGAAGGTACGGTTAAGAAGGGGACTAAGATAAGAATGATGGCGACGGGTGCGGAGTTTGACACTGTGGAGGTCGGATATTTCGGAGCAGGTCAGTTTATTCCTTGCGATGAGCTTACGGCTGGAATGGTTGGCTACATCACGGCAAGCATCAAGAACGTGCGCGATACGAGAGTCGGCGATACTGTTACAGATGCCGAGAGACCTTGCGCTGAGCCGCTTCCGGGCTACAAGAAGGTTAACCCTATGGTATACTGCGGTATGTATCCGGCTGACGGAGCACACTATGCGGATTTGAGGGATGCACTTGAGAAGCTTCAGCTTAATGACGCTGCACTTCAGTATGAGCCGGAGACATCCGTGGCGTTGGGCTTCGGCTTCAGATGCGGCTTCCTTGGACTTTTACATCTTGAAATCATACAGGAGAGACTTGAGAGGGAGTATGACCTTGACCTGGTTACAACTGCCCCGGGCGTTATCTACAAGGTGCACAAGACGGATGGCACGGTTATGGAGCTTACCAACCCGTCGAACCTTCCTGACCCGTCGGAGATAGAGTTCATGGAGGAGCCTGTTGTGTCAGCAGAGATTATGGTTACGACCGAGTTTGTCGGATCGATAATGGAGCTGTGCCAGCAGAGAAGAGGTGTCTATCTTGGAATGGAGTACATGGAGACGACCAGGGCGCTTCTTAAGTACGAGCTTCCGCTCAATGAGATAATTTACGATTTCTTTGACGCGCTCAAATCGCGCTCAAGAGGTTACGCTTCGTTTGACTATGAGCTCAAGGGCTATGTTCAGTCGAAGCTCTGCAAGCTTGATATTCTGGTCAACAGGGAAGAGGTGGATGCACTTTCGTTCATCGTTCATGCTGACAGTGCGGCGGAGCGCGGAAGGAAGATGTGTGAGAAGCTGAAGGATGAGATACCAAGACAGCTCTTTGAAATTCCTATTCAGGCTGCAATCGGTGGGAGAATTGTTGCGAGAGAGACTGTGAAGGCGATGCGTAAGGACGTTCTCGCAAAGTGCTACGGCGGCGATATTTCCCGTAAGAAGAAGCTTCTCGAGAAGCAGAAGGAAGGAAAGAAGCGTATGAGACAGTTCGGTAATGTCGAGATTCCACAGAAGGCATTCATGGCTGTGCTAAAGCTTGATGAAAATTAATTTGTAAAATGAGATGCGAAGCATCAATTTTATATGAGCAGGCTGCGAAGCAGATTGCGAATATTATTGACAATATATTTTTGGAGGAATAGACAATGGATTACAATAGACTTGCAGAGTTATGTCTGCCGGGCATTGATAAGACACCTGACTACTGGGAGAAGCAGTTCCCGGCGAGAGAGCTTAAGAAGGGGGCACAGGTGACAAGACTTGCACCAAGCCCTACGGGATTTATACATCTTGGAAATCTCTATGGAGCACTTGCCGATGAGAGAATCGCACACCAGAGCGGCGGTACATTCTATCTCAGAATAGAGGATACCGATGCGAAGAGAGAGGTTGAGGGAGCTGTTGATATTATTATCAACGTGCTCCGCTATTTTGGCATTGAGTTTGATGAGGGAGCGGGAATTGATAATCCTGAGATTAACAAGTATGGTCCTTACTTTCAGAGACAGAGAGCAGAGATTTACCAGACTTATGTTAAGGATTTGGTAAGAAAGGGTCTTGCATATCCTTGCTTCTGCACTGAGGAGGAGCTCACTGCAATTAAGGACGAGCAGATGAAGCATGATATACTTACCGGATACCATACCAAGTGGGCTAAGTGCCGTAA
>CAKRJT010000029.1 GCA_934351925.1 uncultured Lachnospiraceae bacterium
CTATAACAAATGCAGAAAATGAGATAATAAATAACCATTTTAACAATCTAAAACCTTGTTTTGAATTTCTGACAATATTAATTGCATTATCAAACAATAAAATTTTCAAAAAAAACAAAGATACAAAAATCAATGCTAGATTCAATCCAAAAATACGTGTTTCTTTAAACGAATATAAATCAACTGTGCCTGAACCATTTTCCAAAAAATAAGAAAACTCCTGACTCATTGTTATAAACCCAAGCAAAAAACATATAAAATACTCATTTTTTCTTGAAAGAAAACAATAAATTAATATCAAACATTCTATTGCTATAACCGCATTCATTATAGTCTGATTAGAATAAAAAACCAATCCTAAAAAACCAACCAAAAATAATATCATAAACATCATTTTATCTACAGTTATCTTCAAAATTTTCACTTTCCCTTCAAGAATCAACTATTTTTCATACTCATATTTTATTTTTTTTGATATTCCATAAAACATATTCCAACAAGCATACCACATAGCAACAACAGCCGGTTTTTCATCACACATATGGAATAAATCGTAATGGCTTTTAAACTTTCGTCTAAATTTATCGTGGCTTATACTAACTTTTCTAACTCTATACTTTGCTAAATTTTCTTTCAGTAAATAGCAATGCGTATCTGCCTTTTTATACAGCTGAAGTCTTATCGCATAATCATTGTTTTTCTTAATATCCTTAATCTGAATCAACCCAAACTCTTTAGCGCTATACATCATAGTAAGTTGTCCAATATAATCATAATTGTACATTCTACGTTTATTAACAACCCTTGGTCCTGATACATATATATTCAACGGAGTGGATTCTTCATCAATTTTTTCATATTCTGTGTATGATAAACTATAGCCATTTTTCTTCATAAAAGCTATTTGGTGCTCTAATTTTTCGGGCATCCAAAGATCATCTGAATCAATAAAAGCAATCCACTCACCTTCTGTCTCTTGCAAAGCTCTATTTCTCGTTAATGCAGCTCCACTGTTTTTTTCATTTTTTAAATACTTGATTCTATCATCTTTAAATGAAGCAACCACTTCATCTGTATTATCCGTAGAGCAATCATCAACAATAATCAATTCCCATTTTTTATATGTCTGATTAATTACAGACTGTATTGACTCTGCAATAAATCCTGCTGTATTCCATGAAGGCATAATAATTGAAACTAATCCATCTACCATTTCCTGTTCCCAACTTTTTCATAAGATTATTTATATTCTTTTCCAAGCACAGCCAAAACCGTCCTAAACATAGTACCTATTTCCATAACAAAGCTAAACCTTCGTATACTTTCCAGATTATACTTCATCTTCCCCGGAAGCACATCTTCAACATATACCTTGTCCACATCGCCAGCTGCATCAAGAAGTTTCGCCTCATCTTTATATCGAATGCTCGCTTCACTTGTTATTCCGGCGGGGAGTAAAAGAGTTGCATACATTTCTTTGGAATATTTCTTCACATACTTTGTGGCTTCCGGTCTGGTCCCGACAAAGCTCATGTTTCCCGATAGCACATCCAGAAGCTGCGGAATTTCATCAATTCTTAAATCCCTTAATTTAGAGCCAACCTTAGTTATTCTGGCATCGCCTCCAACCGTAACCGCTGTTCCGATTTTATCTGCATTACTGACCATGGTACGAAATTTGTGAATTCTGAATTTTTTCCCGTATGTAGTAACTCTCTCTTGACGATAGAATATCGGTCCCGGTGTATCCAGCTTAATCATAATAGCAATAATCGACATAGGAATTGCAAATATGACAAGCAGAATACAGGCAACGACAATATCAAATGCTCTTTTTAATACGAGACTGAATTTTTTCTTATTAAGGATATCATAATAGGGTCTAACTTCCTGACATCTCATAAATTCTGGGAACTGATCCCATTTCTTCAATATCATAGAATGGTGTCCTCTCTAAATGTACTCTTTCACAATATCCCTAAAATTCTCAACCACATACTCCACATCTTCATCGCTGAGCTTTGTGTTAAGAGGAAGTGTGATAAGGTTAGCGTAATAATCATATGCATTAGGGAAATCCTTGATATCCCAGCCCATATTCTTATACGCTGTCATCATAGGGAGCGGCTTATAATGTACATTAGTTGCAATTCCACGCTCTGCAAGCTTGATTATTATCTCTCTTCTTGTCTCATCGGAAGCGCCCGGAATTCTCGTTATGTAAAGGTGTCCTGATGAAGTAAAGTTATCTCCGTAATGAACAAGATGCTTTACACCTAATTCATCGCAGACCGCATCATACTTTGCAATTATCTCTTTTCTTCTAGCTAACAATGAAGGATATCTGTCTAACTGTTTAAGCCCTATAGCTGCCATGATATCGGTCATATTACACTTATACCAAGGACCTACAATGTCATATTCCCATGCACCGATCTGAGTCTTTGCAAGTGCGTCCTTGCTCTGACCATGAAGGCTGAGAAGCTGGTACTGATGGTACATCTCTTCATTGTCTATTCCCGGAATATCTCTCCAAGTGGCAGCGCCTCCCTCAGCAGTTGTGAAATTCTTAACTGCATGGAACGAGAAATCCGTAAAGTCAGCAATCTCTCCTGCCATCCTGCCATTCTTAGATGCACCTAATGAATGGGCACCGTCTGCAAATACAAGAACTCGTCCTACTGCCTGCTGGATTCTTGCACCAAGATCATTGCCATTCTTGGCAATAAACAGATTTTTCTTATTTTCAACAATTTCAAAAAGCTTGTCATAATCAGCTACAATACCGCCCAAATCTACGGCAACGATTGCCTTTGTCTTTTCCGTTATAGCATCAGCCACCTTGTCATAGTCCATCTCGGTGCTGTCCTTCTGGCTGTCTATGAACACAACCTTAGCTCCACAGTGAATTGCTGCCGAAGCTGTAGCTGTGTATGTGTAAGCAGGTACAATAACCTCATCGCCTTCACCTATTCCACAGATACGGAAATTAAGCTCCTCTGCTGCAGTGGCAGAATTGAGACATACAACCCTTGATGTATGACAGAAATCCGCAAGCCTTCTCTCTAACACCTTGGTTCTAGGGCCTGTAGTTATCCAGCCGGACTTGAGTGCCTCGATAACTTCATTTATCTCTAATTCTGATATGTCCGGTGGGCTGAAAGGTATATTTCTTTTTTTCATTTCTGTCAACTTTTCTTCTGAAGCCATTTTATAAATTCTCCTTTTTATAAATGTATCCTAAATTATAAAAATTAAATTATGCGTTCTTTTTCTCCGGCCTATAAGTCTTAACAACCCCCGCCACGATATTCTCGATATCATCTGTATTATTATAGCTTGCCTTTGCGAGCATTTCAAGCTGTCCCATGAATTCTTCTATATTAAATGGTATCGGCTTGCCGATATGTATGAGGTCGTTGGCTGTTTTCTGGAGGCCTTCCTCTGCCATGAGCTTCTCCTCGAAGAGCTTTTCGCCCGGTCGGAGTCCTGAGTAGACGATCTTGATGTCCACGTCCGGTCTGTAGCCGGAGAGCTTTATGAGGTTTCTTGCGAGCGAGTCAATCTTCACCGGCTCACCCATGTCGAGCACGAAGATGTCTCCGCCCTGGGCGTACACGCCTGCCTGAAGCAAGAGGCTTACAGCCTCCGGTATGGTCATGAAGTAGCGGATTATGTCAGGGTGCGTTACGGTCACAGGTCCGCCCGCCTCTATCTGTTTCTTGAAGAGCGGTATTACCGAACCGTTGCTTCCGAGGACATTTCCGAAGCGCACTGCAGCATACTGTGTATGAGGGCGGACGCTTTCTTTTTCCGGTGCCGCGCTCTCCTGTGTGGCGGCAGCCAGCTTAATGACTTCGGAGTACTCACTCTCCTCGTCCATATGTGCGTAGAGCTTAGGGAGCATATCCATTCTGTTGTCCTTGCTGATGACGTTCATGCTCTGAATGACCATCTCACAGAGTCTCTTGCTGGCCCCCATTATATTGGTCGGGTTGACTGCCTTGTCCGTGCTTATGAGCACGAATCTGTCCGTGCCGTACTTCATCGCGGCGTATGCAGTCTTATATGTACCTATTACATTGTTCTTGATTGCCTCGTTAGGGCTGTTCTCCATGAGCGGGACATGCTTATGTGCCGCCGCATGGTAGACTACCTGAGGCCTGTACTGCGCGAACACGCTCTCTATCCTTCTGCTGTCCCTTACGGAGCCGATGAGCACCTTGAGGTCGAGCTGTGGGTAGTTCTTTCTAAGCTCCTGCTCGATATCGTATGCGTTGTTCTCATATATATCGAAGATAATGAGCTGCTTCGGATGATGCTTGGCCACCTGTCTGCACAGCTCGCTTCCTATGGAGCCGCCGCCGCCTGTTACGAGGATGACCTTGCCCTCTATGAAGGAGTATATCTCACTCATATTCACCCTTATCTGGTCACGTCCGAGAAGATCTGTCACTTCAACTTTCTTCATCTTGCTTAAGGATACGGAGCCGTTGGTGAGCTGGTATACACCTGGAAGCGACTTAATCTCACAGTCGGTCTCCTTACATATATTGAGGATTTCCCTTCTCTGCTCCCTGGAGGCTGTCGGAAGTGCCACAAGTATCTTGTCGATGTTGTACTTCTTGACTGCCTCGAAGATGCTGTCACGTCCGCCCACAATCGGCACACCGTCCATATATCTTCCCCACTTATTGCGGTTGTCATCTATGAGGCAGCACACCTTTGTCTGTGACTCCGTGGAACTCTTGAGTTCGCGCAGTATAACCTGTCCCGCAGCACCTGCGCCGACTATCATGGCATTGTGGACTGTTCTCTCCCTGAGTTCCCTTCTCTGTCTCTCCATCGTGATATATCTGTAGGAGAAACGTATGCCGGTTATCAGTATGAGCTGAATAATCGGCCCTACTATATAATAAGAAACAGGCATCTGATGAAACAGCACCGTTATTCCAATATCATGGAATGCAACCGAGATAACTGTCGCACCCATTATTCTATTGAGTTCGTTGAATGAGGCGAAACGCCATAGACTGCTGTACAATCGGAATACATAGTGAATAACTATGGTAAACAATGTATATATAGGTGCAAACTTGATGAACGCACCAAGATATGCTTCAGGGATGCTCCTGTAGCTGAATTCAAATCTCAGCAGTAATGCAAAAAAGAATGAAAAATTAATGGCAATCGCATCATATATCACAAGATATAATGCAATAACTCTCCAGTGTGATATTAGCACATGCTCCCTTTTATCCTTTTGTACATTCTTCTGCTTATCCATCTTCCTACACCTCAAAATTCTTTTTCTACCGTTGAAGTCATCTAATAAATTCCGCTACTGATTATAATATGCTCTTTACATAATTACAATGGTAATTTTGTATTTTTTAATAAATAATTAATCATCTGACATATTCAATCTTTATCGTAAGTTAAACTCTGCTTCAACACCAGCGTTTTTCATTATAGACCATTATAGTATAAAATACAAGTATAATCTGTATTCTTTTTTCACGGAATTCAGATATCAATTCCGGGCAAAAATATGGGAGCCAAATACGCTTCAGCTCCCTAATCATACGTCAGACATTCTTATTCAACTACATGTAATATAAACTTCTCCCTGTTAGACTGCTGTCTGTCGCTGTCCGTACAGAATATATATATTTCATAGTCTCCCGCCGTATATATATCATACTGCCCGTCTATGTTGATTCTCTCATAAAGATAATCCCTGTCGTCCTTGTCATCTGTGATGCTCTCAACGAACTTGAACACCTTGAACTGTTCGCCCTTGTTGATGGAAGCTTCATTCTGGACAAGCTTAAGAACAGGAGCCCCGGAATTCGCCGTCGTCTGCTCAACAGATGTCTCCGGCTCATCAGAAGCCTGTAATCTACTATCTGATTCATTTTCACCATCGGACTTAGTCTTATCATCAGACTGGTTCTCAGCGTCAGATTTATTTTCGACATCTGACAGGCTTCCCTTCTCAGACTCACCTTCAATGTTCTCCCTGCTCCCGGAGTTATCCTCATTGTCCGGCTTCGTCGTCTCCTGCTGTACAGGCTCGGCCGCTGTCGTCTCCTGCACAGTCTGGTGTACAGGCTCAGTCTCTGTCTCCGGCTGTTGTGTTTCAACATCCTTATCGGCAGCCGAGAACGTCGAATATATATTATCTCCATTTCCGCTATAGCTTATAATAGTATCCGCATGGCTCACATTATTACTGCTGTCACGCGCTATGTATGTAACCTTCGCCCTGTCTCCATCGCCCAGTACGAGCATGCTCTCCACGACAAGCGTATTGGACACATCTCCATCCCTGGCATCAACAGCCTTGACTCCCTCTAACAGCGAGTCTACATCCTGGCCATCTGTATAGGACAATCCTGAAGGTATGATAATCTCCGGACCTTTGTTATCTCTTCCAACGCTCAGCACAACTGCCAGAACAAGCATAAATGCCGCTGCCGCAAGTGCTGCACCGCCAACTATTCTTTCTCTCATGTATTCCTCCCGGCAAACTGTTATCTGCTGTTCTTATCAGCAGTTTTCCTGTCTGTAGTTCTCTTATCAGCAGGCTTATTTCCATCGCCGTCCGCCTTAGTGCCGGCGTCATCAGCCGCTGAGGTCTCAGATGAGTGGTTGGAATAATTTCCGTAGTACTTTCCATAGTATTTCCCGTAATACTTTCCATAGTATCCGTTCTCTCTCATGTCTACCTTGTTGAGAACGACACCAAGTATCTTGCAATCCGTCTTTTTGAGCTGTTCAAGGGTCAACTGTGCGAACTTTCTGCTGACGTCCCCAGCGCTGACTACAAGAACAGCCGCATCGCACGACTGGGCGATAATGGCTGCGTCTATGACGTTTCCAAGAGGCGGCGTATCTATAATCACATAGTCATAATGTGCCTTGAATGCCGGAATGAGCGCGCGGAACAGCTTGCTGTCAAGAAGCTCTGCAGGGTTAGGCGGAACCACTCCTGAAAATATCACATTAAGTCTCTCAACATTAGTCCTGCATACAACCTCCTCAAGCGTACACTGACCTGCAAGGTAGTGTGAGAGTCCGTTGATATGGCCCCTTACTCCGTAACGTCCGACAAGGACTGACTTTCTAAGATCGGCATCGATAAATATAACCTTCTTGCCGCTCTCTGCAAGTGCTCTGGCAAGGTTAAGGGAAACCGAGCTCTTACCTTCATTCGGGCTGCAGCTTGTGAACATTATAATATTATTGTCACTTCCACATAACTGGATGTTCGTTCTAAGATTTTTGAAGCTCTCCTCTAAACGGTAATTCTTCTTATTAAATTTCAGATTTATCTCCTGCATCTTCGTTAAGCACTCCTCTTAGACTTATTTTTGTTAGTTTTCTTTTTACTGCTGCTTTCTCCGTCATACTCTTCCTCAGCAATAGGGATAAGCGCCAGTGTGCTGAGTTCAAGATACTCTGTGATATCATCTGATGTCTTGATAGTGTCATCGACAAGATATATTATAATAATCACTGCCGAGCTCAACACTATTCCGAGAAGTATTCCTATCATGGTGTACTTCTTTACGGAAGGTGATGCAGGTGATGTAGGTATGTTTCCGTACTCAAATATGTTCGCGCTGTCAAGCTGCATTACCGAGCATATTCTCTCTGCGGATACATCCGCAAGGCTGTCCACAATCATCTTGGACATATACGGGTCGCTGCTTGTAACCGTAAGCGTGAGCACACGGGAGTCCGTCGCACTTGAAACCGTGATACAGTTCTCAAGCTGGCCTGTTGTCATATCAAGTCCGAGATTGCCTATAACCTGCTCCAACACCGGTCTGCTGGTGACGAGAACCTTGTAATCCTTAACTAACTGTGTAGATGTCTGGAGGTCCGAGTAGGTTGTCGTTCCCTCGTTCTGTCTGCTGATGATGTACATCTGTGCCGTCGACTGGTACTGCTTATTGAGCACGAACGCCGAGAAAACAAATGCACCTATGCCAAGCACAACTGCCGCAATCGCTATTAACCATATCCTGCTGAGCAGTACCCTCAGTAATAAGAGTAAATCGATCTCTGTATCCTGCTGTCTCTTGTCTGTGTTCATTATAAATCTCCTTCTTCTTCATTGATTATCTCATACGGTCTGTCCATAAACAGGCTCCGCGCCCTGTCAGCCCCATACTTCTTCTTCACATACAGATATGCCTCCGAAAGATGTGGAGCCCTTATATCCGTATCATGTGCATCGGTGGCAATCACATCGACAATGCCGTGCTTTATCATCTTCTTAACAAAACTGTGAAGCATAAATCCGCCGTTTCCCGTGACAGATGAGGCATTTATCTGAATGACAGCTCCCTGATTTTTAATCTCCTCAGCGCGGCTGCTCTTCTCAACAACACATCTGTATCTCTCTATATGGGCTATTATAGGTGTGTATCCCAGCATGACCACTCTTCTTACATGGTTAAGCATTGTGGAATACTCAACTCCCGGTGAGAATTCAATCAGCACATAGCCGCTGTCAAACATTGTCAGAAGCTCGTCTCCATCTTCGACATCTTCGAGTGCCTCTATCGCACCATAATCACAGTAGACCTCCCTGCCCAGAAGAATCTCCATATCAGGGTAAAGCGTCTTGACATTATCCTTAAGCAGTTCATAGTTCTGCCTTATCTTAGACGCGCTGCACTTTGCCTTCCCGGGATGAAAATGCGGCGTTGCCACTATGGTCCGTATTCCGTCATAGTACGCTGTCTCAATCATGTCCAGCGACATCTGAAGGCTCTTTGAACCGTCATCTACGGCAGGTATTATATGCGAATGTATGTCTATAAATCCTACAGTTTTTTCTGATTCCTTCATTAATATGTATTCTCCTTATCGAAAATCAGCGCGGTTTTAATTATAAGATAAGATTATTCAAAATACAAGACTATTTTTCTATTTATTTTTTTAGAATTTGATAATTAGAAATTGTATCAAATATAAGTATTTTCTGTACAACTAATTATGTACTTTCTACTGGATATAACTGTATAAATCCGTATGAATACATATATTTTTACTTGTTACACTCTCTTTACATATTTTTTAAACCCACAGCTAATATTTGTTTTTTTATTTGTACGGTGTTTTTACCTGAATAATATTTCGTTCATGTGTCAATAATACAATTAGAACTTCTGTAATCTTAATATTATTATGCTACCCTTACAAATGGTTATTGAATAAAAAGGAGGGATGCCTGATGTATCCGAACAGAATACGCGAACTGAGAATAGAAAAAGGTATCACCCAGATCAAGCTGTCTACAGATTTAGGGGTTACACAGGAAACCATCAGTGCTTATGAAACCGGAAAAAATCTTCCAAGCACAGCTAATCTTTTAAAGCTGAGCAGAATCTTTTCTGCCAGTGTTGATTATATTCTTATGCAGAGTCCTATAAGAACTCCTATAGATACGAGCACCATGGTAAACGATGAGCGCAGGCTCCTCACTTACTACCGCATGCTCAGCACGATTCAGAAGGAGAAAGCCCTGTCCTATCTTCAAGGGCTGTGTGACACCAATAATACTCCCAAAAAATGTTAATATCATATTTTATTTCTCCCGTTTTTAGTCTATAATGTATGATATCAGGTTCAAAATATGCTATTGACACTTTCAGGAGAAACCATGAGCACAACAGCCATCATCGCGGAGTTCAATCCGCTTCACTCAGGACACCAGTACATCATAGAACAAGCGCGCAGCCTGACTAATGCAGACTGCGTTGTTGTCGTGTTAAGCGGCAGCTTTACGCAGCGTGGCGACATCGCCATCGCACCTAAGTACGTCCGCGCACAGGCCGCCATCGCCTGCGGTGCCGACGTGGTTATCGAGCTTCCCTTCGCCTACGCCACGGCAAGCGCAGAATTTTTTGCCTCAGGTGCAGTCACCCTCTTAGACTCACTTGGCTCAATTGACTACCTCGTGTTCGGTGCAGAGTGTGATGACATCGCCATGCTCTCGACGGCAGCGGATATTCTGCTCGAGGAGCCGCCTGCCTTTAAACAGACCTTGACCTCCTGCCTCTCATCGGGAATGTCCTTTCCCGCCGCAAGAGCGCGGGCTTTTATTGACTGCGGCGGTACTGACGGGATATTCACACCGAACAACACTCTCGGCATCGAATATATAAAGGCGTTAAAAAGACTCTCCTCACACATGGTTCCCGTGGCGGTAAGCCGCATGGGCTCAGGCTACAACGACACCGAGTACTCCGCCGTAAAAGGCTTTATCTCCGCTTCCGCCTTCAGAGCCGCGGTTGCAGACATGGCATCTGACGACAGGCTGTATTCCTTTCTTGATACGACCCTTCCGCGTCCAAGCCGTGACGCGCTCATGTCCGAATACAATAAGTCCTTCCCGGTATTTAACGATGATATGTCCTCTCTCGTCCGCTATGCACTTCTTACAAACCGCAGCCGGCTTGAGTCCTTCTGCGACTTCACACCCGCGCTTGCAAACCGCGTTCACAGGCTCTTAGATAAGGAAGGAAATGCTGTCTTTTCCGGCACCTACGAGGACTTTATACTAAAGCTTAAGACCCGCGACATCACCGCAGCCCGCATAAAGCGCGCCATGCTCCATCTTCTCACGGGCTTCACCGTCGATGCAGGCAGGCTGAGCACGGACTACCTTAAAAGCGGCAGGCTTCCCTACGCCCGCCTTTTAGCTATATCCCCGGCAGGCCGGAGCTATATCGCGGCAATAAAAAAAGGCTGTGATACGATTCTTATCAACAGCCTCGGCAGATCCATGCCGTTATTGGACGAAAACGCCAGCTCACTTATACATTTTGACATACTCGCCTCAGATATCTATGCCTCTGTGGCAGCGGATAAATTCCATCACACAATGCCGGACGAGTACCGCGCCGGAGTCCGGAGACTTAATCATTTCCCGGCATAAGCATGTCAAGCAGCTCACGCCTGGCATCTTCCGTCTCGGCATCACGGTATCTGAATATGAGATCCTCCTTCTGCGCCTCCGTCAGGCCATTGTAGCCTGTCATAAGGCGCGCGTCCATCGCGAGCGCCTCCATAAAACCAAAGGGATAGCCGCCTATTCCGACCATCCCTTCCATTGGCATTCCATTCATATCCATGCTGTGCACCTCCCTTTCATAAAAAATAGAAGATTTTTCATTACTTAGAGTTCCACGGCAGGATATTTATATTCTGTAATATTTATCCTTTTTCCACTCCCGGGAAATTGACCGGTATTCCGTTCACCTCAACCATGTCCTCAATCCTTATGGTGAGGTACGGTATTCCGTCTATGATTCTTGTATCGACCAGATCCGTCCTGTCCGGCTTGACCTTCACTACAACAGCAGGTGACTTTATCTCGAACTTTCTTGTCTCCACAATATTCGTCGCCTGCAGCGGCGTCTGCCCGCCCGCCTGACTGTCATAGCACTTGTCGAAGCGCTCAAGCAGTTCATTCTCAATACCGCTGTCATAGAGTATCTGCCTGACCTCCTGCTTGTTGAGCTCCAGTGGTTCCGGCTCCTCCTTGGTCTCCTCAATCTTATTATTAATTATCTCATGGATATTTTTTACAACATCAAAATCGCACTCCTCACCGAGCGCCTCCTCTATCACGCTGTTGAAGGTATCCCTCTGGTTTCCCGCCGACATCGGGATGTTGCACCCGAGAACAGGCTCGGCAAAGTCAAGTCTTAACTCGTCCGGCTTCGCCGTATAGTAGAGAAGATTATGTATGTCCGTGCTCCTGTCATTGAACGCAGGAAAGAGGAAGCCCACGCTCGGCATATCGACAACCCAGTCCCTCACACGGTTTTTAAAGCACCCCTCGGATGCGAAATAGGAAAGCCCTGCCTTTGTGAGCGACACCGGACATATACAGCAGAGAATATGCGAAAAAACCTCATCTGATGCGTCCTCCATCTCAATATTGTCCGAGGTCTTTCCCGGCACATCGTATGCCTGATGTATGAGAATAATAAGGTAGTTGTCCACCGTGTCGTAGTTCTCTATAACCCTGTCATAGAAGGTGTGCAGGACCTCGTCATCCTTCAGCTCCGTCTCACGAAGCTTCATAAGAAGGGCATGCTTCTCACCCTCGAGTTCTTCCTCGAGCGGAAATTCCATGTTGAGCAGATTCTTTCCAAGGCTTCCCGACAGGCACTTTTTAAATATTGAAAAATATTTAAAAAGCTCCTCCTCGGGCAGTGCAAGAAATGCCTCCTTAAACTCCGTCACCTTGTTCTTCTCGCCGTCCACATAACACCCGCAGATGCGCGAGATTGAACTTCTGTCCTCCTTAAAGGTCTTTTTTATCTCTGCAATTTCCTTAGAATTCATATCTTACCTCAGTTCTTAAAGCTATGGATAGGCGCCGGTATTCTTCCCGCACGTCCCACGAATGCCGAACAGTCAAATGAGTTGACCGGCATGATAGGTGCATAGCCGAGCAGACCGCCGAACTCAACAGTCTCTCCAACACCCTTTCCGATGACAGGTATGATACGCACTGCCGTCGTCTTCTGATTGACCATTCCTATGGCTGCCTCATCAGCTATTATTCCCGATATCGTGCTTGGCTTGGTGTCGCCCGGCACTGCTATCATGTCAAGACCTACCGAGCACACACAGGTCATCGCCTCGAGTTTTTCTATTGTAAGAGCCCCTGCAAGCACTGAGTCTATCATGCCCTGATCCTCGCTCACAGGAATGAACGCACCGCTCAAGCCTCCGACATACGATGATGCCATGACTCCGCCCTTCTTTACCTGGTCATTTAAAAGAGCGAGCGCAGCCGTCGTTCCCGGAGCTCCGGCTCTCTCAAGTCCTATCTCCTGCAGAATATCTGCAACAGAGTCCCCTATAGCCGGCGTAGGCGCCAGCGACAGGTCAATGATACCGAAAGGTATTCCAAGGCGCTTTGACGCCTCCTGTGCAACAAGCTGGCCAACTCTTGTTATCTTGAATGCAGTCTTTTTTATGGTCTCGCAGAGAACCTCGAAGCTCTCGCCTCTCACCTGCTCAAGAACATGCTTTACAACGCCCGGTCCGCTGACACCGACATTGATTATCGCGTCGTCCTCTGACACACCGTGGAAAGCTCCTGCCATGAAAGGGTTGTCATCAGGTGCATTGCACAGCACAACAAGCTTCGCACAGCCAAGTGAATCCCTCTCCTTTGTAGCCTCAGCGGTCTCCTTCACTATCTCACCCATAAGACGCACGGCGTCCATGTTGATTCCTGTCTTGGTTGAACCTACATTTACAGAGCTGCATATGAGCTCGGTTGACGCAAGCGCCTGCGGAATGGAACGTATAAGAAGCTCATCGCTCTTCGTCATTCCCTTGCTCACTATAGCAGAATAGCCTCCGATGAAATTCACGCCGACCTCATGTGCCGCCCTGTCAAGTGTCTTTGCGATGGTCACATAGTCCTCCGGTGTCCTGCAGCAGGCTGCGCCTACAAGTGATATCGGTGTTATGGAAATTCTCTTGTTCACTATCGGAATTCCGAAATCTCTCTCTATATCCCTGCCGACCTTCACGAGATTCTTTGCCACTGTGGTAATCTTCCTATATATCTTATCGTTTGTAACAGAAAGATCCTCATCTGCACAATCTAACAGGTTGATGCCCAGTGTGATGGTACGCACATCAAGGTTCTCCTGTTCAATCATCTCATTAGTCTCATTTACCTCAAAAATGTTAATCATAGCTTTCTCCTATCCGCTGTTTGAAATAATTAATACCATTTTACAAACTGATAAATCAGCCTATATTCTGTGCATCTTGGTAAAAATATCCTCATGCTGGCATTTTATCTTAACACCAATCTCCTCTCCAAGCTTATCAAGATCCTCTGTAATCTCAGCAAACGGCTTCTTAGCCTTGTGCATGTCAACAATCATCATCATGTTAAAATATTCCTGAACAATCGTCTGTGAAATGTCGAGAATATTAACTTCATTTTCTGCGAGGTATGTACATACCTTTGCGATAATTCCTACAGTGTCCCTGCCTACTACGGTAATAATTGTCTTGTTCATGGTGTTGTCCCTTTCTGTTTTAGGTTTATTTTATAGCATATATGCAGCACATGCATGCGCATCATACACATGTGCCACACACACGGCATTTATTAAAGAGTAATGATATGGCTCGGCTTATCCCTTCCCGCAACTCCAATTTTGAAGTCCGAGGCATGATATTCGCTCTGACTCATATCAATCTCAGTTCTAACTGTCTCATATGCAAGGTCCGGGTAATTATTTTCCTTGCTCAGATGCCCTAAGAGTATCTCCTGAACCTGATCTCCAAGAAGCCGGTCTATAAGATGCCCCGCTGCCTCGTTGGATAAATGTCCCTTTTCCCCGAGAATTCTCTGTTTGAGAGGATACGGATACGGTCCCGTCTCCAACATTCTTATGTCGTGGTTCGCCTCGAGCAGCATACAGTTGACTCCCGAAAAGCTGTCTACTATGTAATCATCGTATACTCCTAAATCCGTCACCAGACCGAAGGACTTGTCCCCTGACTCGATACGGAAGGCACATGGACATAATGCGTCGTGTGAAGTCGCCACCGCCTTTATCTTCAAGGTTCCCACATTAAATTCACTGCCGCACTCAACCGTATTGAATATTCCCTCCGGCATTTTTCCCAGATTGGTGTTCTTAATTCCCTGAAGTGTTCCCCATGTGGCATAAACCGGAGTGGCACTTCCCCTTTCCACAACACCGAGCCCTGAAATATGATCGGCATGTTCATGTGTTACCAGTATTCCTTCAAGGTCTTTAAGCGATAAATCCAACAGCCTAAGCCCCTCCTCGACCCTTTTTTTGCTGATACCTGTATCTATAAGAATATGCGTGTTATCATCACCCACATATATACAGTTGCCGCTGCTTCCGCTGGCAATGCTCATAACTCTCATCTAACTACTCCATTTCTAAGCGTCTTTGCTGCTTTTCAAAGCAATATACGTTCTATGTTATACGCCCGTGCCCTGTCCGTCAATGGTTATTTTGCCCTTGCCCGTTGTTTTTGACACATACATTGCTTTATCCGCATTGTCAATAATGGCTGCCTGCTCATCGCAAAGTTCAGGATATGCACTGATTCCGGCACTTGTATTGATATGTACTGAACTTCCTCCGAATGATATTTCCCGTTCTCTTATCGCCTTGTGAGCCTGTTCCACAACCTCAATGACTTCATCAAGCTTCTTGTCCGTGAACATAACCACGAACTCTTCGCCGCCATATCTGTAGCTGACTCCTCCATGTACCTCTGCTATGCCCTGAATTGTCTGTGCAACCGCTACAATAACAGCGTCGCCAAACAGATGCCCGTAATTATCATTTATGGACTTAAAATTGTCGATATCGAACATCGCCGCAAACAAAGTCTGCTTTCGAAGCTCATCATCTGCATGTCTATATTTTTCCATAAATTTATTGAGTATACGTCTGTTGTACAAGCCTGTAAGCCCATCTCTCTTTGCGAAATTCTCAAACTGGGAATACAGGAAGGCGTTATTAAGTCCTACCTGAAGCTCCGCTAAAATATTATCAAAGAACGTCTCCCTGTGTAAAAAGAAATCCGGTTCATTGTGGCAGATTATATATATGCCCGCCTTCCTTCCGTCAATTAACAGAAGCTTTGCAGCAAAGGAAAAAATATGATTATTTTTTAGAAATTCATATTCCGTGTGTTTTACATTCTCGCATACATGGATATGCCCGTCAGAAACTTTATTCAAAAAATCCTGTGCCGTAAACGTATCCAGAAGGAGTTGTGCCATATCGCCGCTCACTTCTCCAAAAAGTTTATACTTCGAATCGAGGTCATAGATAGGGTTGCTCTTTTTATAATCATCAAATATGCTTCTTTCGCCGTTATCTCTTATCTTAAGAACCCCTGCACATCTCACTCCGATGCTGCTGACAAGTTTGTTCGAAAAATAATCATTAATCTTCACTATATCAAATGCCTCCGTGAAATAATGAAGCATTTCATTCTGGAAACGCACTTCAATATTATTGGCATTTATCTTGTGGTTAGCACTCTCAAGTTCAATTCTCTTTAGTCCAAGCTGCTCATTTACATAATAGAGCTTTTCCTGTTTTTCCATGATCTCATTGTTGGTATCCATAGCTTTATCTATCATTCGGTCCTTGGCAAGCACGGCGTTTTCGAAGTGCTCATAACGGCTGCCAATATGAACAAGCGCCTCATACATAGCTATTATAAACGCGGTTATTATAACAATCGAGGTTATCACATAGGTCAGGGAATGATTAAAAAACACATAAAAGGCACCGGAGAGCAGCATCGGTATATTCATAACCAGCGCATGCAGCACAACCGCTCCTTTGTCAGTCAGGTCAAAGAATATTCCCAGCTCCAGTGCAATACACATATATATGAGAAAATATATGACATATTCATAATTTCTGTACCCATCCTGCATTATAAAAACTGCCATAATAAGTAGCTGTACATATTTCATTACGAATATGAACTTCGCATTATTATAAAAATCCGACGGTCTGAAGGCCTGCTCTGCCACAAGCACCATACACACGACTGCTGCTCTCATAAATGCCGGAGCTCCCACCGAAAAGCTCTGAAACGTCTCAACCACAAGATAAATAATTAAAAGAATTACCGCAGGAAAATGCCTCGCCGCAAATCTCTTTTCAAGTTCAACCAGTTCTTCTTTCTTGTACATTTGTCCGCTATCTCCAATACAATTCTATTTTATCTCCTGCTGCAATCGGTGCCGTAAATTCCGTCTTCTCTCCATTCACTCTTGTAACTAATTCTGTTCCCCGTGCCGTCTTTAAGTCAAATGGATAAAAGTCAAAAATATCAACAAATGTATACCTGCTCTTTCCGCTCATCTGTACAGGTGTATCATTCACCAGAACAGATATGGTAACCGGCTCTGAACTCTGTTTGCTGCCATCCCCCTGCATCCCGCCTGAATCTCCTGCTGCGTCCGCCTTCTGCACATTCGGTTCATCCGTCACAGGCTGTGAGCTTCTTACGGCATCATTTATCTCCGCTGCACTCGGAACATAATCTTGTGTGTCATACTCAGAGTACTTCACATTAAAATTTTCATACACTATTGTATCATCAGATGCGGGCTCATTATTCACGGTAATTTTTTTATCAGCCGTGTCAATGTCCATAAAATCGAACAACTGCTTAACCGTATAATAGTTCTCCATCACGATATCATCACCCGGCTGTACGCTGTAATCAGGACCCTTGAGCTCATTTCCCACATACGCAAACTTAGGACATATGATAAGCTTGTCGTTGACCATGAAGCTCACCGTGCTCTTGAACTCATCGAGCTCACCCACGGTAATGTGTCCAGGCTCACCGGCTGTGGACTCGCGTATTTCAATCCTGTCATTGTGTGCTATACGCGAGTTCATGCTGCTCTCACGCCCATTGAGAAGAATCATGGCGGCCTCACCCGTCGACCCTCTCACAAGCCTTGACTTGCCGTTGACCGTGAATACGAGCTCGCTTCCGCGTCTCGGGAATATACTCTCGTTTTGCATACCTGACTGCATGACCGCGTCAACTATCGAGAGGTGGTTGTTGTCATACAGCTTCACCCTCTCACCGTTTATCGTGGCAAATATAAAATTATTCTTCTGGTTGTAATAATTGATACATATTCCAATCGGTGTGACCAGAAGCGCATCCTTCTTTACGGTTGTAGTCACGAAATCAATACTCGTGAGCACCTCCTCACCGCGGACTGCAACCCTCTCCCTCGCTATCTTAAGCCTGTCCGCAATCTTGTCCGTAAATCCCGGGAACTTGCCGCCTCCGCCGACCACGAACACGGCACTGACCGGCTTATCTCCGTTTAACTCGCATATCTTGTCAGCCACGTCGTCGGCAAGCTTCGTAAGCTGTCCATCTATAAGCTTGTGTACATCTGATGGTGTGAGCTTATGCGTTATTCCCATGATATCCTTGTATGTAATCGGTTTCTTCTTTCCGGCTGCAAGCTTAATCTTCTCCGCCGACGCAAAATCCACAAGGTATTCCTTGGCTATTATCTCCGTCAGCTCATCGCCCGCCGACGGTATCATCCCGTATGCGACAATGCTTCCATCCTTGGTAAGACATATATCCGACGTTCCCGCTCCGACGTCGACAAGGGCAATGTTCAGAAGTCTGTACTGCTCCGGTATCGCTACGTTCATCGCCGCAATAGGCTCGAGCGTGAGATTAGCCACAGTCAGTCCCGCGTATTCAACCGCTGCATACAGTCCGTCGACAACCTCCTCAGGAAGGAAGGTTGCCAACAGGTCTATCCCTATCTTCTCAGCCTTATGCCCCTCAAGATTGTTGATTGCGTAATCATTCAGATAGTATCTGACCGGAGTATAACCGACGCAGTAGAACTTATATTTTTCATTCTTAAGGTTAAGTTCCTTATGTGCCTTCTCAACTGATATAAGTTCAAGCGAATAGATATTCTCGGCATTTACCCTGACCTCGCCCTCGAACTCCACGTCCTCATGCACCATAACTGTCCTGAGTACTCGTCCGGCAGCCGCTATGCAGACCTCCTTGAGTTTCTTCCCCGTCATGCTCTCAAGCTCATGCTTTACCTGCCTTATTGTGTCACCGACCTTGCTTATATCATGTATCTGTCCGTCAAGCATGGCTCTTGTATCATGCTCCTTTGAAACTATCGCTGCCGCCTGAAAGCGTCCGTTTTTCATATATCCGACCGTCCCGACAACATTTCTTGTTCCAATGTCTAGTCCGAACACAAAATCATCCGGACAAAATACTGTCTCATTCATTATCTTCCCCACCTGTCCTGTTTTTAGCTGATAAAAGTAAGCTCTCAAGCTGTTTTTTGGTAGTATCGCCATCATATGAATTATCTATGATATGCCTGCAGCATTTTCTGAATTGTTCATCCGAAAGCTGATTGCTCATTATGGAAATGCATTTTTCCCTTGAGTAGCCCCTGTCAGCCATAAGTCTTTTTATTCTCTCTTCACCCGGAACATACACATACCAGAACTCCTCACAGATATCATCATATCCCGCCTCGATAAGAAGTGCCGCCTCCACAAAGGCGTAATCGTATATCCCTGCCTCCGCCGCTCTCCTAAGCCGTCTTTCAACCTCTTTTTTTGTCAGCGGATGGATAACAGCATTAACCCTCGCACACAGCTTCTCATCGGAGAAAATGCGCGCCGCCATCTTTCGTCTGTCTATGCTTTTGTCCTCTGCAAGAACCTCTTTGCCTAAAAGCTCCACAATCTGCTCGTATGCTTCGCCTTCCGGTGCCGTGGTCTCCTTAGCAACCTCATCTGTTCTTATGACAATACAGCTTGTCATCTCTTCAAGCATATTAAGCACTGTGGATTTTCCCGCACCGACTCCTCCGGTGACACCGATAATCCTCATACTGTTCTCCAATCTTACAAAAAAGTGATACGCTAGTGGGCCTCAAGCCAGTTAGCGCCTTCATTCGTGTCAACAACGAGAGCCACCGACAGCTTTGCGGCATTCTTCATCTGCTCGTCGAGTATATTTCTCACAGTCTCCACCTCGTCCGCCGCCGTCTCTATAAGAAGCTCATCATGCACCTGCAAAATAAGCTTTGATTTAAGCCCAAGTTCCCTTAACCTATGGTAAACGCCGATCATGGCAAGCTTGATGATATCCGCCGCAGTTCCCTGTATAGGTGCATTCATCGCAACCCTCTCCCCGAAGCTTCTCTGCATAAAATTACTGCTTGCAAGCTCCGGTATCGGTCTTCTTCTGTTAAACATCGTGACCGAGAAGCCGTTCTTCTTCGCGCTCTCCACAAGTCCATCCAAAAACTCGTGAACCTTGGGATAAGTCTCGAAATATTTCTCGATATACTTTGCGGCTTCCTTTCTCGATATACTCAGATCCTGGCTGAGCCCGAATGAGCTTATTCCATAGACAATACCGAAATTGACCGCCTTCGCGTTGCTTCGCTGTGTCTTTGTCACCTCTGCAAGAGGTGTGTTGAACACCTGCGATGCCGTAATCCTGTGAATGTCCTCATCGCTGTTGTATGCCGCGATAAGGTTCTCATCGCCCGACATATGGGCAAGTATTCTAAGCTCAATCTGTGAGTAATCGGAGTCGAGGAACACGAATCCCGGCTTAGGTATAAACACCTGTCTTATTCTGCTTCCAAGCTCCATTCTTATAGGAATATTCTGTAAATTCGGCTCTGTACTGCTTATTCTTCCGGTAGCTGTTATCGTCTGATTAAATTTGCCATGTATTCTTCCATCCTCAGAGATGTACTGCAACAGTCCGTCAGCATAGGTTGAATTGAGCTTCGTAAGCTGTCTGTACTCGAGCACCTTTCCGACAACCGGGTGCTCAGGTGCAAGCTTCTCAAGCACATCTGCCGACGTGGAATAGCCTGTCTTGGTTTTCTTTCCGCCCGGCAGTCCCATCTGTCCGAAAAGCACCTCCCCGAGCTGCTTAGGTGAATTTATGTTAAACTGCGTCCCTGCCAGCTCATAGACCTCCTTCTCGACAACGGAAATCTTCTCCTTAAGCATATCTCCATATGCTATAAGCGCTTCCCTGTCCACGAGTATGCCGTTGTTCTCCATCTCCTTGAGCGCATAGACGAGAGGCTTCTCTATATTCTCATACAGCTCTGACATATCCTCGTCCACAAGCTTCTGCCTTAACACCTCATACGACCTCGCAGCCGTGTACGCATTGTAACAGGCGCACGCATATGCCTTGCCAGAGTCCTCGTAGTCTGCCTTTCCCATAATGTCTGCACGCGACTTGACCAACATTCCGAGGAAATCCCTCGCTATATCATCATACCGGTAGGTGTCCTTGAGCGGGTTAAGCAGGTACGCCATAAGTGCCGCGTCCTGTGCACCACATTCCTCAGCTATAGGCAGAAGCTCAAGCTGCTCCTTGAGATTAATGAAGCAGACATTCCTTCCGCTGTCGTGGAGCCTCTTTATGAGTGCAAGTGTTCTGTCGGTTATATATTCCGCCGTCATAAAGCCCCCCACAGGTATATACGCCGTCAACTCCTTGTTGTCCGTGCTATATGCCACGGCGAGAAGTCTGCCGCTTCTGTCCGGCACCGCAAATATTCCGGCTGTCGTGCAGTTCTCACACGAGGTGAGGAAGCTCTCTGCCTCATTTAAGTCCTCTATAATCCTGAAATTTTTCTCAAGCTCATCGTCGCTTAACGCCTCCGCACTCTTCTCAAAGCGCGAGAGAACGGACTTGAACTCAAGCCTCTTAAAGAGCTGGTATGCCTCCTTCGAGAACATATCGCCAAGCCCGGCATTGTCAAACGAGTAGTCAAGCGGTGTCTCTATGTTGATTGTGGCAAGCGTCTTGCTAAGCTGTGCCTGCGGGTAGTACTCCTTAAGATTATTCTTTGCCTTGTTCGGAGTCAGCTCCTCAACATGCTCATAGGCGTTCTCTATGGAATGATATTTTGAAATGATTGCCCCGGCAGTCTTTTCTCCTATTCCGGGAACTCCCGGGATATTGTCGGACGCATCGCCCATAAGAGCCTTCATGTCAATGAACTCAACCGGCGTCACGCCGTAGGTCTCGACAACCTGAGCCGTGTTGTAATCCTCAATCTCAGTGGTTCCCTTCTTGGTCTTTGGAATACGGATTTTTATGTTGTCCGTCGCAAGCTGTAAAAGATCCCTGTCACCGGACACCACGGACACCACCATCCCCTCGCGCTCAGCCCTCTTTGCAAGCGTTCCGAGAATATCGTCCGCCTCATAGCCCTCCTTCGTGACGACGCACACGTTCATCGCGGTGAGCGCCTCCTTGATGAGCGGAACCTGCTCAACAAGCTCATGCGGCATCGGCTTTCTCGTGCCCTTGTATGCATCGTACATCTTATGCCTGAAGGTCGGCGCGCTTAGGTCAAACGCTACCGTGAGATAGTCCGGCTTCTCCTCATCGAGTATCTTGAACATAATATTCAGAAAGCCGTAGACCGCATTCGTGTGGAGTCCCTCGGAGTTAGTCAGCTCCGGCACCCCGTAAAATGCACGGTTGAGTATACTGTGTCCATCTATTAAAACCAATTTCTTCATCCAAAATCTCCTCCTGCTATAAAAGGTACGTCACGAGCGCAATCACCGCCACAAGCAGCACTATATATATAAAAATTCTGAGCATCTCAGCTATTCTTCTGTGTCTGCGCCCAATATTTATTTTGTGCTGCGCCTTCGCAAAACATTCATTCACAATATTCCTGAGAACAAAAGGTCCGTCAAACGCCGCGTTGTCCTTGATTCCACGTTCTACAATAAAATATATCTCAAGCTCGTCTCTGCACGACGGACAGCCCTTTACATGTGAAAGGCACTGTGCCATCCTGTCATATCTAAGACTCATATCAACAAATTCCGGTATGGATTTTCTAAATTCCTGACATTCCACGGCAGCCGCCCCCCTACCAATAACTTCTAATTCATCTATTCTATTTTAAGACACTAACACCAAAAAGTAAATAGAAGATTGACTCCTAATCTTTTTTCACACAACCGAAAAAAACATTTGCATTTTTCTTTGATATCTGTTATTATGAACTAGTTCGCGGATGTGGCGAAATGGCAGACGCAGCAGACTCAAAATCTGCCGATGGTGACATCGTGCGGGTTCGACTCCCGCCATCCGCATGATTAGACAGCATTTACTGCTGTCTTTTTTATAGTTCAAAAAAGACCACGCAGAATTTCCTGCGCGGTCTTTTTTGTGCTCATCATAAGTGGCGAATATGACTAATAATACTTCTTATTTCCCCACAGATTGGCTTTTCTGAGTTCGAGATACTCTGCATACGCCTTCTCCAATATTTGTTTCTCGTTCGAGAACTTGAGAAGATGGTACGCCTCATGGAACTTGTAATAGCCGGAGTCCTCAAAGAACTCCTCCTTCTGCGGTTTACTGTAGTAGCTGTCTGCCATCATCAGATACCAATGAACCTCCTTGTCCACGACATCTGAAGGCACTGAAAATGTGTACCGGCTCTTTCCTACATACTTGATAATCTGGGCTGATACTCCTGTTTCTTCCTTCACTTCACGAAGTGCTGTCTCCTTATAATCTTCGCCTTCCTCGACAGTTCCCTTCGGAAGCACCCAGCCCTCGTACTTGTTCTTATAATTCTTGTACAGAACAAGTATCTTTCCTCTGAATATAACCACACCGCCACAGCTAGTTGCCTGTATCACAGCAATCCCTCCTGTATTATGGTGTGTCACATATGACTTGTGTATAGTATAAACCAGTTTTTACACAATATCAATGTTTTTTATCATACCAGGCATCAAAAATATCCTTCGCCACATTAACGGCATACCTGTCCGGCGTTCCGTTTTCATTGAAACTCTCGAGCACGACACTGACTATTATCTCAGGATCATCATAGGGCATATAGCCCACAAAGAGTGAGTGCTCATACCCTTCCGTACCATACTGTGCAGTTCCCGATTTGCCCGCTGCCTCGTATGGAACCTCTGAAAACACATGCGGAAAGCCCACCTCAATAACCTGCTTTAGGTGCTCTGAAAGCATCCTTGCCTCATCGCTGTCCATAACCTCACCGTAATACTCATCACCGCCCATGCCGTCGTATGAATACTCCGTCCTTCCATCGGGCGTGAGTATCGCCTTCACGATGTACGGCTCATACAATACGCCGCCGTTTGCCACCGCCTGCATTATGAGCGCGTTGTGAATTGGCGTTATGAGAGTCGCACCCTGCCCAAAGCTGGTCTGCACAAACTCCCACTCAGGCGACATTTTACCTAATGTGTACTGCGACTTTCCCGTGACAAGCCCAAGCCCGTCATGGTAGTGCAGCTCCTGATTGAATAAGAGTTCCTCCGCCGTTTCGATGCTTATAGCTATATCCGTGTCAAGACCCATCGTTATGAACGCCCCGTTGCAGGAATGTGCAAACGCGCCGTAGGTGTCAACGCTGCCGTGCGCCGTGTGTCCGACACAGGCGACGGAAATATTCCCCTTTGTAAAGACCCCGCTGCATTCGTACACGAAGTTCTTAAACCTCTCATCGGCTCCGCACTCTCTGTAATATGCAAGAAGCGTAACCGTCTTAAAGGTGGAGCCCGGCGGATACAGTCCTGCCACCGCCCTGTTTAACAGTGGTGCATCTGCCTCGGCATCTGTCCCCTCCGCCATGAAGGTATTCGGGTTGAAATCAGGCTTTGATACCATCGCTATGACAGCGCCTTTTCTGTCCATAACCACGACCGCACCCTTGTTGTTTCCGAGCGCGTCGTAAGCGGCGCTCTGCATATCGTAGTCGAGCGTCGTCACGACGGAATTGCCCCTGTATTTCTGATTGGTCAGCTCGGCATGCAGCTTGTTGTCAAAGGTGTCACCGCTTCTGGAGAGCTGATAATTCAGCACACCCTCAAGCCCTGCTCCCTCGCCGTAGGTGTAGCCGACCACATGCGAGAACAGCCGCCCATAGGTATATATTCTCTCTGTCTTGCCTGACACGGACACAACACTCGCGGCAAGCTCCTCACCTGTAGCCGCATAGATTGAGCCTCGTATTGTCTGCTCCTGCATCTTAGAAAGTCTCCTGTTATAGGTACAGTCAAGGATACTCTCGTCAAACGAGGCAAGCTCATATATATAATATGCACTTATTATCAGCACGAGAATAAGGCTTCCCACAACCATTCTCGGTGAGCGCACAGCCTGCTCGCCGGTGTTCTCCCCGGTATTTTTTGCAGCCACTCCCTGCACAATGGCAATCATCATCATAGAGCTTATGACCGAGCTGCCGCCGTAGCTTACGAACGGAAGTGTGACTCCCGTGCTCGGGATACAATTTATCGTGCCGCCAATATTTAAAAAGCACTGGAAAATATACATTATTCCAAAGCCGCCTAGAAGCTGCCTGTTAAAGCTGTCCTTATTCTCGGATAGCACCGTTATAATCTCAAAGAACACGTTAAGGCACACCATTATGACGATGATGCCGAACAGACCGCCGAACTCCTCAGATATCGCCGGAAAGATGAAGTCCTTGGTCACGACAGGAATCGAACCCGGCAGTCCCTTTGTCAGTCCCGTTCCGAACCAGCCGCCGTTACCGATGGCAAATATCGACTGCACGAGCTGGTAGCCCTTACCGTCAATGTATTTAAAAGGATTTATCCATACATCAACCCTGACCTTCACATGCGATATCACGAAATATGCTCCAACACCCGCCACAAGAGCGCACACGCCTCCGAGGATGAGATATCTGTGCCTGTGGGTGGCATCATAGAGCATGACAACGTAGGTCACATAGAATATCAGCGCCGCACCGAGGTCGTTAGACGCCACGAGTATAAGCACATGTGCCGCGGCGCACACCGACGTAACCGCTATCCTTCCAAGCGATTTTCCCTTGTAAAGCATACAGGCTATGAACATAACGTATGTAAGCTTCACAAACTCTGACGGCTGCAGTGAAAAGCTGCCGATATTTATTGAAAGATTGGCGCCATACACCGTATTTCCCAGCACGAACACTATTCCAAGCAGCATTATTCCCACAACGCAGTACAGGACATCCAGCTTGATAAGAAAATGCAGTTTTTCGACTATCACGGGTACTAAAAGCAGCACAATAGTTCCGCCCCAGATAAGCAGATACTGCCTTATAAGCTTATTCGTGTCAAGTCTTGCAAGCATTATCATTCCGACGCACATCAGAAACGCCATGTCGTTTAACAGAATCCTGTTGCATTTCGGATAAATCATAGGAAATATGTTCATCAGGAAAAAGAAGTAAAACAGCTCCATAAACAGGAATACAATAAACAGGAAATCCGCCCTGTTCATAAACAGAATGACATTTCCAAGTACAGTCATGCACAGCACAATTATTATCTGCACAATGCCCTTCCTCGTCCTTCCCTGCTCACGCCTTTTCTTATAAAACACATGCCCCAGAAAACCATGGAGGCAGAAAAATGCCCCAAACAGTAAAAAAACATATTTTGATATAGCCGTTACTATATTAATCACTTAATCTACTCCTCTGTTATAATGTCCTCTCGTATAGTCTTTAACACACTCTCCCGCGGTCATAATAAGTTTCTCAACCTCAGCCGCGGTCTCAATCGTGAAGGACATTCTTACCGCAGCCACACCCATGTCATGCAGCTCCTCCTTCCTGTCGAGAAGGTACTCCGGGACGCTGTTCAATATAAGATTATAGCAGTAAGCACAGCTATTCACTGCTGCAAGCTGCTTGCCCTTCCTGTCCGTGAGATGGTATACCCCCGGTCTGCCGCACGGCTTATCCTTAGCCGTATATTTAAGTGTGCAGCCCGCCGTGACCATAAGCGGAAGATAGCCGTATGCCAGCTTCTCAAGATACATGTTCCCAGCCTTCACCGAGCGGCACAGCCCCCTTAGCTGACCCACATTCAGCTCCTCGGAGAGCGTAAAGTCATGTATTCCAAGCCTCTCATACTCCCAAAACGCCGGCTTATTATAGGTATACACATTATAATCTGCCACGATTCTTCCGCCAAGCTCCTCGTAGAGTCCGTTGTCCTTCACATACATAAGCTCCTCGGGACTTCTCACCAGCATGCCATCAAAGCCGGCAGCTTTTATGGCATTCAGATTTCTGTCATACAGTGCGGCTGTGTTCCTTCTGAAAATATACGGCATCGCAAGGTACGCCTTTACTTTCTTATTATCGTCAGGAACACCCCTGTTGTATTCATCAACCATTCCCTTCATTTTGATGGCGCCGTCAATGCCCGAAAGCTCGGTTGAAATATATATCCTTGACACAGGCAGTCCATCCACCCCTTCACCGGCTTTTTTTAACACTGCCCCGAGCTGTTCCACGCTCATAACCTGAACCGTAAGCTTCATATGTTCAGCCCCTGCACTGCGTTCTGTACCATCCATACCCTGCTGCTTTTCATCATCGTGAGCAGCCTCCGGGCACGCTTTCCTGTCGGGCGCATTTTCCGACAGCAGCCTCTCCTCAAGCTCCGATAAAGCATCTCTTCTTAAATCGTTTAACAGCTTTACGGGAACGAACGGACTCCCCTCTATCTGCGTCTCAATATCCTGTTCCCCACAGACAAACACCGTAGTTCCGAGCTTTCTTAGCTGCTTTACGACGTCCTCCCTGAGTGCCGGGCGCTTCTGTGATACCTCGAGCACATCTCCGTACACGTCTGTCTCACGTTCACCCATCGTCACCTTGAGCCGTGCCCTCTCACCTGCCCTGAGCGATATGCTCATCTTTACCGGGAGTTTCCTATCCTTGTCGATATATCTTTCCCTCAACTGCAGCAGGAGCGCATTATTTCTGGTTCTGTACACGCCCGTCCCATTCTTCGGATTTCTCGGCAATCCCTTCGCAAGCGTGAGCTTCCCGCCCTTCTTCGCTGCCGGAACCGTATATTCCGTCCCATCGGAAAACTCGAGCACGTCACCCGCATTGAGTTCCTCCGTCAGAACCAGCTCACCGTTTTTCATCGTTCCGACCGCTATTCCCTGATGGTTCGGGCGGTTAAAGGTCATCATATTTTTATCGTTGTGAACGTAGTAGAAGCCCTTGCAGAAGCCGCCCCTGTTGTATATATCCATAAGCCGCTTTATGTCATTTTCATCGACATTGAAGCCGTCCCGTCCTTTCTCAAGATACATATCGACATATTTTCTGTAGGCATATGACACGCCCGCAACATACTCGGGGCTCTTCATTCTTCCCTCGATTTTAAGGGAGTACACACCCGCATCGAGGATATCAGGTATCGCCTCAAGTGTGCACATGTCCTTAGGGCTAAGAAGATATCTGTCGTTAATTCCGTTCATGCTGTAGGTCAGTCTGCACGGCTGTGCACACCTTCCGCGGTTTCCGCTTCTTCCGCCTATCATGCTGCTCAAAAGGCACTGTCCCGAATAGCAGTAGCACAATGCCCCGTGCACAAAGCTCTCTATCTCCACATCTACATTATCATGTATGTCCTTAATCTCAGCCGCCGAGAGTTCTCTCGCAGTGACAACCCTCGAGGCTCCCATGTCCTTTAAAAGCTTCGCTCCGTATTTTCCCGTAATGGTCATCTGGGTGCTCGCATGCAGGTCAAGCCCCGGGAAGCTATCCCGCAGAACCGAGAACACACCGTAGTCCTGAACGATGGCTGCATCAAGTCCCGCCTCGTAGAACGGCTTGATGTACTCCGCCAGCACCTCAAGCTCGTCATTTCTTAAAAGCGTGTTCACTGTAAGGTACACCTTTTTTCCGTACAGGTGTGCCGTCCTTATGGCGCTTAACAGCTCGTCCCTGTCAAAATTGCCCGCAAAGGCACGCGCACCGAACATGCTGCCGCCAAGGTACACCGCATCAGCACCCGCATTTATCGCCGCCCTGAAACATTCATAGGTTCCCGCAGGTGCGAGCACCTCCCTGTTTTTTAATCTGTTCTCATATATTATGCTGCCGTTTTCACTCATCTTCATTCCCGTCACTTTCTGCCTGTAGGGCTTTTATATAATAGGGAATTTCAAAGAAACTTCCTATTATATAAAAAAGGGGCTTCCGCTGTGGAAATCCCCTGATAATCAATGATGCCTCGTATCCTTTTGTGCTTCTAACTTAACAATAGTGTCCTTATATTCCTGTACATCCTTTTTAAGCCGGGCAAGCTCGTCCGCCTGCTTGTCGAACTTGTTCTGTAATGCAATAAGCTCATGCTTGAGGTCGTAGATTTCCTTGTCCTTGCTCTCAAGGTCCCCCTCAAGAGTATCCGCTATCTTCTTAGCCTTAAAATACTCATCTGCAATATTCAGTTGGATCATAATATTCTGAAATTCCAACGGAAGTCTGTTATACGACTCCATCTTCTTATGCTCGTCTAACTTGTTGTCCAGATATGCTGCCACCTTCTGTATGTACTCGCGGCTCTCATATCCGCTCAGTGTAATAACCTTGCCGCCTATCAGCACCTCTGCTTCGTTCTTCGTTGGCATACAATCCACTCCTTATCAATATAATATCCGCCCATATATCTGACTGCAGATATTATTCTATGTGTAAAAGCTACAAACACTTGTATATTATAGCACATAAGCTGTTTACGCACAACAAAAATTATGCACGATTTATCTCAGTCACACTGAGCACCCTGCCCTTGACGCAGAATTTTATATTGCAGCCTGCATAGCTCATTCCGTATATTCTGTCCTCGTCAGCACCGTCATGTCTGTAGCCCGGTCTCGGATCCTGCGATAAGAGCTCCTTTAACGCAGCAAGACTCTCATCATCCAGAAGTGAAGCATGCTCATCGTCAATCAGAACCTCCAGCCCGTAATCTCTCACCGCATCGGCAAAGCCGCACACCGCATCAGGGTGGCTGTCCGTATAGGAAAGATAGGGCTTGATATCATAAATCGGAGTACCGTTTAGCATATCAACACCCGACACTATAAGCTCCGGTCCGTCAGCACCGTCTAAGCTGACCTGCTCAAGCTTCACGCAGGACAGACCCATCGGGTTAGGCCGAAACGGTGAGCGCGTCGCGAACACGCCGACACGCTTATTTCCTCCAAGTCTAGGCGGGCGCACGGTCGGGCTCCACTCCTCCCTCACGCTCTCCGAAAATTTCCAGATAAGCCACAGATGTGAATAACCCTCAATTCCGGCAAGCGCGTCGGCATTCCTGTACTCAGGCTCGAACACAATTCTGCCCCTGCACTGCTTCACTATTCCACTCTGCCTCGGAATACCGAACTTCTCGTCGAAATCCGTATAAATATGCGCTATGACCTTTATATTATCCATAATCATTGCAACATTCCAATCCGTGTTCTAATGTTCAATTCCAAAATGCTTATAGCATAGCTGTGTTGCCACACGCCCCTTAGGGGTCCTGTTTATGAAGCCATTCTGTATCAGATAAGGTTCATATACATCCTCTATTGTTCCTGCATCCTCGCCTATAGCAGCCGCGAGCGTGTCGAGACCTACCGGTCCGCCCGCAAACTTCTCCATTATGGTGGTAAGAATAAGTCTGTCGCTCCTGTCAAGCCCCATCTTGTCGACCTCCATCCTGTCGAGGGAGGCTTTCGCAACCTCATAATCTATCTTACCGTCATACTGAACCTGTGCAAAGTCGCGCACCCTCTTTAGAAGCCTGTTTGCTAGACGCGGTGTTCCCCTTGAACGTCTTGCCATCTCTTCAGCGCCGGCATCGTCTATCTCTATATTGAGCACCTTCGCAGAGCGCAGAATAATCTTCTTCAGCTCGCTCTCCGTATAAAAATCCATCTTGCAGATAACACCGAAGCGGTCTCTCAACGGTGCGGTAAGAAGTCCCGCCCTCGTTGTCGCCCCGACAAGCGTGAATTTAGGAAGGTCAAGTCTTATCGAGCGCGCCGAGGAGCCCTTGCCTATCATGATATCTATGGCAAAGTCCTCCATCGCAGGGTACAGCACCTCCTCCACCTGTCTGTTAAGGCGGTGTATCTCATCGACAAACAGCAGATCTCCCTCCTGAAGGTTGTTGAGTATCGCCGCCATATCCCCCGGCTTTTCTATCGCAGGCCCCGACGTGACCTTAAGATGTACACCCATCTCGTTTGCAATTACACCAGCTATTGTGGTCTTTCCAAGTCCCGGCGGTCCATAGAAAAGGCAGTGGTCAAGTGCCTCCTGCCTGCTCTTTGCCGCTTCTATATATACTTTAAGATTTTTTTTCACCTTCTCCTGGCCGATGTAATCAGCCAGTGCCATCGGACGAAGACTCGACTCAATAGGCATGTCCTCTTCCGTAAATTCAGTGGAAATCATCCTCTTTTCCATCAACTGCCGCTCCATTCCCTAATATCCATAAACTATCCCTACCAGAAACCTGCATAAATCCTACATAAATGCAAGCTTCTTAAGCGCTGCCTTTAAGAGCGTCTCCGAGTCCATATCCCCGGTACTGTCGACCAGCTTGACCGCCCTCGTGGCATCAGCGGCCGAATAGCCAAGCGCCGTGAGTGCCATGACAGCCTCAGCAGCCGCCATATCAGCCATATCGCTCTGAGCCTCATAGCCGCCGTCAGCTCCGTCAAGCACGTCCTCTATCTTCAGCTTGTCCTTCAGCTCGATAATGAGTTTCTGTGCCGTCTTGCTTCCTATTCCCGGAGTCTTCGATATGGTCTTCGCATCTCCCGCGAGCACGGCAAATCTCAGATCATCGGGCGACATCGTCGACAGTATGGCAAGCGCGCCCTTAGGTCCTATTCCGCTCACCGTAATCAACAGCTTGAACACCTTAAGATCGTCCTTCGTCAGAAAACCGTACAGACCAAGCACGTCCTCCTTCACATACAGATATGTATGCACCTTCAGTTCGCTGCCTATCGCCGGCAGCTTTGCAAGTATCGAGCCGGGCATCATAATGGAAAAGCCCATTCCACCGTGGTCGAGCACCACGGAATCCTCGGTCACCTCGACCAGTTCACCTTTTATATATGAAATCATAGTCTGCGCCTACCACTGGTTAATCGCGTACATCAAGGCGAGTGCTATCTGGTTGAAGAGCTTATCGGAGAGTTCATTGTACTCCTTCTCCCTGCCTTCAGCGGCAGCCTTTGCGGCAGGTCCGTCATTCCATGAGCCCATACCTGCGAACACATCTGCGTTTGATGCAGCCTCGAACACGTCCCTGTTGTGAGGCGGAAGCGCAAGATGCTTCTTAGGCGGCATAGGGCGTCCCTTCTTCTTGAGCTCCTCGCGTATCTTCTCATCGTCCGCAGTATAGTCAAAACCTCCCTCAAGCATGCTTATGGAGCGGTCAAAGACATAACCCCAGCCCTCAAAGCCGAGTTCCTTGGCAAAGCGGCTTATCTGTTCGAGAGCCTCCTTGAACTCCGGAGTGTTGTCCTTATACATAGGCTTTCCCTCCGGGTGATTTTTCCAGATGGTCTCATTGTAGATTATTCTCCAGCCCTTCTTCTCCTTGTCCATCACCCATCTAGGCATCCACATATGTATCTCTTCATTAGGATAGAAGCAGAGCATGATGTTCTGTGATGTATTTACAAAGCCCAGTATTCTCCTGTCCTTAACAGCAGTAGGCGCAAGCAGCTTCACATCCTCCATGCCGTTGTACGCACATCTTGCATACCAGCCGTCAACGCCCTGCACAAGCTCTCCCTTCTCCCCCTCTGTCTCCGGAATAAACTGAAAAACCGTGTCAAGCTCATAGCCAAGCGGCTCGTACTGTATAAATGTCTTAGTGTTTAATGCATTCTTAGCAGATGTTATGATACTGCATAACTGGAAAACTTCGCCCTTCATATTATAAAAAATCCTTTCAAAATCAAAATTATATTTATGTTCAAATCCTTGAACCAAAACACTTGTTTATATAATAACCTTAAACGCTAAGTTTTGCAACTATGGGATTTAAAAAAGGGAACTTAATTGTAAACCGGGGATATAATAACCTTCCCTGCAATCTGCGTCTCATCGTCGGCGTCCACTATCGTCCAGTCGTCCTGCTCGCCGTTGCTCTCCTCGCCGCTCACGCCGTACTCTCTTCTGTCGCCGGCACATCTGATGCCACCCTCAAGCTTCTGCGGCTTCAAGTAATACAGTCCCTTGTCAGCCTTCGTGTCAAATACCATGATTGCAGCCTCCGTGCCGTAAGACTCTATGGTCACGTTTCTGTCCACCATGATACAGCTCTTTGAATACTCCGCCTCGAGCAGTATTCCTATATCATTTTCACGGCTCTCATTCACATACAGGCTGCCGTCGCCAGTGAAAGTCACGCTTCCCCCGTAGTAAAACCCGTAAACTATTATCATTCCGATATGGCTCTCACCGACAAGCTCCACTTTAAAACCGTTTCCCATAAGATTAGCCACTATAACATCAGCTCTGGCATTGTCGAGCACGAGCGTGTTGGTCTCCTCATCGTACGTGATATCCTCGACTGTTCCCCTGTTTCCGATAAGCCTGTCATTAAGATGAATGTACACCCCGTCAGGATTGTCCGCATCGGCAACAATTATGAAATCCTCGTTCATCATGGTATCGACAGCCATATTCGGCAGAACAGGGAACTCCTCGTCCCCATATCCGCCCTCCATTTCATGATCATCGCTCCCGGACTGTGTGGTCGTCGGCTCAGATACCGCGGGCTCTGATATATCAGGCTCGGGCACCATAGCCTCAGGTATGTTTTCCCCGGATACCGTCTCCTCCAAATGCGTGTCGGCAAAAATATCTTTTTTCAGAAGGTCTATCCCAAACGAGTTGTATATCACCACAACACCCGCGACGGCTGAGGAGAACAGCATACAGCATTTCTTAACGCGCTTTCTCTGCGAGGCTGTCCTTTCGCGATACCTCTCCTGTTCCTCCTGTCCGTTGTCCTGCGTACTTCCCGCTGTTCCATATTCCATGTCCATTCTCGTGCTTGGAAAATCAGAGATTTCCTCATGTCTGTCCTTTTTTCTCATGGCAGTTCACCACCTTACGACATATGTACGACAATCTGAGGGAACGGTATCTCAATACCAGCCTTGTCAAAGCCGATTTTTACCTCCCTGTTCATAATTCTCACGGCTGTAAACACGTCCTTTTCTGCCACCGTAGCCACCAGCCTTAAATTGACAGAACTCTCGGCAAGCTCCTGCACGCCCGCATAGTTGACAGACTCCTTGAATACCTCCGGATAATTCTTCGGAATTTCCTTTAAAATCTCCGCGAGCGCAGCCTCGACCTCGCCAAGGTCAGCATTGTAGGAAATCGGAATGTCACACACAGCCTTGCTTATCGACTTGGAACGGTTCAGGACATTCCTTATATCCGAATTATTAATCATCTTCACGTTGCCGCCGCTGTCGCGCACGCAGGTCACACGAACTCCAATGCTTATGACCTCGCCCCTGAAACTTCCTATCTCGATTATATCCCCGACATTGAACTCGTCCTCAAAAACAAGAAATATTCCCGTTATAATGTCCGCGATAAGGCTCTCAGCAGCAAAGCCGACTATGAGAGCCAGAATTCCTATGCTGGCAAATATCGTACTTATGTTGACACCTATCACCGACAGACACCACACACATGCCACCAGAAAAATCATATATGTGATTACGCTCGAAAACAGCGAATGTATACTCTTTCCCTTTCCCGTCTTAGGATGTATTCTTTCAACAACAAACTTAAAAATGTTGGCAGCAAGTATCATAAACAATATAATGGCAATCACCTGAAAAATCGTTATCCAGTTGATGTGCACCGTCTTAGTCACCGCTCCCACATCGCCAAAAACCCGCTGCCACGACTCGGATATGGACTCCTTCGTGCTCTCAGGCAGGAACCACAGTATTGCCGGATTGGTAGCCACCAGAAACAGTATCAGGGCAACTGCGGTAAAAATAATTCTTTTCAATCTTGAACCAAATTTTGACTTCATAAGCATTTCCTCCATTCGTTGTTATGAGAGACCACTTTCATACTCCAGCCATTATCATACCATTTTTATTATCTTGCAACAACCACAAAAACAACAAATAATCAAATCTTAGTTAGCATTTAGTCCTGTTATCTATCTTTTTCCAGACCAAACCCGCCGCAATCCCGACAAATATCCCTGCCACAACCCCCGTCACAATCAGCGCCGGAAAATAATAGAACATTCCGACATTCTCAAATATCACCATCGCCACAAGCACCTGTCCCAGATTATGCGCCACGCCTCCCGCAAGGCTCATTCCCACCATCGAAAAGCGTCCACTCTTTTTAAGCAGGCTCATGACAAGTATACTAAGCGCCGCCCCCGCAAGAGAAAACGCCACAGCCGTCATATTTCCGAGCAGGCTGTTCACGACGATTATCCTGACAATACTCACAAGTGCCGCCCATCCCACACCATACCTCATAAGCACAAAAAGTATGACACAGTTGGCAAGCCCAAGCTTCATGCCCGGCAGCAGCCCCGGCACAACTATAAAGCTCTCTATGTAGCCCATCACGATTGCCACCGCGGTGAACATGCCGCAGAAGGCGACACTGCGTGTGCTATGTGGACGATTATTTTTGGTCGCTTCAGTGTTACCCTTATCACCTTTCATCCGCTTATCACCTACCAACCCTTTATCACCTGCCGGAGCCACTTTTTGTTCATCATTGTGCAACGCCGTCATACTCACTCTTTCCCCCTTTAATCGTCACCATGGTCTTATTAGGCAGACATATAATCGTCTGCCCCGTCCTGCTTATCTTTCCCTGCGAAATACACAGCTTATCCGGGCAGTCGGCGGACTCCATCCATGCCTCACCGTCTGCGATAACCACCTTGTTGTGGCCGTCTATGTCTATCTCTCTTCTTTCCCCATGCTGATTTTCTCCCGACAGCAAACCGCTGTAATATTCTTCCCCATCTACGGTGACAACCACCATCAGCCCTTCCTTACTCCCATTTTTCTGCACAAAAAAAATGACACACCAAATGCACAGGGCAGCCAATAAAAGCCCTGCGCCTAGGAGTAGGTCATTTCTGTTAATTGTTGATAGCTTTTTCATTTTGTTCCAATCTTTGCTTATAAAATCCTGCTTGCTTTAATACAAGTTCATATTATTATTCTTTAAATTCTCCATATTGTAATAGATCATCATCTTTTGCAGTTTAATTATGATATTATTTTCTTCTACTGCCAATCAGCAAAACATGATATAGTTGTATTATCTTCTCTAAAGGATAATAAATCTATATTTGCCTGCTCCAAAACCTGTAACCTTCTCTATTACATTTGCTTTTTTTAAGGCATTCAATATATTCGTAGCCTTAGACTTTGAGCACCCTAGCCATTCCATTATATTTTTCTGTCCAAATACAGTGTCTGTACTACATTGTTCAAGTATTTTTTTAATATTTGACAAATATATTTCCGATACCTGTGCCATCTGCAATAATTGTAAATATTTTTCGGAATTATTGCTTACTTTTTCCGGAGCATTGCTTACTTTTTCCGGAGCATTGCTTACTTTTTCCGGAGCATTGCTTACTTTTTCCGGAGCATTGCTTACTTTTT